>NZ_CP009247.1:0-651038 GCF_001941485.1 Corynebacterium frankenforstense DSM 45800 | reverse complement strand
ACCACTGCGCAACCGATGTTCACCGTCCTGAGCGGGCACCCGGATGACGTCGAGGTCGCCGCCCTGGACAAGGTGCTCCACGACGTCGCCCGCCGCTCCTCCGGACCGCAGGAGCGCGAGCGCAACGACTGGGGCCGCGCCTCCGCCCGCCGCCTGCACGTGGCCGGCTTCAACCCGGCCGCCTTCCGCACGCTGACCTACCGCTGAGTGCGCCCGTGTCCGAACCCGTGCGCCTGATCCTGGCCTCCCGCTCCCCCTCGCGCGCCGCGCTGCTGCACGCCGGCGGCTGCGAGCCGGAGCTCATCCCCGCCGACGTCGACGAGGACGCCATCCGCTCCTCGCTTGACGACGCCGCGCCCGCCGACGTCGTCGCCGCCCTCGCCGTGGCCAAGGCGCGCGCGGTGCGCGCGCGCCTTTCCGGCGACGCGCCCGCGACCGTCATCGGCTGCGACTCGATGCTGCTGCTCGACGGCGAGCTGCAGGGCAAGCCGCACACCGCCGAGCGCGTGGTGGAGCGCTGGCGCGCCCAGGCCGGCAAGGCCGCGGACCTGTTGACCGGGCACTGCGTGATCGGCCCCGACGGCCGCGAGATCGTCGAGACGGCCGGCACGCGCGTCTTCTTCGCCGACGCCCGCGAGGACGAGATCGCCGCCTACGCGACCTCGGGTGAGCCGCTCGAGTGCGCCGGTGCCTTCACCCTGGAGGCGCTCGGCGGCTGGTTCATCGACCGCATCGAGGGTGACCCCTCCTCGGTGATCGGTCTGTCGCTGCCGCTGGTGCGCCGGGCGCTGAACTCCTTCGGCTTCCCGGTCAGCGCCTTCTGGGCCCGCTGAGGCCCGCTGCCCCGGCTCAGTAGCCGTAGCCGTTGTAGCTGTCGTAGCCGCCGTAAGCCGGCGGGGCGTAGCCCTGCCCCTGTTGGTTTCCGTAGCCGGAGCCGTTCCCGGTGCCGTAGTTGCTGCCGTACCCGCCGGTGCCGTAGCCCGCGCCCGCGGACGGCCCCGTGCCGTTGCCGTAGGTGTCCGGGTCACGCTGCGGCTGCGACGTCTGCCCCGCGCCGCCCGGGCCGCCCGCGCCCTGCGCCGGGCGGCGCCCGGTCGTGGTCGCCTCGCCGGAGGTGCCCGCCTCGTCGGCGGGCGCGGCGTCGTCAAGCAGTCCGTCGGCCGCGGGCGGCAGGAGCTTGCGCAGCTGCTCCCACAACAGGTCCTGCAGCGAGAGGGCGAAGTCATCGGACATGTGGTTGCCGTCGCGCCACATGTAGATGTTGCCCATCTCCGCGCCGCAGAAACCGTTCGGGCAGAACCAGCCGGAGGTGTCCACCGCGAGCATGCCGGGGCGGGCCTCCAGGTAGGGCCGGGCCGGGTCGGAGTCGGCGTAGACGTCCTCGCGCGGGCGGCCGCAGTCGTAGAAGTCGTTGCCCTCCTCGAGGCACTGCGAGACCATGTCGGGCCCGCCGTCCTCGAGGAGGAACCAGGGGTTGTCGCGCAGGCCGACGAACGGGATGCCCTCGGCGGCCAGGAAGTCCCACAGGGTGATGTAGGACTGCGGCACCGAGTCGATGGTCTGGCCGATCTCCAGCAGCGGGCGCGTGGAGTTCGAGACCACGAGGTCCGGCTGCTGCTCCTCGATGCGCTCGATGACGCGCTGGTTGAAGATCTGGCAGCCCTCGTCGAAGACGCCGTCGAGCTCGGTGACGAATGCCGGGCAGGACTGGCGCACCAGCGGCACGACCTTGAAGCCGTGCTTCTTGCCCAGCTCGTCCATCGGGGCCATCCACTGCTCGGCGTGCGAGCCGCCGACCAGGTAGACCTCGACCTCGGCGTCCTTGTCGCCGAAGATGCAGTGGTCGGCCTCCTCGCCGGTGTAACGGTCGATGACCAGCTCGTCCGGGTCGTCCTCGAAGGTCGACATGCAGCCGGCGGCCCACGCCGGCGAGACGGTGTCCGCCAGCACGTAGGGGTCCGGGCCGGGTTGGACGCCCTCCGGGGCCTTCGCGCCGGTGAGCACGCGCGCGCCCGGGTGGTCGGCCGGGTCCAGGGTGCCGTCCTCGACCTGGCTCACGCTGGACTGCCAGGCCGCGGGCACCGACAGCAGGCCGGAGGCGACCAGGGCGACGGTCAGGCCGCCGGCGGCGCGCAGCAGCGCCGGGGTCTCGTCGACCACCTTGCGCGCGGCGTCGACCGTGCGGTTCTCCGCACGCGTCGGGCGCTTGGCCTTCTGCTGCAGCGGACTCTCGATGAATCGGTGGGTCAGGTCGGCCAGCAGCAGGGAGCCGGCGATGACGAGCACGCCCAGCCAGGCCGGCGGGCGGGTCATGCCCAGCATCACGGTCGACAGGATCAGGATCGGCCAGTGCCACAGGTAGAGCGCGTAGGCGATGCCGCCGAGCCAGCGCGCGAAACGGCTCGCCAGCACGGAGGCCACCCGGCCGCCGCCGAGGATGACCAGCACGGCCCCGCCCAGCGGGTAGAGCGTCCACGGGCCCGGGAAGTAGGCGGCGCCGTCGAAGAGCAGACCGGTGGTGACCACCATGGCCAGGCCGACGACGGTGCAGAGCTCGCGGGCCCAGCGCGCCAGGTGGATGCGCGAACCGTAGAGCAGCAGGACCGCGCCGAGGGTCAGCTCCCACATGCGCGAGAACGTCGAGTAGTAGTTCAGCGCCTGGTCCACCCGGTGCAGGTACACCGCGTAGCAGAAGGAGAGCACCGTGGCGACGATGAGCACCGGTCCGGCGATGCGGGCGGCCGGGGTCGTCCGCTCGCGCCCGGAGCGGCGCTGGCGGCGCAGGATCACCGCGATGATCCAGCCGAGGAGCACGGCGCAGACGTAGAACTGCCCCTGCACCGACATCGACCAGATGTGCTGCAGCGGGCTGGTCGTCGCCGAGGCCGCGCCGTAGGCCTGGCCCTGGTTCGCCAGCTCCCAGTTCTGGTAGTAGAACAGGCTGGCCACGAGTTGATTGGCGACGTCGAGCTGGCGCAGCGCCGGCACGAACCACGCCACGGCGAGCGTGGTCACCGTGAGCACGAGGACCAGCGAGGGCAGGAGTCTGCGGGCGGTGCGCCAGATCGGCCACCACATGTTCAGGGAGGCGTCGGGGCGCTCGGCGTAGCGCAGCTGCGAGCCGAGGAAGAAGTAGCCCGACAGCAGCAGGAAGACGTCGACGCCGCCGGAGACGCGGCCGACGAAGACGTGGAAGATGACGACGAAGGCGATGGCGATGCCGCGCAGCCCGTCGAGGTCGTAGCGGTATTTCGCGGTGCCGAGACCACCCGGGTGCCCGGAGTTGTCCACGCTCGTGCTCACCTCAGAACCAGCGGTCCTCTTCCCCGTCCCGTCGTCGTCCGCGAGCGCGGTGGACGGACCGCGCGCGCCGTGCCCGGGGCGGGCGGGCGCCCCACGGCGCCGGCCCCGGACCGGGCGATAGCCGCGTGGAATTGTATCAGCAGGTGGGCAGGCCCCGGCGCACGCGGCTCAGGGCGGGTTAGGGTGGGCGCCATGGAGATCAACGACATGCTCGCCCCGCCCCCGGTCCACCTGCCCGCCGACCCGGCCGCCGACGCCGGTGACCCGCAGACCCCGGCCACCGCCATCGCGCACCCGGACAGCCCGCTGGTGTGGGCCGCCCGCGCCGAGCAGGCCCTCGACGCCCTCGAGGCCGCCGGGGCCGACGCCGCCGACGAGGACAAGCTCGTCGCCTACGCCTTCGCGCGCACCGGCTACCACCGCAGCCTGGACCGCCTGCGCCACAACGGCTGGAAGGGCTGGGGCCCGGTGCCCTTCTCGCACGAGCCGAACCAGGGCGTGCTGCGCGCCATCGCCGCGCTCGCGCGGGCCGCGAAGCTGATCGGCGAGGACGACGAGTACGACCGCTGCCGCCAGATGCTCTCCGACGCCGACCCGGGCTGCGTGGCCACGCTGCTCGACAAGTGAGCCGACGCCGGCGTTCGCCGGCGCGACGCCGGGCCACACCGGCCGGCGACGGGGCGCGACGGGCGGCGGCGGGGCGCGCGCCGCTGTGACGTGAGCTGCGTCATGACGTGTGCGCCTGCGTGACCGTGGGGCCCCGCGGCGGTATCGTGGGGGTACAAATATACGTCGTCCCCGCCGATCCCGGCGTGCGGGCGACGAAGCAGTCCCGGCAGCAGAAAGGTCACCATCGTGCCAGTGCCGTTTGATCCGCACCCGCCCTTCCAGCAGTACGCCCACCCGGAGCGGCTGGTCACCGCCGCGTGGCTCTCCGCCCGCCTCGGCGTCAAGGGGCTGCGGGTCGTCGAGTCCGACGAGGACGCGCTCCTCTACGACATCGGGCACATCCCCGGCGCCGTGCGCATCGACTGGCAGCGCGACCTCAACGACCCGGTCACCCGCGACTTCATCGACGGCGAGGCCTTCGCCCGCCTGATGCGCGAGAAGGGCATCGCCCGCGACGACACCGTGGTCATCTACGGCGACAAGTCCAACTGGTGGGCCGCCTACACGCTGTGGGTCTTCGAGCTGTTCGGCCACGAGGACGTCCGCCTCCTCGACGGCGGCCGCGACGCCTGGATGGCCGAGGAGCGCGACACCTCCTTCGCCGTGCCCGAGTACCCGGCCACCGACTACCCCGTCGTCGAGCGCGACGACTCCTCCGCCCGCGTCTTCGTCGACGAGGTCCTGGCCGCCGCCCGCGGCGAGAACGGTCTCTCGCTGGTCGACGTCCGCGACATCGACGAGTACACCGGCAAGGCCTCCGACCAGAACTACGCGCCGAAGTCGGTCGAGCGCTCCGGCCACATCCCGGGTGCCGTGCACGCCCCGTGGCGCTCCGCGGTGCACTTCAACAACAACTTCCGCCCGGTCGAGGAGCTGCGCGAGAACTACTCCGCACTCGACCCGGACGCCCCCACGGTCACCTACTGCCAGCTCGGCGACCGCTCCGCGCACGCGTGGTTCGTGCTGAAGTACCTGCTCGGCTTCGACAACGTGCGCAACTACGACGGCTCGTGGTCCGAGTGGGGCAACATGATCCGCATGCCGATCCGCACCGGCGAGGAGCCCTAGACCGCTCCCCTCCCCAACGGGTGCCGCGCGTCCGCGTGGCACCCGTTTTTCACGCCGGCACCGCGCGGGCACGCGCGCCGGAGCGACCCCGGCGGCACCGGCGCGCCGCCGGCGGCACCCCGTGCAATGCCGCCGCTTTTATAGCTCCAGCACAACAAATGCGCCGCCCGTCGGCGCGGCACCCCCGTAACTGAGACCGCAGACGGTGCGATAGACGGGGCGTCGGAAAGCGGCGCGCCGAAACATGAGGATTCGCTCAATTTTTGTCGCGTGCCCTAGACTGGCGTAAGTTACGGTGCCGAAACAAGCACCCGTCCACGCCCCAACCGAGCCCAGGAGAGTGACAGTGGCCGTCGAATCCCGGAAGATCAGCAAGGTCCTCGTGGCCAACCGCGGAGAGATCGCCGTGCGCGTCATCCGCGCCGCCAAGGACGCGGGAATCGCCTCCGTGGCCGTCTACGCCGAACCGGACGCCGACGCCCCCTTCGTCGAGATGGCCGACGAGGCCTTCGCGCTGGGCGGCTCGACGGCCGCCGAGACCTACCTGGACATCGAGAAGATCGTCGCGGCCGCCGGCAAGTCCGGCGCCAACGCGGTCCACCCCGGCTACGGCTTCCTCGCCGAGAACGCCGACTTCGCCCGCGCGGTCATCGACGCCGGGCTGATCTGGATCGGGCCCTCGCCGGAGTCCATCGCCGCCCTCGGCGACAAGGTCACCGCCCGCCACATCGCCGAGCGTGCCGACGCCCCGATGGTGCCCGGCACCCAGGACCCCGTCGCCGACGCCGACGAGGTCGTCGCCTTCGCCGAGAAGCACGGCCTGCCCATCGCCATCAAGGCCGCCTTCGGCGGCGGCGGGCGCGGCATGAAGGTCGCCCACGAGCTCGACGAGGTCGCCGAGCTCTACGAGTCCGCCACCCGCGAGGCCACGGCCGCCTTCGGCCGCGGCGAGTGCTTCGTCGAGCGCTATCTCGACCGCGCCCGCCACGTCGAGGCCCAGGTCCTCGCCGACCAGCACGGCAACGTCATCGTCGTGGGCACCCGCGACTGCTCGCTGCAGCGACGCTTCCAGAAGCTCGTCGAGGAGGCCCCGGCGCCCTACCTGACCGACGAGCAGCGCGAGCTGATCCACTCCTCGGCCAAGCGCATCTGCCGCGAGGCCGGCTACTACGGCGCCGGCACCGTCGAGTACCTCGTCGGCTCCGACGGCCTGGTCTCCTTCCTGGAGGTCAACACCCGCCTGCAGGTCGAGCACCCCGTCACCGAGATGACCACCGGCATCGACCTGGTCCGCGAGCAGTTCCGCATCGCCGAGGGCGAGCAGCTGCGCTTCACCGAGGACCCGACCCCGCGCGGGCACGCCTTCGAGTTCCGGATCAACGGCGAGGACGCCGGCTCCAACTTCATGCCGACGCCGGGCACCGTCACCGGCTACCACGAGCCGTCCGGCCCGGGTGTGCGCGTCGACTCCGGCGTGCGCGAGGGCTCCGTGGTCGGCGGCCAGTTCGACTCCATGCTGGCCAAGCTGATCGTCTACGGCGAGGACCGCACCGAGGCCCTCGAGCGCTCCCGGCGCGCCCTGGACGAGTACAAGGTCGAGGGCATGCCGACCGTGCTGCCCTTCCACCGCCTGATCGTCTCCGACCCGGCCTTCATCGGTGACGGGGACGGCTTCTCGGTCTACACCAAGTGGATCGAGGAGGAGTGGGACAACCCGATCGAGCCGTTCACCGACCCGACCGAGACCGCCGACGAGGACGGCACCGACCCGAACCACAAGGTCGTCGTCGAGATCAACGGCCGCCGCGTCGAGATCGCGCTGCCCTCCTCGCTCTCCCTGGGCGGGTTCACCCCGCGGCGCAAGACCCGCAAGCGCCGCGCCACCGGCAAGGCGTCCGCCGCCTCCGGCGACGCCGTGATCGCCCCGATGCAGGGCACCGTGATCAAGGTCAACGTCTCCGAGGGCGACGAGGTCGCCGAGGGTGACGTGGTGGCCGTGCTCGAGGCGATGAAGATGGAGAACCCCGTCAAGGCCCACAAGGCCGGCAAGGTCACCGGGCTCGCCGCCGAGGAGGGCGCCGGAGTGACCAAGGGCGAGCAGCTCCTCGAGATCAAGTAGCCCGCGCGGGCGTGCCGGGGGGACATGCCGCAGCCGCGGCGTGCACGGGGCGTCGTACCGCAGAGGCACGGCGACCGGGCGTATCGAAGCCGTAACGATCGGGCTCAGGGCCGTGCCACCGGCGTGACCCTCCCCTACCCTCGGCGGACATGTCCACCACCGCGAAAGTCGTCGCCACGGCCTGCGCCGTCGCCGTGATCGTCGCCTGCGCGCTCGTCGTCACCGTCAACCGCTTCAACGCGGCGGAGATCGAGTCGCTGCGCGAGGGCGCGGACGCGCGTGGGCAGAGCTACGAGCTGGAGATCCACGACCCCGTGTTCAACACCTACTCGTTCCGCGTCACCGAGAGCTAAATGCGGAGAGGCGCCGCCCGGCGGGGAGAGTCATCCCGCCGGGCGGCGCCGCTGTCCGGGCCGGGCGCCTCAGCGGCCGGACCGGGCCGTCGGGCGCGCGCCGACGCTAGGCGATCTCGACGATCAGGTCACCGCCCTCGACCTTGGTGGCCTGCTTGATCACCACGCGCTCGACGGTGCCGTCGACCGTGGCGGAGATCGAGGCCTCCATCTTCATCGCCTCGATCACGGCGACCTGGTCGCCGGCCTTGACCTCGTCGCCCTGCTCGACGGTCACCGTGACCACGCCGGCGAACGGCGCGGGCACCTGGCCCTCGACGGACGGGTCGGCCTTCTCCACCGAGGAGGTCACCGACTCGACCGAGTGGTCGCGCACGCGCAGCGGGCGGACCTGGCCGTTGACGGTGCAGACGACCGAGCGCATGCCCTTCGCGTCGGGCTCGCCCACGGCGTCGAGACGCACGGTCATGCGCCGCGAGGAGTCCGGGATCTGGATGACGCGTTCGACGCCCTCCTCCAGGCCGTAGAAGAACTCGCGGTCCTCCAGGCGGGAGACGTTGCCGTAGCGCTGGCGGTGCTCGGCGAATTCCTTGGCCGGCTTCGGGAAGAGCAGGCGGTCCAGCGTCTTGCGGCGCGTGGTGCGGTCCTTCGAGTGCAGCGCCTCGGAGTCCTCCGGCTCGAGGTCCTGGAGCGGGTCCGGGCTCTCCTTGCGGCCGGCCAGGGCCTTCTCGCGCAGCTCCTCGGGCCAGCCGCCGGGCGGGGTGCCCAGCTCGCCGCGCAGGAAGGCGATCACCGAGTCCGGGATGTCGTGGGCCTTCGGGTCCTCGGCGAACTCCGCGACGGTGACGCCGCTGCCCACCAGGGCGAGCGCCAGGTCACCGACGACCTTCGAGGACGGGGTGACCTTGGTCGGCCGACCGAGCAGCTCGTTGACGTCCGCGTAGGTGTCCTCGATGAGCTCGAAGCGGTCGGCCAGGCCCAGCGCCGTGGCCTGCGCACGCAGGTTGGACAGCTGGCCGCCCGGGATCTCGTGGTGGTAGACACGCCCGGTCGGGCCGGGCACGCCGGCCTCGAAGGGCTTGTACAGGGCGCGCACGGCCTCCCAGTACGGCTCCAGGTCGCAGACGGCCTGCAGGTCCACGCCGGTGTCGCGCCAGGTGTTGGCGAAGGCGGCCACCACGGCGGACAGCGAGGGCTGCGAGGTGGTGCCCGACATCGGGGCGCTGGCCGCGTCGACGGCGTCCGCACCGGCGTCGGCGGCGGCGAGGTAGGTCGCCAGCGAGCCGCCGGCGGTGTCGTGGGTGTGCACGTGCACCGGCAGGTCGAATTCGTGGCGCAGCGCCTTGACCAGCTTCTTGGCCGCGGCCGGGCGCATCAGGCCGGCCATGTCCTTGATGGCCAGGATGTGCGCGCCGGACTTGACGATCTGCTCGGCCAGGCGCAGGTAGTAGTCCAGCGTGTAGAGGTCCTCGTTCGGGTCGGTCAAGTCACCGGAGTAGGCCATGGCGACCTCGGCGACCGTGGTGCCCGTCTCGAGGACGGCGTCGATGGCCGGACGCATCTGCGAGATGTCGTTCAACGCGTCGAAGATGCGGAAGACGTCGACGCCGCTGTCGGCGGCCTCCTGGACGAAGGCCTTGCAGACCTCGTCCGGGTAGGGCGTGTAGCCGACCGTGTTGCGCCCGCGCAGCAGCATCTGGATGTTGACGTTGGGCATCGCCTGGCGCAGGTCGTCCAGGCGCACCCACGGGTCCTCGTGCAGGAAGCGCATGGCGACGTCGTAGGTCGCCCCGCCCCAGGCCTCGACGCTGAACAGGTTCGGCGTCATCCGGGAGACGGCGCGCGCCGCCGGGATGAGCGCCTCGCCGCGCACGCGGGTGGCCAGCAGCGACTGGTGGGCGTCGCGGAAGGTGGTGTCGGTCAGCTTCAGCGCGTCGGACTTGCGCAGCCTGCGGGCGAACTCCTCCGGGCCGTACTGCAGCAGCTCGTCGCGGGAACCGCGCGGCAGCGCGGCGGTCTCGTCGAGCTCGGGCAGCTTCAGCCGCGGGCGCACGGCTTCGAAGGGCTCGCCGTGCGGGCGGTTGACGGTGACCTCGGCGAGGTACTCGAGGATGCGGCTGGGCTCGTCGTCGACCGGCGGGGCCTGCAGCAGCCAGGAGTGGTCCGCGATGAAGGAGGTCGAGATCCGGTTGTGCTGGAAGTCGTCCTCGTGCAGCAGCGCGCGCAGGAAGCCGATGTTCGTGGTCACGCCGGAGACGTCGAACTCGGCGAGCGCGCGCTGGGCACGCGCCACGGCGGTGGCGAAGTTCGGCCCGCGGCAGGTCATCTTGACCAGCATGGAGTCGAAGTTCGGGGTGATCTCGCCGCCGAGCTGGGCCGCGCCGTCGAGGCGCACGCCGGCGCCGCCCGGCGAGCGGTAGGAGGTGATCGTGCCGGTGTCGGGGCGGAAGCCGTTGTTCGGGTCCTCGGTGGTGATGCGGCACTGCAGGGCCGCGCCCGAGGTGTGGATGTCCTCCTGGCGCAGGCCCAGCTCCTTGAGGGTGGCCCCCGCGGCAATCTGCATCTGCGACTTGACCAGGTCGACCTGGGTGACCTCCTCGGTCACGGTGTGCTCGACCTGGATGCGCGGGTTCATCTCGATGAAGACGTGGCGGCCCTCGCGGTCGACGAGGAACTCGACGGTGCCGGCGCCCTGGTAGCCGATGTGCTCGCAGAAGCGCACGGCGTCGGCGCAGATCTGCTCGCGCAGCTCCGGGTCGAGGTGCTGGCCCGGGGCGATCTCGACGACCTTCTGATGGCGCCGCTGCAGGGAGCAGTCGCGCTCGTAGAGGTGGATGACGTCACCGGTGGCGTCGCCGAGGATCTGGACCTCGATGTGCTGCGGGTCGATCACGGCGCGCTCGACGTAGACCTCGCCGGAGCCGAAGGCGGCGGCCGCCTCGCGGGAGGCCTCCGCGGCCAGCTCGCGCAGCTTGTCGGGGCTCTCGACGAAGCGCATGCCGCGTCCGCCGCCGCCGGCGACGGCCTTGACGAACAGCGGGTACTCGCGACCCTCGGCGTACTCGACGATGGTGTCGATGTCGTCGGAGGCCGGCGAGTCGTCGAGGATCGGCAGGCCGGCCTCGGCGGCGGCCTCGACGGCGGCCGCCTTGTCGCCGGTCAGGTCCAGGACCTCCGGCGGCGGGCCGATGAAGGTGATGCCGTTGTCCGCACACGCGCGCGCCAGCGCGGCGTTCTCGGAGAGGAAGCCGTAGCCGGGGTAGACCGCATCGGCGCCGGTCTTCTTGGCGGCGCGGATGATCTCCTTGATGTTCAGGTACGCCTTGACCGGCGAGTCGTCGCGCCCGATGCGCACGGCCTCGTTGGCGAAGGAGCGGTGGAAGGAGTTGCGGTCCTCCGCCGGGTAGACCGCCACCGTGGAGGCGCCGACCTCGTAGGCCGCGCGGAACGCACGTACGGCGATCTCCCCGCGGTTGGCCACGAGGATCTTCTCAAAACTGGGGGTGTTCTCGGATACCACGGGGCATCGGTCCTTTCTCCGTGAGCCCGGCGCGCAGGGCCCGACCGCGCGCCTGCAGGATGTGCGCGTGGATACGCGTACGCCCAAAAGTGTAACCAAACACTCTGAAAGGCCGGAATCGGGTACCCCTCACACGACGTCGCCCGTGGTGCGCGCACGGGCGCGCACCACGGGCGTCGGCAATCGCCGGGTGGGCGAACTAGCGGTCGGCGTCCGCGACGGCGCGCTGCTCGGGGCCGTTGTAGGCGGACAGCGGGCGGATCAGCGAGTTGTTCTCGAACTGCTCGACGATGTGCGCGGTCCAGCCGGCCAGGCGGGCGACCACGAAGATCGGGGTGAAGAAGTCCGTGGGGAAGCCCAGGATGTGGTACGCGGGGCCGGCCGGGAAGTCCAGGTTGGGCTTGATGCCGGTGCGCGCGTCCATGGCCTCCTGCATGTTCTCGTACATCTCGACCCACTTCTCCTGGTCGTGACGGCGCGCCAGCTCGCGGAAGGCCTTCTCCATGCTGGGCACGCGCGAGTCGCCGCGCTTGTAGACGCGGTGGCCGAAGCCCATGATCAGGTCCTTGGCGTCCAGACGCGCGTTGACCCAGTCGGCGGCCTTGGCCGGGTCGTCGATCTCCGCCATGGCGTGCATGACGAACTCGTTGGCGCCGCCGTGCAGTGGGCCCTTGAGGGCACCCACGGCGCCGGTGATCGCGGAGTAGGCGTCCGAGCGCGTCGAGGTGATCACGCGCGCGGTGAAGGTCGAGGCGTTGAAGGAGTGCTCGGCGTAGAGGATCAGGGACTGCTCGAAGGCGCGGATGTCCTCCGGGTCCGCCGCCGGCGAGCCCTCCTCGGTGCCGAAGACCATGGTCAGGAAGTTCTCGGCGACCCCCTTGTCCGGGTCCGGGGCGATCACGCCCTTGCCGGCGCGGCGGCGGATGTCCAGGGCGATGGCCATGGGCAGCTGGGCCTGCAGGTGGTGGCCGACCAGGCGGATGTGGTCGGAGTCCGGGGTGAACAGCTCGGGGTCCTTGGTGCCCAGGTAGCTCACGGCGGTGCGCACGACGTCCATCGGGTGGCAGGTCTCCGGCAGGGAGTGCACGGCGGCGACCAGGCCCGGGTCGAGCTCGCGGTAGGAGCGCCCGGCGGCGTTGTGCTCGGCGAGCTGCTCGGCGGTGGGCAGCTCCCCGTTCCACAGCAGGTAGGTGACCTCCTCGTAGGAGCAGTTCTCCACGAGGTCCTGGACGGGGTAGCCGCGGTAGGTCAGGGAGTTCGTCTCGGGCATCACCTTGGAGACGGCGGTGTAGTCGGCCAGCACGCCGGCCAGGCCCTTGTAGATCTTCGGCTCGTTCTGCTCGGTCATGGTCGTGGTTCCTCTCGTGTTCTGCCGGCCGGGCGGCCGGGGTGACCGGCCGGGGCGGCCGGGCGGGTGTGGTTCCTGGTTCTTCCTGTCAGCGGTCTCAGTTGTCGGGGTCGTAGTTCTCGCGGGAGTAGGTGAACACCGACTGGTCGAAGTCGTTGTACTCGGCGTAGCGCAACAGCTCGTAGAGCCGGGCGCGGTGCTGCATGCGCTCGAGCCAGCCGGTCTGCGTGCCGGTCTCCGCGATCTCGCCGAGGGCCTCCTCGACCTGGCCCATGGCGATGCGCAGCGTGGTCACCGGGTAGATCACGGCGTCGTAGCCGAGCTCCTCGAGACGGCCGGCGGGCAGCAGTCGGGTCTTGCCGAACTCGGTCATGTTGGCCAGCAGCGGCACGTCCGGCACGGCCTCGCGGAAGCGGGCGAACTCGTCCTCGGTGTGCAGCGCCTCGGTGAAGATCAGGTCGGCGCCGGCGTCGCGATAGGCCTTGGCCCGCTCGATGGCGGAGTCGATGCCCTCGACACCGGCGGCGTCGGTGCGCGCGCAGATGACGAACTCGCTGTCGCGGCGCTCGCGCACGGCCGCGGACAGCCGGCGGACCATCAGGTCGGCGGGCACGACCTCCTTGCCGTCCAGGTGGCCGCAGCGCTTGGGGTTGACCTGGTCCTCGAAGTGGCAGCCGGCCACGCCCGCGTCCTCGAGCTCGGAGACGGTGCGCGCGGCGGACATCGGCTCGCCGAAGCCGGTGTCGGCGTCGACGAGCACGGGCAGGTCGGTGGCCCGGGCGATCTGGCGGGAGCGGGCGGCGACCTCGGTCAGGGTGGTCAGGCCGATGTCCGGCAGGGCGAGGTCGGCGGCGACGACGGCGCCGGAGACGTAGACGCCCTCGAAGCCGGCCTCCCCGATCGCGCGGGCGACCAGCGGGGAGAACGCGCCGGGCAGCCGGGCGATGGACGGGCCCGTCAGGGCCTCACGCAGGCGGCGGCGCCGCTCGGTGGGGGTGATCTCGGAGGAGTAGAGGCCGGCCATCAGAACACCCCCGCCGGGGTCTCGGGGGCCTCGGCGAGCTTCTCGGCGCTCAGCTCGATGTTGAGCGCGCCGAGGTCGTCGAGCTCGGGCAGGGCCTGGGCGGCCTCGAGGAAGCGGTCCTGCTCGGCATCGTCGACCACGCCCTCGGCCAGGGTGCGGAACTTCGCGATGTACTGCTCGCGGGCGAAGGGCCGGTTGCCGCCCGGGTGGGCGTCGGCGAGCGCCAGCTCGTCCTCGATGACGGTGCCGTCGGCGAGCGTGACCACGGCGCGGGCGCCGAACGCCTTCTCGTCCGGGTCGGTCGAGTGGTAGCGGCGGGTCCACTCCGGGTCCTCGACGGTGGAGATCTTGCGCCACAGCTCGACGGTCTCCGGCCGGTGGGCGCGCTCGGGGGCGTAGGAGCGCTCGTGGTGCCAGTCGCCGTCCTCGAGGGCGACGGCGAAGATGTACATGATCGAGTGGTCGAGGGTCTCGCGCGAGGCGTCCGGGTCGAACTTCTGCGGGTCGTTCGAGCCGGTGCCGATGACGTAGTGGGTGTGGTGGCTGGTGTGCAGCACGATCGACTCGACCTTGGCGAAATCGCCGCCGGTGGCGTCGAGGACGCGCTCGCGCATGCGCCGGGCCAGGTCGATGGGCGCCTGGGACTGGTACTCGGCGGAGTGCTCCTTGGTGAAGGTGTCCAGGATCGCGCGCTTCTCCTCGCCCTCGGCGGGCAGCGGCACCGTGTACTCGGCGTCGGGGCCGGAGAGCAGCCAGGCGATCACGCCGTCCTCGCCCTCCCAGATCGGGGCGGGCGCGCCCTCGCCGCGCATGGCCCGGTCGGTGGCCTCGATGGCCATCTTGCCGGCGAAGGCGGGAGCGAAGGCCTTCCAGGAGGAGATCAGGCCCTTGCGGGACTGGCGGGTGGCGGTGGTGGTGTGCAGCGCCTGGCCGATGGCCTGGTAGATGGTGTCGACGTCGAGGTGCAGCAGGGTGCCCAGGCCGGCGGCCACCGAGGGGCCGAGGTGGGCGACGTGGTCGATCTTGTGCTCGTGCAGGCAGATGCCGCGCACGAGGTCGACCTGGATCTCGTAGCCGGTGGCGATGCCGCGGATCAGGTCGCGGCCGCTGGCACCGGAGTGCTGGGCGACCGCCACGATCGGCGGGATGTTGTCGCCGGGGTGGGAGTACTCGGCGGCGAGGAAGGTGTCGTGGAAGTCGAGCTCGCGTACCGCCGTGCCGTTGGCCAGCGCGGCCCACTCGGCGGAGAAGCGGCCGGGTACACCGAAGACGGCGGCGCCGCGCTCGGCGACGGGGTGGCCCTCGGCCTGGCGACGGGCCACGGTGACCGGGCGGCGCAGCACGGAGGCCGCGCTGACGGCGGCGTTGTCGATGATGCGGTTGACGATCATCTCGGCCGTCTCCGCGGGCACCTCGACCGGGTCGGCGGCGACGCGCGCGATCTTGTGGGCCAGGTGCTCCTCGTAGGGGAAGTCCTCCGCGGAGCGGTGGGATCGGACGGTGTGCTCGATCATGTCGTGGCGACTCCTCGCTTCGTGTCGGGCGGTGCGCCGCCGGCTGCCCGACGCCGCACCGCGGTGTGTGGTGCAGCTCATGCTAAAGGATTAGTTATGCCACCGCTCACTTTCGGCTAAATAGTTTTCTTCGATTGCCGACGCCGCGCCCGTCCCCCGTGCGCGCACGGGTGACGCACCCGGCGCGCGGGCGCCGTGCGCCCGCGAACGGGGGTGACGGGACCGCGCACCGGCACCACCGGGGCGTCGTCAATCCCGCCCCGGAGACACGAAAAACGCCGACCCCGCCGGGGCGGCGGGATCGGCGTTCGGGTGCCGGAACGCTAGTCCAGGTCGTCGTGGGCGACGAGGCGGCGGGCGGCCTCGGTGATGGAGCCCGACAGCGACGGGTAGACCGAGAAGGTCTCGGAGAGGTCGGCGACCGTGAGGTTCTTGCTCACGGCGAGGGCCACCGGCAGGATCAGCTCGGAGGCGGTCGGGGCGACGATCACGCCGCCGATGACGATGCCGGAGTGGCGCCGGCAGAACAGCTTGACGAAGCCGTGGCGCAGCGAGCGCATCTTCGCGCGCGGGTTGGTCTGCAGCGGCAGGGTGATGGTGCGCGCGGAGATCTCACCGGACTCGACCTGGGCCTGGCTGACGCCCACGGCGGCGATCTCGGGGCGGGTGAACACGGCGTTGGCCACCGTCTTCATGCGCATCGGGGTCACGCCCTCGCCGAGCGCGTGGTACATCGCGATGCGGCCCTGCATGGCGGCCACGGAGGCCAGCGGGAAGAGGTCGGTGCAGTCGCCGGCGGCGTAGATGCCCGGCACGTTGGTGCGCGAGACGCGGTCGACGTGGATGTGGCCGGACTTCGTCAGCTGCACGCCGACGCCCTCCAGGCCCATGCCCTCGGTGTTCGGGATGGAGCCGACGGTCATCAGGGCGTGCGAGCCCTCGATCTCGCGGCCGTCGGTGGTGCGCACGATGACGCCGTCGCCGGTGTTCTCGGCGGACTCGACGCGGCCGTGCTTGACCAGGTGGACGTTGCGCTCGGACAGGACGGTCTCGAGGACGTCGGCGGCGTCGGCGTCGTCGTGCGGCAGGATGCGGTCGCGGGAGGCGACCATGGTCACCTTCACGCCGAGCTCGGCGAAGGCGGAGACGAACTCGGCGCCGGTGACACCGGAGCCGACGACGATGAGGTGCTCGGGCAGCTCCTTGAGGTTGTAGACGTCGCGCCAGGTCAGCACGCGCTCGCCGTCCGGCTGGGCGCCCGGCAGGATGCGCGGGTGGGCGCCGGTGGCCACCAGCACCAGGTCACACTCGAAGGTCTTCTCCGCGCCGTCGGCGTGCTCGACGCGCACGTAGTGGGTGGCCAGCTTGCCGGTGCGCGACTCGAACTTCGCGTGGCCGTCGATGACGGTCACCCCGGCGCGGCGCATCTGGGCGTAGATGTCGGCCGACTGCTTGCGGGCGAGCTGGCGGACGCGGTTGTTCAGGGCGTCGACATGGAAAGGGGCCTCCGCCGCTTTCTGGCTGAGGCCCATGTCTTCGGCGCGCCGCAGGTCGGTGAGGATGTTCGCGCCCGCGATGAAGGACTTGGAGGGCACGCAGTCGAGCACCACGGCCGAGCCGCCCATGCCGCGATCCTCGATGAGGGTGATATCGGCGCCGTACTTGGCGCCGGCGAGGGCCGCCTCGTAGCCGGCCGGCCCTCCGCCGATGATGACGATGCGCTTGGACAACGGGTTCTCCTCCGCAGTGGTTTCAGACATACCGTTTGGGGCACGACACAATTGTGCGCGTGCCTGGAGTGCTTCACAGTGATGGCAGTACGCGACCAAGCTTAACGGAGGCCCCCACCGACCGCCGGGCTGGGGGCATTCGAAATACGGAACTCCGGGGGTGCGGGCCCCACCCCCTCCCCCGCCGGCGGCGGGCCGGCGTGGCTGCTGGGCCGGCGTGGCTGCTGCGGCGGAGTGGCGGCGGCCGGCGGGGCTACTCGGAGGCCGCGGAGCCGGCCGTCGCCGGCGGCTCGGCGCGGTGGTAGCGGTCCACGGTGGCGGCGAAGAGCCGCACGCCGACGGCCAGGGCGCGCTCGTCGACGACCAGGTCGTCCTGGTGGAGGTCCTGCATGCGACCCTCGCCGGACCAGCAGCCCAGGCGGGCCATGGAGCCCGGCACGTGCTCGAGGTACCAGGAGAAGTCCTCGCCGCCGCTGGACTGCGGGGCCTGGACCACGGCGTGCGGGTCCAGGGAGGTCACGGCCTCGGCGAGCATCGAGGTGGCCACGTCGTCGTTGAGCACCGGCGGTACCCCGCGGGTGTAGTGGACGTGTGCCTCGCACCCGGTCGGGGCGACGACCTGGTGGACCAGCTCGGTGAACTGCCCCTCGATCTCCCGCCAGACCCCCATGTCCGCGGTGCGCAGCGTGCCGGTGACGTTGCCCTGCCGCGGGATGGCGTTGGGCGCGTAGCCGGCGTTGACGGTGCCGAAGACGAGCACGGTGCCGGTGCGCGGGTCGACGCGGCGGGAGAGCAGGCCGGGCAGGTCGGTGACCAGGCGGCTGAGGGCGTAGACGACGTCGCCGGTCATGTGCGGGCGCGAGGTGTGGCCGCCCGGGCCGGTGACCTTGATGTCGACCAGGTCGGTCGCCGAGGTGATCGCCCCGGTGCGCAGGCCGACGCGGCCGACCTTGAGCTTCGGCTCGGCGTGCACGGCGTAGATGGCGGCCACCCGGTCGAGCGCGCCGAAGCCGATGACCTCGGGCGCGCCGCCGTCGAGGACCTCCTCGGCCGGCTGGAAGATCACGCGCACCCCGGTGCGCAGCTGGTCGGCGCAGTCGGCCAGCGCACAGGCCAGCGCCAGCGCGATGGTGGTGTGGGCGTCGTGGCCGCAGGCGTGGCAGACCCCGGTGTTCTCCGAGGCGAAGGGCAGGCCCGTGCGCTCGGTGATCGGCAGGGCGTCGATGTCGGCGCGGAACGCCAGGCGCTCGCCCTCGGCGGGCCCGATGTCCACCATCAGGCCGGTGCCCGGGAACCTCTTCGGCTCCAGCCCGTGCTCCTCGAGGCGGTCGACCAGGAACTGGGTCGTGTCCTCCTCCATGTGGGAGAGCTCGGGGTGGGCGTGGAAATGCCGGCGCCAGGAGACCACCTCGTCGTGGTGTTCACGCAGCCAGGAGTCCACTGAGTCGATGATGCGCACGTGCTTCGCGCTGCCTTCCTACTCTCCGCGGGCCGGGGTTGCGGCTGCCCGTCCGTCCGGGCACAAATACTCCCCCGATACTAGTACCCGGCCACTTCACCCCGGGCCGTTACGGTGCGGGTTCCGCTCACTCGTCCCGGCCGGGCTCGTCCCTGCCGGGTCGGTTCGAACCGGACCCGTCCGTGCCGGGCCGGTTCGAGCCGGACCCGTCCGTGCCGGGCACCCCGCGGCCGCCGGGGCGCGGGAAGCGGCCGGGGCGCTTCACCCCGGCCCTGCCGCGCACGCCGCGCACGCCGCGGGCCCTCCGTGACTCCCGGGTCTCGCGGGCCCGGGTGTTCCCGGCGGTCCCGGGGGTCTCGCGGGACCCGCGGTCGGCCCGGCTGTCCCGTAGCCCGCGGCCCTCACGCCCGTCCCTCTTCGTTCTCACCCCACGTGCCCCGCGCGCCTCCCGGACGCCGAGGAGCTCGCGCTCGCGGAAGGTCAGGGTGTCGCCCTGGGCGGCGGGCCAGCGCATGTCGATGTCGAGCACGCCGCTGTCGGTGGAGCGCGGCCCCGGCGTGTGCGTGGCGTCGGGGATGAGCACCGCCGGCGGCACGTCGAGGGCGCGGGCGACGGCGTAGACGTTCGACAGGGTCGGGTCGCTCGCGCCCTTGCGGTTGGTCTCGTTGCGCTCCCACATGCTGATGGTGTTGCGCGACAGCCCGGAGGCCTCGGCGAGCTCCTGCTGGGTCAGCCCGCGCATCGCGCGCAGCCGGCGGACCCGGGTGCCCAGGGCGAGCGCAAAGCTGCGCCAATGAGGCTCCGAAGTTTTCTCCATGACTCCAACTCTGCCCACCGCGGCGAGCATTGTCCGCCAACCATGGTGGTCACGGAGACGATTGGGAGGCGACGCACGCGGGAGCGTGCACCGCGGGTCCGGTCACATGTGGTCCAGGTCCATGTTCCGCGGGCCGTAGAGGCGGTCGCCGGCGTCGCCGAGGCCCGGCACGATGTAGGCGTCCTCGTTGAGCGAGGGGTCGATCGCGGCCGTGATCAGGCGCACCGGCAGCCCGGACTCGGAGAGGGCCTTCACTCCCGGCTCGGCGGAGACCATGCACACGGCGGTGATGTCGGTGGCGCCGTGGGCGACCAGCAGGTTGATGGCGTGCAGCAGCGAGCCGCCGGTGGCCAGCATCGGGTCGACGACGAAGACGGGCCGGCCGGAGAGGTCCTCGGGCAGCGCCTCGAGGTAGGGCACGGGCTCGTGGGTCTCCTCGTCGCGGGCCAGGCCGATGAAGCCGACCTGGGCGTCCGGGATCATGGAGAGCGCCGGGTCGATCATGCCGAGCCCGGCACGGATGACCGGCACCACGATCGGCGGCTCCTTCAGGCGGGTGCCCTCCGCGGTGGCCACGGGGGTGACGGTGTCGAAGTGCTCGACCTCGAGGTCGCGGGAGGCCTCGTAGATCAGCATCGCGCCCAGGTCCGCCAGGGCGGCCCGGAAGGCGGCGTTGTCGCTGCGCGCGTCGCGCATGAGGGTCAGCCGCGAGGCGGCCAGGGGATGATCGACCACGGTGATGTCCATGTGGACAATCCTAGGTTCTCCACGGAACCGCCGAGGGGTGCGGTCGGGTCAAAGAAGGTATGGAGAAACTCACGTCCCCGCCTGACACCCTCGACCTGGACACCGGCCACGCCCGGGTGCTCGCCGCCGACCTCGCCGCCGGAGCGCGCGCCACCCGCCCGCTGGCGCCGGTGCTGCCCGACATACCCGCCTACGCCCTCTACCGCCGGGCCCTCGAGCGCGCGGTCGACACTCTCGGCGAGGCCGGCGAACGCCTGGCCGAGCGCGCCGGCCGGCTCGCCGCCGACAGCCTGCGCGCCGTGGACGCCATGGAGATTGACGACGCCGCGCTGGGCGCCGCTCTGCCCCACGACCGGCTCGGCGCGTCCCCCGGCGCGCCGTCGCAGCCCGCGCCCGCGGGCCTTGCGGGTCTTGCGGGCGGTGAGCCGCGATGATCGACCTCGCCTCCGCCATCGCCCCGCTGGTCGCCGCGCGCCCGCCGCAGCTGCCGGCCGTCGAGACTCCCCTGCTGCCCGACCTCGCCGCGGCCGGTGCGCTGGGCCCGCTGCTCGGCGGGGACCCCGAGCCCTTCCTGCGCGCCGGTTCAGCCCTCGAGGAGGAACGCGGGGAGCTCGCCGGGGTGGCGGCCGACGCCGGCGCGCTGGCCGAGGGTGCGCGCCACGACCTGACCGCGCTGGTCGCCGAGACCCTCGACCGGCTGGTCCGCACCGCACTGCCCATGGCCGTCCCCGGCAACCCGGCCGTACCCGCGGCGATGGCCGAGGCCGTCGGCATTCTCTCCGACGCCCGCCTGCGCGCCGAGGAGCGCCTGGAGCGCCTAGCCGCGGAACTCGCCCCGCTGGCCGCCCGCCTGGAGGCGGTGGCCGCCCGGGCCGCGGAGGCCTCCGGGGCCGTGCCGGAGGGCACCTTCACCGAGCCGGCGGGCCGCGACGGAACGCCCGCCGGAGCGGGCGCCGCCGAGCACGGGGCCGCCGCACCCGGCGCGGGCGCCGGTGCCGCAGGCGACGGTGAGCCCCACGACGCCGACGCGGTGGCCACGACGCCGGACGGCGGGGCGTCGGAAAGCGGCTCCGCCCAGGGCGAGGAGGCCGTGGCGGCCGCACGCACGCAGCTGGGCACGCCCTATGTCTGGGGCGGCACGCAACCGGGCGGCTTCGACTGCTCGGGGCTGACCCAGTGGGCCTACCGGCAGGCCGGGGTGGAGATCCCGCGCACGGCCGAGGAGCAGGCGGTGGGCCGGTCGGTCAGCGCCGAGGAGCTGCAGCCGGGCGATCTGGCCGTCTGGGACGGGCACGTGGCGATGTACGCCGGCGACGGGCAGATGATCGAGGCCGGCGACCCGGTGCAGACCAACCCGGTGCGCACCTCGAACATGGGCATGGCCTTCAAGGGCTTCTACCGGCCGACGGGCTGACCGAGCGGCGGGTGACCGGCGGGTCACGGGGTAGACTGTGCGCCCATGAGTAGCTCGACAGCCATCACGCCGGTGAAAATCTCGCTGACCGGCGGTGACTACTACACCCTGTGGGCGCCCCAGTGGCGCGAGCACGGCTCGGAGTGGCAGGCCTTCCTCGGCGACGACACCTCCGTGTTCGTCTTCGACACGCCCGCCGAGATGCTCGTGTTCCTCGAGTCCGGCGCGGACCACGACCTGACGGCGCACCCGAAGTGGGAGAGCTTCGCCGCCCGCGGCGAGGACCGCGTGGTGCCCCGTGAGAAGGAGAGCTACGACATCATCGGCGCGCCGGCCTACCTGGCCGAGCGCCCCTCCTACGAGAACGTCACCACCGTCGCCGCCGCGGTGCGCATGGCCCGCAGCCTGGCGACGGTCACCTCGGCCGAGGACGCCGTGGTCTTCTTCGCCTCGCACTCGATCCTCAACAACCTCGAGCGCGGCCCCGAGCACTACGCGGGCGAGCCCGGCATGGACGAGTGGACCGGCCTGGGCCGCGTCGTGCTGGCCAACTGGAAGAAGGTCGTCACCGCCCTCGACGAGCAGGTCTCCACCCCCGACTTCGACGAGACCGCCGTCGACGACGCCCGCGCGCGCATCGACGCCGCCGTGGCCGCCGCGGCCGCCGCCCGCGAGGAGGCCGAGGCCAAGCGCAAGGAGAAGGAGGCCGCCGCCGACCCGTACGACTCCTCGCCGTGGGCCGCCGCCGGCATCGACCCGGTGCGCGTGACCATCGACGGCTCGACGCTGTACACGCTGCGCACCTACTACGAGGGCGCACCGGTCTTCCTGGGCCGCTACGGCGAGATCTTCACCTTCAACAACTCCAAGACGCTGGTGCGCTGGATGATCGGCGACCACAGCCACGACCTCGAGCGCTTCTCCACCTGGGAGGACCTTCTCACCCTGGCCAACGCCGGTGAGCTCGAGGTGGAGGTGCACGCGGACAACTCGTACTCCTTCGCGGGCATCGCCGAGGACATCGAGAAGGGCGTCGACGCCGTGGACACCGACCAGATGGCGCGCGCCTACGAGCTGATGGCCGACGCCGCCGACTGGGCCGGCGACGACTCGATCAACTCCTTCTTCCTGGCCAACCCCCGCATGCAGGACTACATCTCCTACATGATCGGCTCCTCCGAGACCTCCGGCTACACCCCGACCCCGCCGTTCACCGACCGGGCCGAGGGCTGGAAGGAGATGGAGCAGCTGCTGGTCAAGCGCTTCTCGCGCAGCTAGCGGCGGCGCCCCTCCCCCGACGAGCCCGCGGCTTACCCGGCCGCGGGCTTTTCGCTGCCCGCGGGACGGGCCGGCTCGGCCTGCGCCGCCTCGCGCCGGCGGACATGGCTGCGCGCGATCGGCCAGGCGGCCACGGCGAAGGCGATGGCGACCAGGCTGGTCCACACCTGCACCTGGCTGCCGGGGTCGGCGATCATGATCACGAAGACCACGGCCACGCCCGCGACCACGAGCAGGTTGGTCAGCGGGAAGAGGCGGGTGCGGAACTCCAGCGAGCGAACCTCCTCGCGGGACATGCGGCGCCGGTAGGCGAAGTGGGTGCAGGCGATCATCGCGTAGACCACCAGCGCCACCAGCCCGGAGCTGTTCATGATGAACTCGAAGATCGGGGTCTCGGGGAAGACGAAGCGGAATCCGACGGCGAAGAGCGCGCCGAGGATGGACGCGAAGATCGCCGCCACGGGCACCCCGCGGGCGTTGCGCCGGGCCAGGACCGGCGGCGCGAAGCCCTGCGCGCCCATCGCGGAGAGCATCCGCGAGGCCGAGTAGAGCCCGGAGTTGAGCACCGAGAGCACCGCGGTGAAGATGACCAGCCCCATGATCTGCGCGGCACCGGGCACGCCGAACAGGTGCAGCACGTAGGTGAACGGGGCCGTCGCCACGTCGGTGGGGTCCGGCAGCTGGTTCCAGGGCACGATCGCGGCGATCAGCGTGATCGAGCCGATGAAGAACAGCAGGATGCGCCAGATGACGGTGTTGGTCGCCCGCCTGACACTCGGGCCCGGGTCCTCGGACTCGGCGGCCGCCATCACGGCGATCTCGGTGCCGAAGTAGGCGAAGATGACCACGGCCATGCCGCTGAGCGCCACGGTGTAGCCGTTCGGCGCGAAGCCGCCGTGCTCCCAGAGATTCGGCACGGAGAAGCCCGCGCCCGGCCAGAGTCCCAGCACGTAGAGGGTGCCGGCCGCCAGGAAGACGAAGACGGCGACGACCTTGATGCTGGCCAGCCAGAACTCCGACTCGCCGAAGCCGCGCACGGAGACCGCGTTAGCCACGATGACCAGCGCGATCACGGCCAGCGACCCGGCCCAGGCCGGCACGGCCGGGAACCAGCCGTGCAGGGTCTCACCGCCGATGACGGCGTCGTAGGCGAGCACGCCGACCCAGAAGTACCAGTACAGCCAGCCGACCAGGTAGCTGGCGAAGGGCCCGAGCCCGTCGCGGGCGTAGTCCATGAACGAGCCGACCGAGGGCTTGGCCGCGGCCATCTCGCCGAGCATCTTCATCGCCAGGTACACCAGCAGCCCGCCGAGCAGGTAGGACAGGATCGCGGCCGGTCCGATCGAGCGGATGACGTTGCCGGAGCCGATGAACAGCGCCGAGCCGACGATGCCGCCGAGCGCGATCATCGTCACGTGCCGGTTGCGCAGGGTGCTCGCCCCGCGCTCGGGGCTCTCACTTGACGACGCCGCGTCGGCCGGCGTGGTGCCCGACGTCGCCGTGGCGGCCGCGGGGTCGGCGCCCGAGGCGCCGGGGGCTGTGGTGGTCATGGGTCTGGGGCCTTCCGTGTGGTTTCTCATGGTCTGTCCGGCCGGGGGCGGCCGGGGTGGACGGGTGCGGGGCGGGCCCGGGTGACCCGAGCCGGCCGCCGCCCCTCCCCCGGCTCAGGGCAGGGCGACGTAGCGGGTGTCGAGGTACTCCTCGATGCCCTCGGTGCCGCCCTCGCGGCCGAAGCCGGACTGGTCCACCCCGCCGAAGGGGGCGGCGACGTCGGCGATGTTGACGCGGTTGACCGCGACCATCCCCGCCTTGAGCCGGCTCGCCAGCGCCTCGACCCCGGCCGCGGAGGCCGAGTAGCCGTACGCGGCCAGGCCGGCGTCGGTGTCGTTGGCCACCGCGATGGCCTCCTCGAGGTCGCCGACCACGCTGACGGTGGCCACCGGCCCGAAGATCTCGGTGTTCAGCACGTCGGCGCCGCAGGGGACGTCGGCGAGCACCGTCGGCGGGTAGAAGTAGCCCTCCCCGGGCACGTCGGCGCGGGTGCGGGCGGTGACCTGGCGCGCCCCGGCGGCCACCGCGGCGTCGACAAGCGCCGACACACGCGCGACGGCCTCGGGGGTCACCAGCGGGCCGACCCTGGTCTCCGGGTCGGTGCCGGGGCCGACGGGCAGGGCGTCGAAGCGCTCGGCCAGGCGCGCGGTGAACTCCTCGGCGACGTCGGCGACGACGATGAAGCGGTTGGCGGCCACGCAGACCTGGCCGGCGTTGCGGGTCTTGGCGGCCACCGCGCCGTTGACGGCGGCGTCGAGGTCGGCGTCGGCGGCCACGACAAAGGGCGCGTTGCCGCCGAGCTCCATCGAGGTGCGCAGCAGCAGGTCGGCCGACTGGCGCACCAGCGTGCGCCCCACGGCGGTCGACCCGGTGAAGGTGACCTTGCGCAGGCGCGGGTCGGCCATCAGCGCGGCCGAGAGGGCCGCGGCGTCGGTGGTCGGCACGATGGAGACCACGCCCTCGGGGACCTCGTGGTGGCTGAAGACCCGGGCGAGGATCTCGCCGAGCTTGAGCATGACCAGCGGGGTCTCCGCGGCGGGCTTGACCACCACGGTGCAGCCGGCGGCGAGTGCCGGGGCGATCTTGCGGGCGGCCATCGACAGCGGGAAGTTCCACGGGGTGATCGCCAGGCACGGGCCCACCGGCCGACGGGTGACCAGGATGCGGCCCTGCCCGCCGGGCGAGTCGGCGTAGCGTCCGGGCAGGCGCTCGGCCTCGCCGGCGTACCAGCGGAAGAACTCGGCGGTGTTGGCCACCTCGGCGGCGGCCTCGCGCAGCGGCTTGCCCATCTCCCGCGAGAGCACCCGGGCCAGCTCCTCGCTGCGGGTGGTCACCGCGCGGGCGAGGTCGGCGAGCACCACGGAGCGGTGCCGGGCGGTGGTGGCGGCCCAGGCGTCCTGGGCGTCGTGGGCGGCACCCAGGGCAGCGAGGGCGTCGTCGACGGTGGCGTCGGCGACCTCGGCGATGATCTCGCCGGTGGCCGGGTCATGGACGTCGAAGGTCGAGTCGTCGGTGGCCGGACCCAAGGTGGTTCCGGTCCAGATTCCGGTGGTGATCTCCGCGCTCATCGCTCGCCTCCCCCGGAACCGGTGGCGCCGGTGGCGCCGGCCGCCCCGGTGTCCGCGCCGGCGCCCGTCCCGGCGTTCCCGGCCTCGGGCCCTGCCTCGGTCCCGGACTCGGGCTCAGCCGCCGCGGTGACGAGCCTGCGCGTGGCCGGGTCGGCGTCGGCGAGGTCGTCGCCCGGCTCGTTGCGTGCCTCGGCGCCCGCCCCGTCACCGGTCTGACCGGCCGGGTTGGTCAGCGGGTTGGCCGGCCCCGGCACGCCGGCCGCGATGCTCGCCGCACTGGCGGCGCCCACCCCGGCCACGGCGGCGGCCCGGGCGCGCGCCCGGTCGAGGGCGACGATCTCGCGGACGAGCTGGCGCAGCCCGTCGCGTAGCAGGTCCTCGGGGATGGTCAGCGACGGCAGCAGGCGGATGACGTTGCCGTCGATGCCGCAGGTGAGCACGAGGACGCCGGCCTGCGCGCAGCGCACCGCGACGTCGGCGACGGCCTGCGGGTCGGGCCGGCCGGCCGCGTCGACGAGCTCGACGGCGATCATGGCGCCGCGGCCGCGCACCTCGGCGACGCGTGAGAGCCCGTTGAGGGCGTCGAGCTCCTCGCGGGCGACGGTCTCGATCTCGCGGGCGCGGGCAGGCAGGCTCATCCGCTCCATCTCGGCGAGGGTGGCCAGGGCGGCGGCGCAGGCGACGGGGTTGCCGCCGTAGGTGCCGCCCAGCGATCCGGGGGCCGGGGCGTCCATGATCTCCGCGCGCCCGGTCACGGCGGACAGCGGCAGCCCGTTGGCCAGCGCCTTGGCGGAGCAGACGAGGTCGGGCACCAGCTCCTCGTGCTCGGTGGCGAACCAGGTGCCGGTGCGCCCGATGCCGGCCTGGATCTCGTCGGCGACGAAGACGATGCCGTGCCCGCGGCACCACTCGGCGAGCGCGGGCAGGAACCCGGTGGCCGGCACCACGAAGCCGCCCTCGCCCTGGACGGGCTCGGCGACCAGGCAGGCGATCTCGCCGGGCTCGCAGGTCCGCTCGAGGTGGGCGATGGTGCGCGCGGCGGCGTCCTCGCCGGTCAGCCCGTCGCGGACGGGATACGACATCGGCGCGCGGTGGATGTCGCCGGCGAAGGGCCCGAAGTCCTTCTTGTAGGGCCGCGGCTTGGTGGTCATCGCCAGGGTGAGGTTGGTGCGCCCGTGGAAGCCGCCGTCGAGGACGGCCACGCCGCGCCGACCGGTGTGGGCCCGGGCGATCTTGACGGCGTTCTCGATCGCCTCGGCGCCGGTGCTGAAGAGCATGGTGCGCTTCTCGTGGTCGCCGGGGGTCAGCTCGCCGAGCTTCTCCGCGACCTCGACGTAGTTCTCGTAGGGGCTGACCAGGTAGCACGTGTGGGTGAAGTGCTGGGCGGCCTCCGCGACGGCCTCGGCGACGGCCGGGTTGGAGGCGCCGGCCGAGGTCACGGCGATTCCGGAGGAGAAGTCGATGAAGGAGTTGCCGTCGGCGTCGACGAGCACTCCCCCGTCGGCGTCGACCACCGCGCCGGGCAGGGTGGGTGCGACGGCGCGCGGCACGTGGCGGCGGCGTCGCCGGGCGAGCTCCTCGGTCTCGGGTCCGGGCGGGCCCTGCTTGATGCTGCGGACCTGGGGCAGGCGGTAGGTGAGATCCTCCACGGGGCTTCTCCTCCTTCGTCGTGTCTTGTCGTGCCGTGCGCGGTGGATCCAGACCACGTCGGATTATTTTTGTGATCTGCGATACTCGCTTGTCGGGGGACACTACTCCCGGGCGGGACATCACATACTTTTTATGCGAAAAAGACATGGATTGATACGCGCCGTGGGGCGCACCAATTTCCGACGTCGCGCCCGCGCCCGTTTTGGGGAACGCTCCGCGCGTGCGCCCGGGCCCGCGCCGGGGCGCGTTCTACCATGAGCCAATGCACAGCCGCCTGACCCGTCCCGCCCAGCGGGAGTTCCGCCGCACCCTGCTCGCCCCGGTCGCCCTCGGCGCCGCCACCCTGATGGTGCTGAGCCCTGCGGGTGCGCCCGCCGCTCTGGCCCAGCAGGCGCAGGAGCCCGCGCCGGAGTCCGCAGCGGAGTCGGATGCACACGACACGGAGTCGGACGCCCCGGTCACCGACGCGCTGGGCAACCTCGTGCCCTCCCCGCGGGACAAGGCCCCGGACACCGACTCGTGCCCGCACAGCCTCGTGCCCGCCGAGCCGCGCTCGACCTCTGAGCGCCTCGCGCCCGGCGAGGAGTCGCCCACTCCCCCGCCGCCGGCCGAGGGCGCCGACTGCGGGATCACCGCCGCGCGCGGCTACGAGGTCCCCGAGGAGCAGACGGCCGCGGCGTGGATCGTCTTCGACATCGACTCCGGCGACGTCATCGCCCAGAAGGACCCGCACGGGCGCTACCGCCCGGCGAGCATCATCAAGGTGCTGCTGGCGCTCACCGCGATCGACGAGCTCGACCTGGACGCCGAGGTCCCGGTCAGCGAGAAGGCCGCGACCATGGAGGGCTCCTCGGCGGGTATCGGCACCACGGGCACCTACACCGCCCGCGACCTGCTCTACGGCCTGCTGCTCAACAGCGGCAACGACGCCGCACAGGCGTTGGCCGAGGCCCTCGGCGGCGAGGAGGCCACCCTGGAGAAGGTCAACGCGCTGGCCGAGCGCCTGGGCGCGCACGACACGCACGTGGCCGACTACACCGGCCTGGACAAGCCGGGCCAGATGACCAGCGCGCACGACCTGGCGCTGATGTACCGGGCCGCCTGGGAGAACCCGACCTTCGCGGAGATGGTCGACACCGACTACGTGAACTTCCCCGGCCACCACGACAACGACCCGGACGCGGCGGAGGCCTCGACCGAGCCGGCCCAACCGGCGCAGCCGGGGGCGACCGACCCGGCACGCGGCAACGACGCGGCACAGTCGGGCACCCCCGACGAAGATCCGTTCACCGACGACGACCCGTCGAACGGCTACCAGCTGTGGAATGACAACCAGCTGTTCCTGCAGGACCCCGACGGCATCGGCGGCAAGACCGGCTACACCGACGACGCGCACCACACCTTCGTCGGCGCGCTCGACCGCGACGGGCGGCGCCTGGCGGCGGTGGTGCTGGACACCACGATCGACAAGGGCCGGGCGTGGGAGCAGACACAGCGCTTCCTGCACGCCGCCTACGAGGTGCCCGCCGGCGAGAAGGTCGACTCGCTGGCCGAGACCACCGGAGAGGTCGGCGCCGGGGCGACGACCGCCCCCGAGGCCGACGACGCCACGGGCGGGCGGACCGCGCAGGCCGGCATGTGGGCCGGGCGCGGCACCTGGGTCGGCGCCGGCGTGGTGGCCGCCGTGGTCCTCGCCGCAGGCCTGGGTGTCTGGCTCACCCGCCGGCGGCGCTGAGCGGGCCGCGCCTCGCGGCGCGGCCGAACCGGCCGGGGCGAGGCATGGGAGAAGGGCGGGACCGATCAGGCCCCGCCCCTTTTTTGTCGTTCGCTGAGCGCCCCCGCTCAGCGGCGGCGCAGCAGGGTCGCCAGCGCGGTGGCGGCCGCGCCGACGGCGGCGCCCACACCCACGGCGGTCGGGGTGGAGACCGTCTCCGGGCGGACCTCGTTGCGCACGCGGATCACGGCCGGCTCGGGCGCCGGCAGCTTGACCAGGCGCAGCGACTCCTCGGTGGTGGCGGCCCACGCGGAGACGTAGAGCACCACGCGCCAGACCAGGTACATCATGACCATCAGACCGATGATCGGGCCGAAGGCGGCACCGGCCGGGTTGTTCAGCGCGTTGGAGGCGAAGACCGAACCGAGCTGCTTGATGACCTCGAAGGCGACCGCGCCGATCAGCGCGGCCTGCAGGCCGGAGCGGCGCGGCACGCGGGTGCGCGGCAGGTACATCACGATCCAGAGCATGACCAGGAAGTTGGCCGCGACACCGATGAGGACGGCCAGCAGCCAGGTGACGTACTGGATGCCGGGCACGTGGTCCAGGCCGACCATCTCGATCAGGCGGGCGGTCAGGCCGGAGGAGCCGACGGCGGTGACACCGAAGGCGACGCCAAAGGCGAGCAGCAGGCCGATCAGGCCGACGAGGTCCATGGCCTTCTTGACGGCGAAGTTGCCGTCGGTCGGGTCCAGGCGCCACATCTTGGACACGCCGTAGCGCAGGTTGTCCATCCACCCGAGGCCGGACCACAGGGCGGTCAGACCACCGATGCCGGCGATGACGCCGCGCTGGGCGACGGCGGTCTCGATGACCCCGCTGATCATCTCGCCCATCTCGCCCTCGAGGCTGCCGGTGACCGAGTCCTGGAGGGACTCCAACTGGTCCGGGTTGTTGGCCAGCACGAAACCGGCGCCGGCGAAGACGAGCATGAGCAGCGGGAAGATCGCCAGCACGGAGAAGTAGGTGATGCCCGCGGAGTACTGGTTGCCGCCGAAGGAGGCGTAGCGCTCCTGCATGCGCATCACGTGGTCGAACCAGCCCCACTTGCGGCGCAGCTTGTCCACCATGCCCGGTTCGTCGGCGGTGGACCGCTCGATGCCGTAGACGTCGGTCCTCTTCTCGTCGCTGTCGGTGACGGTCGCGGCCATCGTGTGCTCCTTGGCGGTTCGGTGCGTGTGGGGCGGGGTTCGGCGTGGGCGGGCGCTCGGCGCGCGGCGCCCGCCGGTTCAGTACCGGCGGATGCGCCGGGGCGAATGACTCCGCCCGGCCAGTTTAAGGCTCAGTGGGCCTTCCTGTGGGCCGGGACGAGGAATCCCATCTTCTCGTAGACCTCGGCGACCAGCGGGTCGGCCAGCTCGTTGGCGCGCTCGGCGCCGCGGGCCAGGATCCGCTCGATCTCGGCCGGGTCGGAGACGTACTCCTCGTAGCGGGCCTTCAGCGGGGTGGTGAACGCCTCGAGGGCGTCAGCGGTGTCGACCTTGAGCTGGCCGTAACGCGCGCCGGAGGCGGTGTAGCCGGCCACCAGGTCCTCGATCGGGGTCCCGCTCAGGGCCGACTGGATGACCAGCAGGTTGGACACGCCCGGCTTGGTGGCCGGGTCGTAGGTGATCTCGTCGCCGTCGTCGGTGACCGCGGAGCGGATCTTCTTGGCCGAGACCTTCGGGTCGTCGAGCAGGTTGATCAGGCCCTTGGGGTTCGGCCCGGACTTGGACATCTTGGCCGTGGGGTCCTGCAGGTCGTAGATCTTGGCCGCGCCCTTAGGAATGAAGCCCTCGGGCATGACGAAGGTCTCGCCGAAGCGGTTGTTGAAGCGCTCGGCGAGGTTACGGGTCAGCTCGAGGTGCTGGCGCTGGTCCTCGCCGACGGGCACGAGCTCGGGGCGGTAGAGGAGGATGTCCGCCGCCATGAGCATCGGGTAGGCGAAGAGGCCCGCGGAGGTGCGGTCGGCGCCGTGGCGGGCCGACTTGTCCTTGAACTGCGTCATGCGGCTGGCCTCGCCGAAGCCGGTCAGGCAGGTCAGCACCCACGCCAGCTCGGCGTGCGCCGGGACGTGGGACTGGACGAAGAGGGTGGAGCGCTCGGGGTCGATGCCGAGCGCCAGCAGCTGGGCCACGCCGGCGACGGTGCGCCGGCGCAGCTCCTCCGGGTCCTGGTCGACGGTGATCGCGTGCAGGTCCGGGATGAAGTAGAACGCCTCGTAGTCGTCCTGCAGCTCGATCCACTGCTTGAGGGCCCCCAGGTAGTTACCCAGGTGGTAGGAATCGGCCGTCGGCTGGATGCCGGACAGGACGCGCTGTGAGGAGGCTTGCTTGTTCATGGCGATTCAGTCTAGCGCCACAGGTCTCCTACAGCTTGCGGGAGGTGGGGCTGATGCGGTCGGCGGTCAGGGCCCAGGCGGCGACGATCAGCGCGCCGCCGACGGCCAGGCCCAGCCCGGCGAGGATGCCCAGGACGGTGAAGCTGGCGGCCCCGATCGCCCAGATGGAGGCCGCACCGATGACGATGCCGAGGACGAGGCAGATGATCGCGAGAATCATAGAAATTCACCCTGCATTCTTGCTGGTTTGATAGGTCCGAATGCACAGGGTACCCCACCCGGGCCCACACTTCGCGTGCGCCCCGACGCATCCACCCCCGCCCGGTCGGACCGGCGCGCCCACCCCGGCAGGCGCTCTCCGCCCGGCGCAGCGGCAGCCACCCCGCCGGGCGCTCTCCGCCCGGCGCAGCGGCGCCCACTTCGCCGGGCGCCGCGCCCGGCCCTACTCGCCGCCGGACGCGCCCTTCGCCCCCGGGCCGGAGCCGCCGGGGCGGCGCCGGCGCAGGATCTTCGGCGGGCGCGGGCGCTTGGGCGGGTGCACACCGCGACGTCGTAGAGCGAGCCGGGCACGGCGCACGCCGGTCACCCGGTAGGCGCCGCGCAACCCGCGGTACAGGCGCGGGTCCATCTGCTGTTCGTCGCCGAGGTACTCGAAGACGGGCAGCGAGATGTTCCAGTGCAGCGCGGCCAGGCGCCCGGCGATTCCGAGCGAGAGGGTCAGCAGGATGATCCAGTTCTCCTCGAGGCCCACCCAGTCCAGACCCAGGTAGACCACCGTGATGCCGACGCTGATCGAGGCGTAGAGGTCCTTTTGGAAGACCAGCGGGACGCGGTCGGAGAACAGGTCGCGCAACACGCCGCCGAACACGCCGGTGGCCACCGAGGCGACCGTGGCGATGAGGAAGCCGTGGCCGAGCTCGAGGGCGATGCGGGTGCCCAGCACGGAGAAGGCGCACAGGCCCACGGCGTCGGCGACGAGGAAGACCGTGCTGAAGTACTTCGCCAGGAAGGACAGCGAGACGGTCACCAGGGCGGCGACGAGCACGATGACCAGGTAGACGGGGTTCTCCACCCAGATCAGCGGGTAGTGGTCGAGCAGGAGGTCGCGGACCACTCCCCCGCCGAAGGCCGTCACACAGGCGAGCACGAGCACGCCGAAGAGGTCGAAGCGCTGCCGGCCCGCGGCCAGGGCCGCGGTCATCGCCTCGGCGGTGATGCCGATGATGTAGGTGATCGAGAGCAGCATCAGCGGTAGTTGACGGTCAGCGGCGAGTGGTCGGACCAGCGCATCTCGACGCTCTCCGCCTTGTCCACGTGCACGGACTCGGCACGCTCGAGCATCTCGGCGGTGGCGGCCTGGTAGTCGATGCGCCACCCGGCGTCGTTGTTGAACGCCTGGCCGCGGTAGGTCCACCAGGTGTAGGGGCCGGGCCCCTCGGGGTTGAGGCGGCGGGTGACGTCGAACCAGGCGGGCTCGGCGGCCGGCTCACGCACCGGGCCGCCGGCGTACTCGACGGCCCCGGAGAAGGTGCCGACCTCGGCGACGTCCGCGGTCTGCGCGGCGTCCTCCGGGAAGGCGCCGAAGACGGAGTCCATGAAGCGGCGCTCGTCGGGCAGGAAGCCGGACTTCTTCAGGTTGCCCTTCCAGTTCTTCAGGTCCTCGCGGCGGTGGCAGATGTTCCAGTCGCCGCAGATGACCATCCGCGGGTAGGTGCGCGCCCGCTCGGCGAGGATGTCGGTGAACTCGTCGAGGAAGCGGTACTTCTCGTCCTGCTTCGGTGTGTCCTCGGAACCGGAGGGCAGGTAGAGGCTGGCCAGGCGCACCGGGCCGAAGTCGGCCTCGTAGGTGCCCTCGAGCCAGCGCCCGGCGTCGGTGAAGCTGCCGAAGCCGATCTCGACGTCGGTGAGCTCCTTCTTCGACAGGATGCCCACGCCGGCGCGGCCCTTGGCGGCGGCCGGGGCGACAAGGAGGTGCCAGCCCTCCTCGAGGGCGCCGGCGAGCGCCTTCTCGGCCTGCTCGACGGTGGCGCGCACCTCCTGCATCAGCACGACGTCGGGGTCGGTGCGGTGCAGCCAGTCGACGAGGCCGAGGTTGGCCTCGTTGCGCTTCTTGGTGGCGGCGCGGATGCCGTTGACGTTGACGGAGGTGACGGTCAGGCTCATGCGCACGATCCTATCGGGCGCGGTCGGAATTCCCGTTCCGGGCCTATCAGTCCGCGCCCGCGTGCTTGCCGACGTCGCGTCGCGCCCGTGTGCGCTCCCCTTCCGCGTCGGCGCGTGGGCGCGCGGCTCACGCCGCGGCGAGGCTGCGGCGGCGCAGGAGGAAGGCCGGGATCCAGACGAGGATGGCGGCGGCGGCCAGGCCGGCGCCGGCGAAGGCGGGGGCCGCGTAGCCGTGGCCGGCGGCGATGACCGCGCCGCCCAGGGCCGCGCCGAGGGCGTTGGCCAGGTTCAGGGCGGACTGGTTGAGGGCGGCGGCCAGCGTCTGGGCGTCGCCGGCGACGTCCATCAGGCGGATCTGCAGGCTCGGGATGAGCGTGGAGCCGAAGAAGGAGACGAGGCCGAAGTTGATCGAGCCCAGGATGATGTTCGTCGAGGAGAAGTAGAAGCAGACGAGCACCACGGCGATCATGATCAGCGAGAACAGGATGCCGAACTCGAGGTTGCGGTCCGCGATGCGCCCGCCGAACCAGTTGCCGACCACGGAGCCGACGCCGTAGCACATGAGCACCGCGGGCATCCAGGCCGGATCGAGGCCGGCGCGGTCGACCATGGTCCAGGAGATGTAGGTGTAGACGGAGAACATGCCGCCGAAGCCGACGGTGCCCATCGCCACGGTCAGCCAGACCTGGCTCTTGGTCAGCGCGGAGAGCTCGGTGCGGAAGCCGGTGGCCTTCATCTGCGTCATGTGCGGCATGAGGAACCACAGGGCGACCAGGCAGATGAGGAAGAGCGCGACCACCAGCGCGTAGGCGGCGGGCCAGCCGGCGAGCTGACCGAGGGCCTGGGCCGCGGGGACGCCGACGACGGTGGCCACCGACAGGCCCATTCCGACGAAGGCGATGGCCTGGCCGCGCTGACCGGGCGGGGCCATCGAGGCCGCCGAGAGCCCGGCGACCGAGAAGTAGGCGCCGTGCGGCAGCCCGGAGATCACACGGGCGGCCATGAGCACCCACAGCGAGCCGGTGACCGCGGCGAGCACGGTCAACAGGTTGCCCAGCACCAGGCCGAAGGTCAGCAGGAGCAGCAGGCGGCGCCGCGGCAGGCGGCCGGTCAGCGCGGCGATGCCCGGCGCGCCGATGACCACGCCGAGGGCGTAGGCGGAGATGATGCGCCCGGCGACGTCCTCGGTGACCCCGAAGTCCTCGGCGATGAGGCTGAGCAGACCCATCGTGACGAACTCGGTGGTGCCGATGGCGAAGGCACCGACCGCCATCGCCAGCATGACGATGATCCGGCGCGGCTCGGAGATCTCGGTCTGCCGCGGGCGCGGGCGCCGCGCGGGCAGGCTGACGGGCTTGATGGTGCGGAAAGTCACCGGGGCAGGCTACACCGCGCTCTCCCGGCCCGCCCAGCCAGACAGTCGCGCAGTGACATGGTCGACGCCGCGCCGCGACGGCGCGGTGCGGCACACGACGGCGGCGGACGTCCGCCCCGCGCAGCCTGTGCTTGCTCCCTGCAGCCCGCATGCAATAGAATTCTGCGGATAGGTAACGGTTACCTAAGACTAAATTCCCCGGCCTCCGCCGGGGACCGGGAAGGAAGACCACCGTGCATTTCCGCCGCCCCCTCCGCGCAGGCGTCGCCGCGCTGACCGCAGTCGCCGCCGCCGTGACGCTCACGGCCTGCTCGTCCGACGGCTCCGAGGACTCCACGGCCGCCGCCTCCGGTGAGACGATCACCGTCGAGCACGCCCTCGGCACCGCCGAGATCCAGGGCACGCCCGAGCGCGTCGCCACCGTCGGCTGGAGCAACCAGGAGGTCCCGCTGGCTCTCGGCGTGGTCCCCGTGGGCATGCCCAAGGCCGACTTCGGCGACGACGACGGCGACGGCCTGCTGCCCTGGGTCTCCGACAAACTGCAGGAACTCGGCGGCGAGACCCCGGAGCTCTTCGACGAGACGGACTCCATCCCCTTCGAGAAGGTCGCCGAGACCGACCCCGACGTCATCCTCGGCGCGTCCTCGGGCATCTCCCAGGAGGACTACGACCAGCTCAGCGCGATCGCCCCGACCGTGGCCTACCCCGGCAAGCCCTGGATGACCTCGCTCGACGAGATGATCCGCTCGGACGCCAAGGCCATCGGCAAGGAGGACGAGGGCGAGCAGCTCATCGAGGACCTGCACAAGCTGGTCTCCGACGAGATGGCCAAGCGCCCCGAGCTGAAGGGCAAGAAGGTCCTGTTCACCTCCTTCGGCGGCGAGTCCGACTCCAGCAAGGTCGGCTTCTACAACCTCAACGACCCGCGCGGCGGCTTCCTCAAGGACGCCGGCTTCGGCGTGCCCGAGATCGTCGAGAAGGAGTCCCAGGACCCCGAGATGTTCTGGTCCGAGGTCTCCGCCGAGAACCCGGAGGTCTTCGACGACGTCGACGCCTTCGTCTCCTACGGCTCCGACGACCCCGCCGAGAACGAGGCGCAGCTGAAGAAGATGCAGGCCGACCCGCTGCTGGGGCGCATCCCCGCCATCCGCGAGGGCCACGTGACCTTCCTGGGCAACGGTCCGGTCGCCGCGGCGGCCAACCCGTCGCCGCTCGGCCTGTCCTGGGGCCTGGGCAAGTACCTGGACCACATCGACGAGGCCCTGAAGTAGGTGCGCCTCCGACTCACCGCCGCCCTGGTCGTCGCCCTCGTGGCGGCCACGGCGGCGTCCGTCATGTTCGGCGTGCGCGACATCGGGGTCGCCGACGCGTTCGCGGCCCTCGGCGGCGCCCGGGAGACCACCGACCAGGCCGCCGCCGCGGTGCGCCTCCCGCGCACGGTGCTGGCCCTGGTCGCCGGTGCGGCGCTGGCGACCGCCGGGACCACGATGCAGGCCGTCACCCGCAACCCGCTGGCGGACCCGGGCATCTTCGGGGTGCTCTCAGGCGCGTCCCTGGCGGTCGTCTGCGGCATCGCCTTCCTCGGCGTCTCCGACTCCCGCACCACCATGCTGCTGGCCGTCCTCGGCGCCGCGGTCGCCGCAGTCTTCGTCTACGCGGTCGGCTCGCTCGGCCGGGGCGGGGCGACCCCGCTCAAGCTCGCGCTGGCCGGGGCGGCGACCACGGCGGCCGCCTCCTCCTTGGTCTCCGCCGTCGTGCTGCCGCGCGCCCAGGCCATGGACCAGTTCCGGTTCTGGCAGATCGGTGGCGTGGGCGGCGCCCAGTGGGCCGACCTGCGTCTGGCCGCCGTGCCGCTCGTGTTCGGCGCGGTGCTGTGCTGGGCGTGCGCGCGCGGGATGAACGCGCTGGCGTTGGGTGACGACGTCGCCTCGGGGCTGGGCGAGCGCGTGTGGCGCACCCGCCTGGTCTCCTCCGCCGGCGCCGTCGTCCTGTGCGGTGTCGCCACGGCGCTGACCGGGCCGATCGGCTTCGTCGGCCTGGTCGTCCCGCACGTCATCCGGCTGCTCTCCGGCACGGACCACCGCTGGCTCCTGCCGTTGTCCGCGCTGGCCGGCGCCCTGCTGCTGACCGTCACCGACACCGTCGGGCGGGTCGTCGCCCGCCCCGACGAGATCGCCGTCGGCATCCTGACCCCGCTCATCGGCGCACCGTTCTTCATCTGGATCGTGCGCCGGCAGAAGGGACGTGCGCTGTGACCGACTCCGACACCCTCTCCCCCGCCGCGGAGACGCTGCGCGCCCAGCGCGCCGCCCGGGCGCGCGGCCGGGCCTGGCGCACCGCTGTGCTCGCGGTCGTCGTCGCGGTGCTCTTCGCCGCCTCGCTGATGATCGGCGAACGCTTCTACGGCCCGGGCGAGGTACTGGCCGTGCTCACCGGGCAGGGCTCCGGCGGGGCGAAGTACGCCGTCGGCCACCTGCGGCTGCCGCGGGCCACGCTCGCGCTGCTCGCCGGGGCCGCCTTCGGCGCCTCCGGCGTGCTCTTCCAGACCATGCTGCGCAACCAGCTGGCCAGCCCGGACATCATCGGCATCTCCTCCGGCGCCTCGGCGGCGGGCGTGGTGGCCATCCTGGGCTTCCACCTCTCGCAGACCACCGTCTCCCTGTGGGCGCTGGCCGGCGGCCTGGCCACGGCGGTCGTGATCTACCTGCTCTCGTCTGCCGGCGGGTTCGCGGGCACGCGGCTGATCCTCATCGGCATCGGCGTCGCCGCGATCCTGCAGTCGGTGGTGACCTACATGCTCTCCCGGGCCGCGGCCTGGGACCTGCCCACGGCCACGCGCTGGCTGACCGGCTCGCTCAACGGCGCCACCTGGGAGCGCACCGTCCCCGTCGCCGTGGCCTGCGTGCTCGCCGCGCCGGTCCTGCTGGCCGGCAACCACCGGCTGGCCGTGCTGCGCCTGGGTGACGACGCCGCGTCGGCCCTCGGCGTGCGCACCGGCGCGGCGCGGCTGACGGTGATCGTCGCCGCGGTCGCACTGATCGCCGTGGCCACCTCGGCCTGCGGGCCGATCGCCTTCGTCGCCTTCATGGCCGGTCCCGTCGCGGTCCGCCTGATCGGCCCGGCGGACACCCACGTCTTGCCGGCCGCACTGGTCGGGGCCGTCCTCGTCCTCGCCGCCGACCTGGCCGGCCAGTATTTCCTGGGCACCCGCTACCCCGCCGGCGTGATCACCGGCGTGCTGGGCGCGCCCTACCTGCTGTACCTGCTCATCCGCACCAACCGATCGGGGGCCGCACTGTGACCGAGAACCGACGACCTGCCGCACGCGACGGCGCATCCGGCGCCGCCGCCGGGCGCCGGAGCCATGACCTGCGCGCGACCGGGGTGACGCTGGCCTACGGCGAGCACACCGTGGCCCGGGACCTGGACGTGGTCATCCCCGACGGGAAGGTGACCAGCATCATCGGCCCGAACGGCTGCGGGAAGTCCACGCTCCTGCGCGCCCTGTCCCGGCTGCTCGCCCCGCAGGCGGGCACGGTGGCCCTCGACGGGGTGCCGCTGGCGCAGCACCGGCCGAAGCCGCTCGCGCGGGTCCTCGGGCTGCTGCCCCAGCAACCCGTCGCGCCGGAGGGCATCACCGTCGCCGATCTCGTCGGCCGCGGCCGTTCCCCGCACCAGGGTCTCTTCGGCCGCTGGACCCGCCGCGACCACGAGGTCGTCGCCGCGGCCCTGGCGGACACGGGCACCACCGAGCTGGCCGACCGCTGCGTCGACGAGCTCTCCGGCGGCCAGCGCCAGCGCGTCTGGATCGCCATGGCCATCGCCCAGGAGACCGACATCCTGCTGCTCGACGAGCCGACGACCTTCCTCGACGTGGCCAACCAACTCGAGGTCCTCGACCTGATGGCCGAGCACAACCGCCGACGCGGCACCACCGTCGTCATGGTCCTGCACGACATGAACATGGCCGGCCGCTACTCCGACCACCTCGTGGCCATGCGCGCCGGATCCGTCGTGGCCACCGGCACCCCGGACGAGGTGCTGACCCCCGGGACCCTGCGGGACGTCTTCGGCATCGACTCGGAGGTGCTCGTCGACCCGGTCAGCGGCACCCCGCTGGTCAGCCCCCGCGGTCTGGGCGGCCCGCACGGCGCCCGGAAGGGGGCCGCCCGGTGACCGCCGCACCCTTCACCCTCGTCCGCGCCCGCGTCGCCGAGGTCACCCGCCCGGCCGCGGCCTTTCTCCGGGTGGTCTTCGCCGGCCCCGAGCTCGGGCGCGCCGGCGGGGTCCCCGACACGGGCACGGGGCTGACCCGGCATCTCGACCGCCGCATCAAGATCATCGTGCCCGGCCCGCGGGGCCTGCCCGCGATCGCCGACGACGCCGACTGGTACCACGCCTGGCTCGCCGAGCCCGCCGAGGAACGCGGCTTCATGCGCACCTACTCGATCCGCGAGCTCTCCGGGAACGGCGAGCACACCCGGTTGACCGTCGACTTCGTCGTCCACGGCGGGAACGCCGGACACGGTGGGCACGCCGAGACCGGCCCGGCGCTGCGCTGGGCGCTGCACGCCCGCCCCGGCGACGAGGTGCTGCTGGTGCTCCCCCGCCGCGGGGTGGCCCGCGACGAGGGCGTCGAGTTCGCCCCCGGCGCCGCCCGGAGCATCGTGCTCGTCGGCGACGAGACCGCGGCCCCGGCCGTCGCCCGCATCCTCGAGGACCTCGCCCAGCGCACCCGGGGCGCCCACAGCACCCCCGATGGGCCGGCCCCACGGCTCACCGCGCTGCTCGAGCTGCCCGGCCCGGGCACGGCCCCGGGCATCGCGCACGGCCCCGGCGCCGCGGTGCACTGGCTGCCGCGCCGCCCCGGCGAGGCCCCGGGCGCGCAGGTGCTGCCCGCGCTGCGGGCGCTGCTCCGCGCCGACGGCGCGGGACACGCAGACGGCGGGGAGCGCGACGTCGTCAATCGGGGGTGCCCCACGGAGCTGCCCGAGACCGCCGACGGGCTGCCGTGGGCGGTGCCCGGGGCGGCCGCCGCCGACGACGCCGCAGACGACACCGCGGACGTCGAGGCGACGTACTGGTGGGTGGCCGGCGAGTCTGGGCTGGTCAAATCCGTGCGTCGGCTGCTCGTGCGCGAGGCGGGGGTGGACCGCTCGCGCGTGGCTTTCATGGGGTACTGGCGCACGGGGGTGGCGATGCGGGGTTAACCACGGACGGCACTCTCGGGGGTCGGGCGCTAACCTGGTCGGTTGAAGTGTCTAAGAGTATCAATCAGTGAAGGAGAGACTGTGGCCACGATCATCTGGACCCGCACGGACGAGGCGCCGCTGCTGGCGACCTATTCCTTTAAGCCGATTGTCGAGGCGTTCTCCTCGACCGCCGGAATCGACGTCGAGACCCGCGACATCTCCCTGGCCGGCCGCATCCTCGCCCAGTTCCCGGACCGGCTCACCGAGGAGCAGCGCGTCGACGACGCCCTCGCCGAGCTGGGCGAGCTGACGAAGAAGCCCGAGGCCAACATCATCAAGCTGCCGAACATCTCGGCCTCCCTGCCGCAGCTCAAGCGCGCCATCGCCGAGCTGCAGGCCGACGGCTACGACATCCCGGGCTACCCGGAGAACCCGGAGACCGACGAGGAGAAGGACGCCCGCGCCCGCTACGACGCCGTCAAGGGCTCCGCCGTCAACCCGGTGCTGCGCGAGGGCAACTCCGACCGCCGCGCCCCGGTCGCGGTGAAGAACTTCGTGCGCTCCCACCCGCACTCCATGGGTGAGTGGTCGAAGGACTCCAAGACCAATGTCGCCACCATGGACGCCGACGACTTCCGACACAACGAGGAGTCCGTGATCGTCGACAAGGCCCAGACCCTCAAGATCGTGCACACCGCCGCCGACGGCACCGAGACGGTGCTCAAGGACGACCTCAAGGTCGAGGACGGCGAGGTCGTCGACGCGACCTTCATGTCCGCCGAGGCCCTCGACAACTTCCTGGCCGAGCAGGTCGCCCGCGCCAAGGAGCAGGGCGTGCTCTTCTCCGCGCACCTGAAGGCCACCATGATGAAGGTCTCCGACCCGGTCATCTTCGGCCACGTGGTACGCGCCTACTTCAAGGACGTCTTCGACGCCTACGGCGACAAGCTCATGGCCGCCGGCCTCAACGGCGAGTCCGGCCTGGCCGCCATCCTCAGCGGCCTCGACGAGCTCGACGGCGGCGAGGAGATCAAGGCCGCCTTCGACAAGGCGCTCGCCGAGGGCCCGGACCTGGCCATGGTCAACTCCCACAAGGGCATCACCAACCTGCACGTGCCCAGCGACGTGATCATCGACGCCTCCATGCCTGCGATGATCCGCACCTCCGGGCAGATGTGGAACAAGAACGACGAGACCCAGGACACCCTGGCCGTCATCCCGGACTCCTCCTACGCCGGCGTCTACCAGACCGTCATCGACGACTGCAAGGAAAACGGCGCCTTCGACCCGACCACCATGGGCACCGTGCCCAACGTCGGCCTGATGGCCCGCAAGGCCGAGGAGTACGGCTCCCACGACAAGACCTTCGTCATCCCGGCTGACGGCACCGTGCGCGTCGTCGACGAGGCCGGCGAGGCCCTGCTCGAGCACGAGGTCTCCGAGAACGACATCTGGCGCGCCTGCCAGACCAAGGACGAGCCGATCCGCGACTGGGTCAAGCTGGCCGTCGACCGCGCCCGCGAGTCCGGCATGAAGGCCGTCTTCTGGCTGGACCCGGAGCGCGGCCACGACCGCACCATCAAGTCGCTGGTGGAGAAGTACCTCGGCGAGCTGGACACCGAGGGCCTGGACATCGAGATCCTCGACCCGGTCGCCGCGACCAAGCTGTCGGTGGAGCGCATCCGCCGCGGCGAGGACACCATCTCGGTGACCGGCAACGTGCTGCGTGACTACAACACCGACCTCTTCCCGATCCTCGAGCTGGGCACCTCCGCGAAGATGCTCTCCGTGGTCCCGCTGATGGCCGGCGGCGGCCTCTTCGAGACCGGTGCGGGCGGCTCCGCCCCGAAGCACGTCCAGCAGGTCCTCGAGGAGAACCACCTGCGCTGGGACTCCCTGGGTGAGTTCCTGGCCCTGGCCGAGTCCTACCGCCACGAGCAGCGCAAGAACGACAACGCCAAGGCCGGCGTGCTGGCCGACGCCCTGGACAAGGCCACCGAGAAGGTGCTGGCCGAGGGCAAGTCGCCGTCGCGCAAGGTCGGCGAGATCGACAACCGCGGCTCGCACTTCTGGCTGGCCAAGTTCTGGGTCGACGCGCTGGCCGCCCAGGACGACGACGCGGAGATGAAGGAGTACTTCACCCCGCTGGCCGAGAAGCTGGGCGAGGTCGCCGAGCAGGTCGACAAGGACCTGATCGACAACCAGGGCACCGAGGTCGACCTCGGCGGCTACTTCCTGCCCGAGGACGAGAAGGCCTCCGCGGTCATGCGCCCCTCCGAGGCGTTCAACGCGGTGCTCGACGCGCTCTCCGACAAGTAGCGCGGTTCCCGTGGGCGCCGCCGCTGCGGCGGTGCCCCGGTGCCGCGGCGCGATTGCCGACGTCGCGCGGGTCCACGGGCCTGCGTGCGTGCGGCGTCTGCGCCGCGTGGGCGCGGCACCCTGCGTGCCTGCGTGCGTGCGGTTCCCCGCGCCCGCGTGAATGCGGCTCCCCCTGCCCGGCGTCGCGGGCAGGCGCAGCAAGGACCGCCCGGCTCCGGCCGGGCGGTCCTTTCTTTTTCGGGGTCAGCAGCAGCGCGCGCCCGGGTTGGCGTCCTGGGCGGCCCAGCGGGCGCGCCAGAACTCCTTCTCCGTGGGCACCTCGCGGTCGGGGTGGTGGGCCCGAAGGTGCGCGACGTACTTCGCGTAGTCGTGGTCGCCCATCAGCTCGCCGAGGTACCAGCCCACCGAGCGCACCGCCGAGCAGGTCGCCCGCCAGGCGCGGGTCAGGGCGCACGCCGCAGGGGAACCGCCCCGCGCACCGGGCGCGGCGTCGGCAATCGTGGTCGGGCGGACGGCGGCGGTCATCGCGCCCCCTCCGGCGCGGCTGCGACGTCCGCGCCGGCGGCACCCGCGCGCACCTCGTGCTCGCCGGCCTCGCCGCCGCCGGCGACGGTCAGCTCGTCGGAGCCCTGGTAGGCCTCGATCTGCTTGTCCAGCCTGGTCGCCAGCATCCCGTGCGGGGCGAAGAAGTTCGACGGGTGGTCGGGCTCCTCGCTGGACTGGACCTCGAGGCCGGCCGCCCGGGCGCGCACGGCCTTGACGCAGGCCACGGCGGCCGCGCCCATGACGATGAGCACCAGCACGGCGAACAGGATCGACAGGGAACCCTGTACGGCGGTATTGCGCACGACGTCGGAAATCTCCTCGGGGGTCTCGGCCGCCCCGAAGGACTGCGCCCCGGAGTTCAGCGCCTCCTTGTAGTTGGCGTGCTGCGCCCAGAAGCCGATGGCCGGGTCGGAGTGGAAGATCTTCTGCCAGGAGGCGTACATGGTGATGATCAGGTCCCACGCCAGCGGCAGCCCCGGGATCCAGGCCCACTTGTACAGGCCCTTCTTGACCACCACGACCAGCACCAGGGCCAGGGCGATGGCGGCGAGCAGCTGGTTGGCGATGCCGAACAGCGGGAAGAGGACGTTGATGCCGCCGAGCGGGTCGGTGACGCCCATCAGCAGGATCGCGCCCCAGATGCCGCAGGTGACGATCGTGCCGATCCAGTGGCCCGGGGTCCACTCCGGGTCGCCAAACTTCTGCAGGCCCGGGATGTTGGACAGCGAGTCGGTCATCATGAAGCGGGCGACGCGGGTGCCGGCGTCGACGGTGGTCAGGATGAACAGCGCCTCGAACATGATCGCGAAGTGGTACCAGAAGGCCTGCAGCGAGTCGTTGCCGAAGACGTCGGTGAGCACCTCGGACATGCCGAAGGCCAGGGTGGGCGCGCCGCCGGTGCGCGAGACGATGGACTCCTCGCCGATCGCGTTGGCCGCGGCGGTGATCTCCTCGGCGCTCAGGTTGTCGCCGGGAAGCCCGATGCTGTTGACCCACTGGGCCGCGGTGGCGGCCTCGCCGCCGGTCAGGGCGGCCGGGGCGTTCATCACGAAGTAGAGGTGGCGGTCCAGGATCACGGCGGTGACCAGGGCCATCAGGGCGACGAAGGACTCCATGAGCATGCCGCCGTAGCCGAGCATGCGCATGTGGGACTCCTTCTCCATCAGCTTCGGGGTGGTGCCCGAGGAGATCAGGGAGTGGAAGCCGGAGAGCGCGCCGCAGGCGATGGTGATGAACAGGAACGGGAAGAGGTCGCCGGAGAAGACCGGCCCGTTGCCCTCGGTGGCGAAGTGGGTCACGGCGGGCATCTCGATCTTGGGCGCGACGATGACGATGCCGACGGCCAGCAGCGCGATGACGCCGATCTTCATGAAGGTCGACAGGTAGTCGCGCGGGGCCAGCAGCAGCCAGACGGGCAGCAGGGCGGCCACGCAGCCGTAGATGATCAGGCACCAGGCCAGGGCGACCTTGGAGAGGGTGAAGATCTCGGCGCCCCAGGTGGTCTCGGCGACCCAGCCGCCGGCGACGATGGCGGCCAGCAGCAGCACGACGCCGATGGCGGAGACCTCGACGACCCGGCCCGGACGCAGGTAGCGCATGTAGACGCCCATGAAGATCGCGATCGGGATGGTCATCGCGATGGAGAAGACACCCCAGGGGCTGTCGGCCAGGGCGTTGACGACGATCAGGGCGAGCACGGCGATGAGGATCAGCATGATCGTCATGACGGCGAGGATGCCGGCCGCGCCGCCGACGGTGCCCATCTCGTCGCGGACCATCTGGCCGAGCGAGCGGCCGCGGCGGCGGGTGGAGACCCACAGCACCATGTAGTCCTGGACGGCGCCGGCGAGGATGACGCCGATGACGATCCACAGCGTGGAGGGCAGGTAGCCCATCTGGGCGGCCATGACGGGGCCGACCAGGGGCCCGGCGCCGGCGATGGCGGCGAAGTGGTGGCCGAAGAGGACACGGCGGTCGGTGGGCGTGAAGTCGTTGCCGTCGGCGGCGTACTCGGCCGGGGTGGCGCGCGCGTCGTTCGGCTTGACCACCTTGTACTCGATCAGGCGCGCGTAGAGGGTGTAGCCGATGATGTAGGACCCGACCGCGGCGGCGACCAGCCACACGGAGTTGACCTGCTCGCCGCGGGAGAAGGCGAGCACGCCCCAGGCCACGGCGGCGAGGATGGCGATGACCATGAGCGTGACGCGGGCGGTCACGGAGAAGCCGGCGGGGCGCCGCACGCCCACGATGCGGCCGGTCTTTTCGTTGCGGATCAGTTCGTGGCCCTCGGGCGGCTGGGGCGCGCCGGTCTCCGCCGGTTCGCCGTCTGCGCCGGGGCGCGTCAGGGCTGTGCTCATTGCGCTGGCCTTTCGGTGTGTGGTGGTGCGCGGGGCGGCACCTCGGTCGGGGTGTCGCCCACCCACAGTTCTCAATGCATGGGATTTCTATCCCACTTAGGGAGAGACCATATAACACAGGTCACTGACAGGGGAATTCCACTCCCCCGCCACCCCCGGGCGCGGGTGCGGCGGGCGCGCGTTCAGCCACCCGCCAATTTCCGACGTCCCGGCGGTCGCCGTCGGCGGTTCCCACCCCGAAACACTGATATTGCCCACCAACGTTCATTACACTCCGGGCATGGGAACCACCACGGGAACCGACACCGGAACCATCGACCGCCCGCTCGACCTGCTCATCGTCGGCGCGGGGCTCTCCGGGATCGACATGGCCCACCATGTCGCGGAGAACTTCCCCGACTGGGACTGGGAGATCCACGACGTCCACTCCGACCTCGGCGGGACCTGGCACACCTTCCGCTACCCGGGCATCCGCTCGGACTCGGACATGGCGACCTTCGCCTTCCCCTTCAAGCCCTGGCCGCACAAGGGCACGCTCGGCCGCGGCGAGGACATCAAGGAGTACATCCGCGACGCCGCCCGCGAGTGCGGGGCGCTCGAGCGGCTGCACACGGGCTCGTGGATCAGGAACTCCGACTGGCGCACGGACCTGAACCTCTACGCGGTCACCGCGGTCTCGGGGCGGCGCGACACCGACGGCGACGGCGGCACCCCAGGCGTCGAGGCCGGCGCAGCCGACACCGGCGCCGACGCACCCGGCGCGCCCGCCGAGCGCACCATCTACGCCCGCCGCGTCCACTACGCCTCGGGCTACTACTCCCACGGGCACGGCCACCGCCCCCACTTCCCCGGCGAGGAGGACTTCGCCGGCGAGATCATCCACCCGCAGGAGTGGCCGGAGGACCTCGATGTCACAGGTCAGCGCATCGTCGTCATCGGCTCCGGAGCCACGGCGATCACGCTCGTGCCCGCCCTCGAGGAGGCCGGAGCGCAGGTGACCATGCTCCAGCGCAGCCCCAGCTACGTCGCCCCGCTTCCCGAGGTCGACCTGATCAGCGGCTTCTGGAACCGGATCCTGCCGCGCAAGCCGGCCTTCCGCGCGGCGCGCTTCAACCACGCGGTGCGCGACATGGGCCAGTACGTCATCGCCCAGCACCTGCCGTTCGTCTTCAAGACCGCACTGAAGCTCATGCAGCGGCCGTTCATCAGCCGCCGCGAGATCGACGAGCACTTCACGCCCAGCTACCGCCCGTGGGACCAGCGCGTGTGCAAGGCGCCGGGCGGGGACTTCTTCCGCGCGCTCAACGGCGACGCCCGCGTGGTCACCGACACCATCGACACGTTCACCTCGGCCGGCATCCGCACCTCAGGCGGCGAGGAGCTGGCGGCTGACCTGATCGTGACGGCCACGGGACTTGATCTGGAGGCCTTCGGCGGCGGCTCGCTGAGCATCGACGGCGAGGAGCTCGACCTCCCCGACCAGGTCTTCTACCGCGGCATCATGCTGGCCGGCCTGCCGAACTTCAGCTTCACCGTCGGCTACGTCAACGCGTCGTGGACGCTGCGTTCGGACATGGTCTCGCGCTACATGGTCCGGCTGTGGAAGACGGGCGAGGAGTTCTACGCGCCGGTGCTGCCGCCGGGGCGCCACGACCGCCCGCTCCTCGACTTCGACGCCGGCTACATCCGCCGTGCCATCGGCGACTTCCCCGCCCAGGGCGACCGCTCGCCGTGGCGCTACACGCAGAACTACCTGGTCGAACTTCCCGACCTCGCCCGCGGCGACCAGCGCGAGGACATGGCGTTCGGCGAGCGGTGCCTCGAGCTGGTCGGCCGCGCCGCGCCGGGCCCGGAGGTGCGCTCGATCAGCGGCGAGGGCCGCCTCGTCGCATCGGACCTGTCGGCGTTGCCGCCCGCGGAGTTCGTGATTGCCGACGGGCGCAGCGTGCGCGTGCGCCGCGGCGGCCCGGCCCCTTCCGGCGGTGCGCGAACAGACGCCGGTACGGCAGCCGGCGCCTCCCGCGGCGGAGCCGACAGCGGCGCCTCCCGCGGCGGAGCCGACAGCGGCGCCTCCCGTGGAAGCTCCGCCGCCAACGCCACCGCCGACGCCCCGCCGCTGGTCTTCATTCACGGCATCGGCCGCTCGCTCGAGGACTGGGACGACCAGGCCGCGCTCCTCGCCGAGCGCCGCCGCTTCATCGCCGTCGACATCCCCGGCTTCGGGCTGAGCGACCCGGCCGAGCGCGTGACCATCCCGGACACCGCCGCGCTGATCTGGCGGGTGCTCGAGGAACTCGGCGAGGTGGACAGGCCCGGCACGCGTGACACCGCTCCCGCCCCCACAGCAGCGACCGGTAGCGCCGAGCACACCGCCGCCGGCGCCGCCGAACCCGATCCGCCCCGGCAAGTGTGCCTGGTGGGCAACTCCCTGGGCGGCGCGCTGTCGATGGAGATGACCACGCAGCACCCCGAGCGCGTCGCGGCGGTCTGCCTGGTCGACTCAGCCGGCTTCGGCGACCGCGCCACCGACCTGCTGCGCCTGATCGCGCTGCCGCTGGTCGGCGAGACCAACGCAAAGCTCACCCGCCACCGTGTCCTGTACGAGCCCATCGAGCACCTGATCCTGCGCCGCCCCGGCTCGGTGACCCCGCACCGCCTCGGTGTGCAGCGCACGATCGGGCGCCACCCCGCCCGCGCGCACACCTACCGCGACTTCGTCCGCGAGCTCGGCTCGGTGCGCGGCATCTCCCAGGACTGGTGCCGCGACCTGGTCGACCGCTTCCGCCGCGCCGCCGCGGGCGCGGGCGCGGGCATCCCCGTCCAGCTCGTCTGGGGCGACGCCGACAAGATCCTGCCCTACGCCCAGTTCCGCACCGGGCTCGAGGAGCTTTCCGACGTCGTCGTGGACGCCGCGGTCTTCGACGGCGGCGGGCACATGCCGCAGCTGGAGTTCCCGGCCGAGTTCGCCGAGAACCTACTCGGTTTCCTCGACCGCGCGGAGAGCGGCGGCTTCGACACCCGGCGCGCCAGCGCACGCTCCGCATCAACCGAGCCCGCCGGCTCCGGCGCCTGACCGACCCCCGACGCGGGCTCGGCCCCGCCACCCGGCGCGCCCCGCGCCATCAGCCCGCAACCCCGATGAGGGGATTCCACAGGTAAACCGCCAGGGAAAACACAGGGATTGCTACGCTTTCCTCCATGAACAGAACACGGATGATCGCCACCCTCGCCTGCGCCTCCCTGCTACTGGCGGGCTGCGGCGACGACAAGGAAGCCAAACAGGAACGCCGGATCCAGGAGCAGGAGGCGTCGATCTCGTCGATGCAGAGCGAGGCCGCCGAGGCCTCCGCGTCGGCCTCCCGCGAGGCCGAGGCCGCCTCCGAGTCCCGGGCGAGCGAGTCCTCGCGAGCGGCCGCGTCCCGCTCGCTCGAGGCCGACATCGAGTCCCGCGAGCGGGAGGCCTCCCGCTCGCGCGCCGCCGCGTCCGAGTCCGCCTCCCGCTCGCAGCAGTACGAGGAGCCGCAGCAGGAGCCGGCCCAGCAGGAGGCCGCCGCCGACTGGCCCTCCCCGCCCGGTCCGCCGGCGCAGGGCTTCGAGTGGCACCCCTTCGGCCCCTACGGCACGGGCACGGCGAGCAACTGCATCCAGGTCTCCGAGCAGTGGCCGGCCGCCTACAGCGAGTGCTTCCGCATGCCGGACGGCTGGTACTTCTACGGCCAGCGCCAGGCCCTCTGACGAACCCCTGACGGGCACGCCGGCGGGCCAAGAAATTCTAGACCGAGCGTTACATACCATGCAGTTCATTCAACGCTGCCACCTGCGGTTTCAGAATTTCATTCACGAGGCCTTGCGGTAGACCGCTTGGTTCACTAGGGTTGCTCACCACATCGCGCAGACACCACGATGCACCGTCGGCCGACACCGCCGACGGCGAGAAGTGACAAACGCAGCAGACCGGACAAGGAACCCGACAATGAGCACCAAGTACGACAACTCCGCCGCCGACCAGTGGAACTTCGAGACCCGTTCCATCCACGCCGGCCAGCCCGTCGAATCCGACACCGGCGCGCGGAACCAGCCGATCTACCTGACCTCCTCCTACGTCTTCGACTCCGCCGAGCACGCCAAGCAGCGTTTCGGCCTCGAGGACGCGGGCCCGATCTACTCGCGCCTGACCAACCCGACCACCGAGGTGCTCGAGAACCGCCTGGCCTCCCTCGAGGGCGGCACCCACGCCGTGGCCTTCGCCTCCGGCCAGGCCGCCGAGACCGCCGCGATCCTCAACCTGGCCGGCGCCGGCGACCACATCGTGACCTCCCCGCGCCTCTACGGCGGCACCGAGACCCTCTTCCAGGTCACGCTCAACCGCCTCGGCATCGACGTCACCTTCGTCGAGGACCCGGACGACCCGGCCAGCTGGCAGGCGGCCGTCCAGGACAACACCAAGGCCTTCTACGGCGAGACCTTCGCCAACCCGCAGGCCGACGTCCTGGACATCCCGGCCATCGCGGAGGTCGCCCACGCCAACCAGGTGCCGCTGATCGTGGACAACACCATCGCCACCGCCGCCGTGGTCCGCCCGCTGGACCTGGGCGCGGACGTCGTCGTCGCCTCGCTGACGAAGTTCTACACCGGCAACGGCTCGGGCATCGGCGGCGTCCTCGTCGACGGCGGCTCCTTCGACTGGACCGTCGAGCGCGACGGCGAGCCGGTCTTCCCGCACTTCGTCCAGCCCGACGAGGCCTACCACGGCCTGGTCTACTCCGAGCTCGGCGACGTCGCCTTCGGGATGAAGGCCCGCGCCGGCCTGCTGCGCGACACCGGTGCGACCCTCTCCCCCTTCAACGCCTGGGTCACCCTGCAGGGCCTGGACACCCTGAGCCTGCGCATCGAGCGCCACAACGAGAACGCCCAGAAGGTCGCCGAGTTCCTCGCCGGCCAGGACAAGGTCACCGACGTCTTCTACGCCGGCCTGCCGAGCTCCCCGTGGTACAAGGTCAAGGAGAAGCTCGGCCTGAAGTACACCGGTTCGGTGCTCAGCTTCAACATCGACGGCGGCAAGGACGCGGCCTGGCGCTTCATCGACGCGCTCAAGCTGCACTCGGACCTGGCCAACATCGGCGACGTGCGCTCCCTGGTCGTCCACCCGGCGACCACCACGCACTCCCAGTCCGACGAGCACGGCCTGGCCCGCGCCGGCATCTCCGAGTCGACCATCCGTCTGTCGGTGGGCATCGAGAACATCGACGACATCATCGCCGACCTCAAGCTCGGCTTCGCCGCCATCGCGTAACCGCCCTCAATTTCCGACGTCCCGTCCCTCACCGCCCGCCGCACCCGTGCGGCGGGCGCGCGGCACCCCGCCGGCGCGCGGTGCGCGGCGCGGCCGCGTGGCGCCACCCGCCTCAGCGCCGCATGACGGGACGCCGGCCGATGCGCCTGCCGCACCGCTCACCGCCCCCGCCAAAAACCAGTTTCCCGGACCAGGAGCCCCTGTGACACCGAATCTCGCCCGCCCCGGCGTGCTCGCGCGCCAACCCATCGGCGACTTCCGCACCGAGGCCGGTGCGACGATCCCGGAGGTCACCGTCGCCTACCAGCGGTGGGGCTCCTACCGCGTGGACGCCGACGGCACCAGCAACGTCGTGCTCGTCGAGCACGCGCTGACCGGCGACTCCGACGCCGCGTCCTGGTGGGGTGACCTGGTCGGGCCGAACAAGGCCATCGACACCGACCGCTACTGCGTGATCTGCACGAACGTCATCGGCGGCTGTCAGGGCACCACGGGCCCGGGTTCGGCGCACCCGGCCGACGGTCGGGCGTGGGGCTCGCGCTTCCCGGCGGTGTCGATCCGCGACCAGGTCGAGGTGGAGAAGCAGTTCCTCGACTCCCTGGGCATCACCAGCGTCTTCGCCGTGATCGGCGGCTCGATGGGCGGGGCCCGCTGCCTGGAGTGGTCCTACCTGCACCCCGAGGTCGTCGCCGCGGCGGCCGTCTTCGCCGTCAGCGCCCGGGCGAGCGCGTGGCAGATCGGCATCCAGGGCGCGCAGATCGCCGCGATCGAGAACGACCCGAGCTGGCACGGCGGCGACTACTACGACACCGGCACCGCCCCGAACGCCGGGCTGGCCACCGCGCGGCGCATCGCGCACCTGACCTACCGCGGCGAGCTCGAGATCGACGAGCGCTTCGGCACCACCCCGCAGACCGGCGAGAACCCGCTGGGCGCCCACCGTTCGGCCGGGCAGCGCTTCGCGGTGGAGAGCTACCTGGACTACCAGGCGCGCAAGCTGACCGCGCGTTTCGACGCCGGCACCTACGCCGTGCTCACCGACTCACTGAACCGCCACGACATCGGTCGCGGCCGCGGCGGGCTGAACCGGGCGCTCAGCGAGATCACGGTGCCCACGCTGGTCGCGGGCGTGGACACGGACATCCTCTACCCGTACCACCAGCAGGAGCACCTCTCGCGCAACCTGGGCAACCTGCTGGGCATGGCCAAGATCGTCTCCCCCGTCGGCCACGACGCCTTCCTCACCGAGACCCGGCAGATGGACCGGATCCTGCGCAACTTCTTCGAGCAGGTCGACCCGGACGCCCCCGGCGCCGCGGGCCAGATCGAGTACTACATCTAGCGCCCCACCCCACGCGCGACGTCGGCAACCGGATCAGCTGCCGAGCGCGTCCACCGACGCGGCCAGGAACGCCAGCAGCGCCCCGACGCCGGTGCAGAACGCGACGTCGAAACGCCGCGAGCGCACGGAGAACAACCCGATCACGGAGTCGTCGCAGAACAGCCGCATCACGGCCAGCCACAGGAACGCCGCGCCCAGCCCGAACGTCGCGCGCCGCCAGTGCTCGGTCATCCCGAAGACGGCCACGACGACGAGGCCGACGAGGAAGACCGCCAGCATCCCCTGCTGGGCACGCCGCGACAGCCGCGAGGGCGGGTTCTCCCGGTCGTGCGGGTTGACCAGCGCCTCCTGACGGCTCGCGGGGCGGATCGGGGTTTTTGCCACGGCGGCCAGGGTAGTCCTCAGTCGGCCAGGCCCGCGAGCCGCTCCGCGCGCTCGACGATGTTCTCCAGCAGGAAGGTGCGCGTCATCGGGCCCACGCCGCCCGGGTTCGGCGAGATCGCGCCGGCGACCTCCCAGCAGTCCGGGTGGACGTCGCCGGTGGTCTTGCCGTCGACGCGGGAGACGCCGACGTCGAGGATCGCGCAGCCCGGCTTGATCATGTCCGGGGTGAGCATGTGCGGGCGCCCGGCGGCGGCGACGATGACGTCGGCGGCACGGGTCTCGGCGGCCAGGTCCTTCGTGCCGGTGTGGCACAGCGTGACGGTCGAGTTCTCGCTGCGGCGGGTCAGCATCAGGCCGATCGGGCGGCCGACGGTGATACCGCGGCCGATGACGACGACCTTCGCGCCGTTCAGCTCCACGCCGAAGCGGCGCAGCAGCGCGATCGAGCCGTTGGGCGTGCACGGCAGCGGGGCGGGCTCGTTGAGCACGAGCTTGCCCAGGTTGACCGGGTGCAGGCCGTCGGCGTCCTTGGCCGGGTCGATGCGCTCGAGCACGGCGTTCTCGTCGAGCTGCTCCGGCAGCGGCAGCTGCACGATGTAGCCGGTGCAGGCGTCGTCGGCGTTGAGCTCGTCGATGACGGCGTCGAGTTCGTCCTGCGTGGTCTCGGCGGGCAGGTCCTTGCGGATGGACCGGATGCCGACCTCCTCGCAGTCGCGGTGCTTCATGCGCACGTAGTTCTGGCTGCCCGGGTCCTCGCCGACGAGCACGGTCGCCAGCCCGGGGGTGATGCCCTTGTCCTTGAGTGCGGCCACCCGGGTCTTGAGGTCCTCGAGCAGCTCGGCGCGGAAGAGTTTGCCGTCCAGTTTGATCGCAGTCACGCCGCCCATTATGTCGCCGCCACGTGACCGGGACAACGCCCGGGGGTGTCCGTCTCCGCTTGACGACGTCGCGCCACGCGCCGTGGGCGCGGCTGCGCGCCGTGGGTGCGCCCCGGGGCGTCGGCAAGCGGTGCAGGACCCGGCTCTAGACTTGCGGGCATGCCCGGAGCAGATCTGCACGTCATCTACGACAACCCCGTCATCCCCGGTAACACCGGCAACGCCATCCGCCTGTGCGCCAACACCGGGGCGACGCTGCACCTGGTCGAGCCGCTCGGCTTCGACTTCTCCGACAAGCACCTCAAGCGCGCCGGCCTCGACTACCACGACCTCGCCGACGTGCGCGTCCACCCCGACCTCGACGCCTGCCTGGCCGACATCCCCGACGCACGGGTCTTCGCGTTCACCGGGCACGCCTCGACGTGGTTCGACACGGTGGAGTACCGGCCGGGCGACGCGCTGCTCTTCGGCACGGAGCCGACCGGGCTCCCCGAGGAGCACATGGCGCACCCGCGGGTGACCGCGCGGCTGCGCATCCCGATGCTGCCGGCGCGGCGGTCGATGAACCTGTCGAACTCGGCGGCCGTCGCGGTCTTCGAGGCCTGGCGGCAACTCGGCTTCCCCGGCGCGGTCTAGGCGAGGTCGGCCGGCCGGCGCCGCCGTGTGCCGCCCCGCACCCGACAGGCTCGCCCGTCCGGGGAGTGACACCGACTGCGGTACCTCCCCGTATCCTCGGGCCCATGCCCCGGCAGCACCCACGACGCTCCGCCACGCGGGCGGCGCACCCGCACGACTCCGGAATCAACCCGCAGGCCTTCGAGTTCGCCACCCCTGTCGGCGTGGGCGCCGTGCACGCCTACGTCTACGACATCGGCACCTACCACTACAACTGGCACGACGACATCGAGCTGCTCACCGTCGTCACGGGGCGCGTCGAGGTGGCCACCGACGGGACCCGCCGGGTGCTCCCCGTGCGCGAGAGCGTCCTGCTCAACTCGAATCAGGGCCACGCGACGCTGGCCGTCGAACCCGGTTCCCGCGCCCTGGCCGTCCACTTCGCCCCGGAGGTCTTCGCGCAGGCCACCGGGGGCACGCCCCCGCGATTCACGTCGGCGCCGCGCTTCCCCACCGACGCGCTGACCGCACGCCTGGCCCGCCTCATGCTGCGCGACGGCGACTCCGCGGTCGACCTGCTGCGCACCCAGGGAGACGCCGCCTGGCTGGCTGCCGAGGTCATCGAATGCTTCCCGCTTGCCGACGCCGCGCCGATCACCGTCGCCGGTAAACCCGCCGCCGGCGACGACGCGGCCGCGGCCCTGGACCGCGTCTGCGCGCACATCGAGGCCCACTTCACGGAACGCCTCACCCTCGCCGGGCTGGCGAAGGTCGCCGGATACTCGCAGGCCTACCTCTCCGCCCTGTTCTCCCAGGTGATGGGGATGACCTGTTTCGAGTTCCTCTCCCGGGTCCGGCTGCGCGCCGCCACCCGTCAGCTGGCCGCCAGCGACAAGCTGATCGGCGACATCGCCTTCGACACCGGCTTCGCGGATGCGAAAGCGCTGAGCACCGCGTTCAAGGCGACGTTCGGGCGCACACCCTCCCGGTACCGGGCGGAGCTGGCCGGGCACGACGAGGTCGCCGCCATAGACGCCGGGTTCAAGAAGCGGTTCACCGCCCGGTCCAACCCCGAGGTCTACGCCCGCCTGGCGGAGTGGGCGGCCCCGCACCGCCACGAGACGCCCGTCGCCCTGGCCCGCCGGCTCGCCGCGCTCCTCGAGCGCGAGGGGGCGGATTTTTAGGTCGCCCGGCACCGCGGAGGCGCTGAGCCCACCCTGAGAAGCCCTGGGCAGCGGCGCCGCGCCCGAGGGGCGGATCCACGCACACCGGTGGGCGCGACGGGGCGTCGCCAATCCCGGAAACACGCCCTGAACTGCAACAACTCCCAAAAAGTCGCCGGGCGCCCACGGCGCAGCGCAACGAACATGGAAACCAGACCACGACCCCGAGTCACGGAGGTTCCCATGACCGCCAACCGCACCGACGCCGCGCCGGGCGACCGCGCGCGCGTCGTCGACGTCATCGCCAAATTCACCGACCTGATCTCCAAGAAGCTGCCCGTCGACGTCTCCGACCGACTGGCCAAGCTGCGCGCCAACGAGACCAACCCGCGCGCGCTGATGATCTACGACACCATGCAGCGCAACCAGGAGCTGGCCGCCAAGCTCAACCGGCCGAGCTGTCAGGACACCGGGCTGGTGCAGATCTTCGCGCACGTCGGCGACCGCTACCCGCTGCGCGACGACCTGCACGCCATGCTCAAGGAGGCCGTCGGCACCGCGACGAAGACCGCGCCGCTGCGGCACAACACCGTCGAGACCTTCCAGGAGGTCAACACCGGCACCAACACCGGCAGCGAGTCGCCCTGGATCTACTGGGACCTCGTCGAGGGGTCGGAGGACCTGGCCCTGGAGGTCTACCTCGCCGGCGGCGGCTGCTCGCTGCCCGGGCAGGGCAAGACGCTCATGCCGGGCGAGGGCTACGAGGCGGCCGTGAAGTTCGTCCTGGACGTGATGACCTCCTACGGGCTCAACGCCTGCCCGCCGCTGCTGGTCGGCGTGGGCATCGGCACCTCGATCGACTCCGCCGCCTACATGTCCAAGCGCGCGCTGATGCGCCCGGCCGACTCCGAGAACCCCGACGAGCTCGTCGCCGGGCTCGAGCACGACCTCGAGGAGGCCATCGACTCCATCGGTCTGGGCCCGCAGGGCCTGGGCGGTGGCAAGTCCGTCATGGGGGTCAACATCGAGAACTCCGCCCGGCACCCTTCGGTGCTGTCCGTGGCGGTCAACACCGGCTGCTGGTCCCACCGCCGCGGCCGCATCATCATCCACCCGGACGGCTCCTACGAGTCGCCCACGCACGAAGGGATCGAACTGTGAGCACCGCCGAGCGGGAGCACCGCACCTGGCACCTGAACACCCCCATCTCCCGGGAGGATATCGCCGACATCCGGGTGGGCGACATCGTCTTCCTCGACGGCCACATCGTCACCTGCCGCGACGTCGCCCACCGCCGGCTCATCGAGTACGGGCGCGAACTGCCCGTCGACGTCCGCGACGGCGCGATCCTGCACGCCGGTCCGATCACGCGCGAGAACCCGGAGGCCGCCTCCGGCTACGAGATGGTCTCCGTGGGGCCGACGACCTCGATGCGCATGGAGAAGTTCGAGTACGACTTCACCCGCGAGACCGGCGTGCGCCTGATCGTCGGCAAGGGCGGCATGGGGCCGAACACCGAGCGCGGCTGCGCGGAGTTCGGTGCGCTGCACTGCGTCTTCCCCGCCGGCAACGCGGTGATCGCCGCGACCGAGGTCGAGGAGATCGAGGCGGTCCACTGGACCGAGCTGGGCATGCCGGAGAGTCTGTGGGTCAACCGGGTCTCCGGGTTCGGGCCGCTCATCGTCTCCATCGACTCGACGGGGGCGAACCTCTTCGAGCAGCAGAAGGTGATCTACAACCAGCGTAAGGAGGCTGCGCTGGAGAAGCTCTACGAGAAGGTCCGGTTCATCAAATGACCGCGCCGCAGTCCCCTCCGATTGACGACGCCCCGTCGGTCACCGTGCGCGGGGAAGTGCGCCCGGGGCGGCTCGCCGCCGCCGTCGGCGTCGGCCTGGTGCTGTGGTTCGTGCCCACGCCGGACGGCCTGGCCGACAACGCGTGGGGGCTGTTCGCCCTGTTCGTCGCCACGATCCTGATGATCATCCTCAACGCCGCGCCGATGGGCACGGTCTCGGTGGTCGCGATGGCGGCCTGCGCGGCGACCGGGGTGCTCGCCCCGGGCGACCCGGGTGCGTCGATCACGGCGGCGCTGTCCGGCTTCTCGAATTCGACGATCTGGCTGATCGTCTCCGCCTTCTTCATCGCCCGTGCGGTCATCGCCTCCGGGCTGGGGGCCCGCCTGGGCTACCTGTTCGTGCGGATCTTCGGCCGGTCGACGCTGGGGCTGGCCTACGGGCTGGGGCTTGCGGACCTGGTGACCTCGCCGGCTATCCCGTCGAACACAGCCCGTGCCGGAGGGATCGTCTACCCGGTCATGGAGTCGATCCTCAAGACCGACGGAGTGGACCCCGCCGATCCTGCGACGCACCGCCGCATGGCGTCCTTCCTGGCGATCTCCACATACAACCTGGACCTGGCGGCCTCGGTGATCTTCTTCACCGGCGCGGCGCCGAACGCCCTGGGCACCAAGCTCGCCGACCAGATGGGTGTGGACACCCCGAGTTGGGGCGGCTGGTTCCTGCTCGCGTGCGTGCCGGGGATCATCGGTTTCATCGCCGTGCCCCTGGTGCTCTACCTGCTCTACCGCCCCGAGGCACGCAAGACGCCGCACGCGCCGCAGGAGGCCGCGCGCCGGCTCGCCGCTCTCGGCCCGATGGCGACGCGGGAGAAGATCACGCTGGGTGTCTTCGTCACCGTCATCGCACTGTGGGTCGCCGGCGGCAGCTGGTTGAACCCGACGACCGTCGCCTTCATCGGGCTGGCGCTCCTGCTGCTGTGCGGGGTGCTCACCTGGTCCGATGTCAAGGGAGAACGATCGGCGTGGGACACCCTCGTCTGGTTCGCCGCGCTGGTGATGATGGGCAGCCAGCTCAACGAGACGGGATTCATCGACTGGCTCGGCGGACTCGTCGAGGGGCCGCTGGGCGGTCTGGACCCGACCGTCGCCTTCGTCGCGCTGACCGTCGTCTACGCGGCGAGCCACTACCTGTTCGCTTCGGGCACGGCGCACACGGCGGCGATGTTCTCGGTGTTCCTCGGCACCGGGGTGGCCCTGGGGCTGCCGGCGCTGCCGCTGATCGTGATCCTCGCGGCGCTGCCGACGCTGATGGGGTGCCTGACCCATTACGGCAACGGCCCCGCCCCGCTCTACTTCGGCACCGGTTACGTCCCGGTGGGGCGCTGGTGGTCGCTGGGAGCGGTCATCGGGCTGGTGCACCTGGCCGTCTGGCTGGGTGTGGGCCCGCTGTGGTGGCAGCTGATCGGCGCGTGGTGACGCGCTGATCCCCAGGTGGCTCGGCAGGCGCCCCGGCAGACGATGGGCCACTGCCCGTCTGTCCGTGCCAGCGCCTCCCCCGCGCCGCCGGGTGTCAGATCCGCCGACCCGGCTGGCCGGCGCCGGTGAGCGCGGGCAGTCGGCGGTCACGCAGCTTCTCGACGAGCGCCTCCGCGTCCTCGTGCGCGAGATCGCGGCCCTTCATGTACACGGGCCCGGGCACGAGGTCGAGGCGCACGGTGGCCAGGCCCAGCAGGCGCTGGATCGGCCCCTGGGTCAGCGAGAGCTCCTGGATATGGGACGTCTCGATCGTCTCGACGGTGCGGCCGACGCGGCCGTGGTGGGTGATCACCCGGTCCTCGGCGAGCGTGACGCCCTGCTGTCGGCGGTCGACGGGCGAGACCCACCGGGCGATCGCCGGGCTGGTGAACTGCGCCGCGCCGCGCCCCTCGGGGGTGGCGACCCGCTCGATCTCCCCGGGGTCCATGCCGGTGATCTCGGCGAAGACGGCGAGCGCGGTCTCCCGGGAGCCGACGGGCAGCACGGTCGTGGTGGACTCCGTCTTGGAGTTCAGCGGGCCGCCGTAGCCGGCGACGCTGACCTGGACCTGCCACCAGCCGACCAGGCGCCACAGCGGGGTCTGGGAGACCTTCACCGCGTGCACCCGGTCGAGCGGCACCGCCTGGCGGCGGCGCTCGGTCAGGCCGTAGTTGAGGTGGAGGACGCGGTCGGCGTCGTCGATCTTGGCGGTGAACAGCCAGGAGGTGTTGAGCACGCGCCACACCGACGGGACCACGGCGAGCAGCACACCGATGACCGTGGCGTTCGCGATCGGGGTGGCGATCAGCAGGACGGCGGCGACCACGCCGACGACCGTGTTCGCCGACAGCGCGGCGGCGCCGAGCGCGCGGCGGGCGGGGATCTCCTCGACGAGCCCGCGCAGGCGGTCCTCGTCGACCGGGCCGGCGGACGCGACGGGCGCGCCGCTCCCCTGCCCCGCCCAACCGGCGGGGGCGTCTGCGGCCCCTGCGCTCGTGCCGCCGGCACCAGAGCTGCCGGCTCCCCATGCCCCGGGAGCGGCATTCGTACCCGCGCCGTCAGCGCCTGCGGCGTCGGCCCCACGCGCACCGGGGAGGGGATCACCGGAGGGGTGGGACGGGGCGTCGGCAATTGAGCCGCCGTGCACACGCGCCAGGAGGTCGCGGCGCAGCGCCTCGGCGACCGCGCGCGGCAGGTAGAGGATGTCGATGTGCGAGTCGGTGCCGCCGGCGGTCTCGACCTTGACCGAGGCGAGGCCGAAGAGGCGCGGGATGAGCGGCTCGGCGACGTCGACGGCCTGGACGCGGTCGAAACGCGCGGTGCGCAGCTGCCGGTTGAGCACGCCGCGGCGCAACTCGACCTCCTCGTCGGTGATGCGGTAACCGGTCGCGCGCCACCAGATGCCCGAGACCAGCCAGATCAGCGCGCACAGCACCACGACCGCGCCGAGCGCCGCGGGCAGGATCCACCAGGGGCCGCCGTGGAGCAGACCCCACAGCGCGACGTAGGCGGAGGCCTGGACGTTGACGGCCACCGCGGCGGCCAGGGCGAGCAGCGCGGTCCAGGCGCGCAGCAGCGGCGTGGCGCGGTGGACGCGGTGCCAGCCGGAGCCGGAGCCGGAGCCGGCGTCGGCGTGTGCGTGACGCCCGCTCACAGGCCGCTCATCCTCTCGCGCGCCTTGACGGCCAGGCGCTCACGCAGGGCGTCGGCCTCGGCGGCGGGCAGGCCCTCGACGGTGGCGTCGGAGGTCGCGGACGCCGTGTTCAGCGTGACGGTCTTCATGCCCAGCCACCGCTCGACCGGCCCGTTGGTCACGTCGACGTACTGGATGCGGCCGTAGGGCACGACGGTGAACGTGTGCCACATGCGGCCCTTGGTGATCAGCAGCTCGTCGTCGGTCTCGAGCCAGCCGAGCAGGCGCACCTGCGCGGGGATGATCCAGGCCTGCCAGACGGTCAGCGCGGCGAAGACGCCCGCGCCGATGTACCACCACGGCGAGAGCGTCACGCCGAGCACGACGAAGACGATGAGCGGCACGACCAGCCACGGCATGCGGCCGAGGTAGCGCGCCCGGGTCAGCTTCGGGGAGACGGGGTTCATGCCCCGCGCGGCGGCGTCCTTCATGGGCACCATGGTGACACACGGGGCGTCGGCGATCACGCGCGGTCAGCCCAGCATGCCGAAGGCGAACGCGACGAGCACCAGCGCGGCGGAGAACGCCCAGGCGATCGGGAAGGCGAGCTTGATGTAGCGGCCCATGTTCGCGCCGCCGGCCAGGCCGAGCGCGAGCCACAGCGCCGGGGAGAACGGCGAGACGAAGGTGCCGATGACGTTGCCGATGATCAGCGCCAGCGCCGTGCTCATGCCGGAGACGCCGAAGCTGGCGGCGGTCTCCTGGACGATGGGCAGCACGGAGAAGTAGTAGGCGTCGGTGGAGGTCAGAAGGTCCAGCGGCACGCCGAGCAGGCCGACGATGACGTGCAGGTACGGCCCGACGGCGGCCGGCAGCACGGAGACGAGGCTCAGGGCGATCTGCTCGAGCATGCCGGTCTCGTTGAGCACGCCGAGGAACATGGCGGCGGCGATGATGATGCCGGCCATCGACAGGGCGTTGGGCGCGTGGCGGCGCAGGGCCTTGGACTGGGAGTGGGAGTCGGGGAAGTTGATCAGCAGCGCCAGGGTGGTGGCGATGAGGAAGGTCGGGGCGGGCGGCAGGACGCCGGCGAGCAGGATGACCAGGGCGACGAGCACGACGGCGACGTTGGCCACGGTCCAGCCGGTGCCGGTGCGGTAGCTGTAGCCCTCCTCGCGGCGTTCCTCGTCCTGCTGGGCCTGGAAGTCGGCGGCGATGGCCTCGACGTCGACGTCGCCGGTGGCCGCGCCGCGGGCGGCGATGCGGCGGCGCTGCTGCAGGCCGAGGCCGGCGGCGACGACAAGGACGAGCACGACCGCCACGCCCTGGATGGGCAGCAGCCGCAGCCAGATGTCACTGGGTTCCTGGGCGATCACGGCGCCGGCGCGGCCGAGCGGGCCGGCCCACGGCACCATGTTCATCACGGAGGCGGCGAGGGCGACGATGGTGATCAGGATGTAGCGGGAGATGCCCAGTGCCCGGTAGAGCGGCAGCAGCGCGGGGATGGTCAGCAGGAAGGTCGTGGAGCCGGAGCCGTCGAGGTGGGCGACGATGCCGATGGCGGCGGTGCCGGTGGTCACGGCGACGACGTTGCCGCGGGTGGCGCGGATGAGCGCCTTGATCACCGGGGTGAACAGGCCGACGTCCTGGAGGATGCCGAAGAAGATGATCGCGAAGATGAACATCACGACGACGTTCATCACCGAGTCGAGGCCTTCGGCGAAGAAGTCGCCGATGTCGCCGGGGCCGTGGCCGGTGACGAGCGCGCCGACCAGGGGCACGAGGGTCATCGGGACGATGGGGCTGGTGCGGCCCCGGATGAGGATGCCGACGGTGGTGCCGATGATCAGCAGACCGACGAGTGTCAGTGCGAACGGGGAGTCCAAGACTCGGTCCTTTCCGTGAGCGTTGCGCGCTGTTTCGGGCGGGCCGGTCGCACCCGGCCCGTGGGCGGCGGGCGGGGTCCGTCGCGTCTTACAAGCGTGCCAGCCTTGTGACGCGGACAACTAATCAGGCTGGTGAGGGGCGGATCTATTGCGTCGACAAAAAGATTTCCGACGTCCCGTCCCTCCCCGTCGTGGTTCCGTGCGGCGGGGTGTGTGGTGCGCGGTCGGTGCGCTCCCGCGCCCCGACGCTTGCCTAGGTATTCAGCTCGGGAAGCTGATGTTCTCGCACGGAAATGGCTCCTCTGCACCCTCCCCGGTCTTCGGACCAGTCCCCTTGTCGCCGGGTCCGACAGGTTCCGGGCGGCCCGCGTGGCCCGTGCCGGCCTTCCGGCGGCCGCTATCCTGCGCCCTGACTGGGCTTTCGGCGCGCTGAGCGCCTTGTTCCTGACTGTCGGTGGATCTCTCCTTACGCCCGACCTTCTGGTGCGCGCACCCCCGCGGTTCCGTGCGGGTGTGCGCGTGGGCGCGGTCGTTGCACTCCCGCGCCCCGGTCCTGTGCCACCTGGGCGCCACAGGTGCACCTGGTCATGCGCGCTGTACCAATTCCTGTGCGCGTGCTTTCTCCCGCTATCCCGGGGCCCGTACCAGAAGTCGCCGCCCCCGTGCGGCGCCCCGGAGGGCCGCCTGTGGACCGCGCCCAGCACTCCACAGACGCCGCAACGTACTCTCGCGTGCTGTCTGCGGGCCCGTCATGCTGGGGGACATGAACCTGCTCGACCAACTCATCACGGTGACCCGGCAAGGCATAGGCCTCGCCGAAGGCGCCCGAGGCATGAGCAAACACCAACTCATCGAACTGGGCGTGCTGCCCGTGGACGCGCAGAAGATCGCGCGGGTGGCCCGCGAGTACTTCCCGGTAACCTCCGCGAAGACCAACGCGATCGAGGCGGCACGGGCCAACGGCCACTCGATCGTCACGTTGGACATGATCGAGTCGTTTGCCGCGAAGGTGAAAAACCAACGCCGCGCCTGGGGCTTCCGCACCCGGGCCTGCCGGACCGCTGGCACCCACGACGAGGTACGCAAGGCCTGCCGGCAGCTACTCGACGAGTACAACGGGCCGGCTGAGCCCGCCCCGCAGACCCGCAGCCTGCAGTTCATCAACTCCAAGACCAAGGGGCAGGGACTGTTGTTCCGCGGTCCGTCGGCGGAGATCGCCGCGCTTCGCCACGCCGCCCACACCGCGGCGGCGAAGGCGGTCGGCGAGGACAACGTCGACGCCGAGGCCTGCGGTGAGGCCTTCGCCGACATGCTCACCCGGGGCTTTCCGCAGTCGGTGCTGCGCCCGGTCGTCGGGGTGAGCCTGAACGAGGCGGTGCGCATCGAGGACGGCCACGGCGACGACATCGAGTTGGTCGCCTCGGACGGCTCCCGGATGACCGGCTCGGAGTTCCTTCAGCGCCTGCTGCGCCAGGCGGGCACCACCCGCCCCGCCGCAGAGCCCGGCGCCCAGACCGAAGCCACGTTCGACGCCGACACCCTGGGCGACACCGACCGGCCCACCGGCACCACCACCACAGGCGTGGACGCTGATGGAGTGCGGGGGCACCGCGACCAGGCCGCCACTTCGGTCCTCACCCCGGCCAAGGATGCACCCACCGAGGACGCAGTCACCACCGGCCCCCGGTCCGACCCCGGCTCGGCGCAGGACCCCGCCCCGGAGGCCGAGCCGGGCGCCACGTTGGTTCCCGTCCCGGCCGCCGACGCCGCGGCTGGAAACGACACGGCCACCGCAGACGGCAACGAGGACGCTGCGGACCTGGAACTGTTCGCCGCGGAGATCCCGACGAGGATCCCGGAGATGATCTTCGACGCCGACTCGATGATCATGCTCGTCCACCCGACCCAGGGCCCGAGCAACCTGTACCGGACAAGACGCTTCGCCAACGGCAAGCAGCGCACGATGCTCGGCGCCACCTTCGGGGTGTGTGCCCATCCGGAGTGCAACCAGCCGGCGGAGTTCTGCCAGGCCGACCACGACATCGCGTGGGTGCGTGGCGGGATGACCAACATCGACAACCTGACGCCGTTGTGCAGGTACCACAACGGAGCCAACGACGACGACCCGGAAGGCCCGGTCCGGCACGGGCGGATCGAACGCGACGGACTGGACGTCTACCGGGTGTTGCCGGGTGGGCGCCGCCAGCGGGATGCCACGCCGACTCTGGCGCGGCGGATGATGGCCGAGCACGCCGCCCGCCGCACCGCCCAGGCCGCCTAGCTCACCGGCCCTCGGAGGCCACCGAACCACAAACCCGGCCTACGTCCGGGGAATTCGGCATGCCCTCGCGGGGAATGCCCCGGACGCAGCCGCCGTAGTGCCGGGGCGAGCCCTCTCCGCTCCCGCTTATCCACGTCACGGCAGACGGATCACGCCGGTCACCGCCTTCGAACCACAAAACCCGGCGCACCGGCCGGGCGATTCGGCGTGCCCTCACGGGGAATGCCCCGGACGCAGCCGCCGGAGTACCCCGACCAGCCCTCTCCGCTCCCGCTTATCCACGTCACGGCAGACGGATCACGCCGGTCACCGCCTTCGAACCACAGAACCCGGCGCACCGGCCGGGGGATTCGGAATGCCCGAATGCAGAAACATGGAAGCGGAACGCCCGCTGACCAGCCATGGACTAGCGCAGAGCGGGGCGCCATTCGCGGCCGCTTCCGGAGAGAACCGCAGAGTTAGCGGAAGTCGCGGGAGCCGGCGCTCAGGGCCTCGCCCACCGCGAGCTCCTCGAGCCGGTCGGCGACGAGGGTCACCGCGCCCGAGGCGTTCTGCACGATGCCGCGCACCACCAGCGCCCGCGCCGTGCGCGCGAGCACCTTCTGCCGGTTCCACAACCCCGGCGAGACCATCACGTTCATCAGCCCCGTCTCGTCCTCCATCCCGAGGAACGTCACCCCCGCCGCCGTCTGCGGACGCTGACGGTGCGTGACCACGCCGGCCACGCGCACGCGGGTGCCGTCGTCAATCGCACCGAGGTCCGACGCCGCGACGATGCCCGCCGACGCCAACCTCGAACGCAGCAACGCCACCGGCTGCATGCCGTGGGTCACCCCGGTCGCCGCGATGTCCGCGGCCACCAGGTCGAAGGTGCTCATGCCGGGCAGCGCCGGAGCCTCCACCGCGCTCAGACCGGGCAGCATGCCCTCCTTCTCCGTGGCCGCCACCCCGGCCGCCCACACCGCCTGGCGACGGTCGACGCCGAAGCAGCCCAGGGCCCCGGCCTTCGCCAGCGCCTCCGTCTGCGGCACGCTCAGGTCCGCCCGGCGCGCCAGGTCGGCGACCCCGGTGAACGCCCGCGCGTCACGGGCGGCGACCACACGCTCGGCAGCCTTCTCCCCCAGCCCGCGCATCAGGTTCAGCCCCAGCCGGATCACGCCCGGCTCCGGCACCGTCGCCTCGACCGCGCTGGCGGAGACGTCCACGGGCAGGATGCGCACGCCGTGGCGACGGGCGTCGGAAATCAACGACTGCGGCGAGTAGAACCCCATCGGCTGCGCGCGCAGCAGCCCCGCGCAGAACTCCGCCGGGTGGTGCAGCTTGAACCACGCCGAGAAGAACACCAGCGAGGCGAACGACTGCGAGTGCGACTCCGGGAAACCGTAGGCGGCGAACGCCACGATCTTCGTCCACAACTGCTCGGCCACCTGCTCCGGCAGCCCGCACGTCTCCGCACACCCGGCGATGAACCGGGCGTGCAGCGCCGCCATCTTCGCCGGCGAGCGCTTCGAGCCCATCGCCCGGCGCAGCTGGTCGGCCTCGCCGCCGGTGAAGCCCGCCGCGTCCACCGCGATCTGCATCAGCTGCTCCTGGAACAGCGGGATGCCCAGCGTCTTGCCCAGCGACTTCTCCAGCACCGGGTGCTCAAAGACCACCGCCTCGCGCCCGTCGCGGCGGCGCAGATAGGGGTGCACCGACCCACCCTGGATCGGCCCGGGCCGGATCAGCGCCACCTCGACGACCAGGTCGAAGAAGCAGCGCGGCTTCAGCCGCGGCAGGGTGGCCAACTGCGCGCGCGACTCCACCTGGAACACGCCGACCGCGTCCCCGCGCGCGAGCATCTCGTAGACGCCGGCCTCGGAGAGGTCGAGGTCCCACAGCCGCACCGTCTCCCCGGTGGAGCCGGCGACCAGGTCGATCATGTGGTGCAACGCCTCGAGCATGCCGAGGCCCAGCAGGTCGAACTTGACCAGCCCGGCGGCCGCGCAGGCGTCCTTGTCCCACTGCAGCACGGAGCGGTCCGCCATGCGCGCCCACTCCACGGGCACCACGTCGGCGATCGGGCGGTCGCAGATGACCATGCCGCCGGAGTGGATGCCCAAATGCCGCGGCTGCCCGCGGAACTGCCCGGCCAGCTCGGCGACGTCCGCGGGCGGCTCGGAGATCCCCTTCGACCAGCCGTCGGCCGCGCCCTGCGGATACCCCAGAGCCCGCGCGGCGTCGCGCAGCGCCCCCTTGCGCCGGTAGGTGATCACGTTGGCCACCAGCGCCGCCCGCTCACGCCCGTAGCGGCCGTAGACGTACTGGATGACCTCCTCGCGCCGCGTCGACTCGATGTCCAGGTCGATGTCGGGCGGCCCGTCGCGCTCCGGGGAGAGGAACCGCTCGAAGAGCAGTCCAGCGCTGATCGGCTCGGCGTTGGTGATGCCCAGCGCGAAGCACACCGCCGAGTTCGCCGCCGAGCCGCGCCCCTGGCACAGGATCCCGGCGCGCCGGCAGAACCCCACGATGTCGTCGACGATGAGGAAGTAGCCCGGGAAACCCAGCTTGCCGATCACCGCCAGCTCGTGGCGGATCTGCGCCCGCGCCCGCTCGCGCACCCCCTCCGGCCGCGAGGCGTAGCGCTCCCGCCCGCGCCGCCAGGTCAGCTCCGTCAGCCAGCTGAGCTCGTCGTGGCCCTCGGGCGCGGGGAAGTCCGGCAGCCGGGGCGCGACCAGGTCCAGGGTGAAGGCGCACTCCTCGGCGATCGCGACGGTCTGCGCGATAAGTTCGGGCCGCCCGGGCAGCATCCGCGCGACCTGCGCACCGCCGCGCAGCCACGGCGCGCCCATGGGGTGCAGCTCGGGCTCGGCCGCGCCGACGGCCTGACGCCGGGCGAGCGCGCGCTTGGCCGCCGCCAGCCTGCTGGCGCTGCGCCGCGCCGCGGCGGGCCGGGTGCTGACCACGGCGCGCAGACGGTGCCCGTGCGCGCCCACGGCGCGCCGCGCGGCGTCGATAATCTCCTGGTTGTCGGCGTCCTCGGGCAGCATCGTGGCGGGGTACTCGAGAACGACGTGCGCACCGAAGGCCGCGGTCAGCTCGCCGAGGCGCGGCGCCCAGGTGTGGTCGGCGAGCACGAGGCAGTGCCCGCCCAGGTGTTCGGCGATCGCGGTGAGGCCCGGGTAGGCCACCGCACCCTTCTCGCCGGTGGCCATGTGCGCGTCGGCGATCAGGTGAGACAGCCGCCGGTAGCCCTCGGGCCCGCGGCAGATGACGGGCAGCACGCCGGCGTCGAGGCTGAGTTCGGCGCCGAAGACGGTGGGCAGCCCGGCCTCGGCGGCGGCCTCGGCGAAGGCGGCGACCCCGTAGAAGCCGTCGCGGTCGAGGATGCCGAGCGCGGAAAGCCCCAGTTCGACGGCCCGTTCGACGAGCTCCTCGGGTTCCGAGGCGCCGCCGAGGAAACTGTAGGAGCTCACCGCGTGCAGCTCGGCGAAGGGCACCTCAATTGACGACGTCCCGCCCCGCGCCGTGGGCGCGTCCGTCGCGGCGAGGTGGTTGGCGGGCACCGGGGTGGGGCCCGGGCGGCCGGAGAGGATGCGCTCGATGCGTGACCAGCTGAGCGTCTCACCGCCGTTGAACCTCATGGCGGTGATGGTACACCTGTTCGAACAGGTGGGGACGGTTCCCCGTTATGCCGGTGGGCGGGCGCGGCGGGCCGTAGACTCTGACGCGATTGCTATCCGGGAAGTCCGTGAGGAAGGAAGTGTGCGATGCGACTGCGTGCGGTGTCGGCGGCGTTGTGTGCGGCGGGCCTGACGGCGGCCCTGGCCGGCTGCTCCGGGGGCGGCGACGAGGGTGCCGGGGACGCACCGGTGCTCACAGAGGTCTCGGAGTCCGGTTCGGCGGCACAGGACGCCGGGGCAACGACCCGGAAGGCGTCGGAGCGGACCACGGAGATGTCGACCGAGCAGCGCTGCGATCCGGCGACGGTGGCGGCGGCGGGCTTCGAGGAGTTCACGGACTCGCAGTTCTGCGACGGGGAGTGGAACCGCGTCGGCGTGCCGCGGACCGACAGCCTGCAGCTGCTGCACTGGGAGAACGGCACGTGGGTCGAGTACGAGCGTGACGGCACCACGACGTGGGGGCTGCAGCAGGCCTGCTACAACTCCGCGCGGCTGGCGGCCGACGGGATGCCGGCGGAGCTGCAGGCGAAGCTCCAGAAGTGCGATGAGCAGCCGAGCTCGGGCGGCTCCCGCAGCACGGGCACCACGCCGACCCTGACCTCTGTGGCAGGTCTGAGCCTGCCGGAGTGCGACGGGCGCGGGATCCTCATCGTCGAGTCCGTGCAGGTCGAACATGGGATCAACCCGCAGACCATGGTCAACGAGGGGCTCGCGCGGCATCCGGGGGCGCAGGCGACCGAGCCCGGGCAGTGCTCCTCGCTGCGCGCCTCCCACGACGGCGCGACGGTCTACCCGATCTACTACGACCACGGCTTCGACGAGGCGGCGCTGTGCGCGGACAAGGCGGCGCGCGGGGGCAACGCGCGCACGCTCAACGACGACGCCGACTTCTCCGACCCCTGCTGACCCGGCGGGCCGCTCACACGCACCGCGCGCCGGAGCTGACCGCCGGCATCGACGATGAAGGAGGAACCGATGAAGCACTCCCCCACCCGAGAGGCCGCCACCGGCGCCGCTGACACCCGCGGCACGCACCGGGTCCGCGCCGCGGGCGCCGTTCTCGCTGCGGTCCTCGCCGGGATGGCTGTGGGGACGATGGCCCTCAGCGCCTGCACACAGGCTCCGGGCCCCGACGAGGCGCCCACCTTGTCCGCCGCCGAGGCGAGCACCGGCCGGACCGGCAACCAGACCACGGCGGCGACGGATTCGGCGGAGTCGCCGGGCGCTTCCCCGGAGCCGTCCGATGAACAGGACACCGACCGGAGCGGCGCCGAGTTCGTCGACGTCGCCCCGGAGCGCTTCGCCGCCCCGGGCGGTGCGGCGGACGAGATCGGCATCTTCGCCACGGACGTCGGCGCAGACGCCAAGGTGACCTGCACCTTCAGCGACGACCGCGGCACGTACTGCACCGCGACGCCGGACGACTCGGCCCCGGACCTGGAGGACATGGGCTACCTGCCGTTCACCGGACGGCCGGGCGCGTTCGCCACCTCCGGTGCGGAGGAGACCCTCGACGACGCCGGCTTCTCGTGGGGCGTCTTCGAGGGCGTACCGCCCGCCGGCGGCGAGCTGCGCCCCGGCGAGCGCCTGAAGACCCCGACGGTGACCTGCCAGCGCCCGGACGCCACCCGGCTGGAGTGCGCCAGCGACGGGCGCACCTTCGCCATCGTCGGCCCCGACCGCCACGTCGAGGCCGACGTCACCCTGGCCGAGCACCCCGGCGACTGACCGGCCCGCGGAGTGGCGAGCCGACCATGTCGCGGCCGGCGCTGTCCGACGCAGGACAACTCCGGCGGGGCGCCCGCCGACCCCTCATCGCCGGGCGCCCCGCCGGACCGACGACATCCGCGGCCCCAGCCGAACCTTGAGCGGCGCGGTGAGATGGGGAGCACTCCCTGTTCACGGTGATATCGCCGATGTGCGGGCCATAAAATTGCTGACATAAGCAATTCGGTTGACACCCACGTTGATCCCCACGGAGGCGCTCCCCATGTTCGGCCCACGTAACCACACCCCACGGATCGGCTCGCCGGCCACGGAGTCGGTCGCGCGTCTGGCCGTCACCGCGACCGCGGCCGTTCTCCTCGCGGCGGGACTGACCGGCTGCTCCACGCCCGAGGCCGCCGACGCCTCCGAGCCGCGACTCGCCACGCAGCCGGTCGCCGCGGAGATCGACGAGGCCGCCGCCACCGGGGATGACGATGACGGTGCGGCCGCCCAGGCGAACGCCGGGAACGGGAGCGTGACGAAGCGCGGAGTGGACGCCTCGCGGAGTGGAGGCGCCCCGGCCCCGACGCTGGCGAAGTCCGCGGGGAAGACAGCACGGCAGGATCGCACGACCACCGCAGAATCCGATGCGGCGTCAGACGCCGGTCCCGGCGCCAACTCCGACACCGACTCCGGAGCGAGCTCCGGTAACGGGTCCCGCGCAGCAGCAGAGCCCGCTCCGGGCACCGGGGGCACCGCGGACGGCGCGGACGCAGCAGCCGCGCGGTGCACCGGGGCCGCGCTGGCGCAGAGTGGTTTCACCGGGCCGGCGACGTTCCTCTACTGCGACGGCGACTGGGCGCTGGCCGGGCCGCCGAACACCGACATCATCGTCGCGCTCCACTGGGCGGACGGATGGCGGCTCTACGAGGGCCACGGCCAGACCGAGACGGGCTTCACCTGCTACGACCCGGCGATCGCGGCCGCGGACGGAGTCCCGGAGGGCCTGCGCGCGAAGCTGCTGACCTGCAACTGACCTGCGCCCGACCACGGCCCGACCACGGCCTGAGCAGCGCTCGACCAGCGCCTGAACGGCGTTCCCCCGTAATCTCAACCGCAGACCCCGACGAAGATCCGGAGACCACCTTGAACCGTCGCACCTCCCCCGGCACCTCGCACGCTACAGCGCAGGGCCCCAGATGCCCCGCCGACCGGGGTCCCGCACACGGCCCGAACCACCACGCGATCGAGCGCGCGGGGACCGTCGGCACCCGCGACCACGCGCCGCGCGCCGGCCGCACTGCCCTGCTCACGGCGCTCGCGGCGGTGGCCTGCGTCGGCCTGGCCGCCTGCTCCGGGGCGCCCGAGGGCGAGGGCCCCGCACTCCCGGAGGCGACCGGCAGCCTGACGACGGCGACTCCGCAGGCCGGCCCGGAGGACCCGTCGAGCACGGCGCAGCCGAGCACCGGGGAGACCACCGCGGAGGAGACCACCGCAACAGAGACCGACACCGCCGACGCAGGCGACGCAGGCGACGCAGGCGAGGACCCCGACGCGGAGACGACACCCGCCATCGCCGACGGCCCGCAGAACTGCGGCATCCTCCAGCCCGTGGCGGAGGAGGGCGAGTGGTACCAGGATCAGGACCCGCCGGTCGATCTGCACGTGCTCGGCATGACCTGCGCCGACGGACGGAAGCTCCTGACGACCTACCGCACGCTGCCGGCCGGGAACTACGGCAACGCCAACATCCGGAGTTTCGACGGTTGGCAGTGCGCCAACCGGACGGCGGCCTGGGCGCAGGAGTCCGGGCTGCACACCGCCTGCGGCCACGACGACGGCCGCAAGGTGGAGGTCTGGGCGCACAACGGATGACGACCGACGAGACCGCCCAGGCCACCTCGTAGAACACGCCGAGAAGGACCCCACATGCACCGCTCACGCACTCTGACCGCCATCGCCGCCGGCATGCTCGCCCTGATCCCGCTGGCCGCCGGCTGCTCCGGCGACGACCGCGACCCGGCCGAACCCGACCTGGCGCCGGCGAGCACGTCGGCCTCGACGACCACCGAGACCACCTCCGCGCCCCCGAGCACCACGGAGAGCACCTCGGGGACCGCCTCCCCCACCACGAGCAGTACCACCCCTGAAACCGACGAGACCGAGCAGACAGAACAGGCGGAGCAGGAGGAGGCCGCCCCCACCGCGGGCTCGTGCATCTCCCCCGCGACGGAGGCCGGCCTGCCAGAGCTGACCATCGCGGCCTACTGCGACGGGGTGTGGGCTCAGGTGGCCAAGCCCGGCACCGACGACTTCCGCGTGCTGCGCTGGGACGGCACCTGGCACGAGTACGAGAACCTCGGACGGATCAAGATGGGGCTCGCCCAGCAGTGCTACGAGCCCGAGATCGCCGACGCCGACGGCATGCCCCAGGAGCTGCGCGACCAGCTCCCGGTCTGCGACTGAGCCAACAGCGTCGGCGCACCACGAAGGGCACCGGGGCACCCCGCCGCCCACAGAGGCGGACTACAGCAGACGCCCTTCCCCGCGGCACCCACGGCAAGCACCGGACGCGCGTTCCACCACCCACAGGCGCCCACGGAGGCAGCCTCGACAGACGCTTGCCCCACCGCCCACGGCGAGCACAGGACAGAACCTCACCGCCCGCAGGCGCCCACGGCGGGCACCGGTCGGCACCCCACCGCCCGCAGGCGCCCACGGCGGGCACCGGTCGGCACCCCACCGCCCGCAGACGATCTTCCTACGTGCGCAATTCACCCCCTCAGGAACGCTCCCGCGTGACCAGCCCGCTGACCTGCGCACACGACAGCGGCTAGACCGAGCGGTACGCGCAGTGCTAGGGTAACCCCCGAAATAATGAACCGCTTCGTTCATTTTTCGAGACGAGCTGCACGTGCACACCTCACGCGCACCGCGTACCGCACGCCGCGCACCACGCACGGCACACGGCGCACGGACGCGCAGGGCGCACGTGACGGGACGTCGGAAATTGGGCGGGGCACGACGAACCACCAGGGAGCACCCCATGTCCATCCGCCGCACCATCGCCGCCGGCACCGCCGCGATCATCTCCGTCGGCGCCCTCACCGCCTGCGGGGCCTACGACGACGCCCAGGACGGCGCCATCGACGAGAACGCCCCGATCCGCATCGGCACCACCGACTCGCAGAAGGAGGCGTGGCAGGTCTTCGAGGACAAGGCCAAGGAGGAGGGCATCGAGCTCGACATCGTCGACTTCTCCGACTACAACACCCCGAACGACGCCCTCGACCAGGGCCAGCTGGACGTCAACCTCTTCCAGCACCTGAAGTTCCTCGCCGCCTACAACGCCGGCTCCGACGCGGACCTGACCCCGGTCGGCTCCACCGAGGTCATCCCGCTGGCGCTGTTCTGGAAGGACCACGACTCCCTCGACGGCATCGAGGGCCAGTCCGTCGCCATCCCGAACGACTCGACCAACCAGGGCCGCGCGATCAACGTGCTCAAGCAGGCCGGCCTCGTCGAGCTCAAGGGCGAGTCGCTGCTCGACCCGGCCCCGAGCGACATCGACACCGCCGCCAGCAAGGTCTCCGTGACCCCGGTCGACGCCGCGCAGTCCTCCGCCGTCTACGGCGAGGGCAAGCCCGCCATCATCAACAACTCCTTCCTCGAGCGCGCCGGCATCGACCCGAACTCCTCGATCTACGCCGACGACCCGAGCAAGCCGGAGGCCGAGCCCTACATCAACGTCTTCGTGACCAAGGCCGCCAACAAGGACGACGAGCGCATCGCCAAGCTGGTCGAGATCTGGCACTCCGACGAGGTCCAGGCCGCCAACGACCGCGACTCCAAGGGCACCTCGGTCTCCGTCGACCGCCCCGCCGATGAGCTGCAGGAGATCCTGGACCGCCTGGTCGAGGATCAGAAGAACGCCGACAACAAGTAGCAGGTAGGCTGCACCGATCGTGACCGAAAACCAACACAACCCCGCCACAATTGGCGACGCCGCGTCGCACGCCGTGGGCGGTTCCGGCGCCGCGGGCGCCTCCGACGCCGCGGGCGGCGTCGACCGCCAGGGCACCCGACTCGAGCTCCGGGAGATCTCCAAGGTCTTCCCGGGCAAGAGGGGCCACGCCGACGTCACGGCCGTCGACTCCGTGAGCCTGACCGTCGAGCCGGGCGAGATCCTCGGCGTCATCGGCTACTCCGGCGCCGGCAAGTCCACCCTCGTCCGCCTGATCAACGGCCTGGACACCGCGACCTCCGGCGAGCTCCTCGTCGACGGCACCGACGTGGTGCCGCTCAAGGAGCGCGACCTGCGCGGCATCCGCCGGCACATCGGCATGATCTTCCAGCAGTTCAACCTGTTCAACTCCCGCACCGCGGCCGGCAACATCGCCTACCCCCTGGAGCTGGCGGGCGTGGACAAGGAGGAGCGCCGCCGGCGCGTCGCCGAGCTGCTCGACTTCGTGGGGCTCGCCGACCGCGGCGACAACTACCCGGACCAGCTCTCCGGCGGTCAGAAGCAGCGCGTCGGCATCGCCCGCGCGCTGGCCACCGACCCGTCGCTGCTGCTGGCCGACGAGGCCACCAGCGCGCTCGACCCCGACACCACGCAGGGCGTCCTCGACCTGCTGCGCGAGGTCAACCGCAAGCTCGGCATCACCATCGTGGTGATCACGCACGAGATGGAGGTCGTGCGCTCGATCGCGGACAAGGTCGCCGTCATGGAGGCCGGCCGCGTGGTCGAGTACGGCACCGTCTACGAGGTCTTCTCCGACCCGAAGACGGACGTGGCGGCGCGCTTCGTCGCCACGAGCCTGCGCAACACCCCGGACAACGTCGAGGCCGAGGACCTGCTCGCCCACGAGGGCCGGCTGTTCACCATCGACCTGACCGAGGAGTCCGGCTTCTTCGCCGCGGCCGCCGAGGCCCGCGACGCGGGCGCCTCGATCGCCATCGTCCACGGTGGGGTGACCACCCTGCAGAAGCACAGCTTCGGCCGCATGACCGTGCGGCTGTCCGGCGACGAGGAGGTCGTCCAGACCTTCTACGACCGCCTCCGCCACACGACGACGATTGAGGAGATCACGCGATGACCACCACCGTGCTGGCCGCCGACTGGGACCGCATCGGCGACACCTTCCTCGAGGCCATCTGGGACACCCTGGTCATGGTGGCGATCACCCTGGTCGCCGCCGGCATCCTGGGCCTGGTCGTCGGCGTGCTGCTCTACACCACCCGGCCGGGCGGCATCCTGCGCAACGCGCCGGTGTACACGCTGCTCAACGTCCTGGTGAACTTCGTGCGCCCGATCCCGTTCATCATCCTGATCGTGGCCCTGCAGCCGCTGACGCTGACGGTGATGGGCACCTCCGTGGGACGCAACGCGGGCATCTTCGTGATGGTCATCGCGGCGACGTTCACCGTGGCGCGCATCGTCGAGCAGAACCTGGTCTCCATCGACCCGGGCATGATCGAGGCGGCGCGCGCGATGGGCGCGAGCCCCTGGCGGATCATCCGCACCGTGATCATCCCCGAGGCCCTCGGGCCCCTGGTGCTCGGCTACACCTTCATCTTCATCGCGATCGTCGACATGTCGGCGATGGTCGGCTACATCGGCGGCGGCGGCCTCGGTGACTTCGCCATCGTCTACGGCTACCGCGCCTTCGACCCGGAGGCCATGTACGTCGCCGTCCTGGTGATCGTCGTGATCGTGCAGGCCGCGCAGTTCTTCGGCAACTGGCTGTCGAAGAAGATCATGCGCCGCTGACCCGCCCCGCGCGGCACCACACCCGGCGGGCGCAGCCCACGTTGCGTGGGCCGCACACCCCGGCGCGGCCTCCGCTTTGTGCACCGAAGTGAAGCCCCGGTTCCGTCCCCGACGAGCCGGGGCTTCGCCATGCGTCGCGGGAGACTCTCTTCCAGAAGGTGGTTACGACTTCCCCCCACGGAGGGGGCCACCGACGACCATGCCGACGCCCGGCCGCGTCGGCGCGCGGCGTCGGTAATCTTGGGGCGTGACGCGCAGACTCATGGCATTCGACCTCGACGGCACCATCCTCTTCGCCGACGGCATCCGGCCCGCCGACGCCGACGCGATCGCCCGCTGGCGCGCCGCGGGCAACCTCGCGGTGACCGCCACGGGCAAGTCCATCGCCGCCGCCCGCTTCGCCCTCGGCGGCACGGGCCTGGAGTTCGACTACCACGTGCTCAACACCGGCTGCGTGATCACCGACGCCGACTACCGGGTCATCGAGTCCGACCCGCTCGACACCGCGGTGGTCACCGCCCTGGCCGACGAGTTCGGCGGCACCGAGGGCGTCAACCTCTACGCGACCACCCTGGACACCCGCGACCTCATCCTGCACAACGGGGTCGGCGAGGCGACGACCTCGATCCTCGTCGACAACGAACGCCTCGACGTCGCCGACATCCCGAAACACGAGTTCGTCGGCGCGCCGATCTGGGTGCCCGGCGACCCGGGGCGGATGGGGCGCATCGAGAAGTGGGTGGGCCGCTTCCCCGGCGCCTCCGCGGTGCGCAACCAGGACTTCCTCGACGTGATGCCCGCCGGCACCGGCAAGGGCGTGGGCATCGACCGGCTCATCGCGCACCTGGACATCGACCCGGTGGTCTACACCGTCGGCGACTCGTGGAACGACATCGGCATGCACCGCCGCGCCGACCACGCCGCCTGCTTCGACTACTCCCCCGCGGAGGTCAAGGAGGTCTGCGGGACGGTGACCGGCTCCGTCGCCGAGTTCATCGACGCGGTGCTCGCCCAGGGCTGACCTGAGGCTGCCGCGGGGCCGGTGCGGGGCAGCCGCCGCCGGAAGTGGGCGGGCCCGGAACGGTGCAGGCGCAACGCGGGGCGACCGGTGCCCCGACGCGGTCAGCGCGGGTCGGGCTCAGAGAGGTTCGACGGCGAGGGCGCGCCAGCCCTTGCCGCGCTTCGGCTCGTCGCCGCAGGAGGAGACCACACCGTCGTAGGCGACCTTCCCGAGCACCACGCGCCAGCGCCGCCCGTCCGGCGCCGCGACCTCGCGCACCGCGTCGCCGGACGCGCCCGACACGTCCGGCACGGCGACGGTGAGGGAACCTGCGGGGACGGGCGACGGGGCGTCGGCAAGCGCGGCGGCGACGGCGAGCTCGGCGACCTGGCCGGGCCCGTCGAGGCAGCCGCGCCCGCGGTTGCCGGGCAGGAAGAGCTCGCCACGCCCGGCGGCCGCCATCAGCGACCCGGCGGCCGGCGCGTTGAGCCTGCCGAAGGAGTAGCCCCACGGGAAGAGCAGCATCGACGGGGCGAAACGGTGCCCCTTCGTGTGCGAGGACTCCCAGACCCACTCGCGCGGCTGCGACGCGTCGAGCTCGCGCGCCAGCGGGCGGCCCTTGATCGCGCAGCACGCGTCGCGCCTCGAGTGCGTGCACACCAGCAGCACCGGGTGCTCGATGCGCATCGCGTCGTTGCGGCCCGGACCCGAGAGGTCGAGGTCCAGGATCGCCTCCGGGCCGGGAACCTTGAGCAGCTCGGTCACCCCCTCGGCGGTGAAGAAGAGGTACAGGTGGAACGAGTCGCTGCCGTCCGAGGCGCGGCCGCCGTGCCCGGCGCGCCCGACCCTGCGGATCAGCTGCAGGCCCGCGCCGGACGCCTTCAGGTGGCGCTTCAGCCGCCCCGTCAGCTCCCCGCCGAAGGTGTCGCCGTCGAGGACGTCGCGGCTCCAGTGCTCCGGGTACTCGAGGGCGAGGCAGGTCGTCATGGACTTGGCGGTGCCGGGCAGCGCCTCGACCCGCACCTCCGAGCAGCGCGTCAACGGTTCCATGCGACTGAGCCTAGCCTGCACTGCGCACGATCCACCCCCGGCCGCTACCGTGTTAGCCATGACCCGCCCGCCCGCACACCCGGCCCGCGTCGCGGGGCTGCTGTGCGCGCTCGCACTCTCCGCCGCGTGCGCAGGCTGCTCGGGCGCGTCCCAGGCCCCGGCCACCGGGCTGACGCCGCTGGGTGACGCGAACCCGGCGATGAAGACCGAGCGTCCCGAGGCCCCGGCGGGACTGGCGGTCACCGACGTGCGCACCGGCCACCACGACACCTTCGACCGCGTCGTCTTCGACCTCGCCGGCGAGGGCCGCCCCGGCTGGTACGTCGACTACGACGAGACCCCCGCCAGCCAGGCCTCCGGGGCGACCGTCACCTACCGGGGCTCGGTGGCGCTCAACGTCAACATCGACGGCACCGCCTACCCCTTCGAGGTCGGTGTCGACGACCCGCACCTGACGCGGGTGACCGCCCAGGAGGACGGGGTGCTCACCGAGGTCGTGCCGGTGGGCACGCTGGAGGGGCGCTCGCAGTTCGTCGTCGGCCTCGAGCGCGAGGTGCCCTACTCCGTGCAGGTCATCGACGGGCCGACGCGGCTGGTCATCGACCTCGTGCGCGGTTAGCGCGGCTGACGCCGCGATTGCCGACGGCTGCGCTCCGCACGTCCGCCGTGGGCGCACCCGCGCGCACCCGGCACAGCAGGCGCGCGTACGAGCACGCTTGGCGCGGTCCCCGACAACGCGAAACGCGCCACGCCGCGCGGTGCGGGACCGCGGTGCGTGACGCGCAGCGTCGTCAATTGAAGGTCAGAACACGACGCGCAGAATGGAGACCGTGACGGCCGCGACGACCGCGGACGCCGGCAGGGTGACCACCCAGGCGGCGGCGATCGGCTTCATCAGGTTCCAGTTCGCGGCCTTGTTGACGATGCCCACGCCGAGCACCGCGCCGATGAGGATGTGGGTCGAGGAGACCGGCAGACCCAGCAGCGAGGACGTCATGACCACGGCGGCCGCGGACAGCTCCGCGGAGAAGCCGCTGGCCGGGTGCATCTCGGTCAACCCGCTGCCGACGGTCTTGATGACGTAGCGGCCGACGAACCACAGGCCGGCGATCAGGGCGATGCCCATCGCGACCATGACGGCCAGCGGCACCGAGGACTCGGAGGAGATCTCGTTGGTCTTGAGCACGTCGAGCACGGCGATGAACGGCCCGATCGCGTTGGCGATGTCGTTGGAGCCGTGCGAGAAGGCGAAGGCCGAGGCGGTGAAGACCTGCATCCAGCTGAACAGCAGGAACGTCGAGCGCGACAGGTCCTGGCGCTTCAGGGAGCGCGCGAAGATGAACACGGCCATCCACACCACGGCGGCGATCATGCCCATGATGAGGAAGTTGCCGAAGTTCGACAGGGACAGGTTCAGGTTCTTCAGGCCCTTGAACAGCATCATCGCGGAGATGATGACCGAGCCGCCGGCCGCCAGCAGCGGCACCCACACCTCGAGGGCGTGGTGGGCGTCGACGTCGTCGGCCTCGCGGTCGATGCGGTCGAGCTCGCGGTAGTAGTCGGACTCGAGCTCCTCGGGGTCGTGGTCCGGGTCGGAGTAGGTCGTCGAGTCGCGGACCATCGCGTTGGTGTAGGAGATCTGCTGGATCTCGCTGAGGCGCTCGAAGGCGTTCTTGTGGCGGGTCTTCAGCTCGGCGCGCTCGACCTTGATGTCGCGCAGGCGGGAGTCGGCGCGCTCGTTGTAGACGAGGATCGAGTTCTTGATGCTGCGGAAGAGCACCCAGGCGACCACGCCGCCGAGCACCGGGGAGAGCACCCAGGAGATGGCGATGGTGCCGATCTCGCTCCACTGGACCATCGACCAGCCGCCCTTGCCGGTGATGAAGCCGACGGTCAGGGCGGCGCCGACGATGCCGCCGACGATGGAGTGCGTGGTGGACACGGGCCAGCCGAGGCGGGTGGCCACGAGCAGCCAGATGGCGGCGCCGAGCAGGGCGGCCATCATGATGTAGAGGAACTCCGAGGCGTCCAGGCCCTGGATGGCGTCGAGGTCGACGATGCCGGACCGCACGGTGTCGGTGACCTCGCCGCCGGCGAGCACGGCGCCGCTGACCTCGAAGATCGCGGCGACGACGAGCGCCTGCTTCAGTGAGAGCGTGCCGGCGCCGACGGAGGTGCCGAAGGAGTTGGCCACGTCGTTGCCGCCGATGTTGAACGCCATGAACATGGCGAAGGCGATGGCGGTGATCAGGACGATGCGGCTGGCGCCGTCGCCGACGAAGTCGAAAGACCACAGCGTGAAGATGATGATGGTGACCGCGAAGATGGCGCCGAAGGTCAGGTGCCAGCCCCAGTCGTTGGCCTGGGACGCGAGCGATTCACCGCCCTTTTTCGTCTGAGTCGTTGGTGATGCAGTCATGGCCCGGTTCCCTTGTCTCTCTCCGGTTTCTCTGAGGGAGGCGGGCCGCCGTCGCCGGTGGCACCGCCTCCATGTGCGTGCAGGTTCGACGGTCCGCACGGGGCCGCACCCCCAGGTTGGTCGGCCAGCGTGTCCACAGGGACGCCCCAGGGCGACGCCAGGGTTGCGTGCGCGTTAATTCTTCGTGGCGCTTGCCGACGTCCCGTCGGTCCCCGTCGGCGGTTCCGCGCGGCGTGCGCGCGTGGTGGCGCGGGCGCGGGGTACAGCGCAAACGTGGAATTTATGGGATACGCGCATGCACGTGTGCACGCAGGTGCGGGTGAGCCCGGCCGACCAGCTGAGCGACCATGTAGTCCTCACCCGTGTGCGCGCTGGTGCGGCGGGCGAGCCCGACTGTGGAGGCGCGCGTGGGCGGGGTGCGCGCAGGGGCAAGTGAATACGGGACCCAGCAGAAACGACCCGGCCGCGGGCATGCGGCCTAGGTGTAGAGCGCCTCGATGGCCCAGCGGCCCGCGCGCCAGATGAGCAGCCAGGCGTAGGCCGCGCCGTCTTCGCCGTCCTCGCCGGCGACCTGGAGCCGGGCGACCGGCTCGGGACGGTCGACGGGCCAGGGGCCGGCCCAGCCGGTGACCCGGAAGCGGCGCCCGCCCCAGGCCAGCCCGGCGGGGGCGGCGCTGAGCTCGGCCTCGGCGGTGACGGCGACGCGGCGCCCGGAGGCGTCGACGAGCGTGACCCGGCTGGCGGGGTGGTTCGGCCCCGCGCCGAGGCGCGCGGGCAGCGGTCCCGGGATGCGGCCGGGCCACGAGCCCTCGGGCGGCGCCTCGCGGGCCTCGCCGTAGGGCACGAGCTCGACGCGCTCGGCCACCCCGCGGCCGCCGATCAGGCGTGGCTGGAGCACGGCGTCGGCCCCGAGGGTGGAGACGACACGCTCGACGGCGCGGCGGGCGGCCTCTCCCCCGGTGCGCCGGCCCCACAGGGCGGCGACGGTCTCGGGCTCGGCGACCTCGACCGGGTCGAGGGTCAGCGCGACCAGCCCGTCGTCGGGGTCGGGGAAGGCGTCCTGCCCCTCGTCAGCCTGCGCCGGATCTGCCGCGGAGACCGGATGGACTGCACCGGCGGGACGGGAGGGACGGGAAGGCCGTGGGGCAGCATCGGCGTCACCCGCCGCACCGGGCCGCGGGGCGCGGGGGTGGCCCGGGGCGGCGTCGAGGGCGCGGGCGGTCAGCCAGCCGTCGAGCTGCCAGCGCACCCGGTCGGCCGTGGCGGACTCGGTCAGCGGCTCGCGGGTGCGCCACACGCGCGTCAGCCGCTCGCCGCCGGCGAAGTCCGCGGTCACCCGCAGCCGGTTGCACGCCACCCCGGCCTCGGCGAGGCGCGCGTGCAGGCGTGCGGCCAGCTGGCGGGCGGCGAAGGCCGCGGCGTCGACGCGCACCACCGGCTCCGACGGCTCGAGGGCGACCGCCAGGTCCGGGCGCCCGGCCTGCGGGGCGACCAGGCGCTCACCGGCGGCCGTGGCCACCTCGCGCAGCCGCGCCCCGGCCGCGCCGAACCGGGTGACCACGGCCGGGCCGGGCAGGGCGGCCAGCTCCCCGGCCGTGCGCACCCCGAGGCCGACCAGCGTGGCCGCGGTCTCCCCGTCGCAGCCCAGGGCGACCTCGGCGACGAGCTCGGCGAGCGGCAGCGGGGTCAGGAACTCCCGGGAGGCGCCCGGGGCGACGACCCGGCCGTGCCGGGCGGCGAGCACCGCCGTGGACAGCTCGTCGGCGACCCCGGCCAGGCAGTCCACGCCCCGGCGGGCGGCGGCGTCGAGCAGCCGCTCCACCGCGGCGTCCTCGCCGCCGAAGAAGCGCGCCGGCCCGCCCGCGGAGACCACCGCCAGGCCCGGGCGCAACACCTCGACGCTGGCGGCGACCTCGTCGAGCCCCGCGGCCACCGGCTCGAAGGCGCGCGCGTCGCGGTCGGCGTCGGCCTCGGCGACGTCGAGCTCCGGGCACAGCGCCTGGGCCGCGCGCAGCCGCATGCCGCGGCGGACCCCGGCGGCCCGCGCGGCGGTGCCGCAGGCGAGAACGCGGTGCTCGGCGACGACGGCGGCCGGGGCGGTGAGCCCCGCGGCCTGCACGGGCCAGTCGGGGAACCACAGCGCGATGACGCGCGGGGCCTGCGGGACCGCCGCCCCGCGCGCGTCCCCGTGCCTCCGCTCCGCACTCTCCGCATTCGCCGTCACGGGGCCGATTATCGTCTATCGAACACCTGTGCGCCAGCGCTGCCGGTCAGGACCGGACTCAGACCGCGCGCAGCCGCCCGGCGGAACGCCGCACCCCTCCGACAGCGTCGTCGACCGCGCCCTCGGCACCCGCGCCGGCGTCGCGCGCGGCGTCGGCAAGCGGGCCCGGAGCCCCCAGGCGCAGCACCGTCGACCGCGGCGCCGCCCCGCGCACCAGGGTCCGCACGCCGATCTCGAGCACCCGGATGCGCCCGGCGCCGCGGCCCAGCCCGTCGAAGCCGGTCACGCGCGCGCTCACCCGCGCCAGCGGCGAGGGCACGCGCACCCCAACGGCCAGCAGCGCCGCCGTGCCGCCGCGCAGCCGGGCCAGAAGCGGGCGCGCCGCACGCGGGGTGAGCTCGCCCGCACCGCGCCAGACCACCAGGTCCAGGCCGTCGACGAGCACGCCGGCCACCGCCGCCGGCTCCGCCCCGGCCCGCGGCACGGCCACCACGCGGTCAAGCTCCCCGCCGGCCTCGGCGACCCCGGCGAAGGAGAGCTCCGGCCAGCCGACGACCCCGACGCTCAAGCCCGCCGCGGTCGCCCGGGCGAGCGCCTCGGCGACCAGCGCGGCGCACCCGTCGAGCTCGGTGACCGCGCCGCGGGTCAGCGGCAGGGCGGCGTCCAGGCGCGCGCCGAGGCCGAGCACGTGCGCCGCATCGACCACCGCGGCGTCGGCGGTCGAGCCACCGCCGCCCGCCCCCGCACCGCCGGAGAGCGCGGCGACCTTCTCGCGCAGCACCGCGATGGTGCCGGCACGGTCGAGCCCCGCCAGCTCCCCGCCACGAACGCCTGTTCTATCCACGTCCGCGATTATCCCCCGCCCGCCGCCCGAGCGTCAACTGGTAGCGTGAGGCCCCATGACCACGGCATACGGCAGCATGCACGCACACCAGACCCCGATCCCCACCCCGCCGGTGGTGCGCCTGGGCACCTCGGCGCTGTTCGGTCTCGCCGTCGCCGTGCTGACCACCCCGCTGCCCCGTGGGGCGCAGGTCGCCGTGATGATCGTCGCCGTCGCCGCCGGCTGCCTGCTGACCTTCTCACACCCCTACCGCCGCGAGATGCGCGCCTTCCTGGACAAGCGCGGCATCGAGGCCCGCCCGCGCCTGGGCCAGGTGCTGCCGCTGTTTCTGGTCTGGCTCGCGCTCATGCTCGCCCCGCTGCTCGCCCCGGCGGCCACCTGGGTGACGCTGGTGGCCTTCCTCGTCGTCTTCGGCTGGATGTTCTGGGTCTTCCCGCACGTCGACGGCACCCGCGCGCTCGCCTTCGCCGACCCGGAGGAGTAGCGCCCACGGCGCGCGGGCGGGGCGTCGTCAAGCACGCGCACCTCACCTGAACGGGGGTTTGCGCGCCAAAAATTTCGCGTGGTCCAGGACACGGACGACAATTGCCGTCATGTTCCTCTCCGCACTCGACATGCTCGTGCCCACCCACCAGTCCTCCGGCCTGTGGCGCCACCCCGACGCCGAGCCGGAGCAGTACCGCGACCTGGACTTCTGGGTCTCCCACGCGCGCATGCTCGACGAGGCCGGCTTCGACGCCCTCTTCCTCGCCGACGTCGCCGGCATCTACGACGTCTACGGCGGCAGCGGCGCGGCCGCCATCCGCGCCGGCATGCAGTACCCGCTGCTCGACCCGATGCTGCTCATCTCCGCGCTGGCGGCGGCCACCCGGCACCTCGGGTTCGGCGTCACGGCGAACACCTCGTATGAGTCGCCGTACCTGCTCGCCCGGCGCTTCGCCACGCTCGACCAGCTCACCGGCGGGCGCATCGCCTGGAACATCGTCACCGGCTACCAGCCCGGCGCGCTGCGCAACATCGGCGCCCCCGAGCTGGACCACGACACCCGCTACGACCGCGCCGACGAGTTCGCCGAGGTCTGCTACGCGCTGTGGGAGGGCTCCATCGAGCCCGGGGCGCTGGTCTCCGACGCGGAGTCGGGCGTGTACATGGACCCGGCCAAGGTGCACCCCATCGAGCACAGGGGCGAGTGGTTCGACGTGCCGGGCGCGGCGGTGAGCCTGCCCGGCCCGCAGCGCACCCCGTTCCTCTTCCAGGCCGGCTCCTCGCCGCGCGGCCTGGCCTTCGCCGCCCGCCACGCCGAGGCGCTGTTCTTCTCCGGCACCACGCCCGACAACGTCGCCCCGCTGGTCGCCGAGGCGCGCCGCCTGCTCGCCGGGGAGGGCCGCGCCGACTCCGAGCTGACCACGATCACCTCCGTGACCGCCATCGCCGCCGAGACCGACGCCGCCGCCTTCGAGCGCTACGAGTCCTACCTGCGCTACGTCGACCGGGAGGCCGCGCTCGCGCTCTTCGCCGGCTGGACCGGGCTGGACCTGTCGACCTACGGCCCCGACGACGTGCTCGAGGACGTCGAGATCCAGGGCAACCGCTCCGCGCTGCAGTCCTTCACCAGCCTGGACCCCACGCGGCGCTGGACCGTCGGCGACCTGGCCGCGCACATGACCATCGGCGGGCGCGGGCCGGTCTTCGTCGGTTCGGGTGCGACGATCGCCGACGAGCTCGAGCGCTGGCTGCGCGAGTCCGGCGTCGACGGCTTCAACGTCGACTACGCCCTGCGCGGGCCCGACATGCGCGCCTTCGCCGAGCACGTGGTGCCGGTGCTGCGTGCGCGCGGGCTCGTCTCGGCCGAGGATTCGATTGACGACGCCGCGCCGCGCACCCTGCGTGCGCGCGTGGCGGGTTCCGACCTGCTTCCGGCCACGCACCCGGCGGCGAAGTACCGCCGGTAGGGGCCGGGGCGCTGCCGCACCCCGCGCCGGGGAGGGAGCACGTCGCGGGGGGCGGCGTCGGGCTCAGCGGCCGCCGCGGCGGTCCTGCTCGGCGCGGATGCGCTCGGAGACGTCCTGGATCTTGTTGTTCGCCCACACGTAGAACAGGTGGCAGGCGTAGAAGACCGCCCAGATGCCGAGGAACGTCGGCAGCCACCAGCCCCAGTAGAGGTCGGACTGCCAGATGAAGATCGCCGTGAACAGCAGGGCGAACAGCAGCGTGCGGGTGGGGTCGACGTGGAAGAAGATGCGCTCGCGTCCGCGGCGCTCACGTGCGGCCATGGTTGACTCCCTTCGGTTCCGGTCGGGCTTTCCGCCCGCTCAGTCCAGGTCGCGCGAGGCGGCCCAGCGCGACAGCGCGTAGCGGTTGGACTGCTGCGTCTTGCGCAGGATGTTGGAGGCGTGCGTCTCCACGGTCTTGACGGAGATGAACAGCTCCTTGCCGATCTCCCGGTAGGTGTAGCCGCGCGCCAAAAGCCGCAGCACCTCCAGCTCACGTGGGGTCAGCTCGTCGACCACAGGGTCGTGCGCGCCGGCGGCCGCCGGGCCGTGGCCGGCGAAGGCGTCGAGGACGAAGCCGGCCAGCCGCGGCGAGAAGTAGGCGTCGCCGCCGTCGACGCGCTCGACGGCGTGGGCGAGCTCCGCGCCGTCGATCGACTTGGTCACGTAGCCGCGCGCGCCGGCGCGGATGACCGAGATGACGTCCTCGGCGGCGTCGGAGACGCTCAGCGCCAGAAAGCGCGGCTCCGCGCCCGCGTCGTGGACCCGCCGGATGACGGCCACCCCGCCGCCGTCGGGCATGTGCACGTCGAGCAGCACCACGTCGGGCCGGGTGCGCACGATCCCCGTGACGGCGTCGGCGACGGTGCCGGCGTCGCCGACGATCTCGCAGCCGGGCTGGGCGCCCAGCTCGGCGCGCACGCCGGAGCGGAACACGGAGTGGTCGTCGACGAGGAAGACTCGGGTCATGCGGCCAAGGATACCGCCCGCGCCCGGCCCGCTCAGTCGAGCTCCACGGCCACGCGCACCTCGGTGCCCTCCCCCGGCGTCGAGCGCACCGTCGCGGTGCCGCCCACCCGCTCGACGCGCCCGTGCACGGAGTCGGCCAGCCCGTGGCGGTCGGCGGGCACCGCCTCCGGATCGAAGCCGCGGCCGCGGTCGCGCACGAAGATCTCGAGGCGCCCGCCGAGCAGCTCGGCGTAGACGTCCGCGCCGTCCACCCCGGCGTGCTTGGCCACGTTCACGCACGCCTCGCGCGCGGCCAGGACGGCGGCCTGCGCGGCGTCGGAAAGCGGCCTGTCCTCGCCGACGGTGACGGGTGCCAGGTGCAACCCGAAGAGGTCCTCGACCTCGCCGCAGGCGCGCTCCAGTGCGCCGAAGACGCTCAGGGTCTGCTTCTCCTGGGTGTCGAAGAGCCACTGGCGCAGCTCGCGCTCCTGGCTGCGCGCCAGGCGCGAGACGGTCTCGGGCTCGGCGGCGTTCTTCTGGATCAGCGCGAGCGTCTGCAGCACCGAGTCGTGCAAGTGGGCCGCGATCGCGGCGCGCTGCTCGCCGGCGAGTTTCTCGGCGCGCTCGGTGGACAGCCGCTCGGAGACGCGCAGCGCGGCGGGCACGCCGATGACGGCCACGCCGGCCAGGGTGAACACGACGGCGGTGAGCGCCTGGACGAAGCCGTCGGAGCTGGTGCCCACCAGCAGCACGACCACACCGACGAAGACCAGCCCCGTACCCACGAGCACGGAGGCGACCCCGGCGGCCCCGCGCACGCCGCGGTCGTAGGCCTGCCAGGCCAGCACGGCGCCGAGCGCGACGACGACCAGCGGCACCAGGAGCTCGACGTGGAGCCCGCCCTCGCCGTCGGTGCTCACCGACATCGTCGAGCCGAGCACCAGGGTGACCAGGATCAGCCCCCACCACCCGAGAGCGGGCACGCGGGTGCGCGTCGGCGGGGCGTCGGCGGTCCCGGCGTCACGCGTGCTGACCAGCCAGATGCCTGCGTAAAGCAGCACGCCCACCCCGCCGGTGACCGTCAGGCCGAGCAGCACCAGGCGCACCCAGAACACGTCGACGCCCAGGTGGCGCGCGAGGCCCGCGGCCACGCCGGCGAAGACCGCACCCTCGCGCGGGCGGGTGTAGACCGGGTAGGCCACCTCCCCGCGGATGCGCGCGCCGGACTGCTTTCGGAACATGCCCTCCATCTTCCCCGCCACGGTGCCCGCGCACATCGGGGGTTTCCCTGATGCGCCCCGGCGACGCACCGGAGAGAATAAGGGCATGGACACGAATACCGCGGGTGAGCTGGCCCGCCGGATCTGGGCGACGCGCCCGCCGCGCCTGTCGGGCTCCCCGGGTGCGGGGGTGTGCGAGGGCATCGGCGTGCGCTACCGCATCGACCCGGTGCTCGTGCGCGTGCTCTTCGTCGTCGGCGCGTTCATCTGGGTGACCAGCGTGCCGATCTACCTGATCCTGTGGGGCCTGATGCCCCGCTACGGCGTGCCCTACTCGCCGTTCGAGTCACTCGGCCGGCCCGGCTCCGACAGCAAGGACCGCACGGCCGGCGTCCTGCTGCTCATCTTCGCCGTGCTGACCTCGGGGTTGCTCGGCTCGAGCCTGGTCGACGGCGCGGCGCTGGCGTTCCTGGTCTCCCTGGCGCTGGCCGGCGGCGCGATCGTGCTGCTGCACAAGCGCACCCCGGTGCCGCCGCCCGGGCTGGTCGCCGCGCAGCGCCCCGTCGGCGGGGACGCACCCGTCGATGGTGGTTCCGGCGATGCTTCCGGCGATACGCCCGGCGAGGGGCGGGACGGCACAGGCGCCGTCGGCGCGGGTGCCGCGGGCGGCGCGGGTGCCGCCCCCTGGGCCGATCTGTCCGGCTACAAGGTCGCCGAGGGCTGGCCGGACCCGCGGGCGGGCGCGCAGCGCCAGGCCCCGGCCGGCGACTGGGACCCGCTGGGCGCGGCGCCCTACGACTGGCGTGACCAGGGCCGCACGGACTACCGGGCGAAGAACCCCGACTCCACGGGGGCCAGCTACCCCGGCGACGGCACGGGCGGCGCCCAGGACGCACCGTGGTACGCCGACGCCGCCGTCGGGGCCGGCTCCGGCGCGAGCACCCACTACACGGGCGCAGACTTCGCCGGGCGGCCGGGGAGGAAGCGGCGCAACTGGCCGCTGATCGTCGCCGGGGCGCTGCTCGGCGCCCTGATCGGCGTGGCCGGGCTGCTGCTCGCCGGCGGCGCGGTCTTCGGCGAGGACCACCACGCCCCCGCCTCGGAGGCGGACCTGCGGGACGACTACGAGGGCGGAATGAAGGCCCTGACGGTGGATCTGACGGACGTCGGCCCGCTCGACGAACAGCACACGGTGACCGTGAGCTCGGGCCTGGGGCCCACCCAGGTCTTCCTGCCGGCCGACGTCCCGCTGCACCTGGAGTGCGACGAGGGCCTCGGCGAAATGGACTGCCGGCCCGGCGACTACAACACCGGCGCGGGCGGAGCCCGGATGACGGTCGTCGTCGAGGGCGGGCTCGCGCCCACGCCCACGACGGTGGCGGTGGTCAGCGACCCGCCCGAGGACCGCGACGCGGACTAGACGGGCCTCCGGACGCCGGGGGCTCCGGGGCACCTAGGCCGCCTGCACGGCCCCTCCCCCGGGGCCCCGGGATCAGGGCCGGGGCCGGGGGTGGGTCACTCCCACTCGATGGTTGCCGGCGGCTTCGAGGTCACGTCGAGGACCACACGGTTGACGTCGGCGACCTCGTTGGTGATGCGCGTCGAGACGGTCTCGAGGACCTCGTAGGGGATGCGCACCCAGTCGGCGGTCATGGCGTCCTCGGAGGAGACCGGGCGCAGCACCACGGGGTGGCCGTAGGTGCGGTGGTCGCCCTGCACGCCCACCGAGCGGACGTCGGCGAGCAGCACCACGGGGCACTGCCAGATCTGGTCGTCGAGGCCGGCGGCGGTGAGCTCCTCGCGCACGATGGCGTCGGCGGCGCGCAGCGTCTCGAGGCGCTCGGCGGTCACCTCGCCGATGATGCGGATGCCCAGGCCCGGGCCCGGGAAAGGCTGGCGGGCGACGATGACCTCGGGCAGGCCGAGCTCGCGGCCGACGGCGCGCACCTCGTCCTTGAACAGCAGCCGCAACGGCTCCACCAGGGTGAACTCGACGTCGTCGGGAAGCCCGCCGACGTTGTGGTGGCTCTTGATGTTGGCGGTGCCGGAGCCGCCGCCGGACTCGACGACGTCCGGGTACAGGGTGCCCTGCACCAGGAAGTCCACGCTGGCGCCGGCGGGGGCGTCGGCGAGCACGCCGGAGACGGCGCGCTCGAAGGAGCGGATGAACTCGGCGCCGATCGCCTTGCGCTTGGCCTCCGGGTCGGTCACACCGGACAGCTTGGCCAGGAAGGCCCCGGACTCGTCGACGGTGACCAGCTTGGCGCCGGTGGCGGCGACGAAGTCGTTCTCCACCTGCTCGCGCTCGCCGGCGCGCAGCAGGCCGTGGTCGACGAACACGCAGGTCAGTCGGTCACCGATGGCGCGCTGCACGAGCGCGGCGGCCACGGCGGAGTCCACACCGCCGGACAGCCCGCAGATCGCGTAGCCGTCGCCGACCTGCTCGCGCACGCCCTCGATGAGCTCCTGGGCGATGTTGGCGGCGGTCCAGTCCTGCTCGAGGCCCGCGACGTCGGTGAGGAAGCGGGTGAGCACCTCCTGGCCGTGCGGCGAGTGCAGCACCTCGGGGTGGTACTGGACGCCGGCCATGCGCTTCTCGGGGCACTCGAAGGCGGCGACGGGCGCGCCGGCGGAGCTGGCGGTGGCGGTGAAGCCCTCGGGGGCCTCGGTCACGGCGTCGCCGTGGCTCATCCAGACCTTGTGGGTGTGCTCGAAGCCCTGGTGCAGCACGCCGGTGTCGACGGTGAGGTCGGTGCGGCCGTACTCGCGGCGGCCCGTGGCGGAGACGGTGCCGCCGAGCTGCTGCGTCATGATCTGGAAGCCGTAGCAGATGCCGAAGACGGGCAGGCCCAGCTTCAGGATCTCCGGGTCCAGGGAGGGCGCACCGTCGGCGTAGACGGAGGCGGGCCCGCCGGAGAGGATGAGGGCGGCGGCGTTCTTCTCGCGCACCTCGTCGGCGGTGATGGTGTGGGGCACGACCTCGGAGTAGATGCGGGCCTCGCGCACGCGACGCGCGATGAGCTGCGCGTACTGGGCGCCGAAGTCCACGACGAGGACGGGGCTGTTCTTGGTCTCGATCGGCTGCGTCACGGTGTCTGATCCTAGTCGATGCGCCGGTGGCACCCCGATTCGGCTCCGCTCCCCTCCCCCGCGTCTTGTGCTTGCCGACGTCCGCTCACTCACCGTCCGGCGGGCAACGCGCGCGCGAGCGCGGCGCGCACCGCACGTAGCGCGGGCAGGTGCTCCCGTCCGGCGTTGACCACCGAGTACAACCGGCGGGTGGGGTCCCCGGGGAGGCGCACCCGGCGCACGCCCTCCAGGTGCGGGACGAGCAGGCCGGAGACCATGGCCACGGCGTGTCCGTCGGCGACGAGCTGGGCCTGCAGCATCGGGTCGATGGTCTCGTAGACGACTCTCGGGCTGAACCCGGCGTGCCAGCAGGCCGCGTGCGCCCAGCTGCCCGGCGGGGTGCCGGGCGGGTCGAGCGCCCAGGGCGCGGCCGCGAGCTCGCCGAGCTCACGGGCGGACCACGGCCCGCTCGGCGGGGTGATCAGCACCCAGGGGTCGTCGACAAGGTGTTCGCGGTGCAGCCCGCTGGCCGCGCTCGCGCCGACGGTCGCCGTCAGCGAGAACTCCTCGCCGAGCAGGAGGTCCAGGCGGCGGGCGCGCAGGTCGTCGAGTCCCTCGGCGAGCTCGCGCTGGAAGACGCGCACCGTCAGGCCGGGGTGGCGTTGGGCCAGTTCGGCGATGGCTGTGGGCACGACCCCGGAGAGCACCGACTGGAAGGAGCCGAGGCGTACCGTCCCGCGGACCTCCTCGGTGGCCATGGCGGCCTCGGCCTCGCGGGCCAAAGCGAGCAGCCGCTCGGCGTAGTCGACGAGCTGCTCGCCCTTGGCTGTCAGCCGCAGGCGCCGGCCGTCGCGTTCGGTCAGCGGGCAGCCGGCCTCGGCCTCGAGCTGGGCGAGCTGCTGCGAGATCGCCGAGTGGGTGTAGTTGAGCTGCGCGGCGACTGCCCCGACCGTGCCCAGGCGGGCGAACTCGCTGAGCACGCGCAGGCGCTGGAGATTGAACACGTGCGTCCCCTTCCACCGGCTCATCCGTCAGTTTCTGTTAACTGTACAGGCGAGAAAACGTCGCTTTTCTTTGACTGTCGCCTGCGCCATTCTCGAGGTCATGACCGTCTCCTCCTCCTCCCCCGTCGGCGACGGCGGGGACGTGGCCGGTGGTGCAAGGCCCGGCGCGCCCGGCGCAGCGTCGGACGCAGCACCCGACCGTTCGCGCGTCACCGGCGTGCTCCTCGTGCTCGGCTCGTGCGCGTCCCTGCAGTTCGGCGCCTCCGCGGCCACCCAGGTCTTCCCGGCGGCCGGGCCCTGGGGTGTCACGGTGCTGCGCCTGGCCTTCGCCGGGATCGTGCTGACGGCCATGGCCCGCCCGCGGGTCGGTAAGTGGTCGCGCGGGACGTGGGTCAAGGTCGTGCTCTTCGGTGTCTCGCTGGGCCTGATGAACGGCTTCTTCTACGCCTCGATCGCGCGCATCCCCCTCGGGGTGGCCGTCACGGTCGAGTTTCTGGGGCCGCTGCTCCTGGCCGCGGCCACGGGACGGCGCGCCCGGGACTTCGCGTGGGTCGCCCTGGCACTGGCGGGCATCCTGCTCATCGGCTTCGACTCGTTGGCGGGGGCGACCTCGCTGGACCCGCTGGGCATCGTCTTCGCCCTGGTGGCCGGGGCGTTCTGGGCGGCCTACATCCTCTCCTCGGCCCGGGTGGGCGCCGCCGTCGACGGGCAGGGCGGGCTGGCGGTGGCCTTCCTCGTCGGCGCACTGGTGCAGGTGCCCGCCGGTTTCCACGGCGCGGGTGTCATTCTCGCGGACCCGGCGTTGATCGGCTGGATGGCGCTGACCGCGCTCTTCGGTTCGCTGGTGCCCTACACCCTGGAGCTGGGCGCGCTGCGCCGGCTGCCGGTGGGCGTCTTCGGCATCCTGCTCTCGCTGGAGCCCGTCTTCGCCGCCGCCATCGGCTGGTGGCTGCTCGGCCAGACCCCGAGCGCGGCCGTGTGGGCCGCGGTGGTCTGCGTGGTGGCGGCCAGCGTGGGCACCACCCGCAGCAAGCCGACCAACTGAGCCTCCGGTCGGGGCTACCAGCCGCGGGTGGCGCGCTGCAGGGCGTCCTCCACCTCGGCGACGAGGTGACGCAGCTCGGCGACGTCCGGGCGGGGTAGCCGACCGGCCCGCCGGCGGTGCCCTGCCGCGGGAGTTGTCACCAGCCGCGGGTGGCGCGCTGCAGGGCGTCCTCCACCTCGGCGACGAGGTGACGCAGCTCGGCGACGTCCGGGCGGGCCAGCGCGGAGAGCGAGCCGGAGGCCGCGGTCAGCTGGGCGGCCGCGGCCCGGGTCTCCTCGGCGGCGGCCGAGACGGTCTCGACGAGCTCGCGGGCGCCGCCCGTCAGGTGCTCGACGTCGGTGTCGTCGAGCCAGCCGGCGATCATGCCCTGCACCGGCTCCATGATGCGGGCGACCGAGCCGGCCTTGGAGTTCAGGCGGGTGACCAGGCGCTCCTCGCGGGTGACCTGCTCGTCGAGGGAGTCGATGCCCGCCTTCAGCGCGGTGCACAGCGCCGTGAGCGACTCCGGGGAGTCCGCGGCGCCCGGTTCGACGGCGAAGGTGCCCGCCGCGGCGGTCTGCAGGCGCACCAGCGCCAGCGAGAACAGCGCCTCGCGGGAGGCACGGTCCACCCGCTCGATGAGCCCGGAGAGCTCCTCGAGGTAGCCGCCGACGATGCCGTGCATGTTCGCCCAGATCTGCAGCGGGGCCAGCAGCAGGGTGCGCTGCGGGCCGGTCAGGTCCAGCTCGTCGGCGGCGGCGCGCACCCGCTCGCCGGCGCCCGCGGCCTCGGAGACCCGGGCGGTCAGCCCGCTGAGTTCCTCGGTGAGCGCGCCGGTCTCCTCCTGGCCGCGGGTCCAGTCGCCGAGCAGGTCGTGGGCGCGGTGCAGCGCGGCGATCATCTCCGCGGCCGCGGCCTTCGCCGTGACGGCTGCGTCCGGGGACCCCGTCCCGGTACCCCCGTCGGCCGCGCCGTTCGCGGCCCCGGACTCCGCGGGGGCGTCGGGAAGCGCGGCGCCGGCGGCCTCGCGCGCGGCGAGCTCGGCGGGCAGCAGCCCCCACTGGAAGCGCTCGTAGCTCTCGGCACCGAGGGCCTCGGGCAGCGCCGCGGCGGTGTCCCGGGCGGCCTCGCGGCGGGTCCGGCCGGCGTGCTCGGCCGCGCGCTCCTGCTCACGCGCCTCGGCGTAGAGCGCGAAGGCCCGGTCGGCGGCCTCCGTCATCGGGCGGGTGCGCACCGAGAGGTAGCCGCCCGCGGGCAGCGGGGTGACCGTGGCCAGCACCTCGTAGGGGCTGCCGTCGGCGGACCGGTTGCGCACGAAGCCCGCGAACGGGCGCTCCGCCTCGAGGGCGTCCCACATGACGCGGAAGACGCCGGCGGGCATGTCGGGGTGGCGCACGATGTTGTGCGGGGCGCCGACCAGCTCCTCGAGCGGGTACTTGGACAGCCGCACGAAGACCTTGTTGGCCAGCGTGATGCGGCCCTTGTCGTCGGTGGTCGAGAAGAAGACGTCGTCCAGGCCGACCGGGTTCTCTTGCCGGTTCATCGTCGTTGTTTTCAGCTCTGTTTTCAGCTCGGTGATCTCTGGGCGGGGCGCCTCAGACGTTCGGGACTCCGGCGCCTCAGCGGAGCGCCAGGTCGACCTTCTGGAAGGACTTCACGTCGGTGTATCCGCACTTGGCCATCGCGCGGCGCAGGCCGCCGACCAGGTTCTCCCGGCCCGACGCACTGGTCGAGGGGCCGTGCAGGAGGGTCTCCAGGCTCGGGCGCTCGCCGGTGTAGGTCGGGCGCGAGACGACGCCGCGCGGGAAGCGCGGGTGCGCGGCCACGGACGGCCAGTAGTAGCCCCCGGCCGGGGTCTCGGCGGCCGGGGCGAGCAGCTCACCGGCGGCCACGGCGTCGGCACCGCAGGCGATGGCCTTGGCGACGTCGCCGGAGCTCTCGATCTCGCCGTCGGCGATGATGTGCACGTAGCGCCCGCCGGTCTCGTCGAGGTAGTCGCGGCGCGCGGCGGCGGCGTCGGCGATGGCGGTGGCCATCGGGGCCTCGATGCCCAGCGCCGCCGAGGAGGTGTTCACGCCGGAGCCGACGATGACGCCGGCGGCGCCGGTGCGCATCAGGTGCAGCGCGGTGGTGTAGTCGGTCACGCCGCCGGCGATGACCGGCACGTCGAGGGAGCCGATGAACTCCTTGAGGTTGAGCGGCTCACCGCCCCGGGCGACGTGCTCGGCGGAGATGATGGTGCCCTGGATGATCAGCAGCTCGGCGCCGGCCTTGATCACGTGCGGGGCGAACTCGCGGACGTTCTGCGGGCTGACGCGCACGGCGACGGTGGCGCCGGAGGCGCGGACCTCGCCGATGCGCTCGGCGAGCAGGTCGAAGTCGACCGGGGCCGAGTGCAGCTCCTGGAGCACCCGGTTGGCGGCCGGGGTGTCCACGCCCTCGCCCTCGGATTCCTCCGCGGCGGCGGTCACGCGGGCGATCGCGCCGTCGAGGTCGGCCTGGCGGCCCCACAGGCCCTCGGCGTTGATGACGCCGAGGCCGCCCTGGCGGTCCATCTCGATGACGAACTCGGGCCCGGCCAGCGAGTCGGTCGGGTGCGACATCACCGGGATGTCGAAGGTGTAGGCGTCGATGTGCCAGGTGGTGTCGGTCTCCTTCGAGGAGCGGGTGCGCCGGGAGGGCACGATCGAGATGTCGCGCAGGTGGTAGGTGCGGCGGGCCTCTCGCCCGATGCCGATTTCGGCGTAGTCACGCATTGGGTATTTCCTCATCTCAGGGGACGACGAACGGCGGTTGTGCGCACAAGAGTTTACTCGCGGCGGCCGCACCGGGGCCAGACGGGGCGAACGGCGCACTGCGGGGTGCGGGCGGCGGAGCCGCCCACACGGCGGCGCCGCGCGGTACCCGCCCACGGCGGCCGACGGGACGTCGTCAAGCACGGGCCCGGGCACACGGAAGGGGCGCACCCCGGGTGACACCCGCGGTACGCCCCTGCCCCGCTGTCTCAGCGGACCCGGCGACTAGTGGTAGTTCGGCGCCTTGACGGTCTGCTGGATGTCGTGCGGGTGGCTCTCGCGCAGGCCCGCGCCGGTGATCTGGACGAAGCGGGCGTCGTGCAGCGCGGTGATGTTCGCCGAGCCGGTGTAGCCCATCGCGGCGCGCAGCCCGCCGACGAGCTGGTGGGTGATCGCGTCGATGCCGCCGCGGAACGGCACGCGGCCCTCGACGCCCTCCGGGACCAGCTTGTCCTCGCTCTTGACGTCGGCCTGGAAGTAGCGGTCCTTCGAGTAGGAGCGCTTCTCGCCGGTCAGGCCGCGGCCCTGCATGGCGCCCATCGACCCCATGCCGCGGTAGCGCTTGTACTGCTTGCCGCCCACGACGACGATGTCGCCCGGCGCCTCGGCGGTGCCGGCGAGCATGGAGCCGAGCATGACGGAGTCCGCGCCGGCGGCCAGGGCCTTGGCGATGTCGCCGGAGAACTGCATGCCGCCGTCGGCGATGATCGGCACGCCGGTGCCCTTCAGGGCGGCGGAGGCCTCGAGGATGGCGGTGATCTGCGGGGCGCCCACGCCGGCGACGACGCGGGTGGTGCAGATCGAGCCCGGGCCGATACCGACCTTGACGGCGTCGGCGCCGGCCTCGTACATGGCCTTGGCGGCCTCGCGGGTGGCCAGGTTGCCGCCGACGACGTCGACGCGGTCGCCGAAGTCCTTCTTGACACGGGTGACCATCTCGAGCACGCGGTTGTTGTGGGCGTGCGCGGAGTCGACGACCAGCACGTCGACCTCGGCGTCGACCAGCTGGGCGGCGCGCTTGTAGGAGTCCTCGCCGGTGCCGATGCCCGCGGCGACGAGCAGGCGGCCGGAGGCGTCCTTGGAGGCGTTCGGGTACTGCTCGGTCTTGACGAAGTCCTTGACCGTGATCAGGCCGGTCAGCTTGCCGTCCGGGTCGACGATCGGCAGCTTCTCGACCTTGTTGGCGCTCAGCAGCTGCAGCGCCTGCTCCTTGGTCACGCCCGAGGGGGCGACCACGAGCGGCATCGGGGTCATGACCTCGGCGACCTTGCGCTTCATGTCCGGCTCGAAGCGCATGTCGCGGTTGGTGCAGATGCCCACGAGCACGCCCTCGGCGTCGACGACGGGCAGGCCCGAGATGTGGAAGCGGGCGCACAGGGCGTCGACCTCCTCGAGGGTCATCCCGGGGGTGCAGGTCACCGGGTCGGTGACCATGCCGGACTCCGAGCGCTTGACCGTCTCGACCTGCTCGGCCTGCTCCTCGGCCGACAGGTTGCGGTGCAGCACGCCGATGCCGCCCTGGCGCGCCATCGCGATGGCCATGCGCGACTCGGTGACGGTGTCCATGGCCGCCGAGGCGACCGGCATGCCCAGCCGGATGTTGCGCGTGAACTGCGCGGAGGTGTCCACCTCGGAGGGGATGACGTTGGACTCCGCCGGCAGCAGCAGCACGTCATCGAAGGTCAGCCCGTTGAGCAGGACCTTGTTCGGGTCGTCTCCGCCGGTGAATACGCGCTCCTGGGTCATCTTCTTCGGTCTCCTCACTTGTGCGATCGCTCCCGGTCACCACCACGACAATGGCGGTACTCCCCGTCACTTTAGTGCGGAAACGCCAGGCGGGGGTCATTGCCCTCGGCAGGCGCTCTCAATAGGATCGGGCGTTGTGAACTTTGACCATCAGATGCCCCTCGACCCGTTCGCCGACGACCCGAACGACCCCGCGTCGTTCCTGACCGAGGACGAACCCGTCGAGCCGATCTCCGACGAGGAGCGCGCCGCCATCGAGCGCGACCTGGCGCTGGTCAAGGACTTCCGCCGCGTGCTCGAGCCGCGCGGGGTGCGCGGCATCGTCTTCTTCTGCGAGGACTGCGAGATCTACCACTACTTCGACTGGGCGATCCTGGCGGCCAACATGCGCGCCACGCTGCGCGAGACCGTCAGCCCGGTCCACGAGCCGGGCGCGCAGCCCGACGTCGACGCCTACGTCACCTGGGACTACGCCCTCGGCTACATCGACGGCGTGCGCGGCATCTGAATTTCCGACGGCGCGCGCGTGCGGCGGCGCGCGTGACACGCACCGTGGGGTGGGGTACGCGCCGCCGGGGGGCGGCGCGCGGCGTCGGCGATCGCGCGGCAGGCGCGCTAGCTGCTGCCCTGGTTGCCGTCGCCCTGCCGGCCGGACGGCGACGGGGAGTCCGTCTCGGGGAGCAGCTGGATGGTCGTCGTCGGCGTCGGCTCGCTGGTCGGCTGCGAGGGCGGCTGCGGGGAGCCGCCGGGCACGGTGGTGGTGATCACGACGGTGCTGGTCTCGGTGACCGTCTCGGTGGACGCCTCCGGGCGGGTGGGCTCGCTCGACTTCGCGGAGGGCTTCTCCGGCTTCGAGGTCTCCGGGGTCTCGGTGACCTTCTCCGAGATCGTGCGCTCGAGGCGCTCGGTGGCGGTCTCGGCCGTGCGGCCCTCCATGCCGGCGATGAGTTCGCGGGCCTCGAGCAGCAGGCGGCGGGCGGTCTCCTCGTCGCCGCTGTTGCTCGCCGCCTCCATCTGGTCGAGGGTGCCGGCGAGCTCGACGAGCGCCTGCTGGTCCTGGCCGCGGTCCAGCACGCCGGTGGCGTTGAGCGCGAGGCCGCTGCAGGCGATGAGCATGGTCGCGGCGGCCGCGCCGACCAGGCCGGCGAGCCACGGGCGGCCGCGGCGACGCTCGGAGAGGTCGGTGACCGCGGCGTGCCGGCCGCCGGTGGGCGTGCCCGAGGCGCGGCCTGCGCCGGCGGACGCGGCGGCGCCGGTCGCACAGGCGGCGCCGGACGCACGGGTGGCGCCGTCGGCGTCGTCGGCGCCGGAACCGGCGAGGAAGACGGGCGCGGGCGGCGCGTCCGAGCGGACCTCGTCGCGCAGGTCCGCGAGCATGCGGGTCAGCTCGTCGGAGCCCTCCGCACCGGCGCCGAGCGCGTCGAGGAGCCGATCCTCCTCGCGCACCGCGTCCAGCTCTCGCTCAGCCATTGATCTCTCCCTGTTTTTCAATCAGCGTGCGCAGACGTTTCATCGCACGGAACTGGGCCACCCGAACCGCACCGGGGGTGCTGCCGACGATCTCGGCGGTCTCGTCCGCCGAGAGGCCGACCATCACGCGCAGGATCACGATGTCACGGGCCCTCTCGCCCAGTGAATCGAGAAGCGCGCGCACTCTGTTACCGCCGTCGGCGGCGAGCACCGCGGCCTCGGGTCCCTCGGCGTGTCCGCCGGTCTCGGGGACCTCCTCGGTGGGCACCGAGTGGTCGCGGGCCATGGCGCGGTGGGCGTCGGCGACCTTGTTGAAGGCGATGCCGTAGACGAAGGCCATGAACGGCCGTCCGCGGTCGCGGTAGCGGCTGATCGAGTTGGCCACCGCCAGGCAGACCTCCTGGGCGACGTCCTCGGCCGTCGGCGCGCGGCCGCCTCCGATGCGGGCGCGCGCGTAGCGCAGCACCTGCGGGTGGATCAGCCGGATGATCTCGCGCAGTGCCCGGCGGTCACCGGAGACCGCGTCCGGCACGAGCCGTCGCAGTTCTTCGTCGGTGTCACTCACGGCGTCAGGGGGATCTCTCTACGTGTCACGGAAAAAGGCGGGGCGTCCGGGGCCGGACCGGGCCGGGCGGGGGACGCGCCGCGGACAGGGGTCGCACAGCATCGTAGCGCGGGAGCGCGGGCGACCGTCAGCCAGTCGGGGACTTTCTGCCACCCCTCCCCCAGGCGTGGGCAGGACGAAAGAATTAACCCATCGTTAATCTTTTACGTTTATGCAGCTCAACGACGTGCGATTCCGGGAGGGCATCTTGTTTCCACAGTTCAGCTACCGGGCGGCCACTTTTCGTTCACCGAGCCTGTTTTAACTGCGTCTGGTAACGCGGCCACGAGAGTTCACGAGGAGATAGTCGATGTCACAGCCCCACCTGCTGCCCGGTCCGAACGCGGATTTCTGGGACTGGCAGCTGCACGGAGCATGCCGCGGTAAGGACTCGGACGTTTTCTACCACCCGGACGGTGAGCGGGGTCGGGCGCGCGCCCGCCGCGAGAACCGCGCCAAGGCCATCTGCCACACCTGCCCGGTCATCGACGCCTGCCGCGAGCACGCGCTGTCCGTCGGTGAGCCCTACGGCATCTGGGGTGGCATGAGCGAGTCCGACCGCATGCTCTACCTGCGCCGCGAGAGCGTCCGCGTCTGAGGCGCGCAGGTCGCGCCCCGACGCCCGCGGGTTGAGTCACCGCGGCGTCGGGGCGCTGACTGACCACGACAAGGCCCGCCCCCTCTCTCCTGAGGGGACGGGCCTTGTCGTTCGTCCGCGACGGCGGCGCGGTCACGCGCACCCGGCCGGTGACCCGGCCCGGGCGGCGCGGCCGTGTTCAGCCGCTAGTGCTGGTGGCCGTGGCCGGCGCCCTCGGCGGGCTCGGCCGGCTTGTTGACCACGGAGGCCTCCGTGGTCAGCACCATGCGGCCCACCGAACCGGCGTTGACCACCGCGTTGTGGGTGACCTTGACCGGGTCGATGATGCCGTCGTCGATGAGGTTGCCGTACTCGAGGGTCTGGGCGTTGAAGCCCTGACCGTTCGGCAGCTCGGCGGTGCGGGAGACGACCACGGCACCGTCCAGACCGGCGTTCTCGGCGATCCAGAAGGTCGGCTTGGTCAGCGCGTGGGCCAGCACGCGCACGCCGACGCGGGTGTCGCCGTCGAACTGCTCGGCGTACTCGTCGATCTCGCGGGAGATCTGGGTCAGCGCGGAGCCGCCGCCGGCGACGATGCCCTCCTGCACCGCGGCGCGCGCGGCGTTGATGGCGTCCTCGACGCGCAGCTTGCGCTCGGAGACCTCGGTCTCGGTCGCGGCGCCGACGCGCAGCACGGCCACGCCGCCGGACAGCTTCGCCAGGCGCTCCTCGGCCTTCTCCTTGTCCCAGGAGGAGTCCGTGGTCTCGATCTCGCGGCGGATCTGCGCGCGGCGGGACTCGACGTCGTCGGCGGAGCCGGCGCCGTCGACGATGACGGTCTCGTCCTTGGTGATGGTGACGCGGCGAGCGGCACCGAGCACCTCGGGGCCGGCCTCGGCCAGGGAGATGCCCAGGTCCGGGTCGACGACGGTGGCGCCGGTGACCACGGCCAGGTCATCCATGAAGGCCTTGCGGCGCTCGCCGAAGTACGGGGACTTCACGGCGGCGACCTTGAGGGTCTTGCGGATGGCGTTGACCACCAGGGCCTGCAGGGCCTCGCCCTCGACGTCCTCGGCGATGATCAGGGCCTGCTTGCCGGAGTCGGCGATCTTCTCCAGGATCGGCAGGAAGTCCGGCAGGGAGGAGATCTTGTTGCGCACCAGCAGCACGACGGCGTCGTCGAGCACGGCCTGCTGCGCCTCGGTGTCGGTGATGAAGTAGGGCGACAGGTAGCCCTTGTCGAAGGAGACGCCCTCGGTGACCTCCAGCGAGGACTCCATGGACTGGCTCTCCTCGACGGTGACCACACCGTCGCGGCCGACCTTCTCCATGGCCCCGGCGACCATCTCGCCGACGCGCTCGTCGCGCGAGGAGACGGTGGCGACCTGGGCGACGGCCTTGGCGTCGGCGACGTCGGTGGCACGCTCGCGGAGCAGCTCGACGGTCTTCTCGACACCGGCGCGGATGCCGGCGCCGAGCTCGAGCGGGTTCGCGCCCGCGGCGACGTTGCGCAGGCCCTCGCTGATGATGGCGCGGGCCAGCAGGGTGGCGGTGGTGGTGCCGTCACCGGCGTTGTCGTTGGTGCGGATCGCGACGTCCTTGACCAGCTGGGCGCCGAGGTTCTCGAAGGGGTCCTCGACGTCGATCTCGCGGGCGATCGTCACGCCGTCGTTGGTGACGGTGGGGCCACCGAAGGCCTTGTCCAGCACGACGTTGCGGCCGCGCGGGCCCAGGGTGACCTTGACGGCGTCGGCCAGGGTGTCGACGCCGCGCAGGATGCCCTCACGGGCCTCCTGGTCGAATGCGATGAGCTTCGCCATAAAAGAGGACCTCCCTTACTTGCCGACGACCGCGAGCACGTCGCGGGCGGAGAGGATCAGATAGTCCTCGCCGTCGTACTTGATCTCGGTGCCGCCGTAACGCGAGAAGATGACGGTGTCGCCCTCCTTGACGTCCACGGGCACGCGGTTGCCCTCGTCGTCGAAGCGGCCCTTGCCGACGGCGATGACGGTGGCCTCCTGCGGACGCTCCTTGGCGGTGTCCGGGATGACCAGGCCGGACTTGGTGGTGGTCTCGGCCTCGTTGATCTGGACCAGGATGCGGTCCTCGAGCGGGGTGATGTTGACGTTTGCCACTGTCATTCCTCCATTGCTGAAAGTTTCGTTCAAAGCCGGTCGCGGAAGTGAGGCACAGCCGCCGTCGCGGGTGGACAACTGTGTGTCCGTCAACCTGTTTGGCACTCTACCCCCGTGAGTGCCAGCATTCAACAACCACAACTGCCAGCGCCGGGGCGCCGGCGGAGCGGCGAAGGCCCGCACCCCGCGAGGTCGCGGGAGGCGGGCCGGAGGTCGGGTGCGCGCGGCGGTCAGTTGGCGAGGTTGAGCACCGCGGCGCGCCAGAGGGCGAAGTCCTCGGGCTCGTCCTCGCGGTAGGCCTCGACGGCGCGCACGGCGTCGTCGACGCGGGCGACGGTGTCGTCGTCGATGTCCTCGCCGTCGGCGCCGACGAAGAGCACCGGACCGCTGATGGCGCGGGTCGGGTCGGGCAGGAAGGCGGAGTTGCCGGTCGCGGCCTCGTTGCGGGCCAGGGAGGCCACGGGGTTGGGCTCGGCACCGGCGGCCGCGGCGCCGGCGCTGTAGAGCGCGGCGTAGACGTCGCCCTCCTCCTGGAAGACGACGGAGACCCGGCCGTCGACCGGGCCGCCGAGCAGTTCGGCGGCGTCGTCGAGTTCGAAGTCGACGACGCGGTGGGAGAGGTCAGGCTGCACCAGCAGGCCACGGGTCATGGGGTCCTCCATCGGGTCGGTACGGGCCGAAGTCAGGCTCACGCTAACCCGGATCCGATGTTTCCGCAGCGCAGGCCACCTTTCGTTCACCGCGCCGACGCCGCGGGTTCACCGCACGTCGGTGCGTGCGGCCCCTCGCACAGACCCGCCGTGCCCCTCAGCCCGCCACGAGCGGGGTGTCCACCTCGAGCGAGGTGTCCGTGCCCACCGCGTAGCCCGAGGGCTGCGCCCCACCGTGGATGAGCTTGGCCGCCAGCGTGGCGATCATCAGCCCGTTGTCGGTGCACAGCTTCGGCTCGGGCACCCGCAGCGCGATCCCGGCCGCCGCGCACCGCCGGCCGGCGAGCTCGCGCAGCCGCGAGTTGGCCGCCACTCCCCCGCCGAGCAGCAGCGTGTCCGCCCCGGTGTCCTGGCAGGCGCGCACGGCCTTGAAGGTCAGCACGTCGCAGACGGCCTCCTGGAAGGAGGCGCACACGTCGGCCACGCGCACGGTGCGCCCCTCGCGCTCTGCGGCCTCGACGTGGCGGGCCACGGCGGTCTTGAGCCCGGAGAAGGAGAAGTCGTGGCGGTGGCCGTGCTCCTCGTCGCGGGCGCGCATCAGCCCGCGCGGGAAGGCGATCGCCTCCGGGTCGCCGTCGCGCGCGGCGTTGTCGATGGCCGGCCCACCCGGGTAGCCCAGGCCGAGCAGGCGGGAGACCTTGTCGTAGGCCTCGCCGGCGGCGTCGTCGAGCGTGGAGCCTAGCTCGCGCACCGGCAGCCCGTCGGAGCCGACCTCGAGCAGCTGCGTGTGCCCGCCGGAGACCAGCAGCGCGACGGCGTGGCCCAGCCCGCCCTCGCCGGTCAGCGAGCCGACGGCGACGTGCCCGCCGAGGTGGTTGACCCCGTAGAAGGGCACGCCCCAGGCCGCCGCGTAGGCCTTCGCGGCCGAGGCGCCGACCAGGAGCGCCCCGGCCAGGCCCGGCCCGACGGTGGCGGCCACCGCGTCCGGGCGCCCGATGCCGGCCTCCTCCAGCGCCGCGCGCATGACGGGCACGACGGCCTCGAGGTGGGCGCGCGAGGCGATCTCCGGCACCACACCGCCGAAGCGGGCGTGCTGCGTCATCGACGAGGCGACCTGGTCGGCCAGGACCGTCACCGTGCCGTCGTCGTTCAGGCGCACCACGCCGACGCCGGTCTCGTCGCAGGAGGACTCCACACCCAGGATGATCATGCGCTCAAGGTTACCGAGCCGGTCAAACGGCCCCGGACGCGCCGTCCCCGCGCACGGTCACCGGCGCGCGCGGCGCGCCGTCTCAATTTCCGACGCCCGCGCGGCGCATCGTGTACGCGTCCGCCCCCGAGGGCTGGTAATAACCGCGGCGCACACCGATGCGTTCGAAGCCGAGCGACTCGTAGAGCCCGATGGCCGGGGCGTTGTCCGTGCGCACCTCGAGGAAGACCGGACCGCCGAATCGGTCGGCCTCCGCGAGCAGCACGTCCATCAGCCCACGGCCGAGCCCACGGCCCTGGAACCCCGGGTCCACGCCCACGGTGTGCACCTCGAACTCCGGGTCGCGCAGGGGCCCGGCGATGCCGAGGCCCGCGTAGCCGACGAGCAGCCCGTCGATCTCGCAGCCGACGTAGATCGTCGAGCGCGCCGCGAACTCCTCGCGGAAGGCCTGCTCCGGCCACGGGCTCTCGCCCGGGAAGAGGACGCGTTCCAGCTCCGCGCAGCGCACGGCGTCCCGGGTCTCGAGCCCGCGCCAGACCACGCCCCGGGCCGCGTCGCCCGCGGCGCTCTCAGTGCCGCCGCCGGCGGCGTCCCCGCACCCGGCGGCGCCGGAACCGCCGGCGCCGCCGGGCGCGACGTCGTCAATCGGGCCGCCGCTCACGGGCGCAGCGCCGGGGAGACGCGCACCGTCGGCGCGACGGCGTCCGGGCGGCGCAGGTAGATGGGCCGGAACTCGACCTCGGGCGCGGTGACCAGGCCGGCCGGCTCCGGGTAGAGCTCGACGAGCTCGGCGTCGCCGGTCTCCGGCAGCTTCTCGGCCAGCGTGTCCGGCGCGCTGACGACCGCCAGGCCCGCGGGCAGCGGCAGGTCGGCCGGGGCGCAGACCTCGGGGCCGGCGGTGCGGGCGCCGGCGGCGTCGTAGGTGGCCCAGTAGGCCTCGCGGCGCCGCGCGTCGGAGACGACGAGCGCGACCCGCCCGCTCAGGCGCGGCGAGCGCGCCACGGCGTCCAGGGAGCAGACCCCGCGCAGGGGCACGCCCAGGGCGTCGGCGGTCGCGGCGGCGGTGGCCATGCCGACGCGCAGGCCGGTGAAGGGGCCCGGGCCGCAGCCGCAGACCACCCGGTCGATGTCGGCGTAGTTCAGGCCCGCCTCGGCGAGCACCTCGGCGATGGTCGGCACGAGCAGCTCGTTGTGGCGCCGGGCGTCGTCGAGCACGCGGGCGGCGCGCACGACGGGCGCGGGGCGGGCGGCGTCGGAGACCCCGTCGACGAGTCCGACGACGAGGCGGGCGGTTGAGGTGTCCAGGGCGAGCGTTGTCACACGCGCAACCCTACTGCCCCGCCTGGATCAGACGAGCAGCAGGACCAGCAGCTGGCCCGCGATGATCTTGCCGACCATGCCCGTCGGGTAGACGGTGGCGTAGCCGCGGGCGGCCAGCTCGGTGCCCGTCTGCTCGTTGAGGTAGGAGATCACGGCCGGGTTGGTCGACGCACCGGCGGCGACACCCATCGCCTCGTCCCAGGTCAGGTGCAGCAGCCACATGCCGACCGCAGCGCTGACGAGGTAGACCACGACGGTGACCAGGAAGCCGGCGCCGATGTAGTAGAGGCTCGAGGCGTCGGTCAGCGCGTCGCGGAAGCCCGCGCCGGCGGTGGTGCCCACGCCGGCCAGGAAGATCGACAGACCGAGCGTGGAGAGCGTGCGGTTGGCGTGGTACGGGATCTGCCAGTTGATGCCGCCGGTGCGGGTGAGCGCGCCGAGGATCAGGCCGGCGATGATCGGGCCGCCGCCGAAGCCCAGGGAGAGCACCGAGCCGCCGGGCAGCGGGATCGGGATCGCGCCGATGAGCAGACCGGCGAGCAGGCCCAGGGCGAAGGGCAGCAGGTTCAGGTCCGCCAGGGAGCGCTCGGAGTCGCCGAAGAAGCGGTTGACCTCCGGCAGGCGCTCCGGGGTGGTGACCACGCGCACGCGGTCGGAGTAGTTGAGCACCAGGTCGTCGCTCGGTGCGATGTCGGAGTCGCCGCGGCGCACGCGCGCGATGGTGAAGCCGTGGGCGACGGTGTCGAGCTCGCCGACGGTCTTGCCGGCGACGTTCGGGTTGGACAGCGTCAGGCGGCGGAACATCAGCCCGGAGCTCTCCAGGGACATCGGCACGGCCTCGCCGAGGACGGCCTCGGCGGCGTTGAGGGCTTCCTCGGTGCCGTTGAGCACCACGACCATGCCGGGCTCGACCGGGCGGTCCGGGTCGGCCAGGGTGTGGGTGCCGTCGGGCAGCTGCAGGCGGGTCGCCGAGACGGGCTGGTCGGCGACGACGGGCAGGTCGCGGATCGCGCCGCTGATGCCGCTGCGCAGGGAGATCGCGCGCCACTGCACGGGCGCGACGATCAGGCCCTCCTTGCGGGCGTCTGCGACGTGGTCGACCTTGAGGATCGCCGAGCCGGCCGCCGCGATGACGATGGCGGCGATGACCGCACCCGGGTAGGCCAGCGAGTAGCCGACGACCACGTCCGCGCCCTGGGAGGCGTCGAGCATGTCGACGATGGCGGCCATGGCCGGCGTCGAGGTCAGGGCACCGGCGAACATGCCCGAGCCCTTGATCGGGTCGAGCCCGAAGCCGCTGACCAGTGCGTAGGTCAGGCCGACGAGCGCCAGCAGGAAGACCGCCAGGAAGGCGTTGAGCTTCCAGCCGCGCGAGAGGAAGGAGGCGAAGAACTCGCGCCCCGCGGTCAGGCCGATCGCGTAGACGAACAGCGCCAGGCCCAGCTGGTAGACGAGGGTGGGCAGGCTGATCTCCGGGTTCATCGCGCTGAGGCCCAGAGCGACGAAGAGGACCGCGGAGGCGCCGAGCGCCAGGCCCGCGACCTTGATCTTGCCGACCGCCAGACCCACCGCGAGGATCAGGAACATCGCGATGAGGGGTTGATCGGCCAGGAAATCTAGCACTGCCACGGGCTCCAGGGCTCCTTCACTCGGCGGGCATTACCGGTTGCGATTGTGCCCGGGAACGCCCGGTTAGGCAACAAAATGAATGTGCACCTACGCCGACGCCCGGGCCTGCCCCCGGATGGGGCGGGCCCGGGCGTGACAGCCTGTGCTCAGGCGGGCGTCAGGTGGTTCCCACCGTGGGCGGCGGACATGCCGGCGGGGCTACTCCGAGACCTCGAAGAGGCGCTGCCCGACCATCGAGTCGTCCTCGCGCAGACCGCCGGGGATGATGAACATGCCCTTGCCGATGTGCTGGAGGTACTCGGTCATCTGGTCGTCGTACATGGCCTTCAGCTGCGGGATGAAGTTGGTCGCGGGGTTGCGCACGAAGGCGATGAAGAACAGCCCGGCGTTGAGCCGGCCGAACTTGGTCAGCCCCTCCGTGTAGTTGTAACCGCGCCGCAGCATCCGCGCGCCGCCGTGGTGGGACGGGTGGACCTTGGCCACGTGGCTGGTCGGGTCGATCAGCGGCTCGCCGTCCTCGCCGGTCTTCTCGAAGTCCGGGTCGGTGAACTCGTCGCCGCCCGACTTGGGCGCGCCCTTGAGCTTGTCGCGGCCGATGATCGTCTCCTGCTCGGAGAGGATCAGCTCGTCCCAGACCTCCATCATCATCTGGATCTTGCGGAAGCAGAGGTACGAGCCGCCCGCGGCCCAGTCGCCGGCGTCGTCGTCGGGCTGGATCCACAGGTGCTTGTCCAGCTCCTCGTCGGTGTCCTCCGTCTTGATGTTGGAGGTGCCGTCCTTGAAGCCGAAGAAGTTGCGCGGGGTCTCCTGCTCCGTCGAGGTCGAGGAGGTGCGCCCGTAGCCGAGCTGCATCCACTTCACCGAGGCGGTGCCGAAGGCGATGCGCTTGAACTGGTGCATCGCGTGCAGGACCACCATCGGGTCCTCACCGCAGATCTGCACGAGCAGGTCGCCGTTGCAGATGGACTCGTCCATCTTCTCGGCGGCCATGCGCGGCATGCCGTCCTTGAGCACCTGCGGGCAGTGGGCGGCCAGGCCGAAGCGGTCGCCGTCCTCGGGGTGCTCGAACAGGGTCGCGCCGAAGCCGAAGGTGATGGTCAGGGCACCGGTGCCCAGGCCCATCGCCTCACCGGTGTCGTCCGGCGGCACGTCGTCGCGCGCCTTCGGGTCGTTGACCGGCTCGCCGGCCTGCATGCGCTCGGCCGCCAGGGTCCAGTCCTCGAGCAGCTGCCTGAGGTCCTCGCGCCGCCCGGCCGTCATGTCGAAGGCCACGGCGATCATCTGCTGCTGCGCCGGGGTGACGATGCCGGACTGGTGCTCGCCGCGGAAGGGCACCACCTCGTCGGAGGCGGGGCCGTCCGCGGTGGCCCGGGCGGTGCCGTAGCCCGCGCCGAACCCGGCCAGGCCGAGCGCGGCGCCGGCGCCGATGCCGCCCATGAGCATCGTGCGCCGGTTGACGGTGAAGCTGTCTGACTTCCCGGCGTCGGCGGCCCCGGCGGCGGACGCGCCCTGGGCGCCCGCACCGTCAGTGCCGTCGGTGCCGTTCAGGCCGGGGTTGTCCTGCGTGCCGGTCACGACAGGATGGCCTCCGTCAGCTTGGCCAGCGGCACGCGCAGGGCGTCGACCTTGTCGGCGAGCTCGCGGGTCTGCTGGTCGTTGAGGGTGTCGTAGTAGACGTAGCCGTCACCCTCCTTGTACTTCGCCAGCTCGTCCTTGAGGTCACCGATGCGCTGGTTGATCTGCTCGGTCAGCTCCGGGTCCTTCTTCTTCGCCAGGGCCTCGACGTTGCCGAAGGCGACCTCCGCGCCCTCCAGGTTGGCCTGGAAGTCCCACAGGTCGGTGTGGCTGAAGTGCTCCTCCTCACCGGTGATCTTGGTGGTGGCGACCTCCTCGAGCAGCGAGATGGCGCCGTTGGAGATGTCGTCGATGTTCACCTCGAAGTCGTCGGCGTAGACGAGGTCGTAGAGCTCCTGCGTGTCGGCGACCAGCTTGTCGGCGTACTTCTCGCGGTCGGCCTGGCTGAAGGGCTGGTAGGCCTTGCCGTCGTTGTCCTCGGGCTTGGGCTGCCAGAGGTCCTTCTCGATGACGTGCCAGCCGGTCCACTCGCGGTCGGCGGTGTCGTCGGCCTCCTGGTAGTCGGCCTCGCGCTCGTCGAGGGCCGGGTCGATGTCGCCGAAGGCCTCGGCGGTCGGCTCGATGCGCTCGTAGAACATGCGGGCCGGGGCGTACTGGGCGCGGGCGGCGTCGTCGTCGCCGGCCTTGTAGGCCTCGGCGAAGTTCTTGGTGGCCTCGAGCAGCTGACCGGACTGGTCGCGGATGTAGGCCTCGTACTGCTTGACGCCCTCGTCGATGGCGGCCTGGTCGTCGGCGGCCAGCTCGACGGCGTCACCGGTGACGGTGAACTCGCGGGCGTCGACCAGGGAGCCGACCATGTTCTTCTTGCAGGCGGTGTAGTAGGTGCCCGGCTCGAGGAGCACGGTGAAGTCGCGGGTGGTGCCCGGCCCGAGGTTCTCCAGCTCGCCGACGATGCGCAGCTTGTCCTCGGCGAGGACCTCGAACTCGTTCTTGGCGGGGCCCTTGTTGTTCAGGGTGAACTTCACCTGGCCGGAGTTCGCCTCGCTGACGGCGACGTCGCAGGTGGTGTCGTCGATCTCGACGGCAATCGGGTCGCCGGAGCCGGCGGCGTCGGTGCCGGAGGAGGCGCCGTCGTCGTTGGCCACACACCCGGCGAGGGCCGCGGGCAGCACGAGCGCGGCGGCGCCCACGGAGATAATGCGTCGGTTCATTACTGTTCTTCCTTTCGGGAGGACGCGTGCGCGGCTGCCGGGTCCGACCCGGGATTTCCGACGCCCGCGGCGGTCGCCGGGGCGGGCCCGGAACCGTCGGCGGGGGCGTCGCCCTCGGGGCCGTGCCCCGGGTGCTCGGCACGCTTCACGGCACGCCGGGTGCCGCGGATGTTGATGATGAAGATCGGCAGGACGATGACCAGGTAGACCACCCAGCCGATGACCTGCAGGTAAGTCGGGGCGAGGTTGAGGTTGAACATCGCCTCGAGAAGGACGAACCAGACCGTGTCCGGGGAGAGCCCCGGGATCGAGCCGTCGAAGTAGCCGGTGATGTCGTAGGCCGGCACGCCCCAGCCCGGCAGCACGGAGGCCTCCTGGAGGTCACCGATGCCGTAGGAGACGATGCCCGCGGCCACGAAGATGAGCAGCAGGCCGGTGATCTGGAAGAACACCGACAGGTTGATCCGGGCGGTGCCGCGGTAGACCAGCCAGCCGATGAAGACGGCGACGATCAGGCCGGTCAGCACGCCGACGGAGGGCTGCCAGAAGCCGCCGTCGGTGGTCGCCTTGACGGTGGCCCACACGAAGACGGCGGTCTCGACGCCCTCACGGCCGACCGAGAGGACGGCCAGCCAGACGATCCCCCAGCCGGAGGAGTCGCCGGCGAGCGCGGCGTCGGCCTTGCCGGTGATGTCGGCGCCCATCTTCTTGCCGTTCTTGCCCATCCACAGGATCATCCCGGTGATCATGGCGACGGCGACGAGCGAGAGGGATCCGCCGAGGATCTCCTGCGCCTGGAAGGTCAGGGTGTAGGGGCCCCAGGTCATCAGGGCGCCGGCGGCCAGCGGCACGACGGCCGCGATGACCACGCCGACCCACATGCGGGGCAGGACGTCGGTGCGCCCGACCTTCTTCAGGTAGGCGACGAGGATGCCGACGATCAGGGCGGCCTCCACGCCTTCTCGCAGGGCGATCAGAAAGTTTGCGAGGAACACGTGGATCCCACCGCCTTTCGGTACCGCCGGTCCCCCGTTCCGGCGTCTCGTTCTCGAGAGACCTCAGGACCGGCGATCGTTAAGCCTAGGCTCACCTCCATCACATGACCACTACTTAATTAGTAGTTGACTCAATATGTATGCCCAGGCATGCCTAAGCCGCCCTTATTCGGGGGCATGCACCCCGCACCGGACATTCCGCGCCGTGCGCAGGGAGAATGCACGCCGCCCGACCGGATCCACCCGGCCACGGCTGCCCGGCCACGGCTGCCCGACCGGATCCACCCGGCCGGAGCCACGCGACCCCAGCCACCCGGCCACGGCTGCCCTACCGAGACCGCCCCCGGACACACGAGAGCCCGGACGCATCGACTGCGGCCCGGGCTCTGCGGTGGTGGTGCGCGGTGGTGGTGCGCGGAGAGTGCGCGGCAACCGGCGGGGCGCGCGCCGGCGCCGGTCCACGTGCGGATCAGTTGCGGATCAGTTGCGGATCAGAAGAGGTACTCGTGGTTGCGCGAGATCACCACGGCCGCGATCACCGCGACCCACACGAGGATGATCAGCCAGCGCCAGCGGTACAGCACGGTGTTGCCGCCGTAACTGCGCACGGTCTCGGAGGTGACCAGCACGAACAGCGGGATGGTCACCGCCCACACGACCATGCAGTACGGGCACAGCAGGCCGAGCACGAAGACGGAGTCGTAGAACATCCAGTGCACGAAGATCAGCGCGAGGGTGACACCGACCTGAATGAGGAACCAGAACCAGCCGGCGAAGACCGCACCCGCGGCCAGCGCCGCGCCGATGGCGGTCACGGCGGCGAAGCCTGCGACGCCGAACAGCGAGTTGGGGATGCCGCCGATGACGGCCGAGGAGTTCGAGCGCATCACCGAACCGCAGGAGAGCACGGCGTTGACGTCACAGCTGGCGACGTAGTCTTCGTCGGCGACGATGTGCAGGTACTCGACGGTGAGCACGAGCGCGGCGGCCAGGCCGACGGCTCCGAGCAGGAAGATCAGCCAGCCGAGGACGCGGTGGGGCTTGGTGAGCACGGGGACTCCCTTTCGGGGCGGTTGTTCAGGACCCCTACAGAATAGTCACACCTGCAAGTTGTTGACACGTCGGCAGTCTTCCTCCGGGGCGTAACCGCCGAGCACCACCAGCGGCCAGCGCACCTCGCGGACCGTCGCGGGATCACCCCACAGCTCCGCGAGGTGCCCCAGGAAGTCGTCCATCAGCGCGCCCTCGCCTGCCTCGCGGGCGGTGCGCAGCGCCGACCAGGTGCCCAGGTAGCCGGCGAAGCCGGGCAGGTCCATCCCGCGGACCAGGTGGGAGTCCTCGCGGAAGGTCCGCTCCAACGGCACCTCCACCGAGCGCAGGTTCTCCTCGACCAGTCGGCGGCGCGGATCCCAGAACCGGTGGAAGGGCCCGTGGTAGAACTCCCGGAAGGCCGCGGCCACCGGCGTGCCCGGTCCGGGCTCGGCGACCCCGTAGGAGACCAGCGCGACCGGGGCGGCGGGCTTGGCGACGCGGCGGGCCTCGGCGAAGAATCCGGGCAGGTCCACCCAGTGGGCGGCCTGGGCCACGGTGATCAGGTCGGCGCACGAGTCCCGCAACGGCAGCTTCTCGGCGGTCGCGGCGACGTAGCGGGCCGCGCCCGCGCCGTGGCGCACCTGTGCGGTGGCCGGGTCCAGCCCCACCGTCAGCTCGAAGTGCTCGGCCAGCCGGGCGGTCAGCTGCCCGGTGCCGCAGCCGACGTCGACGGCCAGCCCGCGGCCCGGGGCCGCCTCGGCCAGGCGCCCGGAGAGCTCGGCCGGGTAGTCCGGCCGGAAGGCGGCGTAGTCACCGCCGGAGTCGAAGAGCGCACCGCCGCCGGTCACGCCGCCGGTCACACCCCCGCCCGCGGCACTGCTGTCGGCCGGCTGTCCCCCACTCACGCGTCCTCGCCCTCCCAGCGCCAGGAGATGATGCGCGCCTCGCTGTCGGGGTCCTCCTCGACCGCGGTCGTGCGGTCCAGGTGGACGACCAGGCAGGTGCCGGCGATCTGGCCGACCAGCCCCTCACCCCACTCGGCCACCACGGCGGCCTCGTCGAGGCGCGACTCCAGGTCCAGGCTGTCGAGCGCACCGACGGGGTCTCCCCCGCCGTCGCCGAGCAGCCGGTAGGCGTCGACGTGGATGAGCCCCGGGGCGCCCGGCTCGGTGGCGCGGTGCTCGCGGGCGATGGTGAACGTCGGTGAGGTCACCCGGCCGCGCACGCCCATGCCGCGGGCCAGGCCCTGGGTCATGGTCGTCTTGCCGGCGCCGAGCGGGCCGTCGAGGATGACCACGTCACCGGCCTCGAGCAGCGCGCCGAGGCGCTCGCCGAAGGCGCGGGTGTCCTCCGCGGTCTCGGCGCGGATCTCGCCGCGCTCCCCCAGGCCGGGCCTCATCGCGCACCGCCTGCGGTGCCGTCCTCGCCCGCGGTGACCGACGCGGCGTCGTCAATCGCACCGCCGACGAAGACGCGGCGGGTGCGCCCGGTCGGGCGCGAGACGACCTCGTAGTTGATGGTGCCGACCTGCTCGGCGAGCCGGGTGGCGCTCACGCCGCCGGCGCCGAAGATGACGGCCTCGTCGCCGGGGGCGACCCCGTCGGGGTTGTCGCCGAGGAAGATGACGTGCTGGTCCATGCAGACCCGGCCGACCTGCGGGTAGGCGCGACCTCTCACGGTCACGCCGAAGCGGCCCTGCCAGGCGCGCGGCAGCCCGTCGGCGTAACCGGCGGGGACCACGGCCAGGTAGCCGTCCTCCGGGGCGCGCCAGGTCATGCCGTAGCTGGTGCCCTCGCCGGCGGCGACGGGTTTGACCACGGTGATCCGGCCGACCCAGCTCATCGCGGGGACCAGGCCGTGCTCGTCCTCGGGCACGCCGGCGACGGTCTCCAGGCCGTAGAGGGCGGCACCCGGGCGGACCATCTCGAAGCGCAGGTCCGGCCGCGAGAGCGTGCCCGGCGAGTTGGTCAGGTGGTTGACCGGCACCTCCAGGCCGAGGGTGCGCGCACGCGCGATCGCGGCGCGGAAGTGCGAGGCCTGCAGGTTGTTCTGCGCGTCGCCGGCGACGTCGCCGCAGGCCAGGTGGCTCATCAGGCCGGTGACGGTGACCTGCGGGGCGTCGCGCAGCATCGCGAAGACCTTGCCCCAGTCCGCCTCGTCGACCCCGGAGCGGTGCATGCCCGTCTCCACCTTGACCGTCACCCGGGCCGGGCGGCCCGCGTCGACGACCGCGCGGGCGTGCTCCGGCGAGATGACCGCCAGGTCGATGCCCGCGTCCAGCGCGGCGGCGACGTCCTGCTCCGGCGACCAGATCCACGCCAGCACCGGCGCGGTCACGCCGGCGTCGCGCAGCTGGTGGGCCTCCGCGAGGGTGGCCACGCCGAGCTGGTCGGCGCCGGCGGCGAGCACCGTGCGTGCGACCTCGACCGCGCCGTGGTTGTAGGCGTCGGCCTTGACCACGGCCATCAGCTGGGCCGGGTCGACGGACTCCTTGAGCGCCCGCGTGTTGCGCGCGACGGCGTCCAGGTCGATCCGCAGTTCCAGAAGGTTCGTCCCGGACTTCTGCCCACTCACTCCACGGTCACCGACTTCGCCAGGTTGCGCGGCTTGTCGATGTCCTCGTTGCCGCACTCGCGGGCGATGTAGGCCGCGAGGAACTGCAGCGGGACGGTCGCCAGGAGCGGCTGCATGATCGTGGAGGTCTGCGGCATGCGGATCAGCCAGTTGGCGTAGGGCTCGACGGCGGTGTCGCCCTCCTCCGCGATGACGATGGTCTTCGCGCCGCGGGCGCGGATCTCCTGGATGTTGGAGACGATCTTGGAGTGCAGCTGAGGCACCCCGCGCGGGCTGGGCACGATGACGACGACGGGCAGGTCGTCCTCGATCAGGGCGATCGGACCGTGCTTGAGCTCGCCGGCCGGGAAGCCCTCGGCGTGGATGTAGGCCAGCTCCTTGAGCTTGAGCGCGCCCTCGAGCGCGACCGGGAAGCCCACGCCGCGGCCGAGGAAGAGCATCGTCGGCAGGGCGCCGAGGTGGTGGGCGATCTCCTCGCACTGGCCGGCGGCCTCGAGCAGCGGCTCGATCTTGCCGGGGATCTCCTCGAGGGTCTCCCAGATCTCGCGGATCTCGTCCGGGTACTTGGTGCCCTTGGCCTGGGCGACGGCCAGGCCGACGATGTAGTTGGCGGCCACCTGGGCCAGGAAGGCCTTGGTGGAGGCCACGCCGATCTCCGGGCCGGCGTGGGTGTAGAGCACGCCGTCGGACTCGCGCGGGATCTGCGAGCCGTTGGTGTTGCACACGGCCAGCACCTTCGCGCCCTGCGACTTCGCGTGGCGCACGGCCTCGAGGGTGTCGGCGGTCTCGCCGGACTGCGAGATGGCGATGACCAGGGTGCGCGCGTCGACGACGGGGTCGCGGTAGCGGAACTCGCTGGCGACCTCGATCTGGACGGGCACGCGCGCCCAGTGCTCGATGGCGTACTTGGCCAGCAGGCCCGAGTGGTAGGCCGAGCCGCAGGCGACGACGAAGACCTGATCGATGCTCTTGAGGAACTCGTCGGAGAAGTTCTGCTCGTCGAGGACGATGCGGCCGTCCTGGCAGTGGCCGGCCAGGGTGTCGCGCACGGCGGCGGGCTGCTCGTTGATCTCCTTCATCATGAAGGAGTCGTAGCCGCCCTTCTCCGCGGCCTCGAGGTCCCAGTCGATGGTGAAGGGGCGCCCGGTGGCCTCGGAGCCGTCCAGGTTGAGGATGCGGTAGCCGTCGCGGTCGATGACCACGACGTTGTCCTGGCCGAGCTCGACGGCCTCCTTGGTGTACTCGATGAAGGCCGCGACGTCGGAGCCGAGGAACATCTCGCCGTCGCCGACGCCGATGAGCAGCGGGGTCGAGCGGCGGGCCGCGACGATGCGGTCCGGGTGGTCGGCGTGCAGGAACAGCAGCGTGAAGGCGCCCTCGAGACGGTTGACCACGGCCAGGGCGCTGGCCTCGAAGTCGCCGGCGGTCTCGCCCTCGTTGTAGGCCTTGGCCATCAGGTGGGCGGCGACCTCGGAGTCGGTCTCGGAGACGAGCTCCACGCCGTCGCGCTCGAGCTCGGCGCGCAGGGCGGCGAAGTTCTCGATAATGCCGTTGTGGACGATGGCCACCTTGCCGTCGTACGACAGGTGGGGGTGGGCGTTCTCGTCGACCGGGCGGCCGTGGGTCGCCCAACGGGTGTGCCCGATGGCGGTGGTCCCGGCCAGCTTGTCGGCCCCGATCTCCTCGATGCGGTCCTCGAGGTTGGCCAGCTTTCCGGCGCGCTTGGCCACGGAGACCCGGCCCTGGTCGGCGACGGCGACACCGGCCGAGTCGTAGCCGCGGTACTCCATCCTGCGCAGGGCGTCCACCGCGACGGTCAGCCCCGCCCGGTCACCCACGTATCCAACAATTCCACACATGCCCATCAGGCTACCGGCGCGTCGACCGCCACGGGAATCGCACGCGCCGGGGGTGTCCGAGGGGTCTTTCCGGACGGCGGCGGGCAAACGGATTCGCCCGGTCGGCGGCGCGGCATGCACGGCGTCGGATATTCTCTAGGGCGTGGCTGAGAATCTGAGCAAGAACCTGTCCAAGCTGTCCAAGCGGGGGCCGCACCGCGTGCTCGTGGGCGACCTGAGTTACGCGGGGCTGCCCGGCAAGGTCTACACCCCCGCCGAGGGCAACGGCGTGCCCGGCGTCGCCTTCGGTCACGACTGGCTGCGCGGACTGAAGAACTACCACGTCACGCTGCGCCACCTTGCCAGCTGGGGCATCGCCGTGGCCGCCCCGGAGACGGAGACCGGATTCTCGCCGAACCACCGCGGCTTCGCCGCCGACCTCGAGACGGCCGTGCAGATCCTCGCCGGCGTGCGCCTCGGCCACGGCAACGTCACCGTGGGCCCCGGCAAGCTGGGCGTGATCGGCCACGGCATGGGCGCCGGATGCGCGGTGCTCGCCGCCGCCGGTTCGACGAAGATCCGCGCCGTCGGCGCGCTCTACCCGGCGACCACCGCCCCCTCCTCCGTCGAGGCGGCCCGCCGCCTGGAGATCCCGGGCCTGGTCGTCGGCTCCGGCGAGAGCGCGCTGCTCGACGCCGGCAACCCGGCCGCGCTGGCGCAGGCCTGGGGCGGCGAGGTGGCCTACCGCGAGATCGACAAGGGCAACCAGCAGGGCTTCACCGAGGACACCATGTTCAAGCTGCTGCTCGGTGCGGCCCGCCCGCAGGTCGGGGCGCGCGAGACCGCCCGCGGCCTGCTGACCGGCTTCCTGCTGGCCACCCTGGGCGACGACCGGAAGCTCTCCGGCTTCGCCGACCCCGAGGCCACCGCCAAGGGCTTCGAGTCGCTGACCGGCGAGGACCTCGCCGACCGCGCCGACACGCTGGGCTACAAGTCCGGCTCCGGTATCGAGCGCTCCCCCGCCAACTGACTGAGCGCGGGAGCGATTCCCGCCGCCGCGGCGCCACCTTCTCCGGTGGCGCCGTTTTTTGCTGTTCCGGTTTTTCGTCCCCGCTCTGTCGTCCCCGTTTTGTCGCCCTGTGTCGTCGCCCCCCCCCGGCTCAGCGGCGCAGGATGCCGCGCACGGGACCGCCCCTGCGCGACCGCGGCCGCTGCTGCCTTCGCTTGGACGTCTGCGGCGCCTCGGTCTTCTTCTTGGCCTCCTCGAGGGCGGCCTCGAAGTCGCGCAGCCGAGCGTCAGCTCGGGCGCGGAAGTTCCGCGCGAACTCCTCGAACTCCATCACCACGGCCCCGCCTTCCTGGTCTCGGTGGCGGGCACGGGCTCCGGGGCCGGGCCGTCAGCCGGTGGCTCCGGTGCGGGTGGCTCCGGTGCGGGAGCAGGGGCGGGCGGCTCCGGTGCCTGGGCCGGTGGCGGTGTCTCCGCCGCGGGAGCCGGCGCGGGATCCGGGGCCGGCGCGGCAGGTGCGGGTGCTCCGTCCGCGCCCGGTGCGACCCCGGCCGCGGCCAGCTTCTTGGGCGGGGGCTCAGGCTCCGGCACCTGGTCGAGCGGCACCTCCGGCTCCGGTTCGGGCGCAGGCTCGGGTTCAGGTTCCGGTTCGGGCTCCGGCTCGGGTTCAGGCTCCGGTTCAGGTTCCGGGACCGGGCACTCGAGCACCCCCGAGGACTCGATGCACTCGGCCACCGCACCGACGACCACTCCGGCGACCACCAGGCCGATGCCCACCCCGAGCACCGCCTCATGCCCGCCCGGCTGCGGGCACTCGACCGGTGGGCATTCCGCCGTAGCCGGGGTGACCGGCTCCTCTTCGGGTGGGCACTCCTGCTCCCCCGTCTCCTCCTCCGGCGGGCAGTCCTGCTCCCCGGTCTTCCCTGTCTCCTCGGCCGTGGTGGTGCTCCCGCCGGTCTCCACGGTCTTCTCGTCGACGACCTTCTCCGGCACCGGCTTGCCCGCGGGCTCGTCCCCGCAGTCCTCGGCGGGCGGTACGGGCTTGGCCGAGCTCGCGGTGGTCTCCTCCTGCTCACAGTCCCCGGTCCCGTCGCCGCCCGAGCCGTCATCCGAGGCGTCACCGGCGCCGTCTCCCTTGTATTTCTTGTCGGCCGCACCGCCACTGTCCTCGGTGACCGTCCCGCCGCCCGGACCGGGGGCGCTGCCTGTCCCGCCGGCCGAACCGCCGGCCAGGGCACTATCCGCACCGCCCGCGGAACCGCCGCCGGGCGGGCAGGACTCGGGCGCGACGGCCCCGGAGGCCTCCGCCTCGCACGGCTCCGAGCAGGCGTCCTCGACCCGGCCGGTCAACTCCTCCAGACACCCGCGCACGGCCTCATCGCGGCCCTCGCACAGGTCCAGCAGGCACTCGCCGGCCTCGTCGATGAGCCCCTCGCCCGCAGTCACGCAGGCCAGGAACTCACCGGCCTGCTCCAACGGGTCGAGCAGGCCCAGGCGCGCGGCGATCTCCTTCACGGAGGCGACGAGCCGGCCGATGATGTTCTCCATCGCCGAGTCGGAGTCGTCCTCCACCTCGTCGATGACGCGGCACGCCTCCTCCCCCGCTTTCACCGCCTTGTCCGCGTCGTCCTTCTGCGCGAACCAGGTCTCGCCCAGCTCACCGAGGCCGTGGACCAGCAGGCCGACGCCGAATTCCCCGAGCAGCCGGATGAGCAGCCCGTTCTTCCGCCGCAGCGGGGCGGTCTCCGTCTCCCCGGCCGCGGCGGCGAGCTGTGCGCGGATCTCCCCGGTGTCCAGCCCACCCAGGGAGCCGAGCCGCTCGCCGAGGGCGGCCGGCGAGACCTTCGGGCCGCGGTAGGCGCCCCGCGAGGCGCGGCCCAGCTCGGCGACCGCACCCGCGTAGCCGGTGCCGATCCCCGGCCTCATCGAGCGATCCCCGGCAGACGGGTCAGGGCCAGGTCATTGTCCGCCTCGACCGCGGCGGCGCGGCCGACGTGCCCGTCGACGACCGAGATGCCCCGCCCCACCGCGTGCAGTCGGGCGGCCGCGGAGTCGTGCAGCCGTGCCAGCGCCGCGGCCAGGGCCGCGCCCTGGGGCGCGAGGTCGCGGCCGGCGGCCGCCGGGTCGAGCGCGGGCCGGGTCGAGCCGTGCACCCCGGACTGGTGCTCGACCTCGCGGGCGGCGTCGTCGAGTGTGGCGCGGGCGCGCCACGTGTCTATCCTCATCACTTCCTGGCCCGACATGGGCGATCCCCCTCCTGGAACGGCTAACTGGCTTACACCACTGTTCGACCCGTCAGAAGGGGGTTCCGGTTCCCGATTCCGCGAAGGACACGGGAAACCGCAGATCAAAGGCCCGCGGACCCGCACGCGCGCAGAACCGCGCGCACCCGGGTCCCCGGCGTCAGACGGCGGTGACCACCGCGGCCAGCCGGCCGGCGACGCGCCGGGCGACGGCCTCCTCGGGCGCCTCGACCATCACGCGGAAGAGCTCCTCGGTGCCCGAGGGGCGCAACAGCACCCGGCCGGTGTCGCCGAGCTCCTCCTCGGCCTCGGCGATCGCGGCGACCACCGAGGGGTCCCCGGCGATCGAGGTCTTGTCGGCCACGGGCACATTGACCAGCACCTGCGGCAGCACCGTCATCACGGCGGCGAGCTCCTTGAGCGACTTCCCGGTCTCGGCCATGCGCGCCATGACCGAGAGCCCGGTCAGCGTGCCGTCGCCGGTGGAGCAGTGCTCGGGGATGATCACGTGGCCGGACTGCTCGCCGCCCAGCGAGAGGTCGAGGTGCTGCAGCTCCTCGAGCACGTAGCGGTCGCCGACCTTGGTGGGCACGATGTCGATGCCCTGCTCGGCCATCGCCAGCTTCAGCCCCAGGTTGCTCATCACCGTGGCGACGAGCTTGTTGTCGCGCAGGTCGTTGCGCTCCTTCATGCCGACGGCGAGGATGGCCATGATCTGGTCGCCGTCGACGACGTTGCCCTCGGCGTCCACGGCCAGGCAGCGGTCGGCGTCGCCGTCGTGGGCCAGGCCCAGGTCGGCACCCTGCTCGACGACGGCGCGTTGGACCTGCTCGATGTGGGTCGAGCCGCAGTTGTCGTTGATGTTGTAGGCGTTCGGCGTGTTGAAGATCGGCGTGACCTCCGCACCGGCGGCCGCGTAGGCCGTCGGGGCGACCACGGAGGCCGCGCCGTTGGCGGTGTCGACGACGACCTTGATGCCGCTGAGGTCGGTGCGCACGGCCTCGCGCAGGTGGTTGAGGTAGCGTTCCTCGGCGTCGGGGGCCTCCTCGATGATGCGGCCCACCCCGGTGCCGGTCGGCCCGGTCTCGGGCAGGTCGGCCATGGCGCGCTCGATCTCGTCCTCGACGGCGTCGGGCAGCTTGCGCCCGCCGGCGGAGAAGAACTTGATGCCGTTGTCCGGCATGGGGTTGTGCGAGGCGGAGACCATCACGCCGATGTCGGCGCCGTAGTCGTCGGTCAGGTAGGCCAGCGCCGGGGTCGGCAGCACGCCGACGCGCAGGACCTCCACGCCACGGGAGGCCAGGCCCGCCGAGAGCGCCGCGGCGAGCATCTCGCCGGACACGCGCGGGTCGCGGCCGATGATCGCGGTCGGCCGCTTCTTGTGCGAGGGCAGGTCCGCGGTGAGCACCTGCGCTGCCGCCGCACCCAGCTTGAGGGCGAGCGGGGCGGTCAGCACGGTGTTCGCCTGACCACGCACGCCGTCAGTTCCGAAGAGTCGTGTCATGGACCCCATTATGCCTGCCGGTGTCCCCCGTCCCCGGTGCAGGCCCACGGCGTGGCTTGACGACGCCCGCGCCCGCACCCGTGCAGCGCACCGCGCCGTGGGCGCGGGCGTGGGCGCCGCGACGCAGCAGCGGCCGTGCGGCGACACGGCGCAGCAGTGCGGCGGCGTGCGCTGTTCTGCGGTGCGTGCAACGCGTCCAGTGCGGCCGTGAGGCCGCACCTCCCCCGACAGACGGCGACGCCGCCGCTCCCGGGCGGGAGACGGCGGCGTCGGCAAGCGAAACCGGGAAGGTTTAGCGCTTGGAGTACTGCGGGGCGCGGCGGGCCTTGTGCAGACCGGCCTTCTTGCGCTCGACGGCACGGGCGTCACGGGTGAGGAAGCCGGCCTTCTTCAGGGCCGAGCGGTCACCCGGGTTGTACAGGTTCAGCGCACGCGCGATGGCGAGGCGGAACGCGCCGGCCTGACCGGTGGGGCCGCCACCGGAGAGGTTGGCCTGGATGTCGAACTGGCCCTCGCGCTCGAGGAGGGTCAGCGGGCCCAGGATGAGCTGCTGGTGGATCTTGTTCGGGAAGTACTCCTCGAGGGAGCGGCCGTTGCAGGAGATCGCACCGGTGCCCGGCTGCATCTTCACACGCACGATGGCGCGCTTACGACGGCCGACGGTCTGGATCGGGCCGTCGACACCCGCGGGCTGCTCGGCGACGACGTCGCCCTCGGCCTCGGTGTCGGTCGCGACGGCGTCACCGATGGTGTTGGTGAACTCCTCGGTCGCGGCCGCGGCGGCGGCCAGGTCCTCGGCGTCAGCCACGTTCTCGGTGTTCTCGGTGTTGTTGATCGGCTCCGTCACTGGGACACCACCTTGATCTCGTAGGACTCGGGCTGCTGGCCGGCGTAGGGGTGCTCGGAACCGGCGAAGACGTGCAGCTTCTTCACGGACTGGCGGGAGAGCTTGTTGTGGGGCAGCATGCCCTTGACAGCCTTCTCCACGGTCTTCTCGGGGTACTCGTCGAGGGCGCGACCGAGGGTCATGGCCTTCAGGCCACCCGGGTAGCCCGAGTGACGGTAGCGCATCTCGCGCTGACGCTTCTTGGTGCTGACCGCAACCTTGTCCGCGTTGATGATGATGACGTGGTCGCCGCAGTCGACGTTCGGGGCGAAGTACGGCTTGCCCTTGCCACGCAGCAGGTTCGCCGCGTGGGTGGCAAGGCGTCCCAGAACCACGTCCGTGGCGTCGATGACGTACCACTTGCGCGTGACGTCACCGCTCTTCGGGTGGAATGTAGACACTGATGACTCCTTGAAAGTCTGTCTTGGGGCTGCCGGCCAAGCTGGTGCGCCCGTGAACGGGATGCCTCGGCGGCCGGTGGAGACCCGGGGCAGTCGCGCCCCCGGTTTCCCGGGAGGCACGGCACACAGACCGGAAACGATACCCGCCCGGTGGCGGTCAAGGCAAAACGCGTGTGAGGGCCGGGTGACGGGTGGTTCCCGTCGCCCGGCCCCGGCCGGCTAGTGCCGTCGTTCCCCTGCTTTCCGACGCCGCGTCGGTCGCCGTCGGCGGTTCGTGCCCACTCCCCGCCCCGCGCCCGAGCCGCCCGCCGGTCGTCGTGTGCACGTGGCGCATGCGCGCCGCGTACGGCGGACCGGTCGGCGCCGGTGCTTCACCCGTGGGTCAGTTGCCCCAGGCGGCCGCGGCGGCGCGGTTGGTGTTGGACATGTTGTCGTTGCCGGTGTCGACGACGCGGGCCACGGTCCGGAGGACCTCGTTGAGCTCGGCGGCGGCGTTGTCCCACTTGTTCTGCGCCTCGTTCCAGGCGACGGCGGCGTCGCCCTCCCAGATGGCGGCCATCGGGGCGACGTCGGACTTGAGCGTCGCCAGCTGTCCGGAGATGCGGCCGCTGGTGGCGGTGATGTCCGCGGACGCCGCGGAGATGGCACCGAACTGGTACTGGATGTCGGTCATGGTGGTCTTGTCCCCCTGTGTGTTCCTGTTTTCCCGTGCGGTCTGTGGCTGAGGCCCGTGCTAGATCGGCAGGCCCGCACCGGCGCTCTTGAGGTCGCCGGCGTTCTGGGTCTCGGTGTCGTCGAAGCTGCGGGCGTTGCCGCGGATCGTGTCGCTGATGGTGCGCAGGGCGTCCTGCAGGTCCCGTGCGGCGGTGTCCCAGCGCGCCATCAGCTGGTCGAAGCTGCGCTGCGCCTCGCCCTTCCAGGACGCCCGCACCCCGTCGACGGTGCCCCGCAGTCGGTCAAGTTCCCCACGGACCTCGCTGTTGGTGCCGTCCACGCGGTTGGCCGTGGACTGCATGACCTCGGAATCGGTACTGAACTGTCCGGACATGTTCTCTCCCCCTCGAGTTGTCGGTGCGGGCGGCGGCCGGGCGGCCCGCCTGCTTTCCCACACATCTAGTTCGACTGTCCGGACCCCCTGTCCGGTTCCCCGCCCGCCGAATTTCTCTTCCGCGGTTCGCCTCTGTGGTCCTCTTCCGCGGTTCTCCTCCGCCGGCGCGTGCGTGCGGCCCCCCGGCGCGGCTCAGTACATCCGGCGGAGGCGGTCCTCCAGGTCCCACACCTTCCGCTCCGCGATGCGCACCCGCGTCGCCGCGTCGCGCAGCCGGGCGTCCGCGTCGCCGTTGAAGACCCAGGGCTGTCCGTGCATGCTCCGTGCGACGGACTCGTGGTGGTCGCGCGCATCGGCGAGGCGGGCGCGGGCGTCGGAGAGCGCGGCGTCGAGGTGCGCCCTGGCCTCGTCGTGGTTGTCGGGGCCGCGCCGGCCGAATCGGCGGTCGGCCTCGGTGGTGCGCTCGCCGCGGGTGAACCGCTCGGGGTGGGACTTCTGCAGGTCCCGGCGCGCGTAGAAGCGGTCCTTGGCGGCCCAGAAGTCCCGGTTGATGCGCTTCCGGTCGGCCTTCTTCATCGGGCCGTCGAGCGCCCTGAACGTCGCGATCAGCTGGTGCACCTCACCGGAGGCGCTGGCGGGGTCGGGCAGCTCGGCGAAGGTGGTCATCTTGCCCACCAGTTCCTCGGCGTAAGTGGTCGTCGTCCGGGCGCGGTTGTTCCAGTCCTCCCAGTGCTGGTTGGACAGGGCGTAGTAGTCCCCGCGCAGGGCGTAGTAGCGGTCGTTGAGCTCCTTGGTCTCCTTGCCCGAGTAGCCGACCGCCTTCCAGTGGACGTGGATCTCCTTGACCCGGTCGCGCGCCTGCCGGGAGTAGTCGCGCATCTGGATGACCCCCTCGAGCTGACGGATCAGCTCGCGGCGCTCGTCGGCCGTGCGCGACCACTCCGCCTTGAGCTGGTCGAAGTGCTCGTTGCGGCACTCATAGACACGGTCGCGTGCGGAGTAGAACTGGTCGCCCAGGTCGTTGTTGACCTCCTTGCCGGCGAACCCCGCGGCCTTGAACCTCTCGGTGAGGCGCCTGGTCTCGAGGGAGATCCCCTTCTCCCCGGCGCGGTGAACCAGTTGCTCCATCTCCGCGATGAGTCCGCGCTTGATGTCTGCGGCGCGGGCGAACTCCTGTTCCTTCTCCTCCCAGAACCGCCGCTTCTCCTCGCGTTCAGCCTGGATACGAGCCCATTCGTCGTCGCTGTACCACGTCATGGCTTGAGCGTATCCAGCACGGGGCCGGCCACGTGGTGTGTTCGGGGAGCAGTCCCCGGCGCGACCGGGTCAGAAGGTCGGCCGGCAGGACAGCCGGCGGGTCGGCCAGCCGGTCGGGCCGGACCGACAGCGGGTCGGGCCGACAGCGGGTCGGGCCGGATAACCGGGCGAGCCGGGAGGTCTGCGGCAGGCTCCGAAGGCATGCGACAGAGCCGCCCGGGAGGCGGGTCCGGGGCGGGGAGAGGGACTAGCTGGAGCTGCCGAAGCGACCGAAGAAGTCCCGGACCATGGAGAAGAGGTCCGGCAGGGTGATCCACTGGTCGAGCCCCGGGATGTAGACCTTGACGGGCGAATCCCCCGAGCTGCTCAGCGACGAACCCTGCTCAACGGGAGCGTCCTGGTCGTCCTGACCGTCCTCGCCGTCCTGGCCGTCGTTGCCGTTCTGGCCATCCTGACTGTCCTGGCCATCCTGGCCGTCGTTGCCGTTCTGGTCATCCTGACCGTCCTGGCCATCCTGGCCGTCGTTGCCGTTCTGGTCATCCTGGCCGTCCTCGCCACCCTGGTCGTCCTCGTCGTCCTTGGGCGGGCCGCTGCCGTCCTTGAGGCCGCAACGGTTGGCCGCCTCGTCGACGCGCTCGAGCGCCTCGAGGATCTGCGGGCCGCGGGGGTCGAACCTGGCTGCAATGCGCGCCATGGTGACCTTCTGGTTGTAGTCGGCGGTGTTGGTCCAGTACTTCGAGGCCTGCTCGCAGGTGATGGGACCGTCGGGCAGGGCGGAGAGGGCGTCGTCGATGATGTCGGCGTTGGCAACGGGCGTGGAGAGTCCGGCGACGAGGGTGCAGGCCACGACGCCGGCGCGCAGAGAGTTCTTCATGGCCGTAAGGATAGATAAGAACTGTCTTACAGGTGACTTGAACGGCAAAACGTTCAGCTCCCGTTCACTCGGCGACGTAGACCTCCAGGGAACCGGTGACGACCCCGCAGGCCGCGCGCTGCGTCGCCGCCGGGGCCGTGCGCGTCTGGCACCCGACCGACAGTTGCGTGTCGTGGGCGACCCAGCTCAGCCAGTTCGTCTCCGAGCCGTCACCGGGGTCCTCCCGGTAGGCCACCGCACCTTCGGGCGCCTCGGATGCCGCGGCCGCGGCGTCCTGCGGGTGCAGCACCGGGTCAGCGTCGACCTCGCGGGAGACCTCCTCGAGCACGCGGGAGCCGGCCACGCCGTGCAGCGGTGCCGCGGCGACGTGCACCCGCAGGTCCGGGTCCGGCCCGCGCAGGATCCAGCCGCCGTCGACGGACTCGGCGCGGAATCCCGGCGGGGTGGCCAGACGCACCGTGTCCAGCTCGTGGACCACGACCTGCCCGTCGATACCCGAGCCCGGACCGTCGCCGCCGGTGCCGGAGGCCCGCCCGGAGCCGTCACCGCCCGCTCCCCCGGCCCCGGGCGCGTCCGCGTCGCCCACGCCGCCGGCGGCGGCCGGGGCGTCGTCGGCGCCCGACGCCGATTGGTCTTGGGGTGAGGTTGTCACCCGGATCGCCCACCACGACAGCGCCGCGACCAGCAGGACCACCGCGACGAGCACGAAGTGAAAGACACCAGGGCGAGGACCGTCCCCACCGCGCAACGGCCCGGGACGGTCCGCAGGCTCGAGCGGCTCGGGAAGCGGGTGCTCACGCAGGGCGTCGGCCGGGTAGGCCCCCACCCCCTTGGCCACCAGGGCGCGCACGAGGATCTCGGCGGCGGGCTCGGCGGCGTCCACGATGACCTCGACCTCGGGCCAGCGCTCCGGGTAGAGCTGACGGACCTGGTCGACGACGGCGGGCACCGCCCATCCGTCGGTGATGCCGGAGGCCGGCAGGTCGTAGCGGTAGATGCTGTCCGGCCCGTCGAAGATCGTGGCGGTCTCGGTCACGGTCACCGTCAGCGCACGGTCGGCGCGCCGTTCCTGTCCGTCCAGGCTGTCCGCCAGCCGGTCGATCGCGTTCGTCACGCCCGCTCACCTCCCCCGGCGCCCGAGGTCCCGGCGCTCTTGGCGGGGACGGCGACCTGGAGTACGCCGACCCCGGCCAGTTGCGCGCGGCCCGGCGCGCGGGCGGCGGGTTTCACGCCGAAGATGGTGCCGTCGTCACGGTCGGAGTCGAGGACCACCGCCGCGGGGTTCTGGTCGCGCACCCCGGAGAGCAGCGGGCGGAAGGCCGCGCGCGAGAAGCCGCCGGCCTTGCGGGCGAGCACCAGGTGCAGCCCGATGTCGCGGCCGTGGGGCAGGAGCTCGACGATCCCGGCGAACTCGTGGTCGTCGATGAGGTCCGCGTCGTCGACGACCAGGAAGATCTCGGGCCCGGCCCACCAGTCGCGGGCGGCCAGGCGCGCCGGGGTGATGTCCTGACCGGGCAGCCGCTCGCGCAGGGTGACCACCGTGTCGGCGAGTACGCCGCGCACCGCCGCGCTGTTGGCGGCGTAGGCGGCGAGCATCTCCTCGGCCACCGCACCGAGGTGGGCGCGGCGCGGGTCGAGCAGCACGATGCGCGCTGCGTCGCGCCCGAGCTCCGTGATCCCGGCGAGCACCCCAGCCAGCATGGTGGACTTGCCGGATCCCGAGGACCCGACGCAGACCAGGTGCGCGCACTCGGTGGTGTCCCAGCTCTGCGTGGTGAGCCGCGGCCCACCCACGCCCAGCGGGATCAGGCTGCCGGCCGCCGGGGCGAGTGCCGCGCGGTCGAGCAGTTCCGGCAGCTCGCGCAGCGGCTCGACCGGCGGCTGACCGGAGGCCTCGGTCACGGCGGTGACGTGTCCGATGTCCTGGGTGTTGGCCGCGGCCCACAGCACCGGCTCGCAGTCGGCGGTCAGCCCGCGCCCCGGTGCGGCGGGCAGTTTCTGCTGGGCCTTGCGGTTCAAAAGCGAGTCCATCGCCTCGGCCAGGCGCAGCTCGAGACGGGTGGAGATCAGGTCGCGGATCGCCGGGCGCAGCGAGGGCCAGCGCACCGTGGAGATCAGCACGTGCACCCCGGCCGCAGGCCCGTCGGCGACGATGCGTGCGACCTGGTCGAGGCGGTCCTCAAGCTCACCGGACAGCGTGTGCCACCCGTCGAGGACCAGGAAGGTGTGGGCGGCCGGGCTGCCGCCGGGGTGGTCCTCGATGACGGCGGTGACCTCGTCGAGCACGCGCCGGGCACGCTCCATCTCGCCGCGCCCGGCGCGCCCGGCGACGTGCGGCAGGCGGGCCAGTGTGGCCAGGTCGCGGCCGGAGTCGATGATGTAGCAGCGGATCTGCGTGGTCGTGTGGGTCGCGGCCAGGGCGGTGACCACGGTGCGCAGCGCGGTGGTCTTGCCGGACTTCGGCCCACCGGCGATCGCGAGGTGGCCGTCACCGACGGAGAAGTCCAGGATCATCGGGTCCTGGCGCTGGTGGTAGGGCCGGTCGATGACGCCGACGGCCACCTGCAGCGGCCCCGGCGACTCGACCACGCCGGCCAGTTCCACACGCTCGGGCAGCGGCGGCAGCCAGATGCGGTGGGCGCTGCGCCCGTCGGCGGAGGCGACGGCCGCCTCGACGACGGCCTCGAGCACGGTGGGCCGCTCCCCCGCCTCGCCGGAGACGGTGCCCTCCCCCGCCGCGGACAGGACTTCCTCCCCGGGCGCAGACACGCCCTTGCGGCCGGAGACGGGTGCATTCGTTACCCCGGGGACGGATGCGCCAGCATCCGTCCCGTCGAAGAGCCGCACTCTCCTGCGCCCACGGGTGACGGACGCGGCGTCGGCAATCGACGGTGCCTCCGGGGCGGCGGGCAGCGGACCGGAGACGTAGGCCGCCTGGAAGCCGGTGATGGCCTCGGGCCCGGAGCGCAGGAGACCCGCGCCCGGCGCGCGCGGCAGCGAGTGGGCGTCAGGCACGCCGAGGACCTGGCGGGACTCGGCGGCGGAGAAGGTGCGCAGACCGATGCGGTAGGACAGGTGGCTGTCCAGGCCGCGCAACCGGCCCTCCTCGAGGCGCTGGCTGGCCAGCAGCAGGTGGACGTGCAGCGAGCGGCCGAGGCGCCCGACGGCGACGAAGAGGTCGGCGAAGTCGGGGTGCGCGCTGAGCAGCTCGGAGAACTCGTCGACGACGATGACCAGCGCGGGCAGCGGCTCGAGCCCGGGACGACGGGCGCGCAGCGCCTCGTACTCGGCCACGCCCGAGAGTCCCCCGGCGGCGCGCAGGACCTCCTGGCGGCGGTGCAGCTCGCCGGAGATCGCGTCGTGCATGCGCTCGACGAGCACGGCCTCCTCCTGCAGGTTGGTGATCACCGCGGAGGTGTGCGGCAGCTCCTCCAGGCCGAGGAAGGTCGCCCCGCCCTTGAAATCGACGAGCACGAAGTTGAGCTGCTCCGGGCTGTGGGTGGCGGCCAGCGCCACGACCAGCGTGCGCAGCAGCTCGGACTTGCCGGAGCCGGTCGCGCCGATGCACAGCCCGTGCGGGCCCATCCCGCCCTCGGCGGACTCGCGCAGGTCCAGGGTGACCGGCACGGCCGGCCCCGACCCGCGGGTGATCCCGATCGGCACGGTGAGCCGCTCGGCGGGTGGGTCACGCCACAGCCGCGGCGGGTGCGCGCCGCCCAGGCCGTCCGGCCCGTCGAGGCCGAGGAGCGCGGGCAGGTCGTTGGCCACCGCACCGCGGCCGTGGCCGGGCCGGCGGCAGGACGCCGTGGCGCGTGCCAGGGTGGCGGCGGCGCGCGGGGACATCGCGTCGGGCACGCCGAGATCCTCGCGCCCGCCGTCGGTGTGGGCGATCAGCCGGTCGGCGGCGGTCAGCGCCAGGCCCTCGTCGCGCGCCCGGGTGCGCAGCGCCGTCGGCGCCCCGGTGCCGACCTCGATGACGCAGGTCAGCGAGTCGTCGTCGAGGAAGTCCTCGGTGCCGGTGGTCGTGATCCCGTCGACGACGAGCACCCGGAACGCCGCCGCGTGCGGGGCGCGGGCGTGCGGCAGCCACTTCACCCACGCCCAGCCGGTGGTGTCCCCACGGACCTCGACGCCGACGGCCTCCGGCCCGTGGTGGAAGACGAGCTGGGCGACGATCGCGCGCACCTGGTCGCCCGCGCCCGGCCCGGCGACGGAGAGGTGGCCGAAGGCGGCGAGGTTGAGCACCACCGGCAGGTCCGGCACCGTGCCCACGGAGCGCACCGTGTGCCGCAGCGCCACCGCGCACACCGGGTCGAGGTCCTCGGGCGCGCCCTGCTCGCCGACCTCGAGCGGGGTGCACAACGGCGCGGGCCCGGTGCCCAGGCGCACGTGCAGGGCGTCCGCGTCCTCGGCGCCGCGCTCCCAGAGCCGGTCGGTGGGCACCAGCGCCCACAGGTCGCCGGGCGCGGGGTGGCGGTGCTCCTCGTGGGCGCGCTGGGCGGCGGCGTTGTCGAGTGCGGTGCGCCGCAGCTCGTTGAGGTGGCGCAGGTAGGTCCGCCGGGTCTCGTCCGGGTCGCGGTTCTGCGGCGGGGCGAACATCCCCATGAAACCCATCGCCAACATGACCGGGAGAATCAGCATCATCGGGTGCACCGTGCCGGCCATGCGCACCATCAGCAGCACCATGCCGATCATCGCCGCGACCATGACCAGCGGCAGCAGGATGCGGATCAGTGCGATCGGGCGCGGGGTGTCGGCGGCGGGCACGGCCTCGGCGGCGAGCCTGCCCTCCGGGCGCGGCGGGGCGGGCTCGCGGGCGCCGGGTGTCAGCGGATGGACGGTGCGCCGACGCGGGCGCTCCGGTGGTGCGAACGGCGCGGGCGGCGCGGGCGGTTCTGGCTGCGCGGCCGATGCGGGCGGCGCGGGCGGTTCTGGCTGCGCGGCCGATGCGGGCGGCGCGGGCGGCGCGGCCGGCGCATGCCGGTCGCCTGGCGCGATTGCGGTGCTCATGCGGAATTTCCCCCTCTGGTTTCCCCCGTCGCACGCGGGGTCCCCGCGGCACCCCTCGCGCCGCGCCCCCCACGCGGGTCCCACCCCTCTCGGGTGGACACGGGCGCAAGTCTAGGTCACGATGAGCGCGCACACAGGGGGAAGAAAATATCGAGGGGGATTTTTCACCGTGGAGACCGAACACGTTCTCCGGCTGTGCGTGCGCGTCCACACAGGCGGCTTCCACCGGGAGACCGACCTGAGCGTGCCCGTGAGCAGCTCCGTCGCCGACATCGCCGAGGAGGTCGCCTGGCTGGTCGGCGCGCCGCACCCGCAGACGCCGTGGCAGGCGACCACCGCCGCCGGCGCACCCGTGCCGCCCGAGGAGCCGCTGGGTGCGGTCGGCCCACCCGACGGCGGGGTGCTCGTGCTCGCACCCGGGCACCCGAGCCCGCGCCCGGTGCCGCGCGACGCCGCCGAGGCGCTTGCCGACGCCGCGCTGGCCGGCCGTGCGCATCCCGGCGGGTTGGCGCAGGCCACCGCCGCCACCGGCGTCGTGATGCTCGCCGTGCTCGTCGCCCACGCCGCCCCGGCGTGGCTGGTCGCGGCCGTGGCGGCCACCGCCTGCCTGCTGCTTCTGGCCTGGCGCCGCGAACTGACCGCGGCCGCCATGGCGCTGCCGCCGCTGTGCGGGCTCGCGGCGTCCGGCTGGGTGCTCGGCGGCACGGTGCCGGAGGACTCCTCCGGGTGGGCGGCCGCGCTCGGCGCGGGGCTGGCCGCCGCCGGGGTGGGGCTGGCCGCGGTGGCGGCCCTCCGCCCGCACCGCCCGGGTGCCGGCTGCCTGGCCGCTGGCGTGGTGGTGCTGCTCGTCTGCGCCTGCGCCACCGGCGCAGGCGTGCTCTCCGGGGCGACGGGGGCGGCGACGGTCGCCGTGGCCGTGGCGCTGATCTGCGGGTGGGCGGCGCCGGCGATCGCGCAGACGGCCGCGGGGCTCTCGGTGCCGCGCCTTCCCACCGCCGGCGAGGAGGTCACCCTCGCCGGAGTCGAGGTCCCGGACGCCGCGGCGCGCGCCGGGCGGGCCCGGCGGGTGCACGCCGGGGTGGTCTGCGGGGCCGCGGCGGTGGCCGTGGCGGCGCTGCCCTGGCTGGCCTGGACCACGCGCGGGAGCTCGCCGGCGTGGTTCGCGCTGGCCTTCACGCTGTGCGTGGCCGCCGCCTGCGGGCTGCACGCCCTGCGCCACGCCGACCCGGTCGCCCTCTGGGCGAACCTGGCCGTGGCCCTGGCCGGGCTTGTCGCCGCGGCCCCGGCGGCGACCGGGGTACCCGGGGCCGCGCCCGTGGCTCTCGGCATCACCGGTGCGGTCGCCGCCGCCGCGCTGACCGCGCCGCTGTGGGCGGGCAGACTCAGCGACCCGGAGCCGACGACCCTGGTGTGGTGGGAGCGCGCCGAGTCCACCGCGCTGGCGGCCGCGGTCCCGCTGGCCGCGCACCTGGCCGGCGTCTTCACCTGGCTGCGGGCTCTGGGATGAGGGCCCGGCTGCCCGCGGCCTGCGCCGCCGCCGGGATGCTCCTCGTCCTGTCCGCCCCACCCGTCCAACCGGCCGCGGTGGGCGCCGAACCCGACCGCGCCTGCGTGGTGGGCACCCCGCCGCGGGAACTCGCGGTGCCGCCGGTGGCCGACCGCGGCCACGGCCTGGCCACCGGGTCCGGGGTGATCGTCGCCGTCATCGACACCGGGGTCGCCGACCACCCGCGCCTCGGCGGGGTGGTGCCGGGCGCCGACCTGGTCACCCCGGACGCGCCGGACCCGCTGCGCGACTGCGACGGACACGGCACCGTCGTCGCAGGTGTCATCGCCGCCCGCCCCTCGGAGCAGGACGCGCTGGTCGGCATCGCCCCCGGCGCGCGGATCGTCAGCGTGCGCCAGTCCAGCGCGCACTACCGCTCCCCCGCCGGCCCCGGTGCCGCGGGGGCGCAGCGGGAGGGCTCGGGCACCCTCGGCGGGTTGGCCCGGGCGATCCACGAGGCCCTGGACCAGGGCGCGCGGGTGATCAACGCCTCCGTGGTCGCCTGCGTGGAGCCGAGGCGCGCGGCGGGCATGGACACCGGCAGCCTGGACGAGGCGCTCGCGCGGGCCGAGGCCGAGGGCGCCGTGGTGGTCGCCGCCGCCGGCAACGCCTCGGCGGACTGCCCGCCGGGTTCGGTGGTCTACCCCGGTCACGCCGAGACGGTGCTCACCGTCACCGCGCTGGCCGACGAGCACCGGTTGGCCGACTACTCGGTGGCCGCCGGGCCCGGCTCGCTGGCCGCCCCGGGGACCGTGGCCGTGGGGCTGGACCCGGGCGGGGCGGGCCTGGCCACCGGCGTGACCGACCCGGAGAGCGGCACCGCCCGCGGCTTCGAGGGCACCAGCTTCGCCGCGCCGGTGGTCAGCGGGTTGGCCGCCGCGCTCATCGAACGCCACCCCGAGGCCTCGCCGGCGCTGCTGCGCGCGCACCTGCGCCAGGCGGCCCAGCCGCCGCACGGGGCGGTCGACGCCCACCAGGTGCTCGGCCACCTGCACGTGCCGGAGAGCGCCCGCGCAGGCGGCGGTGCAGGAGGCGTCGACGCGGGCGCCGCAGGCGCCGGCGGGGGTGCGGGAACCGCCGACGGGGGCCGCGGGGCGTCGTCAAGCGGAGAAGACGGGGAACGCATCGCCGCACCCGTTCCCGCCGACACCTCGGTGACCGGGCGCGCGGCGGCCGTCGGTGTCGGGATCCTGGCGATCCTGGCGCTGTCCGGCCTGGTGGTGGGCCTGGCCGTGGGCGGGCGTCGGTAGGAGGTCCTGAAGCGGCGGGCCCTGAACGTGACCGGGCCTATCCGACGTTGATGATGTCCTGGCGGACCACGAAGGGCTTGTGGCCGGGCCGGGCGATGGTCACCTGGACCGACTGGGGCCCGAGCGCGTCCTCGGGCAGGTCGACCACGTAGGTCTTGCACGAGTTGTTCTCGAAGCCCTCCGAGGGGTCGGGCCGCGAGATGCTCACGCCCGCTTCGTCGAAGATCTCGTGCTTGAAGGAGCACCGCATGCCCTCGAGGTCCTTGCCGTCGGTCGTCTCGCCGCCGATGCTGACCCAAAGCCCGTCGGACCGCTTGGCACCCTCGTGCTGGAGGTAGGCGTTCATGTAGTCGTCGCTGAAGGTCACCGTCAGCCGCTTGAAGCCCTCGTCGTCGAGGTTGCTGAAGGTCGCCGAGACGTCCTCGGGCGGGCGGTCCGGGTCCGGGGCGTCGTCGGTGAGCCGGTAGGTGCCGTCGCCGTTGGCCAGCTTCTCGTTGGGGTCACCCGCCGCCTTCGTCGTGGTCGACGACGAGGTCGCGCTCGAGGTGCCCGCGGTGCTCGAGGCCGCCGGGCTTGACTGCGCGGGCGAGGTCTGCGGCCGGGTGGTCAACACCGGCGCGTCCGGCTCCGGGTCCCCGATCGTGCAGGCCCCGAGGGTCAGCGCGGCGGTGCCGAGGGCCGCGGCGAGGGTCATGCGGGCGGGACGGGACAGGGACACGGCGGACTCCTAGGGCGGTCAGGTCATCGGTGGTGCGCACCTCACTTTAAGGGTGCGCACCAGGAGGCGCCGGGACGAGGTCAGGCATTCCCGGCGAGCACGATCGGCTGGGCGATCACGAGCGGCTCGAAGCCGGACATCGCGACCGTGACGCGCAGCTGGGCCGGGCCCGTCTGCTCCGGAAGCGGGGCGGTCACCCACCCGTTGCAGGTCTGGCGGTGGACCGTGCCCGCCGACGGGATAGCCGCCCCGGCCGGGTCGCGGAACTCGAGGTCGACCGCGCAGTCGCGCTCGCCGAAGACCTCGCCGTTGACGTCCCGGCTGCTCAGGTAGACCGCGGCGGTGTCGGTGCCGGCCAGCGAGCGGGTCGGCCGACCCGCGCCCGGGGCGCCGTAGACGAGCATCGCGCGGTTGTCCGCCTGGTCGAGGCGGACGTCGAGGCGGTCGAAGCCGTGCTCGCGCGCCCCGGTGAAGCCCAGCGCCACCGGGGCGACCGCGCCACCCGGCGCGCGGGTGGTCGCGCGGAAGGAGCCGTCGGGGTTGCTCAGCTGCGCGGTGGCCTCCCGGCCGTCGTCGAAGACCCGCAGGCTCCCGTTGACGGCGGGACCGGGCGGAGTCGCGGTGGCCTCGGGGCCCGCCGTCGCCGCCGCACCGGCGGTTCCCGCACCGAACCCGGCCGTCTCCGCCGTGCTCCGCGCGGCGGACTCCGCCGCGGCGTCCCGGGCGGTGGCGGCGACGGTCCCCGGGGCGGGCTCCGGCTCAGGCCCGTAGACCGGCCCGTTCCCGGCACCGGCCTGACCGGCGCAGGACGCCGCACCCACGCCGAGCCCCAGCACGCAGACGGCGAGCGCCGCGCGGCGTCGGAAAGCGACGCTCACGCGGGCGAGTCGACGGCGGAGGGCGGCACGGGACATGGCGGTACTCCTGGGAGGTCGGGGCGACGCACGGCGGTCCGTGCGTCGCGGTACGGCCTCAACCTAGAAAGCCCGCGGGTCCCGCGGCCAGTGCTGCGGGGAGCGCTCCCTGCTCAGGGGCGCCACCACATGCGCTCGGGCACCCCGCAGCGCGAGCCGTTCTCGTCGAGCTTGACGCCGAGCACCTGGTGCAGCTGCACGACGTTGTGCTCGAAACCCCACTCGGAGCCGGCCATGTACATCCCCCACAGCTTCGCGGTGGGCAGCCCCACCAGGTCGACGGCGCGGTCCCAGTTGGCCTTGAGGTTCTCGCACCAGTCACGCAGCGTGCGCATGTAGTCGAAGCGCAGGTTCTCCTCGTGGAGCACCTCGAAGCCGTGGTCCTGCATCTTGCGCACCACGGTGCCGGAGCCGGTCAGCTCGCCGTCCGGGAAGATGTAGCGGTCGATGAACTCGCCCTTGCGGGTCTTGTGGTTGTCCGGGTAGGTGATGCAGTGGTTGAGCATCAGCCCGCCCGGGCGCAGCTTGCCGGAGAGGAACTCGAAGTAGTCCGCGTAGTTCTTCACGCCGACGTGCTCGAGCAGCCCGATGGAGCTGACGGCGTCGAAGTCGGACTCGGGCACGTCGCGGTAGTCCTGGTAGCGGATCTCGGCGAGGTCGCCCAGGCCGTCGGCCTCCACGGCGGCGCGGCCCCACTCGGCCTGCTCCTGGGAGAGCGTCACGGCGATGACGTGCACGCCCCGGCGCGCGGCGTAGCGGGCCATCCCGCCCCAGCCGCAGCCGATGTCGAGCAGGCGGTCGCCCTCCTTGAGGCGCAGCTTCTCGAAGACGAGGCGGTACTTGTTGATCTGCGCGTCGTCGAGGCCGGCGTCCTCGCTCGGGTAGTAGGCGCAGGTGTAGGTCATCGTGTCGCCGAGGAAGAGCTCGTAGAACTCGTTGCCCACGTCGTAGTGGGCGGAGATGACGTCCGCGTCGCGCTCCTTGGAGTGGCGCGACAGGCCCTGGCGCAGAGAACGCTCGAGGAAGGAGGAGCGCTCGACCTCGGGCAGCGGCTGGATCTGCAGCGCGCCCATCCTGCGCAGCTCGGCGTAGATCTTGAGCAGCTCGCCGGCCGAGGGCTTGCGGAACTGCCCGTAGAGGTCACGCAGGGTGTCGAAGATGCCGTAGGGGTGGGCCAGGTGCTCGCCCTCGACCTCCATGCCGCCGGTGACCCAGGCGCGGGCGAAGCCGACGTCGCCGGGGCTGGTCGCGATGTAGGACAGACCCTCCGGGCTGAGGATGCGCACCGTGTACTTCGCGTCGGCGGGGCCGGCGGTCGAACCGTCGAAGGCCTCCCATCGGAAGGGGTTCGGCGCCTCGACGAGCTTGTCGATGATCTCACCGACGGTCATCGTGGAGTCCTTCTCGGAGGAGGCGGTCATCGCGTTCACTATCCTTTCTCAACCGACTGACATGCCAGTCTAATCGTCTGCGACTAATTCGCCCGTTGAATCAGTGCACCGTTCGGCGGGTGCGCTCCGGCGGGGTGGAAGGGCGCCCGGCGCGAGCGGCGGCGCAGGCCGCGGCGCGGGACCCGGTGCCCGCGGCGCGGGCCCCGACGCGCAGCCCGGTGCCCGCTCAGGCGCCCTCGACGGTCTTCTCGTAGAGGCCGGGGAAGCGCCCGTCCGGGTCGAAGACGCCCTTGAGCCGGGCGGGAAGTTCGCCGCCGTAGAGCGCCTCGAACTGCTCGCGGGTGTAGAAGGCCTCCGAGTACAGCGACTTGTGCCCGCCGAGCTCGTGGACCTTCGCCTCGATCGCGCGGTTGAAGGCGCCCTCGCCGGCGTCCGGGCCCATCAGGTCGCCGGGCACCGCCGACCAGAAGCCGGCGTTGATCCAGGTGGTGCCGGGCTTGAGCGGGTAGAGCGGCCAGGGCGCGTCGGCTGCGGCGGTCAGCTCGCCGGTGCCGACCAGCTTCTCGGAGCCGGCGCGCAGCCGGATCGGGCACAGCCACATCGGCTGGATGTCGCAGGAGTCGAAGAACCAGCGCAGCCACTCGGCGAGCCGGTCGGTGGTCACCTCGACGTCCTGGACCACCCGCTCACGGTGCGGCTCGCCGGTGCGCGCCCGGGTCAGCCGGTGCTCGATGTCGAAGCGGCGGTCCAGGCCGACCAGCTTCCAGTAGAAGCTCGAGCGGCGCAGGCTGCGCGGCCACAGGCGGCGCACCGTCGGGTCCTGCGCGCCGAAGGCCCGCGAGCACCAGAACCAGTCGATGTCCCAGCGCCACAGGTAGTCGCGGAAGGCCAGCCGGTCGCGCAGCACACCCTCGGGGTGCTGGATGGAGCGGTAGTAGACCCGCTCGCGGGTGTAGTCGCTGACCGGCCCCTCCTCCTCGGAGGCGGTGCCGAGCACCAGGTAGAGCTCCTCCGGGGAGAAGACCACCGCGTCCAGGTAGTCGACGCGGACGCCCTCGTACTCGGCCGTCTCGGCGGCGGTGCCGAGCGCGGCGGCGAAGGTGTCGGGGTCGTGGAAGCGCACGTGGCGCAGCTCGACGGCGGCCGGGGCGTCCTCGAGCAGCACGCGCAGGCGCACCGCGTAGCCCAGCGAACCGTAGGAGTTGGGGAAGCCGCGGTAGAGGTCGACGTTGCGCTCCGGCGAGCAGGTGACGATCTCACCGGTGCCGGTGAGGATGTCCATCTCGGTGACCGACTCGTGGGGCAGCCCGTTGCGGAAGCAGGTCGACTCCACACCCATGCCGCTGACCGCCCCGCCGAGGGTGATGGTCTTCAGCTGCGGGACGACCATCGGCACCAGGCCGTGCGGCAAGGTGGCGTCGACGAGGTCCTCGTAGGTGCACATGCCCTGCACGTCGGCGGTCTTGGCCACCGGGTCGACGGCGATGACCCCGTGCAGCCCGGAGACGTCCAGGCCCGCGGCGTCGCCGGAGCGGCCGCGGAAGAGGTTCGAGGTCTTCTTCGCCAGCCGGGCGCGCTGGCCTGCGGGGATCGCGCGGAAACTCTCCGTGAGCTTGTCGACGCCGCGTTGGTGCGCCCACCAGCCCACAGGTTCCACGTTGACGGGGTCGACCCCGCGCCCGAGCGCAAGCGACTGAGTGGCCTTGGCCGCCAGCCCGACGGCCGCATCGCGAATACCCATGACCGCCACCCTAACTCCGGTTCCGGGCCGCGCGCCCGCGAAGAGTTCCGCGACGGCGCGCGCCGTGCGCGCCCGCCGTGGGTGCCGGCCGCGGGTGCCGGTCGCGCGCGTCCGGGAGCGCGGCTCAGGGGCGGGCCGGGGCGTCGACCTCGAGGGCGGCCTCGGCGGTGAGCGCCGCGCCCTCCGGCAGCAGGCGCAGCACCGGCCACCAGCCCGGGTGCGGCTCGGGCAGGCCGAGCACGGCGGCCGCCTCCGGGTCCGGCAACCGGTGGCGCACCCCGTTGTCGGAGATGACCTGCACACCGTGGCCGGTGTCGACGGCGAAGGCGCCCGCCCCGGGCCCGGCGAAGCGCTGCGCGGTGCCCTCCCCCGGGAGCTCCACGGCCGCGCCGTAGGGCCGCGCGGCGTGCAGGCTCAGCGCGGCGTCCGGCCCGCCGGTGCACACCTCCGCGTCCGTGGGGTCGGCCAGCTCGACCACACCGCCGCCCGCGCCGGACGCGCCGGCCGCGTCGAGGTCGACGGCGGTCAGCTCCGGCAGCTCCGGGGCGGCGGCGAGCACCTCCGTCGGCGGGCGCCACACCCGGGTGGCCTGGTCGACGCCGAGGGCGGCGCGCACCCGGTCTCCCTCGGGCGTGCCCTCCTCCGGCAGCGCCCGGCGGCCCTCCGCGGTGACCAACCAGTCACGCACGGTGCCGGAACGCGCGCCGTCCGCGCGCGGCCGGGCGATGAGCCCCGCGGCGTCGGCAAGCGGGCGCGGCACGGTGAGGGCCACGGTGACCGCACCGTCGGGGGCGACGCACGCGGCCCAGCGCGCCTCGGGTGACGGGGCCTCCTCGGCGACGGTGCCCGGCGCGCCCGGGATGCCGACCGGCCGGCCGAGCGGGCGGGCGGCGAGCGCGTCCGGGGAGGCCTCGGCGGGCTCCTCGGGGCCGCCGGCGATCAGGCGCGCGGAGGCGAGGTTGGCCACGGGGTGCACGGTGTCGTCGACGCGCACGAAGAGGGCGCCGGACTCGGCGCGCAGGACGGCGGCCTCGCCGGGGTCCGGGGCGGGGTCGACGACGGCGAGCAGGCCCGCCCCGGCGGCGACCAGGCCTGCGGCCGCCGCGCCGATCAGCCCGGCGCGTCGGCGTCGGGCCAGCGGGTCGTGGATCATGCGGATGTCGCCGAAGACGAGGCCGTGGCGCAGGCGGCGGGTGAGGAAGCGGTGGCCGGAGACCTGCGCGCGCGTCGTCGGTGCCGGTCCCGGCGCCGGCCCGCGCCCGGGTGCCCCGTCCGGTGCGCCGCCGGATGCGCCGCGCGCGGCTGAGTGGTCGTGCCTGTGCGACATGGTCCTCCCCCGTCGAACCCCGTTACTCCCCCTTGGCGGGCGGGCCCGGCGTGGCGCCGGGCCGTCTCGCCTCTGGCGCACACCCTAGCGCGGGGCCGGCGGCCGCGCCCGGTGAACGCGGTGTGTGGACGCACCCCGTGGTACGAGCCACGACGTGCGGGCCTCCGGGTACGCACCCCGGGGAACGGGCCCCGGAATACGCGCCCCGGGTTCAGGCGACGCTCACCGGGCGGTCTCGTCGCCGTCGCCTGCGGCGGCGACCCCGCCCGGGTGCGCGGGCGGGGCGGGCACCGTGCGCCTGGTGCGGGTGGTCTCGGCACGGGCGGCGAGTTCGTCGGGGGCCGGGTAGTCGACGCCGACGAGGCTGAGCCCGCAGGCCGGGGCGACCGGCACGGCGGAGCTGCGGGAGGTCTCGGCCAGCAGCGCGCGGGCGAACTCGGGCTCACGGCGGCCCTCCCCCACCGCCAGACAGCAGCCGACCAGCGAGCGCACCATCGACCAGCAGAAGGCGTCGGCGCTCACCCGGGCCTCGAAGAGCTGCGGTTCGGCCGGGGTGGACACGTCGTGCCAGGTGAAGGCCTGCAGCTCGCGCACGGTGGTGGCGTGCTCCTTGGGCCGGCAGAAGGCCGCGAAGTCGTTGAGGCCGATCAGCTGGGCGGCGGCCTCGTTGAGCCGGTCGAGCTCGACGGGCTTGGGCCACACGGCCGTGTCGCGCGCCCGGGTCGGCAGGGCCCCGGAGGGCGCGGTGGTCACGCGGTAGCGGTAGTGACGGCGCAGCGCGGAGAAACGGGCGTCGAAGCCGGCCGGGGCGAAGCTGCAGGCTCGCACGACGACGTCGGCCTCGAGCAGCTTGAGCAGCCGCGGCACCAGGCGGGCCGGGTCGCCGGCGATCGAGCGCTGCCCGAGCACGTCGGCCGGCACGTCGACGTGGGCGACCTGCCCGGAGGCGTGCACCCCGGCGTCGGTGCGCCCGGCGACGGTCAGGGTCACCGGCTCGCGGAAGATCAGCGAGAGCCGGTCGGTGATCTCGCTCTCCACCGTGCGGATCTGCGGGTCCTTCTGGCTGGCCCACCCGTGGAAGTCGGTGCCGTCGTAGGCGATGTCGAGGCGCAGCCGGACGTGTCCGGCGCTCTCCCCGTGGTCGGTGCTCCCCGTCTCCGGGCTCATCGGGTTCCGTGGCCTCTCTTTCCGCGTTCACGTCCGTACGCTGGGCTGAAACACGTCAACGGTACCAACCTACGCAGACGACCGCCGCGCCTCCCTCGACGGGTGACGCGGCGGTCGGGTTCAGGCGGGGCCTGGGATGTCGGCCTGAGGGCTTACTTGCCGGCCTTCGGGTCGGTGACGCCCTCGGTGTCGAACTGCTCCTTGCGGACGGTCTCGGAGACGGTCTCGGTGTCCTGGACCTGCTCCTTGTTCAGGGCGACCTTCTCGACCGGGACGGTGTCCTTGGAGACGTTCACGCGCTCCTCGTGGAGGGTGACCGAGGCCTCCTCCTCGCCGATGTTGCCGGTCAGGTTCTTGGCCTCCTCCTCGGAGATCGGGGTGCGCTCGACGCGGACCTCCTCGCGGGTGACCGGGACCTCGACCTGCTCGGTGTCCTCGACGACGTACTTGCGCAGGCGGGCCTCGCCGGAGGCGACGCGCTCCTTGCCCACGTTCAGGCGCTCCTCGGAGCGGATCATCTCGTCCTGGTTGCCGGCGGCCTGACGCTGGGCGTCGACGTCGGCGGCGGCACGACGGTCGGCGTCGACGTCGGCGGCGGCGCGACGCTGGGCGTCGACGTCAGCGTCGGCGTGGTGCTTGCCGTCGGCGGCGGCACCGGCGCCCGCGCCCGCGGCGGCGTAACCGGCCTTGTCGCCGGCGACCTCGCGCTCACCGGCGGCGGCCTCGCGGCGGTCGGAGCCCACGCCGGTGATGCCGGGGGCGTCCTGCACGCCGTAGTGGCGGTAGAGCTCGTCCTGCTGCTCCGAGGTGAGGTTGCGGTCGGAGTCCAGGTCCGGGGCGTCCTTGACGCGGTCCTTGGAGAAGGCCAGGTTCAGGGCGTCGCCCTCGAAGTTGGCGCCGCGCAGCGGCACCAGGCTGGAGCTCATGCCGAACAGGCCGTGGCCCACCTCGACGAAGGTCGGGGCACCGGTCTCGTCGTCGACGAAGATCTCCTTGATGTCGCCGAGCTTGTCGCCGGTGTTGTCGTAGGCGGTCGCCTCGAAGAGCTCCTTGAGCTCGCGCTCGTTGGCCATTTTTCGTTCCTTTCGCTCGGCGCCGTCGCGCGGCGCCCGGTCGATGATGCGTCTGAAAATGAGAGGTTGCGGGCGAACCCCGCTTCCTGCCCGACACGCTATGGACATCAACGCCGTACTGTCCGCCCCACGGCGGGCCGGAGGACGCCTCGAGACGCCGAAATTGAACGGAAATTGAACGGCCCGGTCCGATTTCGCGGACAAACGCGCCCCCGGGGCCAGCCCATTTATCACGCCGGGCGTATGCCTTGAGCCCCCGACACTCCACTACGGGCCGGGAAATGAAGATTTGGTAACACCTGAAACCAACTGCGGTGACGGACGTTCACCGGTCGTCCTACGTGTCACCCGGGCCCCGTCCCGATTTCCGACGCCCCGCCGCGCGGTCGGCGGTCCCCGCACCGCCGGCGCCCCCTCCCGCGGGCGCACCCGACGCCGTGTGCGCTGTGCCCGGACGTACCCGCGCCGCGCGGACGCGGCGCCCCTCCCCCGGACATGACGAAACCCCGCGCGGTGCACGCGCGGGGTTCGGGCGCCCGGTGGGCGCCGGCTCATACCGGGTCAGTCCGGTACGGGAGAACTACTTCTCCTCAGCCTCAGCGGCCTCGGTCTCCTCAGCCTCGGTGGCCTCGTCGGCCTTGTCCTCGGCGTCGGCCTCGGCGGCCTTCTCCTCCTCGGCCTTCTGCGAGGCGGCCACGCGGTTGGCGCGGGAGGCGTCCTTGCCGGCGACCTCCTCGAGGACCAGGGAGATCTGGGACATCGGCGCGTTGTCGCCGGTGCGGTTCTCCAGCTTGATGATGCGGGTGTAGCCACCCTCACGGCCCTGGAACTGCGGGGCGAGATCATCGAAGAGGTGCTTGACCACGGCCTTGTTGGTGACCTTGGCCAGGACCTCGCGGCGGTCGGCGAGCGTGCCGGCCTTGGCCTTGGTGATCAGCTTCTCGGCGTACGGGCGCAGGGCCTTGGCCTTGGCGTCCGTGGTCTTGATGGCGCCGTGCTCGAACAGCGACGAGGCGAGGTTCGCGAGAACCTTGCGCTGGTTGGTCGCCGATCCGCCGAGGCGGGCGCCCTTCTTCGGGGTAGGCATTGATTACTCCTCGTGTGAAAGTTGGTGAGCGGGCGTTCTACTCTTCGTCCTCGGCCTCGTCGTCCACGAATCCACCGGTCTCGGCGTCGTAGCCCTCCAGCTGCGTGGGGTCGAAGTCCTCCGGCGCGTCCTTGAGCGTGAGCCCAAGGCCGGCCAGCTTGATCTTGACCTCGTTGATCGACTTCTGCCCGAAGTTGCGGATGTCCAGCAGGTCCGACTCGGTGCACTCGGCGAGCTCACCGACGGTGTGGATCTCCTGGCGCTTCAGGCAGTTGTAGGACCGGACGGAGAAGTTCAGGTCCTCGATCGGCATGCTGTAGGCGGCCAGCGACTCGGACTCCTGCGGGGAGGGCCCGATCTCGATGCCCTCGGCCTGCTCGTTGAGCTCGCGGGCGAGCCCGAACAGCTCGACGAGGGTGCCGCCGGCGGACGCCATGGCGTCGCGGGCGGTGATGGAGTTCTTCGTCTCCACGTCGATGACCAGCTTGTCGAAGTCGGTGCGCTGCTCGACGCGGGTCGCCTCGACCTTGTAGCTGACCTTGAGCACCGGCGAGTAGATCTGGTCGACCGGGATACGGCCGATCTCGCCGGCGGTCTGGGCCGCCGGGACGTAGCCGCGGCCGCGCTCGACCACGAACTCGATGTCCAGGCTGCCCTGCTCGTTGAGCGAGGCGATGTGCAGGTCCGGGTTGTGGATCTCGACACCGGCCGGCGGCTCAATGTCGCCGGCGGTGACCTCGCCCGGGCCCTGCTTGCTCAGGTACATCACGACGGGCTCGTCGGAGTCCGAGGACAGCACCATGGACTTGATGTTCAGGATGACGTCCGAGACGTCCTCCTTGACACCGGCGATGGTGGTGAACTCGTGGAGCACACCCTCGATCTTGACGCTGGTCACCGCCGCGCCCGGGATGGACGACAGCAGGGTGCGACGCAGCGAGTTGCCGAGGGTGTAGCCGAAGCCGGGCTCCAGCGGCTCGATGACGAACCGGGAGCGCGACTCGTCGATGTACTCCTCGGTGAGGGACGGTCGCTGAGAAATGAGCATGATTCTCTCCTTTGGCGCCCGCTATATGACGCCGGTAGGTGGAAAGGTGGAGGACGGGACTCGGAGGATTACTTCGAGTAGAGCTCGACGATGAGCTGCTCCTGCAGCGGGATGTCGATCTGGGCGCGCTCGGGCAGCTGGTGCACGAGGATGCGCAGGGTGTCGGGGACGACCTGGAGCCAGGCCGGGACGACGGAGTCGTTCAGGTTCTCCTGGGCCTCCTCGAACCAGACCATCTTCTTGGAGCGGTCGCGCACGTCGATGATGTCGTACTGCGAGACCTGGAACGACGGAACGTTGGTGTTCTTGCCGTTCACGGTGAAGTGGCCGTGGGAGACCAGCTGGCGGGCCTGGCGGCGGGTGCGGGCCAGACCGGCGCGGTAGATGACGTTGTCGAGCCGGGACTCGAGCAGGATCAGCAGGTTGTCACCGGTCTTGCCGGGAAGGCGGTTGGCCTTCTCGTAGTAGCGGTGGAACTGCTTCTCCATGACGCCGTAGGTGAAGCGGGCCTTCTGCTTCTCCTGCAGCTGGAGGAGGTACTCGGACTCCTTGATGCGGGCGCGGCCGGCCTGACCCGGCGGGTAGGGGCGGCGCTCGAAGTAGCGGTCTCCGCCGACGAGGTCGACGCGGAGACGGCGGGACTTACGGGTTGCGGGACCGGTGTAACGGGCCATTTCTTCCTAACCTTTCCTTTCCCTTAGACGCGGCGACGCTTCGGCGGACGGCAGCCGTTGTGCGGCTGCGGGGTCACGTCGGAGATCGAGTTGACCTCGAGGCCGGAGGCCTGGAGGGAGCGGATGGCGGTCTCGCGGCCGGAGCCCGGCCCCTTGACGAACACGTCGACCTTCTTCATGCCGTGGTCCATCGCCTTGCGGGCGGCGTTCTCGGCGGCCATCTGCGCGGCGAACGGGGTGGACTTACGGGAGCCCTTGAACCCGACGTGGCCGGAGGAGGCCCAGGAGATCACGTCACCGTTCGGGCCCGTGATGGACACGATGGTGTTGTTGAAGGTGGACTTGATGTACGCGTGGCCTGCGGCCACGTTCTTCTTCGGAGTGCGGCGCCCGCTGCGGCGTGCGCCAGAGCGTGTCTTCGGAGGCATGTTTTACTTCTTCTTTCCGGCGATCGTCTTCTTCGGGCCCTTGCGGGTCCGGGCGTTGGTCTTGGTGCGCTGACCGTGCACGGGCAGACCGCGACGGTGGCGGCGACCCTGGTAGCTACCGATCTCGATCTTGCGACGGATGTCGGCCTGGACCTCGCGGCGCAGGTCACCCTCGACCTTCCAGGACGCCTCGATGACGTCGCGGAGGGCGGAGACCTGCTCGTCGGTCAGGTTGTCGGTGCGCAGATCGGGAGAGATGCCGGTCTCCTCGAGCAGCTTGGCGGCACGGGCGGGGCCGATGCCGTAGATGTAGGTGAGCGCGACCTCCATGCGCTTGTTGCGCGGGAGGTCGACGCCGGCTAGACGTGCCATGTGGCAGTACCTTTCCGGTTGTTACGGTGGTTTGCTCCTCTTCCGTCCACGCCAACCGGCGTCCCGTCCGGACCGTTACCCGGAGAGGTACGCCGTGGTGCGCGCGGCTCCAGCCACCGTGGCCGGAGGTGTGCAGCGCCCCGCGCCCGTCGTGCGGGAGCGGGGTACCTGGGAAAAGAGGAGGCGAAAATGTCCTACTTGTAGCGGTAGACGATGCGACCGCGGCTGAGGTCATAGGGCGACAGCTCGATGACCACGCGGTCCTCGGGGAGGATGCGGATGTAGTGCTGACGCATCTTTCCGCTGATGTGCGCGAGAACCTGGTGTCCGTTGTCCAGCTCGACCTTGAACATCGCGTTCGGCAGGGGCTCGATGACACGGCCCTCGACCTCGATGGCGCCTTCCTTAGCCATATCCTCCACATTCCCGGACGGCCCGTGGCCGCCCTCGTCGTTTGCACTGCAAGTCAGGCATGCGCGGATGCCGCACACGCCGTCGGGTTAGTTTACCGACGTACCAGGCAAAAGGCAAAAGCACCCCGGCCGTGGGACCGGGGTGCTTGACGACGCCGCGCACGGCGGCGTGGTGCGTCTAGTACACGTAGACCATGTCGCCGACCTGGAGCTGGTCGAAGTAGGTCACCGCGTCGTCGTGGTTGAGGTGGATGCAGCCGTGCGAGAGCAGGTTGACGTTGCCCTGGTGGAAGGCCACACCGTTGTTGGTGAAGTACACCGAGTACGGCATCGGGGCGTTGCCGAACTCGTGCGAGACCTCGTCCTTGACCTTGCGGTTGACGAAGTGGGTGCCCTTCGGGGTCGCCGTGGCCGGCGAGGGGGCGCCGGCGGACATCGGGACCGGGCCGTAGGAGACGCGGCCGCCGTCCTGCAGCCAGGTGCGGCCACCGTCGATGTCGATGCACGCGCGGGCCTGCGCCGGGCAGGGACCGGTGTCCACGCCGTCGTTCGCGGCGGGCGGGGCCGGACGGGCGGCGGCCTCGGCGGCGGCGACACGGGCGGCCTCCTCGGCGTTCTTCTGGGCGATCAGGCCGGGGAACAGGCCCTCGACGACCTGGTCGACGACCTGACGGGCCGGCTCCTGCATCTCGGGCGGCAGCGCGGCGGCCTGCTGGTGCAGCCACACGCGCGAGTCCCAGGCCTGCTCACGGGCCTGGTTGGCGAGGTCGTCGATCTGGGCCTGGAAGTCGGCGGGCAGCTCCAGGGCGGAGGAGCCGACCTGCGGGAGCTCGGAGGAACCGAGCTCGGGGAGGGTCTGGGCGTTGGCGTTCGCCGGGCCGGCCACGAGAGTCGCGGCGGCCGCGCCCCCGGCGAGCAGGGCGCCGAGGCGGCGACGGGCGCGCGACGGCTTGGCGTGACGGGGCTTGTAAGTCATGCGGCGAGTATAACGTCTCCCCTACTCAACCGCGCGCGCGACGCCCCACGGCCGCGTCGCCGCTCCCCCGGCGTCGCCGCGTCAGATTCCCGGCGGGATCCCCGCCGGCGGCCACGCCGGCGCCCACCCGCAGACGCCGAACCGCCCCACACCCGAGGGTGCGGGGCGGCGTCGGAAAGCGGGGCGGACCCGACGCGTCACTCGGCGCGCGGGGTCAGGATCCGCGGGCCGTCGGCCGTGGCGGCGACGGTGTGCTCCCAGTGGGCAGCGCGGGTGCCGTCGGCGGTGATGACGGTCCAGTCGTCGTCGAGGATCTCCGAGTCCCACGTGCCCAGGGTCAGCATGGGCTCGACGCACAGGGTGGTGCCGTCCTGGATGACCGGGCCGTGGCCGGCACGGCCCTCGTTGGCCAGGTACGGGTCCTCGTGCATCTCGTGGCCGATGCCGTGGCCGCCGAAGCCGTCGACGATGCCGAAGGCCAGGCCGTGACGCTCCTCGGCGGCGCGGGTGGCCACCTCGAGGGCGTGCGAGACGTCGGAGAGCCGGGCGCCAGGCACCATGGCGGCAACACCGGCGAGCATGACCTCCTCGCAGGCCTCGTTGAGCGCCTGGGAGTCCGCATCGAGATCGCCGACGCCGAAGCTGAAGGCCGAGTCGCCGACCCAGCCGTCGAGAGTGGCGCCGCAGTCGATGCTGACCAGGTCGCCCTCGACGAGCACGGTCTCCTCGTCCGGGATGCCGTGCACGATGACGTCGTTGACGGAGGCGCAGATGGAGCCCGGGAAGCCCTGGTAGCCCAGGAACGTCGGGTAGGCGCCCGCGTCACGGATGGTCTGCTCGGCGACCGCGTCGAGCTCCTTCGTGCTCACCCCGGGACGGGCCGCGGCGCGCACGGCGAGAAGAGCCTCGCCGACCACGCGGCCGGCGGCCTCCATCGCGTCGAGCTCGCCGGGGGTCTTCGCCGGGATTCGCTTACGCCGGAAGATCAACTTCGCTTAGCCCTCGACGTGCTCGTTGATGGCGGCCAGGGCGCGGGCGTTGATCTCCTCGATCTCGCCCTCGGCCTCGACGTTGATCAGCTCGCCCTCGTAGTGCTCGATCAGCGGAGCGGTCTCGTCGCGGTAGACCTGCAGACGGGTGCGGATGGTGTCCTCCGTGTCGTCGGCGCGGCCGCGGGCGAGCATGCGCTCGACCACGACGTCCTCGGAGACACGGAAGTTCAGCACGCCGTCGAGCTTGAGGCCCTTCTTGGCCAGCAGGTCGGTCAGGATCTCGGCCTGCTCGACCGTGCGCGGGAAGCCGTCGAGGAGGAAGCCGTCGGCGGCGTCCGCCTCGTCGAGGCGGGACTCGACCATGCGGGCGGTGACGTCGGTCGGCACGAGCTTGCCGGCGTCGATGTACTGCTTGGCCTCCACGCCCAGCGGGGTGCCCTCGCCGATGTTGGCGCGGAACAGGTCGCCGGTGGAGATGTGGGGGACGTTGAGCTTCTCGGAGAGAATGGCGGCCTGGGTGCCCTTGCCGGCACCGGGGGGCCCGAGGAGAACGAGTCTCATTTGAGGAGTCCTTCGTAGTTGGATTGCAGAAGCTGGCTCTCGATCTGCTTGACCGTGGTCAGGGCGACCGAGACGAGAATCAGGATGGCGGTGCCGCCGAAGGCGGTCATGCCGGATCCCTGCTGGCTGCCGACACCCAGGTCCAGGGCGATGTTCGGCAGCACGGCGATGATGCCCAGGTAGATCGAGCCCACGAACAGCAGGCGGTTCATCACGTAACCGAGGTACTGGGCCGTGGGACGCCCCGGACGGATGCCCGGGATGAAGCCACCGTACTTCTTCATGTTCTCCGCCTGATCGTTCGGGTCGTACTGGACGGAGACGTAGAAGTAGGAGAAGAAGATGATCAGCACGAAGTAGATCAGGATGTAGATCCACGACGAGGGCGTCATCAGGTGCGAGATGACGTTGCGCTGCCACCAGTTGTCCGGCGCGCCCGCCTGACCCGAGTTGATGATCTCGGTGATGAGCACCGGCATGTAGATCAGCGACGAGGCGAAGATGACCGGGATGACGCCGGCCTGGTTGACCTTCAGCGGCAGGTAGGTCGAGGAACCGCCGTACTGACGGCGGCCGACCATGCGCTTGGCGTACTGGACCGGGATGCGGCGCTGGCCCTGCTCGACGAAGACGACGCCGACGACGAGCACGATGACCGCGGCGACGACGATGCCGAAGACGAGGCCGCCGGAGTTGTTGAGCACGCTCATGCCGTCGTTGGGCAGGCGGGTGGCGATGCCGGCGAAGATCAGCAGCGACATGCCGTTGCCGATGCCCTTCTCCGTGATCAGCTCACCGAGCCACATCACGATGATCGCGCCGGCGGTCATGGTCACCACGAGCACGATGAGGTCCCAGAGGTTGCGGTCGGCGACGAGGACCTGGACACCCTGGCCGAGCAGCTGCTCGCGGTCCGCCAGGGCGACGATGCCCGCGGACTGCAGCAGCGCCAGCGCCACCGTGAGGTAGCGGGTGTACTGGGTCATCTTCGTCTGACCGGACTGCCCCTCCTTCTTCAGCTGCTCGAAGTGGGGGATGACCACGGTCAGCAGCTGCACGATAATGGAGGCCGTGATGTAGGGCATGATGCCGATCGCGAAGACCGACAGCTGCAGCAGCGCCCCACCGGAGAACAGGTTGATGAGCGAGTAGACGCCCGACTGTTCATCGGTGAGCTCGCGGAGTCGTCCGGCGATGGACTGGTAGTCCACTCCCGGGGACGGGATCTGCGCGCCGACGCGATAAAGGATGATCATCGCGAGGGTGAAGAGAATCTTCTTGCGCAGATCGGCGTCCCTGAATGCCTGGATGATGGCGGACACGAACCCTCCTGGCTTCCCGCCGGCTGAGCCTTGCGCTCGCCCCGGTTCGGGAGCGGGCACAAAAAATAGCCGCTCAGCTGCGGAAAGTGTTCTCATGGCCCCGCCGCTTACCAGGCGTGCGGGACTGGTGGACACAATTGACTCTCCTACCCTACCAGCAGGACCACGTTCGACCACCAAACCCGGGAGGGTTTAAGCATCATCGGGTGCGCGCGCAGGCGCATTGGGTTAACATTAGGTTAACCCCCGGTTAAAGGAGAGATCACCGTGTCGGACAACGACCTTGCCCCCGAGCACTTCGACAACGTGCGCCGCGATCTGCACCGCCGCTTCGGCCACCGGATCGACGCCGAGACCGTCGACCGCGTCCTCGACGAGGCCATCGCCGCCTCCTCGGACGCCACGGTCTCCACCTTCCTGCCCACCCTCGTCGACCGCGAGGCCTCCGACCGCCTCAGCGAGATGCTCACCGCCGACGACCCCGAAGCCGCCTGCCGCCAGGAGATCGTCTACGTCTCCCGCCGCAACGCCGGCCGCACCCAGCTGGCCGCCTCCATCACCCGCGCGCTCGCCGACGAGGAGGTCGCCGTGCGCGAGATCGGTCTCGAGCCCGCCGACGGCATCAACCCGCACGTGACACCCGTCCTCGAGGAGAAGGGCCTGCCCACGGACGTCCTCGAGCAGATCCACCTGGTGCCGCGCACCGTGCACCGCGCCGACGTCGTGGTGCTCATGGGCGTCGACGTCGACGAGATCCCGGACGTGCCCGGCGACCGCTACGTCCACTGGGACGTGCAGAACCCCGACGGACGCTCGCTCGAGGACGTGCGCGCCACCCGCGACCACCTGCTCGAGCTGATCCCGGGCCTGCTCGCCGAGATGGGCGTGCGCACCACCGCCACCGTCGCGTAAGACGCCGCTCACGCCGACGCGCCGTTGTGCCGCTCACGCCGACGCGCCGCTGCGCCGCTGACGCGACGCAACCCCAGGCGAAAACGCCGACGCCGCACCCCGCGGCGTCGGCAATCTCTTTCCCCGTACTCCCCCGACGCAGAAGAAGGACCCCGCCGGTCGCAGTCGAGCGACCGACGGGGTCCTTTTCTCTTACCTCCGCGGCGCCCGCGCGAGGCGCGGGGCCGGGACGAGGCGCCTTAGTTCTCCGTCTTGACGGAGCCGCCGGCGGCCTCGATCTTCTCCTTGGCGGAGCCGGAGAACTTGGCGGCGGTGACGTTCAGGGCGACGTCGATGTCGCCCTGGCCGAGCACCTTGACCGGCGCCTTCGGGCGCACGAGGCCCTTGGCGGCGATCTCGGCGGCGGTGACGTCGCCACCCTCCGGGAAGGCCTTGGCCAGGTCGCCGACGTTGACCACCTGGTAGTAGACCTTGTTCGGGTTGCGGAAGCCCTTCAGCTTCGGCAGGCGCATGTGGATGGGCATCTGGCCACCCTCGAAGCCCGCCGGAACGTTCTTCCGGGCGCCGGTGCCCTTGGTGCCGCGGCCGGCGGTCTTGCCCTTGGAGGCCTCACCGCGGCCCTTGCGGGTCTTGGGCTTGTTCGCGCCCTTGGCCGGGCGCAGATCGTGGAGCTTGATGATGTCGCTCATGGTTTACCTACTCCCCTGCCACTTCTTCGACGGCGACGAGGTGGCGCACCTTCTGGATCATGCCGCGCGTGGCTCCGTTGTCCGGCTGGACGACGGTGTGGTGCGGGCGCTTCAGGCCGAGGGCCTCCAGGTTGGCGCGCTGGGTCGGGTTGAGCCCGACCCGGCCGCGGGTCTGCGTGATCTTCAGAGCCATGGTTTAGGCCTCCTGTCCAGCGCGAGCGCGCAGCATACGGGCCGGGGCGACCTCTTCCAGGGACTTGCCGCGGCGGGCCGCGACCTCCTCCGGACGGACGAGGGCCTTCAGGCCCGCGACGGTGGCGCGGACCACGTTGATGGCGTTGCCCGAGCCCAGGGACTTGGACAGCACGTCCTGCACACCGGCGCACTCGAGCACCGGGCGGGCGGCGCCACCGGCGATGACACCGGTACCGGGGGCGGCGGGCTTCAGCATGACGCGGCCCGCGGAGTCCTCACCGATGACCGGGTGGGTGATGGTGCCGGCGACCATGGGCACGCGGAAGAAGTTCTTGCGAGCCTCCTCGGCACCCTTCTGGATGGCGGCAGGCACCTCCTTGGCCTTGCCGTAGCCGACACCGACCATGCCCTGGCCGTCGCCCACGATGACGAGGGCGGTGAAGCTGAAGCGACGGCCGCCCTTGACCACCTTGGACACGCGGTTGATGGTGACGACGCGCTCGATGTACTTGTCGCGCTCGTCCTGCTGGCGGCGGTTGTTGCGGCCGCCGCGGCGGTCGCGGCGCTCGCCGCGCTGCTCGTTGTTCTTCTTGTTCTCGTCGGCGGAGCGTCCGCCGTCACGCCGTTCACGTCCCGGCATTACGCGATCCTTCCGTAGATGTTCGTCTTGGCTGCGGTCATCAGAACTTCAACCCACCTTCGCGGGCGGCGTCGGCCAGAGCGGCGACGCGGCCGTGGTACTGGTAGCCGGCGCGGTCGAAGACGACGCGCTCGACACCGACCTCCTTGGCGCGGGCGGCGAGCAGCTCGCCGACCTTGGCGGCCTTGGCCTTCTTGTCGCCCTCCAGGCTGCGCAGCTCCGCCTCGGTGGTGGAGGCCGCGGCCAGGGTGTGGCCGACGGTGTCGTCGATGATCTGGGCGTGCATGTGGCGCGAGGAACGGTGGACGACGAGACGCGGGGCCTCGGCGGTGCCGCGCAGGTTGCGACGCACGCGGGCGTGACGCCGGCTGCGGGCCAGACGACGACGCGTCGAGATGTCCTTGCCCACCGGGACGCGCTTCTTGCTGTTCTCTGCGGTGTTGCTCATCTTTACTTACCCGTCTTTCCGACCTTGCGGCGGACCTGCTCGCCCTCGTAGCGGATGCCCTTGCCCTTGTAGGGGTCGTGGCGGCGCAGACGACGGATGTTGGCGGCGAGCTGGCCGACCTGCTGCTTGTCAATGCCAGTGATCGAGAACTTCGTGGTGCCGTCGACGGCGAAGGTGATGCCCTCGGGCGCCTCGATGGTGATCGTGTGGGAGTAGCCCAGGGAGAACTCGAGGTCCTTGCCCTTGGCGACGACGCGGTAGCCCACGCCGTAGATCTCCATGTTGATCGTGTAGCCCTCGGTGACACCGACCACGCAGTTGTTGATCAGCGAACGGGACAGGCCGTGCAGGGCACGGTTCTTGCGGTCGTCGTCGGGACGGGCGACCTTGATCTGGTCGTCCTCGACGGCGGCGGTGATGGGCGCAGGCAGCTCGACGTGCAGGGCACCCTTGGGGCCCTTCACGTTGACGTCCTGGCCGTCGATGTTGATCTCGACACCGCTCGGGATGGTGATCGGGGCGTTACCGACACGCGACATTAGTTAATCACCCTTCCCTTACCAGACGTAGGCGAGGACTTCCCCGCCCACACCCTTCTCGTTGGCCTGTCGATCGGTCATGAGGCCGTGGGACGTGGAGATGATGGCCACGCCCAGGCCGCCCAGGACCTTCGGCAGTTCGGTGGACTTGGCGTAGACGCGCAGGCCCGGCTTCGACACGCGGCGCAGGCCGGCGATCGAGGCCTCGCGCTGCGGGCCGTACTTGAGGTCGAGCGACAGGGTCTTGCCGACCCGGGCGTCCTCGACGGAGTAGTCGGCGATGTAGCCCTCCTGCTTGAGGATCTCGGCGATGTTCACCTTGATCTTGGAGGACGGCATCGACACGCGCTCGTGGTGCGCGCCGGAGGCGTTGCGCACACGCGAGAGCATGTCGGCAATAGGATCAGTCATGGTCATGGATGTGACCGTTGCCTTTCTCGTTGCGGTTCCTGAGGATGCCCCACCGAATGCGTTCTCCGGGTGCTGTCTCGGGCCACTTGTGCCGGTCGGACTCAGTAGTCCGCCTGCTCGCTGCCCTTCGTCCACCACGGTCCGCGTGACCGGCGGGGGGCCTACAACAAAGTAGGAAGTACTTACGGTTGAACCTCGCCCACCGGGCAGAGGTCCGTCGATCGAGAGTACAGGCCCATCCGCACTTCTGGCAAATCCCGATTGCCGACGTCGCGCCCCTCCCCCGTGCACGCCCGCGCCCGCGGTGGCGCCCGCGGGCAGCCGAGCGTGGTGCCCACGGGCAGCCGAGCGTGGTGCCCACGGCGTGGGCACGTGGCGCCCGTGCCGTCTGCGCGCGCCCCGCCGGGCGCCCTAGTGCGGCACCCGCCGCGCCGGGGACGGACCTAGAGTGGTCGGTGCCGACGCGGCGGCGTCGCGTTCCGTCGCCGCCCATGAGACTTAAGGAGGTACCCGCCGTGAGCGACCCGACCCAGGACAAGACCGCCAACCAGTGGCTGCGCGAGGCCTGCGAGGTCCTCGACATCGACTACGAAGGCTTCAGGGCCGTCATCCCCGATCTTCTCGACCTGACCCGCGACGTCGCCCACGGCCCGTCCCGGCCCGCCGCCCCGCTGACGGCCTTCCTGGTCGGTCTCGCCGCCGGCCGGGACGGCGCGCAGCTGCCCGGACACGGCCACGACCGCGTCGCCCAGATCACCGAGCGGCTGCGTGCCGACGGCTACCTCGACTGAACCCCTCCCCCGGAAAGGAACCCCCACGTTGTCCCGTATCACCCCGTCCTTCGCGGTCACGAAGGTCCGCCTCGACGAGGCGGGCTCCGTGGAGACCGACACGCGTGCCGACGTCGTCGCCGGTGAGGAACCGCTCGAGATCCGCGTCGGGGGCAAGACCCTGACGACGACGATGCGCACCCCGGGCGCGGACATCGATCTGGTCCACGGGCTGCTCTACTCCGAGGGGCTGATCACCTCGGCCGACGAGGTCACCGAGGCGCGCTACTGCGCCGGGGCCTGCGGGCCGGACGGGATGAACACCTACAACGTCCTCGAGTTCGAGCTCGCCGGTGGGCGCGCCCCGGCCCCGGAGTTCATCCGCACGCTGCCGACCTCCTCGGCGTGCGGGGTGTGCGGCTCGACCTCCATCGAGCAGATCATGTCGAAGGCGCGCCACCCCATCGTGCCGCTCGCGCTCGACCCGCATCTGGTGGTCGGCCTGCCGGAGAAGTTGCGCACGGGCCAGAAGGCCTTCCGGCGCACCGGTGGCATCCACGCCGCGGGTGCGTTCACCGCCGACGGGGAGCTGGTCAGCGTGCGCGAGGACATCGGCCGGCACAACGCCGCCGACAAGGTCATCGGCGACCTGCTGCGCACCGGACAGATGCCGGCGGAGAAGATGATCCTCGTGATGAGCTCGCGCGCCAGCTTCGAGCTGGTGCAGAAGGCGGTCACCGCGGGATTCTCCGCGCTGGTCGCGGTCTCGGCGGCCAGTTCCCTGTCCGTCGAGCTCGCCCGTGAGGCGGGCCTGGCGCTGACCGGCTTCACCCGCCCGGGCCGCTTCAACCTCTACTCCGGCGAGCTGGCGTAGAGCCCCGGGATCAGTCCCGGTAGACCTCGTTCTTGGACATGTTCAGGTAGGCGTAGACGCCGCCGATGAGCAGGCCGCCGCCGACGAAGTTGCCCAACCAGACCATCAGCCAGTTCAGGCCGACCGCACCGACGGTGAAGTTGTCGGGCATAAGCGCCGGGTCGAAGCCGGCGTTGAAGAAGGTCAGGGTGAACAGCGAGAAGTTGGCGATGATGTGCTCGAGGCCGAGGCCGACGAAGATGGCGATGAACGGCACGATCACGAAGAACTTGCTCACCAGGTCCTTGGCGAAGAGCGCACCGACGATGCCCATGTTGACCACGAAGTTCGCGCCCATGCCCTCGAGGAAGGCCTGCCAGGGGCCCTTGTCCAGCTTGCCCTCGGAGAGCGTGGCGATCAGGTGGCTGGAGTCGAAGTCGTTGAACTTGGCGGAGTAGCCGAGCAGGGCGGCGATCAGGGCCGCGCCGATGAGGTTGAAGAACGTCGTGACGACCAGCAGCCAGATGCCCTTGCCCCAGCCGATCTTCTTCTGCACCGCACCGTAGGACATGAACATCATGTCTCCGGTGGCCAGCTCGGCGTTGAGGATCACGATGGCGAACAGGCCCAGGCCGAAGAACAGGGCGAAGAAGACCGCGCCCAGCGCGGTGTTGCCCAGCGCAGTGTTCACGCCCTGGCCGACCACGGCCGCGAAGGCCGTGGCGACGGTCAGGTAGACCCCGGCCAGCGTCGCGCGCGTGGCGAAGCGCAGGAAGTCGTGGGTGAGCAGTTCGTCCTTCTTCTTGACCGCTCCCGCGACGGTCTCGTTCAGGGACATGGGCAGAGCCTTCCTCTTCAACGTCCGGTCGAACCGGGGTGGCGGCCCCGGCGCACCCGGGGCGATAATCCCGGCCGCACCGGGTGAAACGTCGACGTGCCCGGCACCGCGCTACGGCACCGGGGCGACGCGGGACACCTTACTCCGCACCTGACCTGCGGCCCACGTGGAGGTACGAGATCCCGGACACAACGACATTTGACCGGGTCGCCACAGAGAAAACCGGCCGCGGAGCGCCGGCCGGAAGACGGTCCGGGAGACCCTCGCCGAAAGACCCGGGCCAGGAGCACCGGACCGGACACGTCGGGCCCGTGGACCTAAGCATGCGAAAGACCCCCGCCCGAAGGCGGGGGTCTGTGCGCTACGCGGCGCTCACGCGGGGACGTCGCCCCGACGCGGCGTCGGAAAGCGGAAGGCTCTTAGGCCTCCTTGGCCTGCATGCGGCCGTCCTTGCCGGCGAAGGGGAAGCCCAGCAGACGCAGCAGCGAGCGACCCTCCTCGTCGTCACCGGCGGTGGTGACCAGCGTGATGTCCATGCCGCGCGGACGGTCGATCTTGTCCACGTCGATCTCGTAGAACATCGTCTGCTCGGTCAGACCGAAGGTGTAGTTGCCGTTGCCGTCGAACTGCTTGTCCGACAGGCCGCGGAAGTCACGGATGCGGGGCAGCGCGACAGTCAGCAGGCGGTCGAGGAACTCCCACATACGGTCGCCGCGCAGGGTGACCTTGGCGCCGATCGGCATGCCCTCGCGCAGCTTGAAGTTCGCGATGGACTTGCGCGCGCGGCGGATCTGCGGCTTCTGGCCGGTGATCGCGGTCAGGTCCTCGATCGCGCCGTTGATCAGCTTGGAGTCGCGGGCGGCGTCGCCGATGCCCATGTTGACCACGATCTTGGTCAGGCCGGGCACCTGCATGACGTTGTCGAAGTTGTACTTCTCCTGCAGCTTGCCGCGGATCTCGTCGCGGTAGACGGTCTTGAGCCGCGGGGTGTAGTTCTCAGCCATTTAGATGTCCTTCCCGTTGCGCTTCGAGATGCGGACCTTCCGGCCGTTCTCGTCGAAGCGGTACCCCACGCGGGTGGGGTTGCCGTCCGAGTCGAGGACCGCCACGTTCGAGACGTGGATGGGCGCCTCCTGGGTGACGATGCCGCCGGACTCGGCGCCACGCTCCTGGGCGGAGTCGGCGACGTGCTTCTTGATGCGGTTGACACCTTCGACCAGGACCTTGTCGCGCGCGGGGTAGGCCTCGATGACCTTGCCGCGGGCACCCTTGTCCGGCCCGGAGATGACGAGGACCGTATCGCCCTTGTGGATCTTCACCTAGATCACCTCCGGTGCGAGGGAAACAATCTTCATGAACTTCTTCTCACGCAGCTCACGGGCGACGGGCCCGAAGATGCGGGTACCACGCGGCTCGTTGTCGTTGCGGATGAGCACGGCGGCGTTCTCGTCGAACGCGATGTAGGAGCCATCCTTGCGGCGGGTCTCCTTCTTCGCACGGACGATGACGGCCTTGACGATCTCGCCGGCCTTGACGTTGCCGCCGGGAGTCGCCTCCTTGACAGTCGCCACGACCGTGTCGCCGATGCCAGCGAAGCGTCGGGTGGAGCCACCGAGCACGCGGATGACCAGGATCTCCCGGGCACCCGTGTTGTCGGCGACCTTCAGACGCGATTCCTGCTGAATCACTGGGGTCTCCTTGACCTGGTTGCATGTGCGTCAGATTTCCGTCCTGTACGCACGCGGTCTCTTGCTACTCTGCCTCGACGGCGCCGCGCATGACCTGCGCCGGCGTCCCGCGGAACGTCGGGCGGCTCGGAAACGCACCGCCGCGCCCGCCCGTCGGGGCAACCCGAACATTAAACCACCCGGTCCCCGCGCCGGTCAAACCCCGTGTCGGGGCGCACACGGGCCCGCTTTCCGACGTCCCGCCGCGCGCCCGTGCGCGGTCGTGTCAACGGTCCGTCGCGTCCCCCGACTCGGCGGTCTTGGTGCCCTGCGCGGCGTCCGCGGACTTCGTGTCCCGCGCAGCGTGGGCGGACTTCGCGCGCGGTGCGGCGGCAGAGTCGGTGCCCGCGTCCGGCGCCACGGGCTCTTCGCCGACGGCGGTGGGCTCGGTCTCGGCGACGATGCGGACCTCGCCGGGGATGAGCGGGCGGTTCTTCGCGTCGGCCCAGAACTCCTCGCTGTCGAAGGAGTCGGCGTCGAAGTTGGCGTCCGGGTCGCTGGCGAGCTCGTCGACGACGTCGGCGGTGATCACGTCGCGCAGCCCCTCCCCCGAGACGCTGGCGGCGCGCTCCTGGCGGGCGAGGTCCACCCAGTCCTCGCGGGTGAAGCGCCCCTTCGGGTCGATGCGGCGCAGGATCAGCGCGCGGATCTTGTCGCGGCGGCGCGCCTCGGCGGTGATGCGGCGGCGCCCCTTGGACAGCCAGGTGATCAGCAGCACCGCGATGAGCACGATGCCCAGCCAGCCGAGCCACGGGAAGACGTTGGCCACCAGCAGCGTGAAGTCGAAGAAGCTGAGGGCGAAGCCGGCCAGGGTGACCACGGTGAAGATGATCCGGTAACGGTTCGGGGCGGCCACGGAGACGCGCTTGCCCAGCGAGTAGAAGACGCCGAGGGCGGTGGAGAAGATCATCAGGTAGGTCGCCACGGAGGCGAAGATGCCCAGCGCCGGGTTCATCTCGGTGATCAGGGCCAGGGTCGGCAGGTCCGCGTCGTGGACGGAGTCGATCTGGAAGATCAGGGCGACGGCCATCACGATCAGGATCGCGCCGAAGAGCCAGCCGCCGATGAAGCCGCCGCGGCCGGCGGTGCGCGGGTGCCAGTTGTTGCCGCCGATGATCAGGGCCATGGCGATGCCGGAGAACATCGACAGACCGATGTAGTTGAAGGTCGACAGCCACCAGTTCGGCAGCGGGGACTCGACGGACTCGCGGGCGAAGGCCTCGGCCGCGGCGATGTCCTCCGGCGGGTTGGCCACGCCGTAGACGGCGGCGGCGACGAGCACGAGGATCATCACCGGGGTGATCGTGCCGATCATGTTGGTGACCTTGTCCACGTTGAACATGCCCGCGGCGAGCACGAGGGCGACCATCAGCGCGGAGCCGACCCACAGCGGCAGGCCGAACTGCTGGTTCAGGTTGGAGCCCGCACCGGCGAGCATGACGAAGCCGATGCAGAACTGCGAGATCGACAGCGAGTAGTCGAGGAACCTCGCCATCAGCGCCGAGGTGATCGAGTTGAAGACCATGCCGTGCGACTGGGCGCGGAAGTAGCTGCCGTACTGCAGGATCACCATGGCGGTGATCGGCATGAGCAGCAGGACCACCGCGCCGCCGGCGATGCCCCACCATCCGTAGGAGACGTAGTACTGCAGCATCTCCTGGCCGGAGGCGAATCCGGCGCCGACGGTGACGCCGAAGTAGGCCAGGGCGATCACGAGAATCTTCTTCACGGTGGGGGTCCCTCTCCTGTTCTTCAGTTGGGTGTCGTGTACCCATCTTGGTGGTCGCGGGCGTTCGCGCCAAACCGGGAGGTGAAGTTTTTCGCCTGCGCACACGCCTGACACACGCCTGCGGCCCCCGTCCCGAAAGGGACGGGGGCCGCAGGATTCAGGCCGTTTCACCCGGTGCCAAGCCGGGTCGTGGCCCGGGCACCGGGCCGGGCGTCAGGCCTTGGTGGCCGTGCCCGTCGAGCCGGAGGCGGCGGACGCCTCGGCCGGCTCGGAGTCGACGGTGTAGAACGCGTCGCCGGCGGCGACCGGGCCGGGCACCGCGAGTCCGTCGGCCGGCAGGACCGGGCCGAGCTTCTTGGCGTTGGAGACGACGACCGGGGTGGTCACCGGGTAGCCGGCGGCCTTGATCGCCTCGATGTCGAACTCGCACAGCTTCTGGCCGCGGGTGACCTCGTCGCCCTTGTTGACCAGGGAGGTGAAGTGCTCGCCCTTGAGGTTGACGGTGTCGAAGCCGATGTGCATCAGGATGTCGACCTTGGTGCCGTCGGCGGCGGTGGTGCGCACGGCGTAGGCGTGCCTGGTCGGGAAGGTGACCACGACCTTGCCGTCGACCGGCGAGACGAGCTCGCCGACCTGCGGCTCGACGGCCAGGCCGTGGCCCAGCTTGCCCTCGGCGAACATCGGGTCGTCCACGCTCGGCAGGGCGACGACGTCACCGGTCAGCGGGCTGGAGACGGCGGTGGCGTCGGAGGCGGCGACGGCACCGGCGGCCGCGGTGGAGCCCGTGGCGGCCGCGCCGGTCAGCGCGGCACCCGTGGCGGGGTCGCCGCCCTCGGTGCCCACGGCGTCGGGGTCGATGGAGCCGTTGCGGGCGATGAGCCGGCGGCCGTAGATCCAGTTCGCCGCGAAGGAGAGGACGAAGACGATCACGGCGCACAGCAGGAAGCGGCCCCAGTCGCCGGCGCGCATGGAGACCACACCGATGAAGCCGGCCGCGCCGAGGGCGGTGGCCTTGACGTCGAAGAGGGCGATCATCGCGCCGCCGATGGAGGCGCAGCCCATGCCGATGAAGAACGGCCAGCGCAGGCGCAGGTTCACACCGAAGATGGCCGGCTCGGTGATGCCGAAGATGGCGGAGAAGCCGGAGGCGCCGGCCAGGCCCTTGAGCTTCTCGGACTTGGCCTGGGTCCACACGGCCAGCGTGGCCGCGCCCTGCGCGATGTTGGCCATCGAGGCGATGGCGAAGATGAAGGAGCCGCCCGCGGTGGCCCACAGCTGGATCTCGATCGGCGGGAAGGACTGGTGCAGGCCGGTGATCACGATCGGCGAGTAGACCAGGCCGAAGACGAAGCCGCCGACGGGGCCGGCGAAGTCGTAGAGCCAGGACAGGCCCTCACCGAGCCAGTCGCCCGCGGTGCGCATGACCGGGCCGACGGCGATGAAGGTGATGAAGCCGGTGACCAGCAGGGTCAGCACCGGGGTGACCAGGAAGTCGACGGTGCCCTTGAGGTGCTTGTGCAGGAACTTCTCGATGGTCGCCAGGATCCAGGAGACCACCAGCACCGGCAGCACGGTGCCCTGGTAACCGGCCTGGGCGACGTTGAGGCCGAAGATGTCCCAGTAGGGCATCTCGCCGGCGGCCATGGTGGCGGCCACGTCGTAGCCGTTGACCAGGCTCGGCATGACCATCGCCATGCCCATGCCGGCGCCGAGGAACTCGTTGCCGCCGAAGCGCTTGGTCGCGGTGAAGCCGACGAGGATCGGCAGGAAGGCGAACGGGGCGCTGGCCAGCAGGTTGATCAGGCCCGAGACGTCCTCGAGGGCGGGCACCATCTGGATCAGCGCCTGGTCGCCGAAGACACCCTCCGCCACGAAGACGTTGTTGAGGGCCATCAGCAGACCGCCGCCGACCAGGATCGGGATCAGCGGGACGAAGATGTCCGCGAGCATCTTGACCGCGCGGGTGAACCAGTTGCCCGACTGGGCGACGACGTCCTTGAGCTCCTCGGTCGACACGGCGATCGACTTCGAGGTCTGGCGGTCCAGCTCGTCGAAGACGTAGTCGACGTCGCCGGGGCCGACGATGACCTGGAACATGCCGCCGGACTCGAAGGTGCCCTTCAGGTCCGGGTCGTTGTCCAGCTTGTCGCGGTCGACCTTGGATTCGTCCTTGAGCACCATGCGCAGTCGCGTGGCGCAGTGCGCGGCGGCGACGATGTTGTCCTCGCCGCCGATGTCGGCCAGCACCCTGCTGGCCACGTCCTTGTAGTCCACTGCCTTGTGGCCCTTTCTCCCCGTCTCCGGCGGGGTCCGGTACGTTTCTCCCGGCCGTCCGGCTCTCGGCCGGTCGTACGGGGCTTCACTCTGGTGTGTCTGTCGCTTCGGTTGACTGTCGGTCTACTGGCGGGTTCAGCCCGCGGCCCCGGGCGGTGACCCGGCGCGCACGGGGGCCCAGCGCTCCCCCGCCGTCGGCCACGCGGTCAGCGCGGCCGCCACCGCCCCGTCGCCGGCGAAGACCTCAACGGCCCCGGCGTCGACGATGACGCGGCAGCGCCCGGGCCGGCACCGGAAGACGCGGGTGTCGGCGGCGTTGCCGTCGCCGGCGTCCGTGCGGGTGCCGGCACCGGCGCGCGTGAGTGCCACGCTTTCCGACGCCGCGTCCCAGGTCACCGTCACCGCGACCGTCCCGGCCGTGTCCGCCAGTTCCACTCCGGCGTCCGTGCCCGCGGGGAAGTCGACGGTGACGTCCTGGACGTCGGCGGTGGCGCCGTCACCCGGCGCCGGGACGGGCGCAGCATGGGCGCCCGACGCGGCGTCGGCAAGCACGGGCTCCTGGATGAGGCGCCCGGCCTCGAGGCGCACGCGGCGCGGCAGGGTCAGCGTGTGCACCCAGCCGTCGGCGAGCGTGGGCGCCTCGTCGGCGCCGGGCAGGCCCATCCAGCCGAGCATCAGCGCGTCGCCGTCCGGGTGCGCGATCAGCTGCGGGGCGTAGAAGTCGTGGCCGAGGTCCAGCTCGCTGAAGCCGCGGGTGACCTCGAAGGTCAGCGCGCCCGGCTCGCCGGTCAGGTGGCCGACGAGGTAGCCGCACTGGTCGGAGCTGGCGTAGTGGGTCACCGCGACGTCGGGGTGCTCGGGGTCCATCTCCTCGACCTCGTCGAGGCCCTGCGGGCAGACGACCAGCACGTCGTAGTCGCGGCCGTCGGCGTGGTCGGTCAGGGTGATGAGGTTCGGGCACTCCCACATGTAGCCGCCGGGCACGAGGTCCGGGGCGTCGCCGGGGGCGGCGTGGGTGGTGTCGAAGGCAGGCTCGCCGGCGAAGTCCCAGTGCTCCAGGTCGGTCGAGGTGTAGACGACGACGGTGCCGGTCTCGTCGGCGCGCTGGGCGCCGAGGACCATCCGCCAGCCGCCGTCGGCGACGCGGGTGACGTGCGGGTCGCGCACGTGGCCGGTGTAGCCCTCGGGCGAGCCGTCGATGAGCGGGTTGGCCGGGTCCGGGCGGTGGATGCCGCCGGCCGGGCCGTCCGGGTCGGTGACGAAGACGCGGTTGACCGACGGGGTGCGCACCCCGTCCTCCTTGAGGTTGCCCGTGTAGAAGAGCTGGACCCGGCCGGCGTCGTCGGTGACCGCGGAGCCGGAGTAGCAGCCGTCGCGGTCGTAGGCCTGGCCCGGGTGCAGGGCGTCCGGCAGGTGCTGCGGCTCGCCGCCGGAAAGCGGCAGTGTGGTGTGCGCCCAGCCGGTGCGCTTGTGCGCGAAGGGGAAGACCGGGTCGTGCTGGTAGTAGACGTGCAGGGTCTCCCCGGAGACGAAGAGTCCGTTGGGGTCGTTGAGACGACCGGCCGGAGGCGCGACGTGCAGCCGGGGGCGCGGGTGGTTCAGGCCGCGACCCGCCCCGGGGGCGGTGTCTGCGGCATGCTCGGTGACCATGGGTCTGATGTTATCGCCCGAAAACTGCTAAATCCATTTATCACGTTGTGATTCCGCTCCCACCTCCCGGTTTCGACACTTGACAGGCTGCGGCGGCCGCCGGCGGTACGGCGGCCCGGACCGCACCCGGGGTTGATCCGGGCCCGCCCCGGGGCGCACGCGGTGGATGCGCGGTGCTTTCGCTAGCCTGGAGAACATGATCACCGTCTACGGCGAGGGCCTGGTCGACCTGGTCCCCAGCCAGAACAACCCGCTCTCCCCGCTCGTGCCCGCCCTCGGCGGCGGCCCCTTCAACGTCGCCGTCGTCCTGGCCCGCCAGGGCGCCAAGGTCGCCTTCCAGTCCCGCGTCTCCGAGGACAACTACGGCGACGCGCTCATGCGCCGCCTCGAGGAGGAGGGCGTGGACACCTCCGGCGTCCAGCGCGGCCCCGAGCCGACGACGCTCGCGGTGACCACCATCGACCGGGAGGGCTCGGCCTCCTACAACTTCTACTGCGAGGGCACCGCCGACCGCCTCGTGGAGCCGGAGGCCGTCGACTGCGACATCGCCTGCTTCGGCACCTGCTCGCTGGCCTGGGAACCCGGCGCCTCGCGCTACATCGAGGTGCTGCACCGCCACGCCGCCGCCGGCCGGCTGGTCGCCCTCGACCCGAACATCCGCCCCGACTTCGCCACCGACGCCCACCGCGAGCGCCTGCTGGGACTGCTCGACGACGTCAACCTGCTCAAGCTCTCCGAGGAGGAGGTCGAGTTCTTCGGCGGCATCGACAAGCTGCGCGCCAGCTCCGTCGAGGCGGTCGTGACCACCCGCGGCGGCGAGGGCCTCAGCCTCGACTGCGGCGAGCTCCACCTCGACGTGCCCGCCCACCACACCGAGGTCTCCGACACCATCGGCGCCGGCGACACCATCATGGGCTCGCTGCTCGCCGCCATCGAGCGCGCCGGCCTGAAGGCCGGCCAGCTGGGTCAGGCCACCGAGTCGCAGTGGCACGAGATCCTCACCCTGTCCGCGGCGGCCGCCGCGATCACCTGCTCGCGCACCGGTGCCCAGCCGCCGACCCTCGACGAGGTCGCCGCCGAGCTCGGGCGCTAGCTCCCCCCACCCCCCACCCCATCTCGGGCACGACCCGGGTCTCTGGCCGGCCCCGGCGAGCCGGTCCCGGACGAGCTCCGGGGCCGGAGTCGCCCGCCAGGCCGCCCAGCCGTTCCCGGGCAGGCTCCGGGGCCGGCTACTTCTCGAATTCGGCCAGCGGCTTCTCCAGGTCGATGTAGCGGCCGAGAACCCAGTCGCGGTCGGTGAGCATGCGGGCGGTGACCAGGCCCGCGCCGATGGCCAGCACGGTCATCACCGCCGTGGCCGCCGCGTCCACGCCGAGCTCGATGTTGCCCGAGGTCAGCGCGTAGACCGAGCCGAACATCGCCGGGCCCGGGATCATGATCACCGAGGCCGGCACCGTGGTGGTGATGCGCGGGATGTCCGCCTTCTTCGAGGCCACCGCGCCCAGCAGCCCGATGGCCAGGCCGCCGAGAAAGGCCGCCGCGTACGCGCTCGCGCCGGCCTGCACGAGCACCAGGCGCAGCACGTTGGAGGCCATGCCGACCACCGCGGCGATGAGCACCATCCGCCGCGAGGAGTTGAACAGCAGGGCGAAGCCGGCGATGCCCACGAACGAGGCCGCCGCCGCCAGCAGGAACCAGCGCGGGTCGTCCACCGTCGCCGGCCGCGGCGGCGGGGCCATCCCCGTCACCCCGCTGACCAGGGCGACCGAGAAGGTCGCCGCCACGATCACCGTCGCCGCGTACGTCAGGCGCGACAGACCGGCGGTGAAGTCGAAGCGGGAGAGATCGATGATCGCCGAGAACAGCGGGAAGCCCGGCACCACGAAGAGCACCGAGGCGACGAAGCCGGGCGCGGCGGCCGCGGGCTCGACGACCCCGGCCAGGCCCAGCAGCTCGATGACCGCCCAGAAGACCAGGCAGGCCGTCACCGCGGCCGCCGCCACGGCGCCGAGCTGGCGCACGTGCCGGCGCAGCAGCAGGCCACGCACCGCCTGGCCGCACCCGGCGGCGACGGCGACCACCAGGACGTCGGCAAGCGAGAAGTGGTTGAGCACGGCGAACCCGGCGCACGCCAGACCTGCGGCGAGGATCAGCACCGGCAGCGTCCAGCGCTTGACCACGCCGGACTCGATCCGGTCGAGGCGGGCGTTGAGCCACTCCGCGTCGACGCGGCGGTCCAGGTGGTGGGTCAGGGTCTCCAGCGCCTCGATGCGCGAGGCGTCCACCCCGGGGCTGTCCTGGCCCGCGACCACGGTGCGGAAGTGGTCGCCCCGGTGGAACGTGCAGGTGATCGTGGTCACCGAGATCTGCGCGTCCAGGCGGTCGAAGCCGAGCGCGCGCCCGGCCCGCTTCATCCCGCGGATGATGCGGTAGCCGCCGGTGCCCGCGGCCATGAACATCAGGCCCAGGCGCAACACCGCGTCGGCGGCCACCCCCATGCGGTGCTGGCGCTCCGCGTCCCAGCCCCCGTTGTCGCCGGCCGCGCCGGCTGAACTCTCACTCAACGAACAGGTCCTCCTGTCGCGGCGCTCTTTCCGCCGCGAGAAACTCACTCGTAGCGTAGCGCGTCGATCGGGTCGAGCTTCGCGGCCTTGCCCGCCGGGTAGTAGCCGAAGAAGAGCCCGACGGCGAGCGCGAAGAGCAGCGAGACGGCCACGCCGGAGAGCGGCGGCAACACGAAGGTGCCCAGCGCGGCGGCCCCGATCATGCCCGCGACACCGCCGATGACCACGCCCAACAGGCCGCCGAAGAGGCAGACGATCATCGCCTCGACGACGAACTGGATGCGGATGTCGCGCCGCCGCGCACCGAGCGCCTTGCGCACGCCGATCTCGCGGGTGCGCTCGGTGACGGTGACCAGCATGATGTTCATCACGCCGATGCCGCCGACGAGCAGCGAGATGCCGCCGATGGCCGAGAGCGCGACCGACATCGTGCCGAAGAGCTGGTTGAGCGCGTCGAGGCCCTCCTGCATGTCGATGACCTTCGCGTGGTTCTCCGTGTTGTCGCGGTAGAACCCGTCCGCCCAGGTCTGCACGTCGCGGCCCAGGGCCTTGGAGTCCTCGCCCTCGGCGGCGCGCACGCGGATCTGCGAGAAGCCCTCGCTCTCCTGCGCGCCGGTCTGACCGGAGCCCGCGACGCCCGCACTGACACCCGTGCCGGCTCCGGCGCCGCCGGAGCCGGCCGCGGCGAGCTCGCGGTCGCCGCCGAGCGGCAGGTAGATCTGCGGGTCCGGGCCGTTGCCGTCGCTGACGAGCAGCCCGCCGCGCGCGGTGTTCTCGTAGACGCCGACGATCACCGCGTCCGTCGAGGCCTCCCTGCGGCTCAGCTGGATCTGCTGGCCGAGCGCGGCGTGGGCGTCGCCGCCGAAGAGGTCGTCGACGGTCTGCTGCGGCACCACCGCCACCGGGCGGCGCCCGGCGACGTCCTCGGCGGTGATCAGGCGCCCGGCGACCGCCTCCATCTTGCTCAGCGGCATGACGTCCTGGTTGACGGTGTGCACGTCGGCCTTGCCGCGGCTGAAGCCGCGGGAGACCTCGACGCCGGTGGTGGTCTGTCCCTCCACGGCCACGCCGGCGACGCGCCCCTCGAAGCGGGTGCGCAGGTCGTCGACCATCTCAGGCGTGATCAGGTCCTGCGGCGGCACGGGCCCGGAGACGTAGCCGGAGTCCTCCTCCGCGGTGTCGCGCGGCTCGACGACGAGGGTGACGTCGTTGACGCCGACGTCGTCGAGCGAGTCCATGGTCTGCACCTGCAGCGAGCGGCCCAGGGTGAGGATGGCGACGACGGCGGCGATGCCGACGACGACGCCGAGCAGGGTCAGCGCCGAGCGCATCTTGTTGGTGCGCAGACTGGTCACCGCGAGGGTGACGGCCTCGGAGAAGTTCACGCGATCACCCCGTCGCGCATCGTGAGCACCCGCCCGGTCTCGGCCGCGAGCTCCGGGTTGTGGGTGATGAAGACGATGGTCATCCCCTGCTCCTCGTGCAGTCCGTGGAAGAGGTCCATGACCTGGCGTCCGGTGGCGGTGTCCAGCGCGCCGGTGGGCTCGTCGGCGAGCAGCAGCGCCGGGCCGTTGGCCAGCGCGCGGGCGATGGCCACGCGCTGCTTCTGGCCGCCGGAGAGCTCGTTGGGCCGGTGGTGGGCGCGGTCGGCCATGCCGACCTGCTCGAGCAGCGCCATGGCCCGCTCGCGGCGCTCGCCGCGCGGCACCCCGGCATACGTCATGGGCATCTCGACGTTGCGCAGTGCGTCGATGCGTCCGACGAGGTTGAAGTTCTGGAAGACGAAGCCGATCTCGTCGGCGCGGTAGCGGGCCAGCTCGTCGTCGTCGACGGCGAGGACGTCCACGCCGCCCAGCCGGTAGGTGCCCGTGGTCGGCCGGTCGAGCAGCCCGATGATGTTCATCAACGTCGACTTGCCGGAGCCGGAGGTGCCCACCACGGAGAGGAACTCGCCGCGGGCGACGTCGACGTCGCAGCCGTGCAGCACGGTGATCTCGGCCTCGGTGCCCTCGTTGAAGCGCTTGACGACGTCGCGCATCTCGATCAGGTGCCCTGCGTCCGCCGTCGCCGTGGGCTCCGGCGCCTGCGGCGCCTGGGGCGCCGTCAGCTCCTCGGTAGGCTGGTCGTTCGGGTGGGCCTGGCTCACTGCCCCTCCCCCGGCTGATCGGCGGGCTCCTCGACGGCGACGGTCTCGCCGACGGCGTCGCGGTAGTCGGCGGCGCGGTTGACCACGAGGTCGCCGCGGCGCAGCGGGCCGCCGGTGACCTCCACCTGGAAGTCGGTGACCAGGCCCGGGGTCACGGCGCGCTTCTCGATGCGGCGCTGGCCGCCCTCGCCCTCGGCGAGCACGAGCACGGCCGGGCTGCCCTCGGCGGTGTCGAAGACCGCGTCGCGCGGCACGCTGAGGACGCCCTGCGCCTTGTCGGTGAGCACGCGGGCCTTGGCGGTGGCGCCGACGGGCAGGCCCTCGGGGGTGCCGGAGATCTCGATCTCCACCGGGTAGGTGGGCTTCGGCTGGGCGCCGGCGGCCGCCGCCTCGGCGGGCACGGGCTCGGCGACCGGGGAGATCTTGGCGACGGTGCCCTTGAGCTCCCTGTCGCCCGTGGCCGGGGTGGTCAGGGCGACCTCGTCGCCGGTGTGGATGCGGCCGGCGTCGGCCTCGTTGACGGTGGCGCGCACCACCAGGCGGGCCGGGTCACCGACGGTGACCACGGGGCCCTGGGCGGGGGCGCCCTCCTTGGCGTCCACGGAGACGACGACGCCGTTGGACGGCGCGCGCAGCGTGGCGGCGTAGATGTCCTCCTGCAGCGCGGAGATCTGGTTCTGCAGCTGACGCCGCGTGGAGGCGAGACCCTGGCGGGCCTGGCCGACGGCGGCGGCCGCGCTCTGCGGGTCGGCCCCGGCCGCGTCGGCGTCCCCGCCGGCGGCGTCCTCTTCCCCGGTGCCGCCGGTCATGTCCGCGGTGCCGGTGGCGAGGCCGCCGGCGCCCCCGGCCTGGGCCGCTGCGTAGGCGCTCTCGGCCTGGCTGATCTGCTCAGCGCCGCTGGCCTCGGCGTCGGCCAGCTGGCCCCGCAGGGAGTCGAGCTGGCGCTGCATCTCGGTGGTGTCCATCTCGGCGACGACCTGGCCCTCCTGGACCTGGTCGCCGAGGCCGACGTGCAGGCTCGCGACGTTGGCGGTCACGCGGGTGGTGACGTTGGTGGTCTCGGCCGGCTCGACGCGCCCGGTGACCGCGACGCGGCTCTCCAGGTCGCCCGGTTCGACCTCCGTGAAGTCCTCGGCGCTCATCGAGCGCGACGGGCCCGTGGCCGCCAGCGCGAAACCGGCGATCAGGGCGATGAGGACGAGGGCCAGCAGGACGGCGCCGGCGATCCAGAGGCCGCGCCGCTTCTCGGGGAATCTCAATTTCACGCCGTAAGGCTACTTCGTGGCGCCCCGGAAAAGAATCGGGGGTTTCCCTGAATCCTCCACGGATCGATCCCCCATACTGCGCGGCGTCAGCAATCTCTCTTGAACATGCGGAAGGGCCCGTCCCGGAGGAATCCGGGGCGGGCCCTTGAACCCGTGACCGTCAGACGGTCACCGGGGCGCACAAACTACTTGGCCTTCTCGAGGATCTCGACGAGGCGGAAGTGCTTGTTCTTCGACAGCGGACGGGTCTCCTCGATGAGGACGCGGTCGCCGACGCCGGCTTCCTCGTTCTCGTCGTGGGCCTTCACGCGCGAAGAGGTGCGCATGATCTTGCCGTAGAGGGCGTGCTGCTTGCGGTCCTCGACCTCGACGACGATGGTCTTCTGCATCTTGTCGGAGACCACGTAGCCCATGCGGCGCTTCTGCGCGGTCTTCTCCAGGGTCACGTTCTCAGCGTTCTCGGTCATTTAGCCTTCAGCCTCCTCGTCACCCGGAACCACGGACAGGCCCAGCTCACGCTCACGGATGACCGTGTAGATGCGGGCGATGTCGCGCTTGACGGTGCGCAGACGGTTGTTGTTGGTCAGCTGCCCGGTGGCGGCCTGGAAGCGGAGGTTGAACAGCTCCTCCTTGGCCTCGGACAGACGCTCGGTGAGCTCCTCGGCGTTCAGCGCGCGGAACTCGTGGGCGGGGGTACCGGTAGCCATCAGAACTGGTCCTCCTTCTTGATGATGCGCACCTTGCACGGGAGCTTCTGCGCGGCACGGCGCAGAGCCTCGATGGCGGTGGCCTCGTTCGGGTAGCTCATCTCGAAGAGGATGCGGCCCGGCTTGACGTTGGCGATCCACTTCTCGACGGGGCCCTTACCGGAACCCATGCGCACACCGAGCGGCTTCTGGGTCAGCGGACGGTCCGGGAAGATGTTGATCCAGACCTTGCCGCCGCGCTTGATGTGGCGGTTGATCGCGATACGGCCCGCCTCGATCTGACGGTTGGTGATGTACGCCGGCTCGAGAGCCTGGATGGCGTAGTCACCGAAGGTGATGCGGTTACCGCCCTTGGACAGCCCGGAACGACCCGGACGGTGCTGGCGGCGGTACTTCACGCGCTTCGGGATAAGCATCGCTTAGTCCTCCTGCTTCTTCTCGGCGCGGGGACGGCGCTGGCCACCGCGGCGCGGACGGCCACGGCCGCCACGGCCACCGCGACGGTCGTTCGACGGCGCGGCCAGGTCGCTCTCGCGACGGCCACCGACGACGTCGCCCTTGTAGATCCACACCTTGACGCCGATGCGCCCGAAGGTGGTGTGGGCCTCACGCAGGCCGTAGTCGATCTCGGCGCGGAGCGTGTGCAGCGGCACACGACCCTCGTGGTAGCGCTCGGTGCGGGACATCTCGGCACCGCCCAGACGGCCGGAGCACTGGATCTTGATGCCCTTCACCTGCGGCTGACGCATGGCCGACTGAATGGCCTTGCGCATGGCGCGGCGGAACGCGACGCGGCCGGCGAGCTGGTCGGCGATGTTCTGCGCGACCAGGGCAGCGTTGGCGTCGATGTTCTTGACCTCGAGGATGTTCAGCGCGACCTGCTTGCCGGTGAGCTTCTCCAGCGCGCGGCGGATGCGGTCGGCCTCCGAGCCGCGGCGGCCGATGACGATGCCCGGCCGGGCGGTGTGGATGTCGACGCGCACACGGTCACGGGTGCGCTCGATCACGACGTCGGCGATGCCGGCGCGCTCCAGCCCGTGGGACAGGAACTCGCGGATCTTGATGTCCTCGGCGACGTAGTTCTTGTATTCCTTCTTGTCGGCGTACCAGTGGGTCTTCCAGTCGGAAGTGATACCCAGCCGGAGGCCGTGGGGGTGAATCTTCTGGCCCACTACTTGGCCCCTTCCTTCTGGCTCTCGACAACCACGGTGATGTGGCTGGTGCGCTTGCGGATCATGAACGCGCGTCCCTGGGCGCGCGGCTGGAACCGGCGCATGGTCGGGCCCTCGTCGGCAAAAGCCTCGGAGATGACCAGCGAGCGCGGGTCCAGGCCGAAGTTGTTCTCGGCGTTGGCGGCGGCGGAGGCGACGACCTTGGCCACCGGCTTCGCGGCACCCTGCGGGGCGTACTTCAGGATCGCGAGGGCCTCGGACACGGACTTGCCGCGGACGAGGTCGATGACGCGACGGGCCTTCATCGGGGTGACGCGGACGTAGCGCGCGGTCGCGCGGGCGGAGGTGATGGTTTCACTCATCGCTTATCGACGTCCCTTCTTGTCGTCCTTCTGGTGACCGCGGAAGGTCCTGGTCGGGGCGAACTCGCCCAGCTTGTGGCCGACCATGGACTCGTCGACGAACACCGGCACGTGCTTCCGGCCGTCGTGGACGGCGAAGGTGTGGCCGATGAAGTCGGGCAGGATGGTCGAACGGCGCGACCAGGTCTTGATGACCTGCTTCGTGCCCTTGTCGTTCTGAGCGTCCACCTTGTTGAGGAGGTGCTCATCGACGAACGGCCCCTTCTTCAGGCTGCGTGGCATTGTGACTTACCTCCTCTTATCGCTTGTTGGAACGCGACCGGCGACGACGCACGATCATGTTGTTGGAGTAGCGGTTCGGGTTGCGGGTGCGGCCTTCCTTCTGGCCCCACGGGCTGACCGGGTGGCGGCCGCCCGAGGTACGACCCTCACCACCACCGTGCGGGTGGTCGACCGGGTTCATGACGACACCGCGGACGGTCGGGCGCACGCCCTTCCAGCGCATGCGGCCGGCCTTGCCCCAGCGGATGTTGATCTGCTCGGCGTTGCCGACCTCGCCGACGGTGGCGCGGCAGCGGATGTCGACGCGACGGATCTCGCTGGAGGGCATACGCAGGACGGCGTAGTTGCCTTCCTTACCCAGCAGCTGGATCGAGGCGCCGGCCGAGCGGGCCAGCTTGGCGCCGGCGCCCGGCTTCAGCTCCACCGCGTGGACGGTGGTACCGGTCGGGATGTTGCGCAGCGGCAGGTTGTTGCCCACCTTGATGTCCGACTCCGGGCCGGCCTCCACGACGGTGCCCTGCTTCAGGCCCTTCGGGGCGATGATGTAGCGCTTCTCGCCGTCGAAGTAGTGCAGCAGCGCGATGTTCGCGGTGCGGTTCGGGTCGTACTCGATGTGCGCGACCTTGGCCGGCACGCCGTCCTTGTCGGCGCGACGGAAGTCGATGACACGGTACTGACGCTTGTGTCCGCCGCCCTTGTGGCGGGTGGTGATGTGGCCGTGGACGTTACGGCCGCCGGTCTTGCTCAGCGGGCGCAGCAGGCTCTTCTCCGGCTTCGAACGAGTGATCTCGTCGAACTTGGAGACGGAGCTGGCGCGGCGACCCGGAGTTGTCGGCTTGTACTTGCGAATAGCCATAATGGTTCCTTTACTTCTCGACCTTCTTTACGCGGTCGCGCCGCCGAAGATGTCGATGGAGTCGCTGCCCTCGCGGAGGGTGACGTAGGCGCGCTTGGTCGCCTTGCGGCGGCCGAACCCGGTGCGGGTGCGCTTACGCTTGCCCTCGCGGTTGACGGTGTTCACCGAGGCCACCTTGACGCCGAAGATCTCCTCGACGGCCTGGCGGATCTGGGTCTTGTGGGCGTCGGGGCGCACGAAGAACGTGTAGGTGCCCTGCTCCATGAGACCGTAGGACTTCTCGGAGACGACCGGGGCGATGATGATGTCGCGGGGGTTGACGGTCTTGGCCATTACTTGCTCTCCTCCTTGTCCGCGCCGGTGACGCGGTTGATGAAGGTGTGCAGCGCGGCGACCGAGAACACGACGTCGTCGGAGTTGAGCACGTCGTAGGTGTTCAGCTGCTCCGGGACGAGGACGTTCACGTTCGGCAGGTTGTTGGCGCTGCGACGGGCGTTGAGGTCCTCACGGCCGACGACGAGCAGCACCTGCTTGCGGTCGGTGATGCGCTCGATGAACGCACGCGCCGACTTGGTCGAGGGCTTCTGGCCCGGGACCAGCTCGTCGATGACGTGGATACGGTCGCCGGCGGCCCGGTTGGAGAGGGCGCCGTTCAGGGCGGCGGCCTTCATCTTCTTCGGGGTCCGCTGGGCGTAGTCACGCGGCTGCGGGCCGTGGACGGTGCCGCCGCCGGTGAACTGCGGCGCACGGGTCGAGCCCTGACGGGCGCGGCCGGTGCCCTTCTGACGGTAGGGCTTGCGGCCACCGCCGCGGACCATGCCGCGGGTCTTGGTGGCGTGGGTGCCCTGTCGCTTCGCGGCGAGCTGCGCGGTCACGACCTGGTGCAGCAGAGCCGTGGAGACCTCACGGTCGAAGATCTCCGCCGGCAGCTCCACCTGGCCGTCGGTGCCGCCCGCGGCGGTCTGGACGTCCAGAGTCAGGTTGGTCATGCGTGAGCACCGCCCTTCACTGCGGTCTTAACGGTCACGATGCCGCCGCGCACGCCGGGGATGGCCCCCTTGATGAGCAGCAGGTTGGCATCGGCGTCAATCTTCTGAACCTTGAGGTTCTGGGTGGTGACGCGGTCATTACCCATGCGGCCCGCCATGCGCTTGCCCTTGAAGATGCGACCCGGGGTGGCGCAGGCGCCGATGCCGCCGACGCGGCGGTGGGCGGCCTGGTTACCGTGGGCGGCACCCTGGCCGGCGAAGCCGTGGCGCTTCATGCCGCCGGCGAAGCCCTTGCCCTTGGAGGTGCCGGTGACGTCGACGAAGTCGATGCCGTCGAAGACCTCGACGGTGACGTCCTGGCCGACCTCGTAGGCGGAGACGTCGTCCATGCGGATCTCCGTCAGGTGGCGCCGCGGGGTGACGCCCGCCTTGGTGAAGTGGCCGGTCTGCGGCTTGTTCACCTTGCGGGGGTCGATCTCGCCGTAGGCGATCTGGATGGCGTTGTAGCCGTCGGTCTCGGTGGTACGGATCTGGGTGACCACGCACGGCCCGGCCTCGACGACGGTGACCGGAACGACCCGGTTCTCCTCGTCGAAGACCTGGGTCATGCCGAGCTTGGTGCCCAGAATGCCCTTGATCTCGTTTTCACTCATTGTCTGTTCTCCGCAGTAGTTTCAGGCGATCACTGGATGTTCACGTCGACACTGGCCGGAAGGTCGATGCGCATGAGCGCGTCGACGGTCTTCGGCGTCGGGTCGAGGATGTCGATGAGGCGCTTGTGGGTGCGCATCTCGAAGTGCTCGCGAGAGTCCTTGTACTTGTGGGGAGAACGAATAACGGCGTACACGTTCTTTTCGGTGGGCAGTGGCACAGGCCCGACGACGCGTGCGCCGGTACGGGTCACGGTCTCGACGATCTTGCGCGCAGACGCGTCGATCGCCTCGTGGTCGTAGGCCTTGAGCCGAATGCGGATCTTCTGTCCCGCCACGCTTATCCTCTTCCTCGCTCGGTCCCACTTGCTCTCCCGGTCGCCCGGGGGCGCAGAGGTGGGAACTCGCTTCCTGATGTCTCTATAACGTTGTCCGGTCCTCTACAGGGCACGGGCGCAACGCCAGTTCATGGTTCTTGACCGTTCGGTGCCGGCCGGGGGTCTCGACGGGGCGTGACCGATAAACACGCCACAGGGACCTCGCCGTCCGGCTGGGTCAAGTCCGAGGGGGATCACGCGCCGCTGGGACGCGTAAGCGTGGCCCTCGTGTACTGCCGCTGTTTATTTGCCATGCCCCTCCTCCGGTCTCCGCGCTCGGGACTGCCACGTCTTGATCGACTGACCTACCCCGATTGCGGAGCCTTCCACGGGTCCGGAGACCCGAACGAAGGTGTCATGTTCGCCCTACCAGCGGCGCCTCCGGGCATGCGGACATGCAGCGGGGACGCCGTGTTAAAGCAACCCGGACATTAAAGCACGCCGACCACCGCGAACGCAAACCACGGACTTTCCCGCCTCCCTCCCCGATTGCCGACGCCGCGCGGGTCACCGTCGCGTCGCCCCAGCGCCGTTACGGGATTGCAACGCGAGCGAAAGAAATCGGCTCTAGACTCGGTGGCGCAACACATATCACCTATCCGAAGGGATCCACGACCATGGCCGACCAGAACAAGACCGCCGCCAAGAAGGACGACAAGGACGCCGCCGTCCCGGCCGTCGCCGAGAACAAGGCCGACGACCACGGCCGTACCACCATCGAGGACGTCGTCGTCGGCAAGATCGCCGGCCTGGCGGCCCGCGAGGTCACCGGCGTCCACGCCCTGGGCGGCGGCGGCGCGCGCACCGTCGGCGCCATCCGCGAGGCCTTCGGCGCCTCCGAGAACGTCCAGCAGGGTGTGTCGGTCGAGGTCGGCGAGACCCAGGCCGCGGTGGACCTGTCCATCGTCGCCGAGTACGGCGTGGCCATCCACGAGCTGGCCGAGGCCATCCGCCGCAACATCATCCGCGCCATCGAGCGGATGACCGGCCTGGAGGTCACCGAGGTCAACGTGACCGTCACCGACGTCCACCTGCCCAACCAGGACGACGACCGCGACGACGAGCAGCGCGAGCTGGCCGCCGCCGAGCAGGAGCAGGTCGCCCCGCGCGTCCAGTAACCGATGACCGCCGCTGATCCCATCGAATATCCGCAGGCCGCCCCACTGGCCGAGCGGGTCCTGGCGGTCGACGGCGTGGCGGATCTCCACCCGGGCACCTTCGGCGAGGTCGCGCTCCTCTACCCCGGCCACCGTGTGCCGGGGCTGCGCCTCGACCGGTCCGGTCGCCTGGAGGTCCACGTGGTCGCCGACCTCGCCCGCGCCACCGACCTGCGCTCCCTGAGCGAGGACGTGCGCGGCGCGGTCGGCGGCGACCGGCCCGTCGACGTCGTCGTCGCCGACGCCACCGGAACCCCGCCCGCCACCGCGTAACCGTGTGAAGGAAATTCCATGAAAAACATGACCGTCATCGGCGTGGCCGTCGGCCTCGCCGTCGCGTTCGCCGTGATCCTGGGCGGGCTGCCCGGCTTCCTGTGGGCGCTCATCTTCGGTGCCGTCGGAGGTGTCGTCGGCGCCCACTTCGAGGGCCTGATCGACCTGCGCAACATCGCCGACGCCTTCCGCACCGGGCGCGGGGGCCGCGGGTGAGTTCCGTGGACCCCTCCGAGAACCCGCAGGGCGGGGAGGTGTACATCACCGACCGCGCCGTGCACAAGGTCGTCACCGCGGCCACTGCGTCGGTGCCTGGCACCGTCTCCTCCGGCGGCGGCTTCGACAAGCTGACCGGCATGAGCTTCCCGCGCTTCGACCTGCTGGTCGACCGCGCCAGCCACATCGTCACCGTCGAGGCGACGATCGCGGTGTCCTGGCCCTCGCCGGTCACCGACGTCGCCGAGAAGGTGCGCACGACCATCGCGCGCTGGATCACCGACGCGACCGGCATGAACGTCGGGCACGTCAACGTGGTCGTCGGCAACGTCGTCGGCGCCCCGCAGCGCGTGACTTCCGTCGAGGTGGCGGCCGCCGCCGAGCGGCCGGCGCTCTCGCCGGTGGCCGTGGCCCCCTCCGAGGTGGCCGCGCCGCGGTACCGGCGTCGCTCCGCGGCGCTGGCCACCACGCGTGAGGTGCCCGTGCGCACCCGCCCGGCCCGCGAGCTGAACCAGGTGCACACGGCCGCCGAGGTGCCGCTCAATGCCGTGCACGTCGCGCCCGAGCGTCCGCTCGACGCGGTGCACACCGCCGCCGAGCGCCCGCTGCACGCGGTCGAGGTGCGCCCCTCCCCCGAGCCCGCGGTCCCCCGCGAGCCCGAGGAGCTGCGCACGGTGCCGGTGCACGTCGCCGAGGAGCGGCCGCTGACCCCGGTCCACGTGGCCGAGGGGTCACCGCTGCGCGAGCCGCGGGTCGTCGACCCGACCCCCGTGGTCACGCCGGCCGCCCCGCTGCCGCGGCGGCTGACACCGGTGCACGTCGTCTCCGGCCCGGAGCCCGTGCACGCGGTGCTGCCCGTGCGCGCGGAGCCCTTCGTGCCGAAGCTGCCGCCGAAGCGCCCGCTCACGCCCGTCCGTATCGTCCCGCGGGGCCGTTTCAGCCCCGCACAGCAGAAGGGAGGCCCCTATGGCCCCCGAGTCGACTGAGGCCCGCACCGGCGCCGGCCAGGAGCCCCGGGCCACCCCGGCGGCCCGCTGGCTGGCCGTGCTGCTGGGCCTGGCGCTGGTCGCCCTGGGCGTCGTCGCCGGCCGTGAGCTGTGGCTGCGGCTCTCCGACGGCGTCTCCTGGCGCAGCTGGCTCGACCCGGTCCTGGAGATGGTCGCGGAGAACCGCTTCCAGCCCTGGATGACCTGGGCGTCGATCATCGCGGTCGTCGTCGGGCTCATCCTCATCCTCGTCGCGCTCAAGCCGCGGGCCCGGACCCACCGGCGCCTGGCGTCGAACGTCTCGCTCTGGGCGCGCCCCGTGGACATCGCCCGCCTGACCACGGCGACCGCCAAGCGCACCCCCGGGGTGGGCAGCGCCTCGACCCGGGTCTCCGGCAAGACCGTCACCGCCGAGGTGCAGTCCAACAGCACCGCCGACGGGGTGGCCGAGTCGATCCGCTCGACCATCGAGTCCACCATCGGCCCGCTGCTCGCCGACAACGCCAAGTTCCGCATCAAGGTCCTCGAACCCGAGGCCCCGCAGGTCTCGGCCCGCGGCACCGCCCCGGCGTCCGCGGGGGACACCGCCCGGGAAGAGGAGGTCGCGCGATGAGTCACGCACTCGCGGCACTCGACCGCTTCCTGCTGTTCCTGATCGGCCTGATCGCGCTCGCGGCCGGCGTGGCCGTGATCCTCGTGTGGGCCCAGGTCCCGGAGGCCACCGAGTACTCCGACCGCCTGGACCTGGCCGGCGCCGCCTCGGTCACCGGGAACACCTGGTACGACGTCGCGCTCGGCGCCGTGGCCGTGCTCGGGGTCTTCCTCGGGCTGTGGCTGATCGCGGCGAACCTGCGACGCCGCGGCTTCAACCGGGTGCGCTCCTCGGCCACGGACAAGACCGGCTCCGTCGACGTCGCCGTCGCGCGGCTGGCCGGTGCGGTGGACGACTCGATCGAGCAGTTCCCCGGCGTCACCGACGTCTCCCACCGCGTCGCGATGGACCGCTCGCGCCCGACGGTGACCTGGACGGTCACCGCCGACCCGAACGTGGACGTCAGCCGGCTGCGCGCCGAGCTGGAGAACAGCGAGACGGACTTCCGCTCCGCGGTCCGCGACATGGACCTCGACACGGTCTACCGCCTCCACGTCAACGCGGTGAAGCAGCAGTAGCGCCGCTTCCCCGCCGATTCAACGGCCCCGCCCCTCGACTGGGGCGGGGCCGTTTCTCTGCCTAACCGTGCCGCCGCGGGGGCAACAGTTCCGGCGGGCCCGAACACGAGGGACCCGACCCCCGGCGACCCGGCTCCCGGGGTATGCGGCCCCGCCCGGGAGCTCGAGCGGCTTCAGTCCTCCGCGCCGAGCTCCACCGCGAAGATCTCAATGACCTCGCCGTAGACGTGCTCCGCCCCGCCGCCGCGAGGCGCCACGCGCAGCTGCTCGCCGACCTCGGCGGAGACCAGCCGGGCCCACTTGAGGTGCTCGTGCTCGACCTCGCGGCCGACCTTGGCGTAGACGTCGAGGCCCCGGCCCGCGAGCACCATCCGCTCCGTCTTTCCCTCGGTGCACCGCAGGGCGTAGACGTCGCGGTCCAGCGACCCGCGCGTCAGCCCCCTCAGCGACGTGCGCGCCCTGCGGCCCGCCTCCACGGTGATGCCGGCGACCACGCCGAGGCGGTGGTCCACTCCCCCGCTGTCGCGCAGCACGCACGGCATGCCGACGCGCAGGCGCACGACGTCCTCGAAGAGCCAGCTGACCGGCTGGCGTCCCTTCACGCCCGAGCGCACGGTGACCCTGCGGGCGGCCATGTCGAGCGTGAGGCGGGCGGCCGGCGACTCGGTGCGCACCATCACCAGGCCCGGGGTGTCCGTGTCCGCGGACTCGGGGTGGCGGGCGGCCATCGCCTCGAGGGCGGCGATCAGCTCCTCGTCGTCGGCGCCCCAGCCGATGCCCTCGTTGCCGAGCATCGCGAAGAGCGTAGCCAGCTCGAGGTCGGGCCGGCCCTCCCAGGCGCGTCGCACCGCGTCGAGGACGCGCGGGATTCGGGTCGGGTCTTTCACGCCCGCCACTCTATCCGCCGCCGCACCGGCACCGCGGCACACCCCGTCCCCCGGCGGCCCGGCAGAGCCGTGGCAGCCCGGACACACGAAAAACCGCCTCCCCCGTGACGGGGGAGGCGGTTTTCCTTGGCACACGGCCGGGTGAGCGTCAGACGTCACCCGGCGGGAGGCCGGTCAGACCAGCAGGTAAGCGGACTTACTTGATGATCTTGGTGACGCGGCCGGCGCCGACGGTGCGGGAGCCCTCGCGGATGGCGAAGCGCAGGCCCTCGTCCATGGCGACCGGGGCGATGAGCTCGACGCGCATGTCGACGTTGTCGCCCGGCATGACCATCTCAGTGCCCTCCGGCAGGTGCACGACGCCGGTGACGTCGGTGGTGCGGAAGTAGAACTGCGGACGGTAGTTGTCGAAGAACGGGGTGTGGCGGCCGCCCTCGTCCTTGGCCAGGACGTAGACGGAACCCTCGAACTCGGTGTGGGTGGTGTAGGCGCCCGGCTTGACGACGACCTGGCCGCGCTCGACGTCCTCACGCTTGGTGCCGCGGAGCAGCAGACCGCAGTTGTCGCCGGCCTCGGTGTAGTCCAGCATCTTGCGGAACATCTCGATACCGGTGACGGTGGTGGTCTGGGCCTTGTCCTTGATGCCGATGATCTCGACATCCTCGTTGACGTTCAGGCGACCACGCTCGACACGACCGGTGACGACGGTGCCGCGGCCGGTGATGGTGAAGATGTCCTCGATCGGCATCAGGAACGGGTGATCGATGTCGCGGACCGGGTCCGGGATGGACTCGTCGCAGGCGTCCATCAGGTCGACGATGGACTGGGTCCACTTCTCGTCGCCCTCGAGGGCCTTCAGAGCGGAGATGTGGACGATCGGGGCGTCCTCGTCGTAGTCCTGCTCGGCGAGCAGCTCGCGGATCTCCATCTCGACGAGCTCGATGATCTCCTCGTCGTCGACCATGTCGCACTTGTTCAGGGCGACCAGGATGTAGGGGACGCCGACCTGACGGGCGAGCAGCACGTGCTCACGGGTCTGCGGCATCGGGCCGTCGGTGGCGGCGACCACGAGGATGGCGCCGTCCATCTGAGCCGCACCGGTGATCATGTTCTTGATGTAGTCGGCGTGGCCCGGGGCGTCGACGTGAGCGTAGTGACGCTTCGGGGTGGAGTACTCGACGTGGGAGATGTTGATCGTGATGCCACGCTCCTTCTCCTCCGGCGCCTTGTCGATGGCGTCGAAGGCGAAGGCCTGGTTCTCCTCAGGGTACTTCTCGGCCAGCACCTTGGTGATGGCGGCCGTGGTGGTGGTCTTGCCGTGGTCAACGTGACCGATGGTGCCGATGTTGACGTGCGGCTTGTTACGCTCGAACTTCGCCTTTGCCACTGTGTGTCCTCCTGGACTTCATGGTGGCTACGACTCTCGCAGCCACGTGGTTTACGGATTGCCACCCTCGCTCCGGCCGAGGCCGGACTGCTGGCGATGGCGTTTTTTGCAGTGTGCCAGTTACACGATCCTAGGGTCCGCCAGCGTCTTTTTCAAACCTGGCCTGACCCTACGTCGTCGGGTTTCGCGGCCCTGAACGTCTCTTCGCCGGGATCCGTGCCGTACCGGCCAACCCGACCTCACCCCGCACGTCGTACGTGCAGGCGGGGTGAGACCCGGTGTGGCCGCTACGACCGGTTTCGGCCGGCGGCGTCGACGGGGTCCCCGGGCACAACGGGGACCCGGACCGCCCGGGGCGGGCGGCGCGACGTCGTCAATTCAACGGGCGTCACGCCGCTACGCCCTACTTGCCGGTGCGCTCCTCGATGATGGCCTGGGAGACGCTCTGCGGCACCTCGCCGTAGGAGTCGAAGACCATCGTGTAGTTCGCGCGGCCCTGGGTCTTGGAACGCAGGTCACCGACGTAGCCGAACATCTCGGACAGCGGGACCTGGGCCTTGACGACCTTGGCGCCGGCGCGGTCCTCCATGGCGTTGACCTGGCCACGGCGGGAGTTGATGTCGCCGATGACCTCGCCCATGTACTCCTCCGGGGTGATGACCTCGACCGCCATCAGCGGCTCGAGAAGCACCGGCTTCGCGCGGGCCACGCCCTCCTTGAGGACCTGGGAACCCGCGATCTTGAACGCCATCTCCGAGGAGTCGACCTCGTGGTACTGGCCGTCCTCGAGGGTGGCCTTGATGTTGACCAGCGGGAAGCCGGCCAGGTGGCCGTACTGCATCGCGTCCTGGATACCGGCGTCGACCGAGGGGATGTACTCCTTCGGGATGCGGCCACCGGTGACCTCGTTGACGAACTTGTAGGTGGCGGACTCGCCCTCCTCCAGCTCGTCCTGGTCCGGGTGGTAGGGCTCGAAGGAGACGATGACCTTCGCGAACTGGCCGGAACCACCGGTCTGCTTCTTGTGGGTGAACTCGACGCTCTGGACCGGCTTCTTGATGGTCTCGCGGTAGGCCACCTGCGGGGCGCCGACGTTGGCCTCGACCTTGAACTCGTCCTTCATGCGGGTGACGAGGACGTCGAGGTGCAGCTCGCCCATGCCGCCGATGACGGTCTGGCCGGACTCCTCGTCGAGCTCGACGGTGAAGGTCGGGTCCTCCTCGGCCAGCTTCTGGATGGCCACGCCCAGCTTCTCCTGGTCGGACTTGGTCTTCGGCTCGATGGAGACCTTGATGACCGGGTCCGGGAAGTCCATGGACTCGAGGATGATCGGGTCGTTCTGGGCGCACAGGGTGTCACCCGTGGTGGTGTTCTTCAGACCGATGACGGCGTAGATGTTGCCGGCGTGGGCGAAGTCGACCGGGTTCTCCTTGTTCGCGTGCATCTGGAAGATCTTGCCGATGCGCTCGCGGTGCTCCTTGGTGGAGTTCAGGACGGTCTCGCCCGGCTCCATCGTGCCCGAGTAGACGCGCACGAAGGTCAGCTTGCCGAAGAAGGGGTGGGCGGCGATCTTGAAGGCCAGGGCCGACAGCGGGGACTCGTCGGAGGGCTTGCGGGTCAGCTCGGTGTCCGGCTCGCCCATCTTGTGGCCGTGGACCTCGCCGACGTCCAGCGGGTTCGGCAGGTAGTCGACGACGGCGTCGAGCAGCGGCTGCACGCCCTTGTTGCGGTAGGCGGTGCCGCACAGGACCGGGAAGATCTCGGAGGAGACGGTCATCTTGCGGATGGCGCCCTTGATGTCCTCGACGGTGAGCTCCTCGCCGCCGAAGTACTTCTCCATGAGCTCCTCGTCGGACTCGGCGACGGCCTCGAGCAGCTTCTCGCGGTACTCGGCGGCGCGGTCCTGCAGCTCGGCGGGGATCTCGGTGATGGTCGGCTCGGCGCCGACCTCGACCTTGCCCGGCCAGACGATGGCGCGCATCTCGACCAGGTCGATGACGCCCTCGAAGTCGTCCTCGGCGCCGATCGGGAGCTGGAGGACGAGCGGCTTGGCGTTCAGACGGTCGACGATGGTGCCGACGGTGTAGTAGAAGTCGGCGCCCAGCTTGTCCATCTTGTTGACGAAGCAGATGCGCGGCACGTCGTAACGGGCGGCCTGACGCCAGACCTGCTCGGACTGTGGCTCGACACCCTCCTTGCCGTCGAAGACGGCGACGGCGCCGTCCAGGACGCGCAGGGAGCGCTCGACCTCGACGGTGAAGTCGACGTGGCCGGGCGTGTCGATGATGTTGATCTGGTGACCCTCCCAGAAGCAGGTCACCGCGGCGGAGGTGATGGTGATGCCGCGGTCCTTCTCCTGCTGCATCCAGTCCGTGGTGGACTGGCCCTCGTGGGTCTCGCCGACCTTGCGGTTGATACCCGTGTAGTAGAGGATGCGCTCGGTGGTCGTGGTCTTACCGGCGTCGATGTGGGCCATGATGCCGATGTTGCGGACCTTGTGGAGGTCCTTAAGCACTTCTTGTGCCACAGTCTTACCCCAACTTAAATGTCGTGGACGTCTCCCGGAGCCCCGTCGCCTGCGGGCGGACGGGGACGGGACGGCGCCTCGGATGTTCGGTGTTGCGTCGTACAGGTCGTGGCCCGGCGTGCGGTCTCGTGCCGACGCCGCCGAGCGGCCGACTGCTCAGTGTAGTGCGGCTGAGCCGGCTGCGCAGAGCGCACAGGCCGGTCAGCTGCACTGACACCGGGCCCGGCTGACTACCAGCGGTAGTGGGCGAAGGCGCGGTTGGCCTCGGCCATCTTGTGGACGTCCTCGCGGCGCTTCACCGAGGCACCGAGGCCGTTGGAGGCGTCGAGGATCTCGTTGGCGAGGCGGTCCTTCATGGTGTGCTCACGACGCTGACGGGTGAAGGTCACCAGCCAACGCAGCGCCAGGGTGGTCGCACGCGCGGGGCGCACCTCAACCGGCACCTGGTAGGTCGCACCGCCGACGCGGCGGGAGCGGACCTCCAGCTCCGGGCGGATGTTGCCCAGAGCCTTGTCCAGGGTGCCCACCGGGTCGGTGCCGGTCTTCTCGCGGCACTGCTCGAGCGCGCCGTAGACGATGCGCTGGGCGGTCGACTTCTTGCCGTCCTGGAGCACCTTGTTGACCAGCATGGTCACCAGCTCGGAGTCGTAGACGGGGTCCTTGATGATTTCGCGCTTAGGAGCTCGCGACTTACGCATGTTTTACTTCTCCTTCTTCGCGCCGTAACGGGAACGGGCCTGCTTGCGGTCCTTGACACCCTGGGTGTCGAGGGTGCCGCGGACGATCTTGTAACGGACACCCGGAAGGTCCTTCACACGGCCGCCGCGCACGAGCACCATGGAGTGCTCCTGCAGGTTGTGGCCCTCGCCCGGGATGTAGGCGGAGACCTCGATGCCGGTGGTCAGGCGCACACGGGCGACCTTACGCAGAGCGGAGTTCGGCTTCTTCGGGGTGGTGGTGTACACGCGGGTGCACACACCGCGACGCTGCGGCGAGCCCTTGAGGGCCGCGGTGGCGACCTTCGCGGACTTGGAGTGGCGGCCCTTGCGGACCAGCTGCTGGATAGTGGGCATGTACCGTCCTTTTGACGTAGTTGAAGTTCTTCATCACGGTCCAGGCTTCCTTCTCGGAGGCCCTGACCGCCGGCCACCGCTGGAAGCGGGAGCGTCAAGACATGAAAAAACGGAGGCTCTTTCCCGGGGCCCTGCCGTTCGTGTCCAGGCACCGTCGCGGCGGGCCGCTTCGGTGTCAGACTCCCACCGCCACTGGTGACGGGGGACTGTCGCGTGACTCTACACGCACGCCCGGGTGCTGCACAAATCCCGCCCGGTGCGGTAGTCCCCCGATTGACGACGTCGCGTCCCTCCCCCGGTGCGCACGCGCCGGCGTGGCACGCGCGGGCGTGGTTGCTACTCGAACTCGTAGCGCGGCGGCTCGATGTTGAATCCGTCGAGTGAGTCGAGGAAGCGCTGGAGCTCGGCGCGCATGTCCCGCCGCACCCGGCGGTTGACCGTGTAGGGCTCCGGCCGCGTCAGGGTCGACGGCTCCGGCGGCCGGGTCCGCTCGTTCTCGATGATCTTCCGCAGGCGCTGCACCTCGCGGCGGGTCTTTTCGGACGCCCAGTCCTCGGCCAACGAGTTCGTCCTCGGGTCACGCACCCCGACCCGCTCGGCGACGTAGCGGATCGCCTGCTCACGGGCCATCCCGTTGGCCGCCTCCCAGTCCCGTAGGAGCCGCCCGTTGTGCGCGCTCACCTCGGCGCGGGCGGCGAGCTCGGCCTCCTCGTGGGCACGTCGTTGCGCGGCGTTGTACTCCTCGACCTCGCGCGCCCTGGCCTCCTTGCGCCGGCGCCGCAGCCACATCAGACCGAAGATGACCGGCAGCAGGATCAGCGCCACCGTGCTGATCGCCGGTATCGGATCGATCACCCGCGGCTCGGTGGACAGGTACGGGCCGTTGACCGCCTCGTCGTAGATCCTTATCGGCATCCCGACGAACGCGCAGACGCCGATGTACGCGGCGAACCAGCACACGAAGGTGAGCACCAGGACCCGCAGCATAGACATCCGGGGCGGCGGCTCCTTCTGGACCGGGTCCGGCAGCGGCTGAGGCGGCGGCATCTTCCTCGGCGGGGTGAAGAAGAGCCCCGTGCGCAGTGCGTCGTCGCGCCACTCGGGCCGCTTCCAGCCCGGGAAGTCCGCGACCACCCGGGCCACCCGCTCGGCCACCATGTCCAGCCAGTGTTCACAGGCCTCCTCGTAGTCCCGGAGGTAGTTCAGCGCCCGCGGCCGGAACTCCCGCGAGTACCCGCGCCCCACCCCGTCGCGCCAGAGCGCGTAGTTGATGTGGCTCATGGTCTCGAAGCCGGCGTTCATGTCCGCGTGCATCGCGTCGACCGAGTCGCGGAGGTCCTGCAGCCCCTCGTCAAGCCTGTCGAAGCCGTCGCGGACCACGTCCCTCGTCTCGGCGAGCAGCGTCTGGCTCCGCCGGGCGTTGCGGTTCGCGTTGACCGCCGCGGCCGCGTTGATCCCGTTGCCGATCACGCTGGAGGTGAGGAGCCACTTCTGCTTCGACGCCAGATCACGCGTCGCGCCGGTCATGTCCGCGTAGTAACCGCTCATCTCTTCATTGGTGGTCACCCTGTCACCTCCGGATCCTCCCCGGCGCCCTGCCGGTTCACCACGGATCATTGTCACACGCGGCCGGCGGGACCCCCTCCGGGCGCGGGGAACACTCCCCTCAGGCGGGGTCAGGCCGCGTCGAGCCCGGTGATGAACTCCGCGAGCCGCGCGGCCGCCTCACCCAGCGCCTCGAGGAACGCCTCCGGGTGCTCGGCGCCCGCGCCGAAGGTGACCGTGTACTCGACCGCGTCCGCCAGCGGCGTGTAGCAGATCCCGAAACCGTCCGGCGTGGTCGGCGCGAACGCGTAGCGCACGACCTGCGCGTCCGAGCCGACGGAGGTCGTCGAGAGGAAGTCGGTGCGCGCGGCGGCCAGCCCCGGATCCCGCAGGAACCCGGGGTCCTCCCCCAGCTCCTGCGCCGTCCAGCCGAGTGCCCACAGGTGCCGGTCGACGCCGCGGCCGGTCTTGCAGGCCTTGACCCAGTCACGGTGGGCGTCGAGCGCGGCCTTGAGCCCGGCGCGGTCCGCCGAGCCGGCGAGCAGTGCGCGGGCGAAGGCGACGGCGGCCGGGGTGACCGGGCGCAGGCACTCCGTGCGCCCGGCGGCGTACTCGCGCATGTCGACGGCCTCGTAGACCGCGCGCACCCGCCCGTAGGTGGAAAGTTGCGCGACGGTCATGACCAGCTGCGCGTAGGCGTCGGCGCTGAGCTTGATGTTCCGTGGCCGCGGGCGCGCCGCCCGGCGGATCTCCAGGCGCGGCGGCTCGTGCTCCGGGGCGGGCAGGTTGCGCGTCCAGCTCAGCTCCTGCGGCGCCCGATTGCCGACGTCACGTCCCTCCCCCGCGCCGATTCCCGCGCCGTCGGCTCCGTCCACGTCAGCTCCGCCGGCGCCGGCGAGCTCGGCCTGGATGTCGGCGACGGTCTGCACCAGCGTGGCGCCGTCGACGGTGGAGTGCTCGACGAGCAGGGCGGCCCAGCCGGAGTCGTCGGCCGCCAGCTCGTAGGTCAGCGGCTTGTATGCCCAGTAATGACCGGACGCGAAGGCGCCGGTGCGCAGCCGGCGGGCATCGGGGTCGGGTTTCGGCGCGTCACCGGTGGCGAGGCTCGTGCCGTCTTCCGCGGCTCCGGCGACTGCGGCTGCTCCGGCTTCCCCGGCCGCCCCGGCCGCCGAGGCGTCTGCAGTCGCGGGCAACGAGACGCAGAAGAGCGCGCGGGCGAGCCGCTCGTGCACGGCCGCGTTGGCCGGTTCCGCGAGCCAGGCGCGGAACTCCGCGTCGCCGCTTCCCCGGTAAGAGGCGTCGGTGAACCCGGGCGCGCCCCCTGGGCGGTCGTCCGCGGGCGAGCCGTGGGCGGTGTCCAGGATTCGAGCGAAGCCGGCGGCCAGCTCGGAACGCGGGACCACCCGTCCCCCGCCGTCACTGACCGGGAGCGCGAAGGCGCGCCCGCCGCAGAAGACGACGACCTCCCGGTCGGCGGCCGTGCGCGGGCCGTACTCGACGGTGTCGCGGCCCGCGCCCGGCACCCGGACGCCGCCGCGCAGGCAGTTCCACTGCTCGGCGGCCAGCTCGTTGCCCCGTGCGTCGAAGCGGGCACCGGTCCGACCGGCGGCCTCGGGGAGATGGACGCGGGCGGCCGCGTGCACGACCGCGGCGAGGCGCTCCAGCCCGTGCGCGTCGGTGTCCAGGCGGATCTGGAAGCAGACGTTGGAGCTCAGCGGCAACGGTTCGCGGGTCGTCAGGTAGCCGTCGAGCCAGCGTCCGGCCAACCAGCTCGAGCCGGCCGCCGCACACTCGGCGGCGTAGTCGGCCAGGGCGGCCTGGATGCGGGGACCTGCGCCCACGGCGAAGTCGTGGGCCAGACGGCGGGTGGGCGCGGCGTCGTCAATCACGGCGTCAACGCAGCTCAGGGTGCGCTCGAGCGTGTCGTCGAGCGCGGGCACGGGCAGGGGTTTCACGCCCGCCAGGCTACCGGGGATCGACGGTGCCGTCCCGCCTGTCCGCCGCGGTGCTGTCCCGCCTGTCGGTACCCTCACCGTCCCGCCGCTCGCCCTCGTCGCCGGCGTACCAGGCGGCCAGCCCCTTCAGGTCCGCCTCGCGCGTGGCCTGGTCGCCGTCGTGGAAACGACGCTTGCCCGCGCGGCGCGGGTCGTAGCCGCGCACCACCCAGCGGGCGGCGAGCAGCAGGACCGCCACGCACGCCGCCAGCAGGAGCACGAGCACGGCGATGACCGCAATCTCAGTCCAACCGATCATGCGGCCCACGATAGCGGGCCGACACGTGGACGTGTGTGGCCTGTGCGCGACCGCCCGGCACCCGTGGGAAGCGCAGGCAGACGCGACGACGCCCCGCCCTCCACGGGGGAGGACGGGGCGTCGGGGCGGCCCGGTGAGCGGGCCGCCGGCCGTCAGGTCACGGGACCACGGCCGCGGGGGCGCGGCTGAAGCGCGACCTACATCTCGAACTCGTCGAGCGGCACGGAGGCGCCGGTGAACTCGCCACCGAAGTCGTCGCCGTAGATCGACTCGCCGAAGGTCGGGATCGGGTACGCGGCGTTGCGCGCCGCCTCGGTCGGCTTGACCGAGATGTTGCGGTAGCGCGAGATGCCGGTGCCGGCCGGGATCAGCTTGCCGATGATCACGTTCTCCTTCAGGCCGATCAGCTTGTCGGAGCGCTTGTTGATCGCGGCGTCCGTGAGCACGCGGGTGGTCTCCTGGAAGGAGGCCGCCGACAGCCAGGACTCCGTGGCCAGCGAGGCCTTGGTGATGCCCATGATCTCGCTGCGCAGCTCGGCCGGGTCGCCGTTGGAGGCCAGGGCCTCCGCGTTGGCGGCCTTCGCCTCCGAGAGGTCCACCAGGGTGCCCGGGAGGAACTCGGTGGAGCCGGAGTCGATGACGGTGCCACGACGCAGCATCTGGCGGATGATGATCTCGATGTGCTTGTCGTGGATGGACACACCCTGGGTGCGGTAGACCGCCTGGACCTCGTCGATCAGGTGCTTCTCCACACCGCGGCGGCCGAGGACCTCGAGCACGTCGTGCGGGTCGGCCGGGCCACGCAGCAGGCGGTCGCCCACCTCGACGTGGTCGCCCTCGCGCAGCGCACGCTCGATGGTGGCCTGCGGGTTGGACTCCATCGGACGACGCACCTGGGCAAGGCCCTGGCGCTTCGACAGCTTCTCGTAGACGATGTCGTCGCCGCCGTCGTCCGGCGAGAGACGCAGGGTGTAGAAGTTGCCCTGGTCCTCGAGGTGCACCGTGCCGGCCGCCGAGGCGATCGGGGCGCAGTTCTTCGGCACGCGGGCCTCGAACAGCTCCTGGACACGCGGCAGACCACCGGTGATGTCGCCGCCGACGCCGCCCTGGTGGAACGTACGCATCGTCAGCTGGGTACCGGGCTCACCGATCGACTGGGCGGCGACGATGCCGACGGCCTCGCCGATCTCGACCAGCTTGCCGGTCGCCATCGACTTGCCGTAGCACTTCGCGCACACGCCGGCCGGGGTCTCACAGGTCAGCACGGAGCGGACCTTGATCTCGGTGACGCCACCGTCGACCAGCTTGTTGATGTTGGTCTCGTTGAGGTCGGAACCGGCCTCGAGGACGACCTCGCCGTCCGCGTTCGAGGCGTCGGTGGCCAGCACGCGGCCGGCGACCGTGGTCTCGTTGAGCGGGTGCGGCGCGTAGCCGGTGACGTTGCCCTCGGCGTCGAGGAGCTCCTCGGCGACCGGGACGCGCACGCCCTGGCGGGTGCCGCAGTCCTCCTCGCGGACGATGACGTCCTGGGCGACGTCGACCAGACGACGCGTCAGGTAACCGGAGTCGGCGGTACGCAGGGCGGTGTCGGCCAGGCCCTTACGGGAACCGTGGGAGTTGTTGAAGTACTCCATCACCGACAGGCCCTCACGGAAGGAGGTCTTGATCGGGCGGGTGATGTACTCACCGCGCGAGTTCACGACCATGCCCTTCATGCCGGCCAGGGTCCAGATCTGACGCATGTTGCCGGCGGCGCCCGACTTCACGATCATCGGGATCGGGTTGTCGTCCGGGTACAGGGCCTCGACGGCCTCGCCGACCTCGTTGGTGGCGGTCTGCCACAGCTCGACCAGGCGGTCGTAGCGGTCGCGCTCGGTCAGGGCGCCCTTGTCCCAGAACTTGCGCTCGATCTGGCGGGCCTCCTCCTCGTAGCGCTCGAGGATCTCGTGCTTGTTGGGCAGGACGAGCACGTCGGCCATCGAGATGGTCACACCCGAGCGGGTGGCCCAGTAGAAGCCGGCGTCCTTCATCTTGTCCATCGTCTGCGCGACGGTGATCATCGGGTACTTCGCGGCGAGGTCGTTGATGACGTCGCCGAGCAGGATCTTGCCGGAGCCGCCGCCCTTACGGACCATGACGCCCTCGCGGTACGGGTAGTCCCACGGCAGCAGCTCGTTGAACATGATCCGGCCGAGCGTGGTCTCCGCCAGCCAGGTCTGGCCGCGCTGCCAGCCCTCCGGGAACTGCTCCTTCTCGATCTCCTCCGGCGGACGCAGGTGGGAGATGCGCACGTGGATCGGAGCCTGCAGGCCCAGCACGCCACGGTCGCGCGCCATGATCGCCTCGGCCATGGTCGTGTACACGCCCTCGGCCGGGTGGTCCTCGGACGGCGCGACGTAGCGGCCCTGGCCGCCCAGCTCGTCCGGGCCCTTGTCCATGGTCAGGAAGTACAGGCCGGTGACCATGTCCAGTCGCGGCATGGCCAGCGGCTTACCGGAGGCCGGCGACAGGATGTTGTTCGAGGCGAGCATCAGGATGCGGGCCTCGGCCTGCGCCTCCGCGGACAGCGGCAGGTGCACGGCCATCTGGTCACCGTCGAAGTCGGCGTTGAAGGCCTCACAGGCCAGCGGGTGCAGCTGGATGGCCTTGCCCTCGACGAGCTTCGGCTCGAAGGCCTGGATGCCCAGGCGGTGCAGGGTCGGGGCGCGGTTGAGCATCACCGGGTGCTCGGAGATGGCCTCCTCGAGCACGTCCCAGACCTCGGGGCGCTGACGCTCGACCATGCGCTTGGCGGACTTGATGTTCTGCGCGTAGTCGTGCTCGACCAGGCGCTTCATCACGAACGGCTTGAACAGCTCGAGGGCCATCAGCTTCGGCAGGCCGCACTCGTGCAGCTTGAGCTGCGGGCCGACGATGATGACGGAACGGCCCGAGTAGTCGACACGCTTACCCAGCAGGTTCTGACGGAAGCGGCCCTGCTTGCCCTTGAGCAGGTCGGACAGCGACTTCAGCGGGCGGTTGCCCGGGCCGGTGACCGGACGGCCGCGACGGCCGTTGTCGAACAGCGCGTCGACGGACTCCTGCAGCATGCGCTTCTCGTTGTTCACGATGATCTCGGGGGCGCCGAGGTCGATCATGCGCTTGAGGCGGTTGTTGCGGTTGATCACGCGACGGTAGAGGTCGTTGAGGTCGGAGGTCGCGAAGCGGCCGCCGTCGAGCTGCACCATCGGGCGCAGCTCCGGCGGGATGACCGGGATCGCGTCCAGGACCATGCCGGCCGGGTCGTTGCCGGAGCGCTGGAAGGCGGCGACCACGCGCAGGCGCTTGAGGGCGCGCATCTTGCGCTGGCCCTTGCCGTTGGCGATGGTCTCGCGCAGGCTCTCGGCCTCGGCGTCGAGGTCGAAGTTGCGGATCAGGGTCTGGATGGCCTCCGCGCCCATGCCGCCGGTGAAGTAGTCCTCGTAGCGGTCGACGAGCTCCTCGTAGATGGACTCGTCGATGATCATCTGCTTCGGGGCGAGCTTGACGAAGGTGTTCCAGATCTCGTCGAGGCGCTCGATCTCGCGCTCGGAGCGCTCGCGGATGTGCTGCATCTCCTTGTCCGCGGCGTTCTGCACCTTGCGGCGGGCGTCGGCCTTGGCGCCGGCGGCCTCGAGCTCGGCGAGGTCCTCCTCGAGCTTCTTGGAGCGCTCGGCGATCTCGGAGTCGGCGTCGTGCTCGACGTCCTGCTTCTCCAGCAGCATCTCGGCCTCGAGGTCCTCGAGGTCCGCGTGACGGGCCTCGTCGTCGACGCTGGTGATGATGTTGGCGGCGAAGTAGATGATGCGCTCGAGGTCCTTGGGCGCCAGGTCCAGCAGGTAGCCCAGGCGCGAGGGCACGCCCTTGAAGTACCAGATGTGGGTGACCGGCGCGGCCAGCTCGATGTGGCCCATGCGCTCACGGCGCACCTTGGACTTGGTCACCTCGACGCCGCAGCGCTCACAGATGATGCCCTTGTAACGGACGCGCTTGTACTTGCCGCACTGGCACTCCCAGTCGCGGGTCGGCCCGAAGATGCGCTCGCAGAACAGGCCGTCCTTCTCGGGCTTGAGGGTGCGGTAGTTGATGGTCTCCGGCTTCTTGACCTCGCCCTTGGACCAACGGCGGATGTCCTCGGCGGTGGCCAGGCCGATGCGAAGCTCGTCGAAGAGGTTTACGTCGAACACGTAACTCCCTTTCACCTCCCCTTGGGGGAGGGATTGAAATGGCGGTAAGAGAACTTGGCGGTGTGAGGCCCCTGCCCCGGGCGATTGCCGACGCCGCGTCAGTTGCGCGGTGCGGTTCTCGCCCGTGGGCGGGGGTCGCCGTGGTTATGCGATGTCGGCGTCGGAACGCTCGTCGCGGGAGAGGTTGATGCCCAGCGACGAGCCCTCCATGTCGTCGTCGTCGGAGCCGGAGAGCTCCATCGGCGTGCCGTCGGCGGAGAGTACCTCCACGTTCAGGCACAGCGACTGCAGCTCCTTGAGCAGCACCTTGAACGACTCGGGGATGCCCGGGTCCGGGATGTTGTCGCCCTTGACGATCGCCTCGTAGACCTTCACGCGGCCGACCACGTCGTCCGACTTGATGGTCAGCAGCTCCTGCAGGGTGTAGGCCGCGCCGTACGCCTGCATGGCCCACACCTCCATCTCGCCGAAGCGCTGGCCACCGAACTGGGCCTTACCACCGAGCGGCTGCTGGGTGATCATCGAGTACGGGCCGGTGGAGCGGGCGTGGATCTTCTCGTCGACCAGGTGGTGCAGCTTCAGCATGTACATGTAGCCGACCGAGACCGGGTACTGGAAGGGCTCGCCGGAGCGGCCGTCGAAGAGGCGGGTCTTGCCGTCGCCGTCGACCATGACGTCGCCGTCACGGTTGGGCAGCGAGTTCTGCAGCAGGCCGGCGATCTCGGTGTTGCTCGCGCCGTCGAAGACCGGGGTGGCCGTCAGCGAACCGGCGGGCACGTCGTAGAGGTCCTCCGGCAGCGTCTTGAGCAGCTCCTCGTTCTTCGGGTCGTCCGGGTCCACGTGCCAGCCGGCGGCGGCGAGCCAGCCGAGGTGGGTCTCGAGGACCTGGCCGATGTTCATACGACGCGGGACACCGTGGGTATTCAGGATGATGTCCATCGGGGTGCCGTCCTCCATGAACGGCATGTCCTCCGGCGGCAGGATCTTGCCGACGACACCCTTGTTGCCGTGGCGGCCGGCGAGCTTGTCGCCGTCCTGGATCTTGCGCTTCTGGGCGACGTAGACGCGGATCATCTCGTTGACGCCCGCGGCCAGGTCGTCGTCGTCCTCACGCGAGAAGCGGCGCACGCCGATTACCTTGCCGGTCTCGCCGTGGGGCACCTTCAGGGAGGTGTCGCGCACCTCGCGGGCCTTCTCGCCGAAGATGGCGCGCAGCAGGCGCTCCTCGGGGGTCAGCTCGGTCTCACCCTTCGGGGTGACCTTGCCGACGAGGATGTCACCGGCGCGCACGTCGGCGCCGATGCGCACGATGCCGTGCTCGTCGAGGTCGCTGAGCACGTCCTCGGAGACGTTCGGGATCTCGCGGGTGATCTCCTCGGCGCCCAGCTTGGTGTCGCGCGCGTCGATCTCGTGCTCCTCGATGTGGATCGAGGTGAGGATGTCCTCCTCGACGATGCGCTGGTTGAGGATGATGGCGTCCTCGTAGTTGTGGCCCTCCCACGGCATGAACGCGACCAGGAGGTTGCGGCCCAGCGACATCTCGCCCTGGTGGGTGCCGGGGCCGTCGGCCAGCACCTGGCCGACCTCGACGCGGTCACCGATGTTGACCAGCGGCGTCTGGTTGTAGCAGGTGCCCTGGTTGGTGCGCTCGAACTTGCGCAGGATGTGGGTGTGGCGGGCGCCCTCGTCGTCCATCACGGTGATGAAGTCGGCGGCGAGGTCCTCGACCACGCCGGCGTGCTTCGAGATGATGAGGTCGCCGGCGTCGTAGGCGGCCGGCTTCTCCATGCCGGTGCCCACGTACGGGGACTCGGAGCGCAGCAGCGGCACGGCCTGACGCTGCATGTTCGCGCCCATCAGGGCACGGTTGGCGTCGTCGTGCTCCAGGAACGGAATCATGGCCGTGGCCACGGAGACCATCTGGCGCGGGGAGACGTCGAGGTAGTCGACGCCCTGCGGGCCGGTGACCTGGATGTCGCCGTCCTTGACGCGGACCTCGATGCGCTCCTGGACGATCTCGCCGTCGGAGTTGACCTCGGTGTTCGCCTCGGCGATGGAGTAACGGTCCTCCTCGTCGGCGGTGAGGTACTCGACGGTGTCGGTGACCTTGCCGTCGATGACCTTGCGGTACGGCGTCTCGATGAAGCCGAAGGAGTTCACGCGGGCGTAGGTGGCCAGCGAGCCGATCAGGCCGATGTTCGGGCCCTCAGGGGTCTCGATCGGGCACATGCGGCCGTAGTGTGACGGGTGGACGTCGCGGACCTCGATGCCGGCGCGCTCACGCGACAGGCCGCCGGGGCCCAGGGCCGAGAGGCGACGCTTGTGGGTCAGGCCCGACAGCGAGTTGTTCTGGTCCATGAACTGCGAGAGCTGGGAGGTGCCGAAGAACTCGCGGATGGCGGCGGAGACCGGGCGGACGTTGATCAGCGAGGTAGGCGTGATCGACTCCGCGTCCTGGGTGGTCATGCGCTCGCGCACGACGCGCTCCATGCGGGACAGGCCCACGCGGACCTGGTTCTGGATCAGCTCGCCGACGGTACGCAGACGACGGTTGCCGAAGTGGTCGATGTCGTCGGTCTCGACGCGGATGGTCTCGCCGTTGGGGGCGGTCATCTCGCGCTCGCCGGCGTGCAGCCGGACGAGGTACTCGAGGATGGTGGCGATGTCCTCCTCGGTCAGCGTCATCAGACCGTCGTGGTCGCCGCCCAGGCCGAGCTTGCGGTTGACCTTGTACCGGCCGACCTTGGCCAGGTCGTAGCGCTTCGGCTTGAAGAAGGCGTTGTCGAGCAGCGACTGGGCCAGCTCGCGGGTGGGCTGCTCGCCCGGGCGCTGCTTGCGGTAGATCTCGAGCAGGGCCTGGTCGGTGTTCTCCACGCCGTCGTTCTCGAGGGTGGACATCATCAGCTCGGAGAAGCCGAACCGCTCGGTGATCTGCTGGGTGGTCCAGCCGAGCGCCTTGAGCAGGACGGTCACCGGCTGGCGACGCTTGCGGTCGATGCGCACGCCGACGGTGTCCCGCTTGTCGACGTCGAACTCGAGCCACGCACCGCGCGACGGGATGACCTTCACGGAGTGCAGCGGGCGCTCCGTGGACTTGTCGATGGTCCGGTCGAAGTAGACACCGGGCGAACGGACCAGCTGCGAGACGACGACACGCTCGGTGCCGTTGACGATGAAGGTGCCCTTGTCGGTCATCATCGGGAAGTCGCCGATGAAGACGGTCTGGGACTTGATCTCCTGCGTCTCGTTGTTGATGAACTCCGCGGTCACGTAGAGCGGGGCCGCGTAGTTGATGTCCTTGTCCTTGCACTCCTCGATGGAGCACTTCACGTCCTCGAAACGCGGCTCGGACAGCGAGAGGGACATGTTGCCGGAGTAGTCCTCGATCGGCGAGAGCTCGTTGAGGATGTCCTCGAGGCCGCTGGCGACGACGGCGTCCTCGCCGCGCTCGGCCTGCTTGCGGGCACGCCAGTCCGGCGTTCCGATCAGCCAGGCGAAAGACTCGCGCTGCAGATCGAGGAGCCCCGGGATCTCGATGGGCTCCGTGTACTTAGCGAAAGAGTGGCGCTTGGGCGCGCCAGGGATGTCGGCCACTGACTTGGTCTGGCGGGAGACTGCCAAGATGGGTCCTTCCAGCACCTCGTGCGGAGAGCCTGGCCGCCTGGGCGCGGGCGGCGGCATATCCGCTGGTAGATTAGCATTTTTCTCTGCTTTGGAATCCCCGCCCCCGGATAGCACAAAATCACCTTGTCAAATCGCCTCGTAAATTTGAGGCGTCAGCAAGGCGGTGCGGCACCGGTGGCGGATTCCAGCGCAAAGAAATAGCCTATACCACGTATGGCGCTCACGCAAGGACTGTGTTAAGGGCGGCCGGCGTGCGCCCGTGCGCTCCCGGAATGCGCGGTCCTGATCTCCGGGCGGCCGGCGGCGGGACGCCGGCGGCTACTCGGAGCGGGTGACCCGGCGCGCGACCGAGCGGTCCCCGTCGTCGGCACGTCGGGCGGCCCGACGGCTCTCGTCGGTCCGGTGTCGTCCGCCGAAGACGCCGAAGGAACCGAGAACGCCGAGGAGCGCGACCAGCGCGCCGATGACACCGAGGGCCCAGGCGACCGGGACGGTCGCGCCGGCGGCGTCGCTCTCGGACGCGGCGTCGAGGAGCTCGGAGACCTGGGAGTCGTCCATGGTCCCGTCGAACTCGAGGACCTCCTGGACCTTCTGACCGTCCGAGGTGCCGTAGTAGTCGTCGATCTTCTCGTCGATCTTGACCACCAGGCCCGTGGTCTGGTCGACATAGTAGTCACGCTCGGCGGAGTGGAAGAGGTACCCCTTCTCCCCCGTGTCGGCCGGGGCCTCGGGGGCGGGAGCCTCGCCCTCGGGGGCCGCACCCTCCGGGTTCTCCCCCTCGGGAGCCTCACCCTCCGCGTTCTCGGGCTGAGCGCCCTCCTCCGGGGCCGGGGCCTCGCCCTCGGGTGCGTCGCCTTCGGCGGGCTCTCCCTCGGCGGGCTGTTCGGGCGCGGGCAGGTTGGTCTCGTTGAAGACGCCGGCGTAGCGCTCGCGCACGTTGGCGGGCTCGATGACCTGGTGGTAGCGGTAGACCTCGCGGCCGTCGATCTCGAGCTCCTCCTGGAACTCGGCCGGGTGGGCCTCACGCAGCGTCTCGTCGAAGACGTCGTAGGTGGTCTGCTGGACGTCCGCGGGGAACTTCAGCCAGACCCCGCCCATGTCGACCTCGGTGGTCGGGCTGGCCAGCTGGTCGCTGAGCAGCGCCGCCCCCTCGGGCTCGCCGGTCAGGCGGTCCATGCGCCAGTTCCACACGCCGGCGGTGATCAGGCGGTCAGCGTCGTCCTGCATGCTGTCGCGCGAGAGGGTCGAGCCGACGCGCACGGAGACGGTGTCGTCGTCCGAGGGCTCCTCGACGGTGAGGTGGTACTGACGCGAGACCGGCGAGTCCAGCACCCGCCCATCCGGGTCGGTCATCAGCCGGGTGCGCGCGGAATCGTCGTGCACGGTCCAGGTCTGCTGGCCGATGTCGAGGGGCAGGCGGGCGTCGGAGGGCAGCAGGCGCGGGGCGAGGAGCCCCGCGACCAGCAGCGCGACGCCAAGCCCCACCAGCAGGGCGGAGACGACTCGGGACTTCGGCAGCATGGCCGCGAGTCTACCCGGCGCTTCCGGGGCCCCGCGACGCGCCGCGCGCGGTGTCGGCGTCTCGCTCGCGGGCCACCCGGACGGTGCGGCGGGCGTTGAACAGCATGATCAGCCCGGCGATGAGCGCCGCGATGCCGAGTCCGAGGACCAGGCCGGACCACCAGTCCGGCGTGCCGACGCTCCCGGTGGCCGCCGTCCCGGTCTCCGCGTCGCCCGGCTGCCTGTCGGCGCCGTCCGCCCGGATGGCGTGCGCGTCGTTCTCCTCGTTCTCTTGCTCCCCGGACGCGCCGTCCTTGCTGAGACGACGGATCCCGCCGGCGGAGCCGTTCGCCTTGGATGACTTCGCCGAGGTCGACGATTTGCCGGACTTAGCGGACTTTCCGGACCTGCTGGACTTGGCCTGCGCCGGCGACTTGTCCGACTTGGCGCCCGAGCCCTTCGCCGCGGACTTCGCCTGCTCTCCGGACTGCGAACCGGAGGTCCCGGAACCGGCGCTCTTCCCATTGGCCTGAGCAGATCCGCCGCCGGCCGAGGATTCTCCGCCAGAGATGGACTTCCCGGACTCCGCCGGGGACTTGCTGTCCCCTGCCGCGGACTTCCCGTCGGACCCGTTCGAGTGGCCACCGTCGGTGCCGCCGGTCGATCCCGTGCCGGCATCGCTCCCGGGCGTCGGGGTGGCGGTCTCGCCCAGGGCGTTCCCCTCCCCGGTGTCCGGAACCGACTCCTTGGGCTTAGATGTCGGTCGGGTCTTGGCCGCCCCGTCGCGCCCCGTATCGCCCGGACCGGAGCCAATGACCGTGCGCAGGGCCTTGGTCAGAGCACGGCCGAGTTTCTCGATCGCCTTGTTCAGACTCGCGAAGGCTTTCTTGAGTCCACCAGTATTGGCCACTTCCTCGACTCCATTCTCGCTTTCTGGATCGTTCGCGGGATTCTCGCCGGTGCCGTCGTCCGCACCGACCGCGAAGTGCGCCTCGAGGCGCTCGTCGAGGTCCTGGCCCGCAAACTTCCCCGTGAATTCGAAGGTCACCGTGTAGTTCCCCGGCTCGGTGAACACGAAGGCCTGGTGGTCGTGGGCCCCGGCTCCGTACGTGACACTCGAGTTCTTGTCATCCGAGTCGAGCACCACCTTGCTGCCGGTGAGTCCCGAGTGCGCGGTGACCATGCGGCCGGGCCCCTTGAAGTCCGCGATGCGCACAGTCACCGGATCAGAGTCGCTGACGGCCTTGCCGGCGTCCGTCGTCGAGAAGCCGACCCAGGGCAGATTGGGTTTCTGGACGTCCGGCAGGACCCAGACCTTCCCGTCGATGCCCGAGATCTGGCCACCGAGATCACCGCGCGCGGCGTCGGGGACCAGGAAGGTGAAGGTGCCGGATTTCCTCTTCTGCTCGTTGGTGACGTCCTCCTGGTCCTTGAGGTAGACGAAGGGCCTGCCGTCTTTCGCGCCGAGGGCGAGGTCCATGTGCCCGGAGCTGATGGGGTGGCGCCGGTCAGCGGGCGAGTCGCTGTCTCCGGGACGGCCCGGCGCGCTCGTTTCGGGGCTGCTCGTGCCTCCCGAACCAGGCTTCTCGCCCGGGGTCGGATCGGTCGCCTCAGGCTCGACCGGCTCGGTGATCTCGTTGAGGCCGGTGGTGGTGCCCTCGGGCAGACCGACCTGCTCGTCGGAGCCGACCAGCCAGGTCTGGGTGACCTCCTCCGAGACCTCCTCGGTGCCGTCGGTGTGCCTGCCGCGCGCCCTCCAGGTGAAGCTGTAGATGCCGGGCTCGGTGAACGTCCAGTTGTAGTGGCCGTGCGAGCCGACCCCGGCGGTGAAGCTCTTCGGCCCCTCGGGCGCGCCGAAGGTCCGCTCCATCTCCTTGTCGCCGAACCTGCCGAAGAAGTTGTGCACCTGACCGCCCTCCGGGCCGGAGAAGTCGGTCAGCTCGAAGGTGACCTCGTTGTTCTCGAAGTCCTTGGGCACCTCAAACTCGTGGGCCGGGTCGAAGGCGCCGATACCCGCCCACAGCGGGCGCCAGTCCTGGCTGAACGGCATCTGCTGCGGACCGATCCAGAACACGTCGCCGGGTTTACCCAGGAAGGAAAGCGCCGGGTTGTCGGGCAGACGGAAGCGCGAGACCTCCTTGCCCGAGTTGTCCGCGTCGGGAGCCAGGCGCAGGCAGGATTCCTCGGCCGGCTCGACCTGCTGGCCGTTGACCACGGCCATCGTCAGCTTCTTGTCCCTGTCACGGGTGGCGTAGAGGGCGTCGATGTGCGACCGGTAGAGCAACCTGCGCCCCGCGCACGGGTGAGGCTCCGTCGTGCCGTCGACGGTCTCGTAGGTCGTGTCCTCCGGCACGTCGACGGAGTGGCCGGGCTCGCCCGGGCGGTGCGTCTTCGCCGCGTGCGCGGGGGTCTCCTCCGACGAGGGGTCCTCCCCCGCCGCATCCTCGGCCGCGACCGCCGGGGCGGGTGCGACGAGCACCGTGGCACCCAGCGTGAGGCAGGCGGCCACCGCGGAGGCCGCGACAGCGGCCGGGCGGCTGCCACGCCCCGCGCGCTCGCCGCCGCGGGCGCGCGGACGGCGACCGACGGGGCGTCGGAAAGCGGCGGTGCCGTCGACGGGCCACAGCCCACGGGCGAGCCAGGTGACCACGAAGAAGGCGGTGAGCACGAGCACGATCGTCGCCCCGGCCGGCAGGTCCGCCGACCAGGAGACGTAGATGCCCGCGGCCGCGCCGACCACGCCGATCGCGCAGGCCAGCGCCATCATCGACGCCAGGCGGCGGGTGAGCATGCGCGCGGTGGCCGCCGGGGTGATCAGCAGCGCGAGCACCAGGATGTTGCCGATGGAGCGCACCGAGATCACCACCGCCGCCGTCACGGCGAGGTAGAGCACCAGGTCCAGCGCAAGCACGGGCAGGTTCATCGCCCGCGCGGTCTCCCGGTCCAGGGAGACGGCCACCAGGTACGGCCCGAGTGCGAGCAGGGTGACGACGACCGCGGCTCCGACGGCGGCGGTGATCCACAGGTCGGCGGTGGTCACCCCGGTGATGGAGCCGAACAGGAAGGTCGTCAGGTTCGCGGTGTAGCCGCGGGTGCGCGAGATGATCACCACGCCGAGTGCGAAGGCGGCGGCGAAGAAGACGCCGATGGCGGAGTCCTCGCGCACGCGGCGGCGCTGCGAGGTCACGGCCACGAGCACGGCGACGACCGCGCCCGAGACCGCCCCGCCGAGCAGCACCGAGCCCTGCAGCAGGAAGGCCACCGCGATGCCGGGGAAGACGGCGTGGGCCACGGCGTCGCCGATGAAGGCCATGCCGCGCAGCACGACGTGGGTGCCCACCACGGCGCCGACGGCCGCGGTGAGCACGGCCATGAGCAGCGCCTTGGGCAGAAACGCCAGGGCGGGGTTGGTCAGGTCGGAGACGAACTCGACCAGGCTGATCTCTAGCATGCGGCGACCTCCTCGCGGCCCGCGCCGACGCCCAGGGACGCCAGCAGGGGTGACTCGGGGCGCACGCCGAAGGTGGCGGTCCACGGCTCGGCGGAGCGCAGGAGCGGCGAGTCGGGGGCGGCGTCGGCGCGCACGGTGCGGTTGAACAGGATCAGGCGCGAGCAGGAGTGCTGCGCCTCGGGCAGGTTGTGGGTGGACATGAGCACGGTGGTGCCCTCCGCGCACAGCCGGGCGAAGAGCTCGAGGAGCGCCTCGGTGGCCGGGTGGTCCAGGCCGGTGAAGGGTTCGTCGAGCAGCAGCAGGTCCGGGCGGCGCGCGAGCGCGCGGGCGACGAGCACGCGCTGGCGCTGCCCGCCGGAGAGCTCGCCGATGGTGCGGGTGGCCAGTCCGGAGAGCCCGACGCGGGCGAGCGCCTCGGCCGCGGCGGCGTAGTCGGTCTCGCCGGGGCCGCGGAAGACGGGGCGCAGCCCCAGGCGCCCGCCGAGCACGCAGGCGTGCACGCTCAGCGGGTAGTCCCAGTTGACGTCGTGGCGCTGGGGCACGTAGCCGACGCGGCGGCGCAGCGCCCGCCCGCTCGCCCCGGCCAGGGTCACCCGGCCTGCGGCCGGCACGAGGCCGAGCACCGCGCGCATGAGCGTGGTCTTGCCGGCGCCGTTGGGGCCGAGCAGACCGACGAACTCGCCGGCCTCGACGTCCAGGTCGGTCGGCTCGACGACGGTGCGGCCGGCCAGGGTCACGCCGACCTCGCGGATCTCGAGCAGGCTCACGCGGTCCTCCCGTCGTGTCCGTCGCGGTACCTGACGCCATGGCCGGTGTCGCTCCCACCGACGTGCCTGTCGCCGTCCCCGCCGCCGTACCCGGCGAACTTCTCGGCGGCCCGGCGGCGCCGGCGGGCGTCGGCCCGGGAGCCGGCCCACACGCCGAGGGCGACGAGCAGGGCGGCCCCGCCGGCCAGCCCGGCGATGAGGCCGATCTGGCGGGAGTCGGTGCCGACGACGCCGGCCGAGGCTGCGTCGGCGGAGCCGGAGCCGTCACCGGCGCCCGAACCGTCACCGGATCCGGCCCCGGCGTCACCCGCGCCCTCGGACCCGGTGCCCTCGGAGTCACCGTCCTCGGGCCGCTCGGTGCCGTCCCAGGACCCGGCGGTGGCCTCGGTGCCGTCGCCGACGGCGAAGGTCAGCGCACGGGTGTCCGCCCGCTCGGTGCCGTCGCGACCGGTGACCAGCACGCGCACCGCGACGTGGTAGACGCCCGGCTCGGTGAAGACCCAGTTGGCGTGGGTGTGGGTGTTGGAGTCGACCCAGAGTCCCTGGCGGCCCTCCTCGGCGGAGTTCCACAGCACCTGCGGCTTTTCGAAGCCGCCGTTCTGCAGGAAGAGACTGAACCGTCCCGGCCCGTCGAAGCCGGCGAGCTCCAGGGTCACGCCGCGGTCGGCGTAGTCGACCACGCCCGGGTGCTGGGTGTTCCAGCCCAGCCACGGCACCCCGGCCAGCTCGGTCTGGGGCACGACCCACACGTCCTGGCCGGGCTCCGCGCCGGTGAAGGAGAGGTCGCCCTCCTCCGGCAGCGTCTGCTTCGCGGCGTCGGGCACGCGCACCACCACGTCGTCGAGGTGGCGCCACACGGGCGGCTCGGCGTGGTCGTCGCGCACCATCAGCTCCACGTCGTCGTCGGTGATGACGGGGCCGATGTCGGCGTGGCCGGCGGTCAGCTCAGCCGGGGTGCCGGCCGGGGCGACCGATTCGTCGGCGTCGACGGTCTGCTCGAGGGCGGGGTCTTGCCCGCCCTGCGCGCCCGCGACCGCCCCGGGCCAGGCGATGGCGAGGCAGGCCACGAGCAACGCGGCGACGCAGAACACGAGAGCCAGGGGCGCCGGGCGCGACGTCGTCAATCGGGGTGACAGGTGGGCGGTTGAAGTCATGGGTCCTCTCTTTTGTTGTTCAGCCCAGGCACTCGGCCAGGGAGTCCGCGTTGGACTCGATCAGTTCGACGTAGGTGCCCACGGGCTCGGTGAACGTGTCGCCGTCGAGGCGGCAGACACGGATGCCGAGCCGGTCGGCGGCCTCGGTGAGGTCGTTGGCGCGGCCCGCGAGGTTCGGCTCGAGGAAGACGGCGGGCACGCGCAGGCTCTCGAGCGTGCGGGTCAGCGCGATGATGTCCCGCGCGCTGGGCTCCACCCCGGCGTTGGGCGTGACGAAGCCCGCGACCGGGACGCCGTAGGCGCGCGCGAGGTAGCCGTAGCCGTCGTGGGTCGTGACCAGGTGGCGGTTCTCCCGCGGGATCGCGGCGAGCCGGTCGCGCACCCGCTCGTCGAGCTCCTCGAGGCGCGCGATGTAGGCCGCCGCGCGCTCGTGGTAGCCGGCGGTGCCCGCGGGGTCGACGTCGCACAGCGCGTCGCGGATGACCTGCGTGTACGCGATGCCGGCGGCGACGTCGTGCCACAGGTGCGGGTCGACCTCGCCGTGGACGTGCGCGCCGAGGACGGCCTGCGGCAGCAGGTACGTCTCGTCGCCCGGGGTGCCCAGGAAGCGGTAGGTCGGCTCCGGCGGGATCTGCTGCAGCGTCGACGCCGGCACGCCGATGACCGCCTCGTCGGTGGCGTGCCACGTCGCCTGCGCGCCGTCGCCCGAGCGCAGGCGGACGGGCTCCGTGCTTGCCGACGTCCCGTCGGTCGCCGTCGGCGCCGACGTCGCCGTGGGCTGCGTGGACTGCGTGGCGGGTGCTGCGTCGATGGCGGGTGCGGCGGCCGCAGCGTCGGCGGCGGGGCCCGTCCCCGCGAAGGGGTCGGCGGTGATGTCGACGTGCCCGGCGTCCAGGACGGTCCTGCCCGGGAACTCGCGGGCCGGGTCGACTCCGACGGCGATGTCCACCGTGCGCTCACCGATGCGCCGCGGCTTCTCGCCCGGGCGCGGCACCAGCCAGGCCTCCAGGTCGAGTGCGTACGCGCCGGGCGCACTGAACGCCCAGCTGACGTGGGTGTGCGCGCCGACGGGCAGGGTCGCGGTGTCGTCGCGGTAGCCGTCGGCGGCGCGGAAGCCGTCGCGGGAGTTGAAGTAGACCTCGGGCGTGCCGAAGGTGCCGGTGACGAAGGCGGCGGCCTCGCCGGGACCGCGCAGTCCGGTCGCGCGCAGCTCGACCTGGGCGCCGCGGTCGACGGGTCCGGTGCCGGTCCCGTCATTCGCGCCCGCCGCGTCGGACGTCGTGCCGTTCGCACCGCCCGCTTCGGACGTCGTGTCGTTCGCGCCCGGCGCTCCACTCAATGCGCGGCCTCCGCCGGGTTCGGCGACGCGCAGGCCCAGCCACACCGCGTCGAGCGCGACGTTCTCCACCAGCGGCAGGTGTTCGACCCCGTAACGCGGCGCCTGCTCGGCGACCGGGATGACCGGCACGCCGGGCCGGGTGCCGGACTCCACGGTGCGCGCCAGCGAGGCCTGCTCGAGCAGCAGCCCGTTGGTCAGCGCGAGGTCCGCGTTGGCCACGTCGCGCACCGCGCGCAGCCCAGGCTCATAGGAGTGCGGGTCGGCGCCGGCGGGGATGAGGTCGGTGACCTCGGCGCGCCCGCCGGCGACGTTGCGCGCGATGTCGCCGATGACCGGCGTGGTGGCCACGACCTTCGTCAGGCCCGGGTCCTTCTCCTGCGCGGGTGCGGCGCAGCCGGCCGCCGCCAGGGCGACGGCGCACAGGCTCGCGCACACGACCGATTTCCGACGCCCGCGCCGCCTCATCGACGTGCGCTCCGTGCTCCGGCGAGCACCCCCAGGCCCAGGACGAACACGCCGAGGCCGGCCACCGCGTACGGCAGGGTCATGTAGCTCGCGCCGGTCTCGGCCAGGGCGCCGGGGCCGCCCGATCCGCCACCGGCGGCGCCGGAGCCGCCGGCCTCCCCCGCCGCGCCGTCGGCCGCGCCGCCGGCCGCGCCGTTGGCGCAGTCGGACTCGCCGTCGGGGTTGACGGCCGCGCCGAGGTCGAAGTGCCCCTCGTCGGCGTTGCCGGAACCACCCACGGTGAAGGTCACGGTGCCGGTGCCGCTGACGTCGCGGCCGTCGTTGAGCTGGACGGTCTGACGGATGCCGAGGCGGTAGGTGCCCGCCTCGCCGAAGACCCAGCTGGGGTGGACGTGGCTGTTCTCGGCGAGGGTGGCCGTGCCGGAGCCCTGGCCGTCGGCGGCGGAGAACCACTCCTCGCCGACGACCTGGCCGAGCTGGCCCTGGGTGTAGACGTACATCGGTCCCGGCCCCTCGAAGGAGGTCAGCTGCCAGGTCACCTCACCGGAGGTGTGCTCACGCATGGTCTCGTGCTGGGTGTTCGCCCCCAGCCACGGCACGCCGGACTGCTGGGTCGAGCCGATCATCCAGGCCTTGCCGGCGGGCACGGGCCCGAGGTCCTGCGGCAGGTCGACCTCGGCCGCCGAGCCGAGTCCGAAGTTCATCTCGGCCGGGTCGCGCCACTCGGCGGGGTTCGCGCGGTCGTCCTTGATCAGCGGGGTCACGGCGGCGACGCACTGCGCGTCATCGGAACCGGCGGCGCTCCCCGAGCCCTCGGAACCGGAGCCGCCGGCCGTGGAGCTCCCGGAGCCGGAGCCCTTGCCGCCGGTGGCCTTCGGCTGCGCGGCCTTCCTGTCGCCGGACTTACCGGACTTACCGGGCTTGCCGGACTTGCCCGGCTTACCGGCCTTGTCCGAGTCGCCGGACTTGCCGGGGGCCGAGCCCGGGCCCTTGCCCGGGATCTCGCCCCCCGAACCGCGGTCACCGGAGGTCTCTCCCCCGGCGCCCGTGCCGCTGTCGGCGTCCAGGTCACCCACGCCGGTCTCATCGCCCAAGTCGTCCGTGTTACCCGGATCGTCCGCGTCATCGGTCGCCTCCGCGTCATCGCCGACCTGCCAGGTGTAGGTCGCCGACTGCGAGGAGACCTCACCGGCGGTGGCGCGCACGGTCATCCGGTATTCGCCGGGCTCGGTGAAGACCCAGTTGGCGTGCGTGTGCGCCGGGAAGGCCTGGTGGATCACGGACCCGCCGGTCAGCCTGGTCGAACCGGCGAGGGGCTTGACGTCCCCGAACGTCCCGGTCTGGAAGAGGTGCACCTCGCCGGGCCCCTCGATCTCCTCGAACTCGATGTCGACCGCACCGAAGCCGCCGCCGGCCACACCCAGCGTGTCCCAGCCCGGCCAGAGCAGGTCGTTGTCGTGGTCCTGGACCTGCGGCAGGAAGTACCCCGGCTTGCCGATCTCCGGCATGTTCTCGACCTCATCGTTGTGGGCCGCTTCCTTCACCCGCAGGAGCACCTCGGCGGGATCGCGGGTGACGTGCAAACCCGTGACGTCCTCCTTGAGGTTGAGGTGCAGCCCGCCGTCCTGGGCGGTGACGTTGAAGGCGTCCACGTGGCCGTGGTCGAGCACGACGCGTTCCTCCGCCACCGGAGCAACCGCGCCGACAGGCTCACCCGCGGTACCCCGAGCCGCGCCCGAGGCAACACCCTCGACGCCCTCAGCACGCGCGACGCCATCGGCAGACGCACCGACGCCCGCACCTCCCAGGCGCGGTTCATCGGTCCAGGTCCAGCCGGCGCCGGCGACCATCACGAAGAGGACCACCGCGGCCAGAAGCGCGGGAAGAGAGCGGACTCGGAGCATGGGGACTGCCTTTCCGTGAGGGATGGACGGGGAGTTGACAGTCCGAAGGTAGTCTATTGACACTCGTTTTCATTATTGAAAACCAACCGGTATCCCCCGAACGGGTGAAAACTATTTTCAATACAGTTCCGCGCCCGCCTCCTGCCCCGGCAAAATGTGCACCAAGTTTCCGCGCCGCCCGCGTTTCCCCAGGAGAATTTCTCCCGCTCCCCGACTTGGTCCACATTTTGCCGGACCCAGCCGGCCCCACCCCACGCCCCGGCCGAACCCCACCCCCAGACACACGAAAAACCCGCACCCGCCGCGCAATGCGGCGGGTGCGGGTGGAAAGCGCTCGGTCGGGCACTAGGCCGACGCGCGCGGCGTCGGCAATCGAGCCCTACCGGCCCTGAAGTGGACTACTTCAGGGTGACGGTGGCGCCGGCCTCCTCGAGCTTGGTCTTGGCGGCCTCGGCGTCCTCCTTGTTGGCGCCCTCGAGGACGGCCTTCGGGGCAGCCTCGACGAGGTCCTTGGCGTCCTTCAGGCCCAGGCCGGAGACGATCTCGCGGACAGCCTTGATCACGCCGATCTTCTTGGCGCCGGCGTCCTCGAGCACGACGTCGAACTCGTCCTTCTCCTCGGCCGGGGCGGCGGCGTCGGCACCCGGGGCGGCGGCGACGGCGGCGACCGGAGCGGCGGCGGAGACGTCGAAGACGTCCTCGAACTCCTTGACGAACTCAGAGAGCTCGATGAGGGTCATTTCCTTGAAGGCCTCGATGAGCTCGTCCTTGGAAAGCTTAGCCATGGCGGGCTTCCTTTCTGTGTTGTTGCCCTCGGCGACCGGTGGCGCGGTGGCCGGTTCGGTAGCGGCGGCCGGGGGCGGAAAGTGTGTGGGGTTGTGAAAAGTGGGTTAGGCGTCCTGCTTGTCGCGGAGCGCACCAGCCAGGCGTGCGACCTGACCGGCGGGCTCGTTGAACAGGCGGGCGGCCTTGGCCAAGTTGCCCTTCATGGCACCGGCCAGCTTCGCCAGCGTGGTCTCGCGGTTGTCGAGATCCGCGATGGCCTTCACCTGGTCGGGGGTCAGCGGGTTGCCATCCATGTAGCCACCCTTGACGATGAGCGCTTCGTTCGCCTCGGCGAACTTCTTCAGCGCCTTGGCGGCGTCGACGGCCTCGCCCTTGATGAAGGCGATGGCGGTCGGGCCGTTGAGGTACTCGTCAAGACCCTCGACACCGGCGTCCTTGGCGGCCAGCTTGAGAAGGGTGTTCTTGGCGACGGAGTACTGGACGTCCGGGCCCAGCGAGCGACGCAGCTCGGTGGTCTGGGCGACGGTCAGCCCGCGGTACTCGGTGAGCACCACGCTGTCGGCTTCCTCGAAACGGTTCTGCAGGGCCTTGAGATCGGCCTCGTTCTTCGGGTTCGCCATGTACTTCGCCTCCTTCCTCGTGAACGTATGCGGTTTGTCCGCCCGGGGTCCCTCCCAAAGGAAAAACCCCGTGCAGGGAGCACGGGGCCACAGGATGTGGGCTCCAAGTGTCTCCTGCGTGGGCCGTCCCGGTTGCCCGGGAGCCTTCGACCCGGTTGCCCGGGTGACCGACGGTCTTAGGTGAAACTTGAGCTCGGCGATTTCCGACGCCCGCGCGGGGCGACGTCGCCGTTCAAACTTCGGATGTGAAGCGTACCCGGCGTTTACGCCGCGACCAAATCGCGGTGCGGTGCGGGGAGTGCGCGGGGTTGTTGATCCGCCGCTTTCGCACCCGGCGTTCCGCCGCTGCCGCACCGCACTCCGCGTGCCTCCCCTACCTCGGTGCCCCACCTTATCGCCCCGCACCGGGGCGGCCGTGGCGTTGCGGCGGTAGCTTGGCTGGCATGGAGCGAAGCGGAGACACCGGAGCGGACGCGCAGGCCGCGGCGAGTTTCCTGGGCACCTGGATCCGCTCCTTCCTGCACCCCGACCGCCGCCCGCGCGGCGTCAACCGCTGGGACGAGCCGCTCGAGGGCCGCGTGCCGGTGGTGCTCATCCACGGCACCTGGATGAACTCCTACAACACCTGGGAGATGCTCGCCCCGCGACTGGCGGCGGCCGGGCACGCGGTCTTCTGCTTCGACTACGGGCGCGACACCTCGAGCCTGGCCGGGCGTCTGCCCGGCGTCCACGGCACGCGCGGGCTTATGGACTCGCGCGCCGAGGTCGCCGCCTTCATCGATGAGGTCCTCGAGCGCACCGGCGCCCGGCAGGTCGACCTGGTGGCCCACTCGCAGGGGGTCGCGCAGGCGCGGATGTACCTGACCGACTCCGGCGGCGCCGATGCCGCGGACCTGGCCCGCAACCGGGTGCGCCGGGTCATCGGACTGGGCGGGAGCAACCACGGCACCTACTCGTGGCTGCCCCGGATCCTGGGCCTCGGCCGGAACGGTGTCGCCGACGCCGACGCGGTCGAGCCCGGCGCCGCGGGGACTCCCGGGCCCGACGCCGACCTCGCCCCCGAGCCCGGCGCCGGCGGCACGACCCGCACCCGCCGCGGCGAGCTCGGCGCGCGGCTCCTGTGCCGCATCGGGGGGCAGGCCGCCCTGGACCAGCTGGTCGGCTCGCCGGCGATGGCGCACCTCAACCGCCACGGCGACACCGTCCCGGGTGTCGACTACACGATGCTGTGCACCCGGTACGACACGGTGGTGACCCCGTGGCGCACCCAGTTCCTCGAGGCCGGCCCCGGCGCGCGGGTGCGCAACGTGCTGGTCCAGCAGGGCGCGTTCGCCGACTTCAGCGACCACCTGGCGATGCTCTACTCCCCGCACGTCATCGACCTGGTCCTCGAGGCGCTCTCCGACGACGCCGAGAGCTACCGCGCCGCCCACCCGGCGGTCACCGGCACGGTCCTGCCCTTCTTCGGGGCGCTCCCCCGCCACCTGCCGCGGGTGTCGCTGCCCCGTCGGCGCCGAGCACGTCAGAGTGTGCGACGTCGGCGTCGCACACTCTGACACCCCGTTTTTCACCGAGTCGCTGACCTGCATCTTTTCACATAACGGTCGCGGGACCGTCACAGTGTGCGCCCGCGCCGCCGCACAATCCGGCACCGAGCGGGAGTAAGCCCCCGAAAGCAGCGGATCCCCGCCCACCCGACGACACCCGACCGCTACCGCCCCGCCTCCAGCCCCCGCTTCCACTCCCCACCCCGCCGCCGCACCTCGCCGCACATGCGATCCGCGTATTCTGTGGTGCCAAATGACCCGCGCCACACATGTGCGGCCGCGCGCATGCCCGGGCCGGGCCGACCAGTCGACAACGAAGGGACGAGCCCATGACAGTCGTGCGCATGCCGATCAAGGGCACGGTCACGGACATCACCGAGATCCCCGACGAGGTCTTCGCGAAGAAGACCATGGGCGAGGGCTTCGGCATCACCGGCACCCCGGGAGGTGAGGTCCTCGCCCCGGTCGCCGGCGAGGTGGTCATGGTGGCCAAGACCGGCCACGCCGTGGGCATCACCGACGCCGACGGCCTGCAGTTCATCGTCCACCTCGGCCTCGACACCGTGGAGCTCGACGGCGCCCCCTTCGAGATCACCGTGGCGAAGGGTGACACCGTCGAGGCCGGCGACCGCCTCGGCACGATGGACGCCGCCGCCATCGAGGACGCCGGCAAGAAGACCGACACGGTCGTGGTCATCGCCAACTCGAAGAAGAAGCTCGACAGCCTCGAGGTCGACGAGGGCCCCGCCGCGGCCGGCGACGAGGTCGCCCGCGCCCACCCGAAGGGCGAAGAGACGGCGGAGGGACCGGACAAGATTGACGACGCCGCGGCGTCCGGGGATTCCGACGCGGGCGCGGCCGCGGCGGGCGGCGCCGGGGCGGCGGCCGCGACGGACGCAGCCACGGGGACGGACGGGACGTCGGCAAGCGAAGGCCGCCCGCCGGAACTGACCGGCCACGACGCGACGGCCTGGGACATCATCGCCGGGGTGGGCGGGGCGGAGAACATCCGCAACGTCACGCACTGCATCTCGCGGGTGCGGATGTACCTCAAGGACGACGCGAAGGCCGACGACGACGCGGTCGGCGCGAGCGAGGGCGTCATCGAGACGGTGCGTGCCGGCGGGCAGTATCAGGTGGTCATCGGCCCGGAGGTCGAGGACGTCTACGACGCCGTGGTCGCGCGCCTCGGCGGGTCCGGCGACGACGACGCGGCGGGGGCCGGGGCCGAGGAGCGCGAGCGGCCGGACAGCGTGTGGGGCTGGCTGAAGTGGGGGTTCAGCGAGCTGATCGGCGTGATCACCGGGTCGATGATCCCGATCATCGGGCTGCTGGCGGCCAGCGGCATCATCAAGGGTGTCCTGTCGCTGCTGCTCAACTTCGAGCTCGTCGACGAGGCCAGCCCGACCTACGCGATCATCAACGCGATGAGCGACGCGGTGTTCTTCTTCCTGCCGATCTTCGTCGGCTACACCGCGGCCAAACGGCTCGGCGCCAACCCGGTCATCGTCGGCATCATCGGCGGCGTGCTGTGCTACCCGACGCTGGTGGAGATGGCCGACCCCGAGAACCAGGACCCGGGGGCGAGCACGGTGGCCGGCATGGCGCTCAACGCCGACTTCTTCGGCATCCCGTTCCCGCTGGCCAGCTACTCCTACTCGATCTTCCCGGTGATCGTGGCCGCGTGGCTGGCCTCCCGGCTCGAGCCGTGGCTGAAGAAGGTCATCCCCGCCACGCTGCGCATGATCTTCGCGCCGCTGATCGAGGTCGTGGTCGTCTCGCTGGCGATCCTGCTGGTGCTCGGGCCGATCGTGATGATCATCTCCACCGGCATCGCCAGCGGCATCCAGTTCCTCTACGAGGCCTCCCCGACGATCTCGGGCACCGTCATCGGCGGGCTCTACCAGGGCCTGGTCATCTTCGGGCTGCACTGGGCCGTCATCCCGCTGGTCGCGCAGGACCTCGCGCTGACCGGGCACTCCTACCTCAACGCGATCATCTCCGCGACGATGGTCGCCCAAGGCGGCGCGGCGCTCGGCGTGCTGGTGCGCACCAAGCTCGCCCAGATCAAGACCCTGGCCGCGCCGGCGACGATCTCCGCGCTGTGCTCGGTCACCGAGCCCGCGATGTACGGCATCAACCTGAAGTACGGGCGGGTGTTCCTGATGGGCTCGATCGGCGGCGCGTGCGGCGGGCTGCTCACCGGGCTGTTCAACGTGAACATGTGGGGGTTCACGGGCTCGGTCATCGGGTTCACCAGCTTCGTCAACCCCGACGGGCTCGACTCCAGCTTCTGGGGCTACCTGCTGGCCACGGGCACCTCGCTGGCCGTGGCGTTCGCCCTGACCTACTTCTTCGGCTTCCGCGACTCCGACGTGGACAAGGGCAAGGACGTCAAGAAGGTGCGGCTCGGACACCGCGAGCCCGTGCAGCGGTAGGGGTTCCGGGGAGCAGGCTTTCCACCGGGGCTCAGGGGGTTCGGGGGACGGGCTGTCAGTTTGTGCGAAGTGGGGGTCGCACAATCTGACAGCCCGCTTTTCGTCGCGCCGCTGAACTGCACCTTTTCGCATAACGGTCGCGGGACCGTCACGGTGTGCGCCCGCGCGGTCGCACAGTCTGACATCCGGCCGACGCCTAGACACCCGTGCCCGCCCGACCCCACCGCCCCCCCCCCGAAACCCACCGGCCGACACACCGACCACCGCACCGCGCCGGCGCAGAAGGGCCACCGCCCCGCACCAACGCGCCCACCGGCTGGCCGCCCCTTCCCTGCCCCGGAGACACACACCACACAGCCCACCCTTGCCCCAAACACACGAGTTCTTTATATTGAACTTTAGTTTCCTTGGAACTGATTTTCAGTACGCTTTCAGTAGAAAGGCCACCGTGTCTCCCTCACTCACCAGCGGGAACAACCGCAACCGCCGCTCCCGCAACCCCCTGCGCGCCCTGGCCGCCGTCCTCGGCGCCGCGGCGATCACGCTGACCGGCTGCGCCGGCGGCGACGCCACCTCCGGCGGGGACTCCGACGCTCCCCTGTCCGTCTACGCCACCACCGGCTACCTCGCCGACGCCGTGGCCACGATCGACCCGACCGCGGAGATCACCACCATGGTCGGCCCCGGCGGCGACCCGCACACCTACCAGCCCTCGACCAAGGACATCGAGAAGCTGCGCGACTCCGACCTCGTCTTCTGGAACGGCCTGCACCTCGAGGCCCAGATGGACGACCAGCTGGCCTCCCTCGGCGACAAGCAGCTCGCGGTCGGCGACCAGCTGCCGGAGGACCTGCTGCTCGACTGGCCCGAGACCGACGACGAGGGCAACGCCCTGCACGACCCGCACGTGTGGAACAGCCCGGAGGCCTGGAGCCTCGTCGTCGACGAGGTCGCCGACAAGCTCGCCGAGACCGTGCCGGACCGCGCCGACGAGTTCCACGCCAACGCCGACAGGTACAAGGACGACATCGACGCCGCCGTCCAGCGCGCCCACGAGCGCCTCGACGACGTGCCCGAGCCGCGCGTGCTGATCACCGGCCACGACGCCTTCAACTACTTCGGCCGCACCTTCGACCTGGACATCCACGCCACCGACTTCGTCTCCACCGAGGCGAAGCTCTCCGCCGCCGAGATCTCCGAGCTCGCCGACCTCATCGCCGAGAAGAAGGTCCCGGCCATCTTCCAGGACAACCAGGCGAACCCGCAGGCGATCACCTCGCTGAAGGAGGCCGTCCACGCCCGCGGCTGGGACGTGCGCGTCTCCGACCGCGAGCTGTTCGCGGACTCGCTGGGCGCCGACGCGGGCGTCGACACCTACCTGGGCGCGTTCAACCACAACGTCGACGCCGTCGCCGACGAGCTCGGGGCCGCCCGGTGACTGACGACGCCCGCGCACACGACGCAGCTGCATCCGTCACCGCCCCAGGCGCCGGCTCCGACGCCGCCGCGGGCGCCGCCGGCGCTGACGCCCCGCGGAACTCCCGGCGGAGCGCCGGCCGGCCCGGCACGGCCACCCCGGCCTGCCGGGCCGTCGGCCTGACCGTGGCCTACCGCGCGGAGCCGGTGCTCCACGACGTCCACCTCGACGTGCCCGAGGGCGTGGTCATGGGGGTCGTCGGCCCCAACGGCGCGGGCAAGTCGACGCTGATCAAGGCGATGCTCGGCCTGGTCACCCCACTGGCCGGTCACGCGGAGTTCTTCGGCGGCGGGCTGCGCGACAACCGGCTCCGGGTCGGCTACATGCCGCAGTCGGCGGGCGTGGACTGGGACTTCCCCGCCACCGTCCACGACGTGGTCACCATGGGCACCTTCGGCGCGCTCGGGCTGTTCCGCCGCCCGGGGCGGCGCCAGCGTGCCGCGGCCGACGACGCCCTCGAGCTGACCGGCATCACCGACCTGGCCGGCCGCCAGATCGGCGAGCTCTCCGGCGGCCAGCGCCAGCGGGTCTTCCTGGCCCGCGCGCTGGTCCAGGAGCCGGACCTGTACTTCATGGACGAGCCGTTCCAGGGTGTCGACGCCCGCAGCCAGGACGCGATCGTCGCGGTGCTGCACCGCCTGCGCGCGGCCGGGCGCACCGTCGTGATGGTCCACCACGACCTGGCCACGGTGCGCCGCTACTGCGACCACGTCACCCTGATCAACCGGGGCGTGGTCGCCTCGGGCCCGGCGGCGGAGTCCTTCACCGCCGCCAACATCCGCGCCACCTACGGCATCGGGGACGACGCGGACTCGACGTTTCTGGAGGCGGTGCTGTGACTGTCACGCTCGCCGCGGGGCTGACCCCGCCGGCCGAATTCCTCGCCGACCACACCTTCCGCACGGTGCTGGTGGGCACGACGGTCATCGGCGTGGTCGCCGGCGCCCTGGGCACCTTCGCCTACCTGCGGCGCCAGTCGCTGCTCTCGGACGTGGTCTCCCACTCGGCGCTGCCGGGCACGCTCATCGCGTTCCTCGTCGCCGTGGGCCTGGGCCTCGACGGCCGCAACATGGCCCTGCTCATCCTGGGCGCGGTCGTCGTCGGCACGCTGGCGGTCTTCTGCACGGAGACGATCGTGCGCACCACCAAGCTCGCGGTCGACTCCGCCATGGCGGTCACCCTGACCTCGTTCTTCGGCCTGGGCATGCTGCTGATGCGGGTGATCTCGGACGCGCCGCTGCCCGGCAAGGGCGGCATCCAGGACTACCTGTTCGGCAACGCCTCGGTGATCACGCGCGCGGACCTGGCGGTCTCGCTGTCGGTCGGCGCGGTGGCGCTCATGGTCGTGGTGGCGCTCTGGAAGGAGTTCGCGCTGCGCACCTTCGACCCGGCGCACGCCGCGGTCACGGGGCTTCCGACCCGCGCGATCGACACCGCCCTGTTCGCCTGCATCGTGGTGGCCACGGTCATCGGCGTCAAGGCGGTCGGCCTGGTGCTCATGGTGGCCTTCGTGGTCACCCCGCCGGCCACCGCGCGGCAGTGGACCAGTCGCCTTTCGACCACGGTGATCCTCGCCGGCGCGGTCGGCGGGCTGGGCAGCGCGGTGGGCAGCTACCTGTCCATCGCGCTGGGCGACGTGCCCACCGGCCCGCTGATCGTGCTGGTGCTCTTCGCCTTCTTCCTGGTCTCGCTGCTGTGCGCGCCCCACCGCGGCCTCATCGCCCGCGGGGTGGGCCGCGCCCGCGCCCGGCGTCGACTGCTCGCGGAGGTGGCGGCATGAGCTTCTTCGCCGGAACCGCGCTTCTCGCGGTGGTCACGGCCGTGGCCTGCGCGCTGCCCGGCGCCTTCGTCGTGCTGCGCAAGAACTCGATGCTCGTCGACGCCATCGGCCACTCGGTCTTCCCCGGCATCGTCGTCGGTTACTTCTTCACCCGCGACCTGGACTCGCCGCTGCTCATCCTGGGCGCCGCACTGGCCGGCCTCGTCGTGGTCCTGGGCAGCGAGTGGCTCGCGCGCACGGGGCTGCTCTCCGGCGACGCGCCGCAGGGCCTGGTCTTCCCGGCGCTGTTCTCCGCGGGCGTCATCCTGGTCACGCTGAACTTCGGCAACGTCCACCTCGACACGCACGCCGTGCTCGTCGGCGACCTCAACCTCGCCGCCTTCGAGCAGCTGACGGTGGGCGGGGTGAGCCTGGGCCCGCGCTACCTCTACGTGATGCTGGCGGTGCTGCTTGTCGACGCCGCGTTCATCGCCGCGTTCCTGCCCCAGCTCACCGTGTCCACGTTCGACCCACAGTTCGCGCGCACGATCGGCGTGCGCGCGGGGTTGCTGCAGGCCTCGTTCATGTTCCTGGTCTCGCTGACGGTCACCGCGGCGTTCAACGCCGCTGGCGCGATCCTGGTCGTGGCCCTCGTCGTCGTCCCCGCGGCGACGGCGCACCTGGTGACCCGCCGCCTGCCGGCGATGCTGACGCTGACGGTGCTCATCGCCGCCGGCGGCGCGCTGGTCGGCTTCGGGGTCGCCTACCGGCTCGGCACGGCGACCTCGGCGTCGATGGCGGTCTTCTACGGACTCCTCTTCGCCTGCGTGGCGGACGTCGCCCGCCGCCGTGCCCGCGGTCGGGGCCGCGCGCGGTCGCCCGAAAAGCGCCCGGGGGCGCTCGTCGAGGACGAGGCAGTCCGGGCCTGAGGCCCGCGCCAGGACCCGGGCGGGACCGGCACCGGGGTCCCCCGGGCGGGCCCGGCGCCCAGAAATCGGCGGCGGAGGTGGCGCGCGCCACGTAGCGTGGGGCGCATGCAGATCTCAGCCGCCGACCTGACCGAACTGTGCACCGCCGCCGCCCGCGCGCGCGGTGCCGACGAGCCGACCGCCGCCGTCCTCGCGCGCGCCGCCGTGCGCGCCGAGTCGCTGGGCAAGACCTCCCACGGGGTCAGCCACATCTTCGACTACCTCGACGGCATCGCCAACGGCTCCTTCATCGCCGATGTCGCCCCCGAGGTCACCCGACGCGGCGCGATCACGCTCGCCGACGCCCGCGGCAACACCGCCGCGGTCGCCTTCAACGCCGAGTTCGACGACTTCGTGCGCTCCGCCCACGAGCACGGCGTGGCGGTCTTCGCCGCGCGCAACACCTTCACCGTCGGTGAGCTGGGCGTCTACGTCAACGACCTCGCCGAGCGCGGGCTCGTCGCCCTCGCCGTGGCCAACTGCCGGGCGCTGGCCGGCTGGGGCGAGGCCCCGGGCAAGGTGCTGGGCACCAACCCGCACGCCTTCGGGGTGCCGGCCGAGCCGCGGCCGGTGGTCATCGACCAGGCCATCAGCCAGATCGCCTACATGACCATCCGGGAGCGCGCGGCCCGCGGCGAGGAGATCCCGGAGGGCTGGGCGCTGGACTCCTCCGGTGAGCCGACGCGCTCGGCGCAGGAGGCCGTCGAGGGCGCACTGCTTCCGGCGGGCTACAAGATGGGCAACATCGGGCTGATGGTCGAGTTCCTCTCCGGCATGGCCGGCGGCAACTGGTCGATGGACGCGCCGTCGATCAGGGGCGGCGCGCGCCCGGACGTCGGCTTCTTCGTCGTCGCCTTCGACCCGCGCGCATTCGAGTCGGACACGGGCGCGGAGGCCTCCTGCGAGGCCGCCGGGGCCCGCGGCGGTCGGGCGAGCTTCGCCGAGCGCAGCCGCGACCTGGTCGCCCGCCTCGAGGACCTGGCCGGTCACCTGCCCGGGCGTCGGCACGCCCCGGCCGACCCGATCGAGATCGACGACGCCCTCCACGCCCGCCTCCTCGAGGCGGCCGGGCGCGACTAGCCGGCTCCGCCGGCTCCGCTCGCCGGGCTTAGCTTCAGAGGGTCGTTGCAACTTTCCCCCAATTGGAAGGCTGCCAACGACCATGCCGACAACCAGCCCCTTTCACTCACTGACCCAGTCAGACAAGAACCGGCTGACCCAACTGATCACCACCGGCTTAAGCGTGCGCGCCGCCGCGCACCGCATCGGCTGCAACTACAAACACGCACTCAACTTCGCCCACCACCACAAACTGATCACCCCGACACAACCGCCTGTCCTGCCCACCGGCGCCGCAGACGCGTTGATCACCGCGATCAAAAGCGGGGCAAGCATCCACGCGGCGGCGATGATGGTCGGCATCTCCCCGTCGATGGGCTACCGCATCGCATCCAGGGCAGGACTGCACACCCGGCTGACCCGCCGGCAACAACACATCCGCGCCACCGCCAGGCGCATCGACTTTCTCTACCTGCGCCTCGCCGGCATCCCACGGGCCCAGGTGTGCACCACACTTGCGATCGAGCCACGCCAGGGCCGCGACTTCGAGAAAGGACTGACCAAAACTCGAGGACAACGCCGCCGCTTTATCCCCACCGGGCCGGACGCGGCGACGTATAACAGGTTGATGGACGCCCTGATTGAAACCTGCGACGTCATCGAGGAAGGCCGCCGGGCCATCCCCGCCCTGCCCGAGGGGGTTAACCCCTACAAACCGGTCAGCAGCAGGTACCTGTCGGTCAGCCAACGTGCGGTGATCGCCGACATGTACCGCGAAGGGGCGACGAAAGCCGCCATCGCCCGCGCCGTGGGCGTGCACCCGTCGACCATCGGGCGTGAGTTGTCGCGCAATCGCACCCCGCACGGCCCGTATAGGGCTGAGGGCGCCCAGCTCAAGGCCGCCGCGCGCAGGTTGCGGCCGAAGACCTCGAAGATCCTGTCAAACAGACGCCTGTATGACTATGTAGTCGAGGGTTTGCGGCGACAATGGTCCCCGCAACAGATCAGCGGGCGTATCCGCCTGGATTTTCCCGATGACGAGGAGATGCGCATCAGTCACGAGACGATCTACGACGCGTTCTACCTGGACGCGAAAGGCCGGTTGAAGGATCTGGGGCTTGCCCTTCCGACCGGCAGGAAGAAACGTCGACCCCGCGGTCGGCCGCGCGGCGGTGGCGGTATCCGGCGCTTCGTCGATGAGATGGTGCTCATCGACGACCGTCCCGACGAGGTCGCCGAGCGGGTCATGCCCGGTCATTGGGAGGGTGATCTGATCCTGGGCAAGAACAACGCCTCGGCGGTGATCACCCTGGTTGAGCGTGTCAGCAGGTTCGTCGTGCTGGGTCATCTGCCGGCCAGGCATGACTCGGTGGAGGTCACCCGGGTGTTAAAGGAGCTTGTCGGTGGTATCGATGAGTTGATCTTCTCGTCGATCACGTGGGATCAGGGCTCTGAGATGGCAGGCCACAAGGCGTTTTCGATGGCGACTGATGTTCCGGTGTATTTCTGTCACCCCGGATCCCCGTGGGAGCGGGGCACCAACGAGAACACCAACGGCAGGCTGCGTCGCAACCTGCCGAAGTCTTCGGATCTGTCGGTGTATTCGTCGATGGATCTGGAGATGATCGCCAACATTCACAACAACACTCCGCGCAAGGCGTTGGGGTGGCGTACTCCTGCTGAAGTGATGGCTCAGGCGCTTGCAGACGTCGGTAGCATCACCGACTAGAAATACCCGTCGTTGCGACGACCCCTAGAAACCGCCGGGACGTCGTCAAGCAAAAAACGCCCCCGCCGCCGGAGACCGGCGACGGGGGCGCAAGACGGTGATCAGCTCACCGCGCGAGAGGCGTTAGGCCTGCTCGGTGAAGTTCTTCTGGACGGAGGTGTCGACCGGGACACCCGGGCCCATGGTGGCGGACATCGTGATCTTCTTCATGTAGATGCCCTTGGAGGCCGACGGCTTCAGGCGGTTGAGCTCGTCGATCAGCGCGCCGTAGTTCTCGGCCAGCGCCTCCGGGGTGAAGGAGGCCTTGCCGATGATGGCGTGCAGGTTCGAGGCCTTGTCGACGCGGAAGCTGATCTTGCCGCCCTTGATCTCCTTGACGGCCTTGGCCACGTCGGTGGTCACGGTGCCGGACTTCGGGTTCGGCATCAGGCCACGGGGGCCCAGGACGCGGGCCACGCGGCCGACGCGGGCCATCTGGTCCGGGGTGGCGATCGCGGCGTCGAAGTCGGTCCAGCCGCCCTGGATGCGCTCGAGCAGCTCGTCGGTGCCCACGACGTCGGCACCGGCCTCCTCGGCGGCGGTGGCGTTGGGGCCCTCGGCGAAGACGACGACGCGGACGGTCTTACCGGTGCCGTTCGGCAGGGAGACGGTGCCGCGGACCAGCTGGTCGGCCTTGCGCGGGTCGACGCCCAGGCGCACGGCGACGTCGACGGTGGCGTCGAACTTGCCGGTGGCGGTCTCCTTGACCAGCTTGGCGGCCTCGAGCGGGTGGTAGAAACGGTTGCGGTCGATCTTCTCGGCCGCGGCCTGGTAGGCCTTGGAACGCTTGCTCATGGTTGCAAATCCTCTTTCGGATCGTGTGGTCGAATGTGGGCCCTGAGCAGGCCCTGCCACGTGGGTGTGCTTACTCCTTGACGGTGATGCCCATGGAGCGGGCGGTGCCGGCGATGATCTTCGCGGCGGCGTCAATGTCGTTGGCGTTGAGATCCGGCTTCTTCTGGGTGGCGATCTCCTTGACCTGGTCCATGGTCACGGAGCCGACCTTCTGGGTGTGCGGGACGCCCGAGCCCTTCTGCAGGCCGGCGGCCTTGAGCAGGAGCTTGGCGGCCGGCGGGGTCTTCAGCTTGAAGGTGAAGGAGCGGTCCTCGTAGACCGTGATCTCGACCGGCACGACGTTGCCGCGCTGGTTCTCGGTCGCGGCGTTGTAGGCCTTGCAGAACTCCATGATGTTGACACCATGGGCACCGAGGGCCGGGCCGACCGGCGGAGCCGGGTTGGCCGCGCCGGCCTCGATCTGCAGCTTGATGAAGCCAGTAACCTTCTTGGCCATCGAAAATCCTCTTTCCTGGTTACCGGGCCGGGCGCGGTTCGATGGTCCGCACCCCACCCGTCCGGATGCCGGGGTGACGCGTACCCGGGCGGCGCGCCCCGCGACAACCCGTGCGGCGCCCGCTCGCGGCGGTCCCCGCACGTCGGGGGGGGGTGTACCTGCCCGGGTGGCGCATGTTCCGGCCACCGGGGAGATGAATAAAGTTCTGGTCGCGCCCGTCGGCCCGGCCCCGGATCAGCGGGGCGGCGACACGCGCGACCAATCAGAGTACCGCAGGAGGGGGCGCTCCCCCAAACCGCGACGGCTGCCGTGGGGCAGGTCGGCTACATGATCTTCTCGACCTGGTCGGCGGTGAGCTCCACCGGAGTCTCGCGGCCGAAGATGGAGACCAGGGCCTGCAGCTTGCCGGTCTCGTAGTCGATGTCGGAGATGGTGGCCGAGACGCTGGCCAGCGCGCCGGTGAGAATGGTGACGGCCTCGCCGACCTCGAAGTCGATCTGCTGGACCGGCTTCTTCTCCGGCTCCGGCATGGCCACGACCTGCTCGCCGTCCTTGTCGACGGTCTTCTCGCCCTCGGAGGTCTCCTTGGGCATGAGGAACTTGGCCACCTCGCGGTGCTTGACCTTGGTGGCGTTGCCCTCGTTGCCGACGAAGCTGGTCACACCCGGGGTCTCGCGGACGACGGACCAGGCGCGGTCGTTCATGTCCATGCGCACGAGCACGTAGCCCGGCAGCAGCTTGCGCTTGATCTGCTTGCGCTTGCCGTCGCGCAGCTCGGTGACCTGCTCGATGGGCACGACGACCTCGTAGATGGAGTCCTCGACCTCGAGGGTCTGGGCACGCATGTCCAGGTTGGTCTTCACCTTGTTCTCGTAGCCCGAGTAGGTCTGGATGATGTACCAGTCGCCCGGCTGCTTCTTCAGCTCGCGGGTGAACTGGCGCAGGCGCTTGCGGTAGGCGGCCTCGGCGTCCTCCTCCTCGTCGGCGCCCTCGGCCAGCTCCGCGGCGGCGGCCTCGGAGGGGGTCGGCTCGGCGGAGGCGCCTTCGGCGGCGTCGCCCTCGGCAGCCTCGCCCTGAGCGGCTTCGCCCTGGGCCGAAGCGGAGTCGGCGTCGGCGTCCGCAGCGGCGTCGGCGCCCTCGCCCTCAGCACCCTCGACGCCGGCGGCGACGTCGGCCTCGGTCGGGGTGGCCTCCGCCTGCTCGGCGGCGGCGTCCACCTCGGGGGTGCTCTCCTCCTGGGCGGTGGTGGCGGCCTCCATCATCGCCTCCTCCATCGCGGTGCGCGGGGCGTCCGCGGAGGGCTCCTGCGTGGGGTCGACGGGGTTGACGGAATCAGAGTCGCTCATGTGGGACCACTTTCTTCGCTGCGGATCGGGGTGGGGATGCAAAAATTTATCCCGCCCTCCCCCAGGTTAGCGGGGGCGGCGGGAGAAGTTGACGGGCTCGATCCTACTTCGAGGTCAGCGCCCACTCAACTCCGGCACCGGCGAGGAAGTCCACGCCCGCGACCAGCACGGTCAGCACGATCAGGAAGGCGAAGACGACCAGCGTGTAGGTGATCATCTGCTGCGCGGTCGGCCAGATGACCTTGCGCATCTCGGTGACGACCTCGGGCAGGTAGCTGGCCACACCGCCGCCGGGGCCGTCCTGCTCCTTGCTCGGCTCGGCACGCTTGGCCACGTAGGAGTCGCCGGTGACGGGGCCGGCACCGGTCAGCTGACGCTTGCCGGTGGGGCGCGCCGGCTGGGCCGGCTTCTGGTTCTCGCGGTCCTCGCTCAAGGCTCTCCTCCTGGACAGGACTCGGTGGACGGATCCAACCAACTATAACAAAGGCGACGGCGCCGGCCGCGGGCCAACTACTGGGCCTCACGGTCGGCGCCGTCTCACCTGGCAGGGGCGACAGGACTCGAACCTGCAACCTACGGTTTTGGAGACCGTTGCGCTACCAATTGCGCCACGCCCCTATGGCGTGTGCCGTCGCCACGCGGCGACTCGCAACACACTATCAGAACCGCCCGGCACGGACCTAACCGGCCCCCGACGGCCGCATGCGCACCCACGCCGGGCGGCGCGGCGTCGGCAAGCGGGAACGGCGAAACGGGCCGACCGGAACTTCCCGGCCGACCCGTTCATCTCGTAGCGATGGCGGGAATTGAACCCGCGACACAGCGATTATGAGTCGCTTGCTCTACCACTGAGCTACACCGCCGCGACGGCGCTGCCCGTTCCCGCACTCACGCGTGGGTCGAGCGGGAGACAAGCAACAGAGCCCCCTGACAGAATCGAACTGTCGACCTTTTCCTTACCATGGAAACGCTCTGCCGACTGAGCTAAGGGGGCACGGCTTCTGCTTCGGCCTTGGCCGCTGCGTTGAAGCCTGGACCAGGTTAACCCGCGGCGCGCAAGATACACAAATCAGCACCTCAACCCGCATTTTGATGTACCGCACGCGGCCGCTTTCCGACGCCGCGTGCACAGGCCGTTGCGGGCGCGCACCACCGATTGCCGACGCCGCGCGCCGCCCCCTCGGCGGTTCCGTGCGGCCGGCGCGTGGGGCGTGGGGCGCGCCCTGCGGGTGCGGTCGGCCCGCACGGTTTCCGCGCCCGCCGCACGGACGGCAGTCACCCGACCGGCACGCGCGGTCGGGGCGCCACGCCTCCGGGCACGGATGAAATGCGGGCGGCGATACGGGGCGCGAGGTCCGTTCGTGGGACAATGGACACATGTTGGACGAGCGGGACGCACAGGCGGTCGACGCGGCGAAGCTGTACTACGCCGGCGGCCTGAGCCAGGCGCAGGTTGCCGAGCGCCTCGGCATCTCGCGCCCCACCGTGTCCAAGCTGCTCAGCCGGGCCCACGAGCGCGGCTTCGTGACCATCACCCTGAACGACCCCCGCGAGCGCGGCGACGAGCTGGTGCAGCGGCTGCGCCAGCGCTTCGGGCTCACCGACGCCCGCGTGGTGCGCCCGCCGGCCGGGGCGCCGCTGCTCAACGAGCTCGGCGGCGCCGGGGCGGGGCTCATCGAGGAGCTCGTCACCGACGACACGACGCTCGGCGTCTCCTGGGGCACGACGATGTCGGCCGTCGCCGAGCACCTGCGCCCGCAGAACCGCGTCGGCGTGAAGGTCGTCCAGCTCAAGGGCGGCCACTCGCACTCGGAGCGCTCGACGAAGGACATGGCCACCCTCGCCGGATTCGCGCGCGCCTTCCATGCCGAGACGTTCATGCTGCCGCTGCCGGTCATCTTCGACTCCGTCGAGGCCAAGGAGTGGGTCGTGCGCGACCGGCACATCGCCCACATGCTCGAGCTGGGCGCCAACGTCGACGTCGCCGTGTTCACCGCGGGCTCCGCGGACCCGGAGTCGCTGGTGCTCAACCTCGGGTACCTCTCCGAAAAGGAGACCGCGGAGCTGTCCGCGCACGCGGTGGGCGACGTCTGCTCGCGGTTCTTCACCGCCGACGGCTCGCCCGCCGCCCCCGAGGTCGACGCCCGCACGGTGGGCATCACGCTTTCCGACCTGACGAAGCGCCCCACCCGGGTGCTCGTCGCCGGCGGAGCGCGCAAGGCCGCGGCGATCCGCACGGCCCTCGACATGGGCCTGGCCACGCACCTGGTCATCGACCACGACACCGCCTCGCGCATCCTCGACGAGCCGGACGACTGAGCCCGGACCGCGCACCGCAGCAGCCGCTCCCCTCCGCACCATTTCGCGCGCCAAAACCGCCGTGGCCCCCTAGACTCCCCACCGGGAGTGCATAATCTCACAACACAACTCCGAACAATTGCAAACATTGCCGTTGACATCTGTTCGCACGGCGGCTTACGCTGGGACACAGCAACACCGCCACCGCCAGACAGGAGGGTCAGACAATGACCACCAGCACCCCCCACATCAATCCGCAGGGCGTCGAGATCGCCGAGACGGTCCTGCTGCCCGGTGACCCGCTGCGCGCGAAGTTCATCGCGGAGACCTACCTGGACAACCCGCGCCAGTTCAACGCCGTGCGCAACATGCTCGGCTACACCGGCACCTACAACGGGACCCCGGTCTCCGTGATGGGCTCCGGCATGGGGATCCCCTCGATCGGCATCTACTCCTGGGAGCTGATCCACCGCTTCGGCGCACGCAAGGTCATCCGCGTCGGCTCCATCGGCGCCATGCAGGAGGACATCGACCTCTACGACGTCATCGTCGCCTCCTCGGCCTCGACCGACTCGAACTTCCTGGAGCAGTACAACCTGCCGGGCACCTACGCCCCCACCGCCTCCTGGAAGCTGCTCAAGGCCGTCACCGACCTCGCCGAGGAGCGTGAGGTGCCCCTCCACGTGGGCAACATCCTCAGCTCCGACGTCTTCTACAACTTCGACGAGACGGTCAACTCCCGCTGGGCGCACATGGGCGTGCTCGGCGTCGAGATGGAGTCCGCCGCCCTCTACGCCATCGCCGCCGAGGCCGGCGTCGACGCGCTGGGCGTGTTCACCGTCTCCGACAACCTGGTCACCGGCGGCGCCACCACCCCCGAGGAGCGCCAGACCGCGTTCACCCAGATGATGGAGCTCGCGCTCCCGCTGGCGGAGGTCTAGGGCCGTGGGTAAGACACAGACCGCCAAGCAGAACACCGCCGCCGCGCTCAACCCCAAGCGCGCCGTCCCGATCCTCCTGTTCACCTTCGTCTTCTGCCTCGTCATCGACAACGCCTTCAAGACGATGACGATGCCGATCGCCGAGGGCCTCGGCATCGACGACAACACCGCCTCCCTGCAGGCCTCCCTGGCCGGCGTGATCATCGGCATCGGCGCGGTCGTCTACGCCGCCCTCGCCGACTCGATCTCCATCCGCAAGCTGATGCTCGTCGGCGTCGGGCTGATCGTGGTCGGCTCCGCGATCGGCTGGATCTTCTCCGGCTCCTGGGCGATGGTGCTCACCGGCCGCCTGGTCCAGACCACCGGCCTGGCCGCCGCCGAGACCCTCTACGTCATCTACGTGACCAAGCACCTCAGCGAGGCGGACCAGAAGACCTACCTGGGCTTCTCCACCGCCGCCTTCCAGGCCGGCCTCCTCATCGGCGCGCTGACCAGTGGCTTCGTGTCCACGCACATCTCGTGGACCGCGATGTTCCTCATCCCGCTGATCCTCATCCTGGCCGTCCCGGCCATCTACAAGATGGTCCCCGAGGACGAGGCCGTCGAGGGCCACCTCGACGCCGTGGGGCTGGTGCTCATCGCCGTGTTCGCCACCTCGCTGACGATGTTCATGCAGGCGTTCAACTTCCTGTGGCTCATCCCGGCCGCCCTGGGTGTCGCCGGCTTCGCCTGGCACATCCAGCGGGCCCAGCACCCCGTGGTCAAACCGGAGTTCTTCACCAACGGCCGCTACGTATGGACCCTGGTGATGGTCTTCCTGGTCTACTCCACCCAGCTCGGCTTCATCTTCCTGCTGCCCTACGCGGCGCAGGACCTGCACGGCATGTCCATCGACCGCGCCAGCCTGCTGATGGTGCCCGGCTACATCTGCGCGATCCTCGTCGGCGTCTTCTCGGGCCGCATCGGCAAGGTGCTGTCGAGCCGCACGACCATCTACATCGCCTTCGGCATGATCGTCGGCGCCCTGGTCCTCTGCGCGCTGTTCATGAAGCTGCACGTCGCCGTGCTCATCGTCGCGATCATCGCCTTCGCCTCCGGCTTCGCCCTCTTCTACGCGCCGCTGGTCAACACGGCCCTGAGCAACATCCCGGCGCTGAAGTCCGGCATCGCCATCGGCTTCTACAACCTGACCATCAACATCGCGATCCCGCTGGGCATCGCCTACTCGGCCAAGCTCAACGACATCACCGACGACTACTCGGTGATCCTGTGGGTGCTCGCAGCCGTCGCCGCCGCCGGCAGCGCGATCTACGTGGTCGCCGACCTGGCCATGGCGCGCAAGGAGCACGCCCCGGCCCGCGTCGCCTGAGCCGCACGACCCCGCCCCGCGCGTCGTGCGCACCGCGCACGCCGCGCGGCGTCGGAAATAACGGGTAATACTTCACACAACCGAACTTCCAAGGAGAATCACCATGACTGACCCCAAGACCGTCGCGAACATGATCGACCACACCCTGCTCAAGCCGGAGTCCACGCCGGAGGACGTCGCCGAGCTGATCGCCGAGGCCGCGAAGCTGGGCACCTACTCCGTGTGCGTCTCCCCGTCGCAGCTGCCCGTCGAGACCCCCGAGGGCGTCCACGTCGCGACCGTCGTCGGCTTCCCCTCCGGCGCCGTCAAGGCCGAGATCAAGGCCGCCGAGGCCGCCCGCGCCGTCGAGGACGGCGCCGAGGAGGTCGACATGGTCATCAACATCGCCTTCGCGCTGACCGGCCGCTTCGACGAGCTCGAGTCCGAGATCCGCACCGTGCGCGAGGCGATCCCCGGCATCGTGCTCAAGGTGATCCTTGAGACTGCAGTGCTTGACGACGCCGCGGTGGTCGCCGCCTGCCGCGCCGCCGAGGCGGCGGGCGCCGACTTCGTGAAGACCTCCACCGGTTTCCACCCCGCCGGCGGCGCGAGCGTGCACGCGGTGAAGCTGATGGCCGACACCGTGGGCGGGCGCCTGGGTGTGAAGGCCTCCGGCGGGATCCGCACCGGCGCCGACGCGCTGGCGATGATCGAGGCGGGCGCGACCCGGCTGGGCCTGTCCTCCTCGGCGAAGGTGCTGGCCGACATCGAGAACGAGGCGAAGTAGCCGTGGGCACCGATTCTGAACTGACGACGCCGGCCGCGGGCGACGAGGCGCTTATCGCGCACGCCCGCCAGTGGGCCGAGCACGACCCGGACCCGGCCACCGCCGCCGAGGTGCGCGGCTGGATCGACTCCGGTGACACCGAGGCGCTTGCCGCCGCGTTCGCCGGGCCGCTGGCCTTCGGCACCGCCGGTCTGCGTGCCGCGGTCGGTGCCGGGGAGTCCCGGATGAACCGCGCCGTGGTCATCCGCACCACCTACGGTCTGATGCGCTGGCTGCGCCGCACGGTCGAGGACCCGGTCGTGGTCGTCGGCTGCGACGCCCGGCACGGCTCGGCGCAGTTCCAGAAGGACGTCGCGAAGGTCGTGGCGGCGGGCGGCGGCACCGCGCTGGTGCTGCCGGCGGAGAACCCAACGCCGCTGACCGCGTTCACGGTGCGCCAGGCAGGTGCCGACGCCGGCGTGATGGTCACCGCCTCGCACAACCCGCCGGCCGACAACGGCTACAAGGTCTACCTGGGCGGGCGCGTGGTCACCGACGACGGTCAGGGCTCGCAGCTGATCTCGCCGGCCGACAAGGAGATCGCCGGGGAGATCGCGGCCGCCCCCGCGGCCGACGAGATCCTCGCCGCCGCCGAGGCCAGCCCGGCCACGACGTCCGGTTTCGGCGAGATCCGCCAGGTGGACACCCGCGCCGAGTACATCGTCCGCGCGCTGAAGCTGACCGGCCCGGTCACCGACCTGACGATCGCGCTGACCGCCATGCACGGCGTGGGCGCGGCCATCGGCCAGAACCTGCTCTCCCGCGCCGGGTTCACCGTCTCGCTGGTGCCCGAGCAGGCCCAGCCCGACCCGGACTTCCCCACCGTCGAGTTCCCCAACCCGGAGGAGCCCGGTGCGCTGGACCTGGGCAAGGCCCACGCGGAGAAGATCGGCGCGGACGTCCTCATCGCCTACGACCCGGACGCCGACCGCTGCGCGGTCGCCGTGCCCGGCGACTCCGGCTGGCGCCAGCTGACCGGTGACGAGACGGGCGCCCTGCTGGGCGACTACCTGGCCCGCCGCGCCGCCGGCGCCGGGGGCTCCGGGAACGACGCCGCCGACGAGAAGGGGACCTTCGCCAACTCGATCGTCTCCTCCCGGCTGCTCGGTCGTATCGCGAAGCACTACGGCTACGGCCACAAGGAGACGCTGACCGGTTTCAAGTGGATCTCGCGGGTGTCGGGCCTGGTCTTCGGCTACGAAGAGGCCATCGGCTTCTGCCCGGACCCGGGCGCGGTGCACGACAAGGACGGCATCTCCACCTCGGTGGTGCTGGCCAGTCTGGCCGCGGAGCTGAAGGCCGAGGGCAAGACGCTACTCGACCGGCTCGCGGAGATCCACGCGATGGTCGGCCCGCTGACCACCCGCCCGCTGACCTTCCGGGTGGCGGACACCTCGCTGATCGGCAAGGCGATGAAGAAGGTCGCCGCCAAGCCGCCGACGGAGTTCGCCGGTTCCCCGGTCGCGGAGACGAAGGAGTTCTCGCAGGGCTTCATCTTCTTCACCGAGGCCGACGACCGCGTCGTGGTCCGTCCCTCGGGCACGGAGCCGAAGCTGAAGTGCTACCTCGAGTCGCCGGACCCGGAGCGCCTGGCGCCGATCTCGGAGGACCTGCGCGCCTACTTCGACCTCTGACGGCCGCTGACGGGCCCCGGGATCCCACCGGCCCTGCTGGCGGGTACCCGCGGCCCCGGGACCCCGCAGGCACCGGCTGGCGGGCACCCGCGGCCCCGGGACCCCGCAGCCGCCGGCTGGTTGTCGGCATGGTCGTTGGCAGCCTTCCGTAAGGAGGAAGTTGCAGCGCCCCTCTGAAGCCGAGCCCTCCCCGACCACCACACATGAAGAAACCCCGCCGCACCTCTCGGTGCGACGGGGTTTTCGTGGTGCCGGGTAGAAGATTCGAACTTCTGAAGGCAATGCCGGCGGATTTACAGTCCGCTCCCTTTGGCCGCTCGGGCAACCCGGCAGACGTCACGTACCGGAACCGTTGACCGGCTCCGTGGCGCGGGTTCATACTCTACTACGACGGCCCGGCCGCACACCAAATCATAGCGTTCAACTGCACTGATGCGAGTCTCCCGGGCCGCTTCTTCCCCCGGATCACCGGAGACGCACACTGCATCGGGGCACGACCCGCAGCCGGCCTTAACCGACGCGGCTGGCGGTGTACTCGGCCAGCTGGCGCAGCGCCACCGTCACCGGCCCGTCGGGCAGGTGGGTCAGGCACTGCTCGGCCTCGTCGACCCAGGCGCGGACGTCGACCAGCGCGCGCTCGCGCCCGCCGGAGCGCTCCAGCAGCTCCAGCACCTCGGTCAGCACGGCGTCGTCGGTGACGGGGCCGTCCAGAAGCTCGCGCAGCCGCGCGCCGGTCTCGTTGTCCTCGGCCATCGCGTAGAGCACCGGCAGCGTGAACACGCCCTCGCGCAGGTCGGTGCCGCGCTCCTTGCCGGACTCCTCCGGGTCGGAGAAGACGTCGATGATGTCGTCGACGATCTGGAAGACCATGCCGATCGCGCGCCCGTAGCCGTGCAGCGCGGAGATCCGCTCGGTGTCGGCGCCGCCGTGCAGGCCGCCCAGGTAGCCGGCCGAGGCGATGAGCACACCGGTCTTCTCGCGGATGACCTGCGTGTAGTGCTCGATCGGGTCGCCGCCACGCGCACCGACGGTCTCGCGCATCTGGCCGGTGACCAGCTCGCCGAAGGTCTCGGAGAAGTGGCGCACGGTGGCCACACCCAGGTCCGCCATCAGCCCGGAGGCCAGGGCCAGCAGCCGGTCGCCGGCGAGGATCGCCACGGAGTTGCCCCAGCGCGCGTTCGCCGACTCCACGCCACGGCGCCGCTGCGCCTCGTCCATGACGTCGTCGTGGTACAGCGTCGCCAGGTGCGTCATCTCGACCAGCGCGGCGGCCTTGACCACGTCGTCGCACATCGGACGGTCGCCGTACTCGCTGGCCAGCAGCGCGAACATCGGCCGGAAGCGCTTGCCGCCCGCCTTGGCGAGGTGCAGCACCTTCTCCGAGACGATCTCGTCGCCCTCGGACAGCTTGCGCTCGAGCAGGTCCTCCACGCGGGCCATGGCGTCGTTCAGCCGGGCGGCGAGGGCCTCGTCGCTCAAGGGGAGGGACCCGGAGACGACGTCCGGGGTGCCTTCACCGTGGGTCTTCAAAATTGGTGTCCTTACCGTTCACAGGCCTGTGCGTGCGTGGCCGGACGCGGCCGCGCACCTCGGTTGTCGACGCGCCAACAGCACGTCGGAGCTCGCCCACAACCGTAGCCCACGCACCCGCCGAAAGTGCACCCGGGCCGCATGCGTCACCGCAGGGGACGCACCCGGGGGTGCCACGCGGGCGTCGTCACGCGTCGATGGGACAATGACGGGCGTGGTTGAGCAAGTGCACACGGACGTCCTCGTCGTCGGCGCCGGGCCCGCGGGCTCCGCGGCGGCGATCCATGCCGCGCGCGCCGGACTCGGCGTGATCCTCGCCGACGCCGCGCAGTTCCCGCGCGACAAGACCTGCGGCGACGGGCTGACCCCGCGCGCGATGCACCAGCTGCGCCGGCTCGGCATCGCGGGCGAGGTGCTCGGCGCCTACCGCAACCGCGGCCTGAAGCTGCACGGCTTCGGCGGCTCGGTGACGGTTCCGTGGCCGGAGAGCCGCTTCGGGGGCGAGGGTTCCGCGGTGCCGCGCACGCTTTTCGACGCCGCGCTGGTCCGGGCCGCCGTCGACGCCGGCGCCGAGCTGTGGGGCGGGGCGCGGGCGAGTGCCGTCGAGCGCGACGCCGCCGGGGTGGTCCGGGAGGTCTCGTTCATTCGCGACGGGGTCGAGCGCCGCGTGCGCTGCCGGCACCTGATCGTCGCCGACGGGGTGCGCTCGGAGCTCGGGCGGCGGCTGGGCCGGCAGTGGCACCGCGGCGAGGTCTACGGCATCGCGGCGCGCTCGTACTGCCGCAGCCCGCGCGCCCGGGAGGAGTGGATCCACTCGCACCTGGAGCTCCGCGACGCCGACGGCGTGGTGCAGCCTGGTTACGGGTGGATCTTCCCGCTCGGCGACGCCCCGGTGGGCGGCGACCCCGATGCCGCTGCGGCGCGGCTGCGTGGCGGCGCAGAGCCTGGTGCGTCCGACGCTGGAGCGCACCGTGCGGCGGGTGCGGACGTGCACGAGGCTGACGTTCCGGCAGCGGCGTCCGGCGCCTCCGGAACCGGGTGGGTGAACCTGGGCTGCGGGGCGCTGTCGACGGCCGCGCGCCCGGCGAAGGTCAACACGAAGAAGCTGCTGTCCCACTACGCCGCCGCGCGCCGCGAGGCGTGGACACTGGGCGAGGAGCAGCACGTGACCTCGGCGATGCTGCCGATGGGCGGCGCGGTCAGCGGTGTCGCGGGCCCGAACTGGGCGCTCATCGGCGACGCGGCGGCCTGCGTCAACCCGCTCAACGGCGAGGGCATCGACTACGCGCTGGAGACCGCCGAGCAGGTCGTCGCGCTGATCCGCGCAGGCGGCGACGGCCCGGAGCTGACGGCCGCCTGGCCGGCGCTGCTCAACGAGCACTACGGCGAGGCGTTCCTGCTGGCGCGCACCCTGGCCCGCGCGCTGACGCACCCGCGGTTCCTGCCGGCGGTCGGCCCGCTGGGGCTGCGCGGCCCGGCGGCGCGGATGATCATGCCGGCGGCGGCGCGGCTGATGGGCAACCTGGTCACCGACGACGACCGCGACCTGGTCGCGCGCGTGTGGCGGGCGGCCGGGGCGGTCACGAAGGCCGCCCGCGCCGGCTCGCCGCTCTGGGCGCCCGCGGAAACCCCGGCGAGCTAGGTTTCCGAGCCGACCGCTCCCCCACTGACCGTTCCCCTGCGCACCGTCCTCCTCCGGAGCGTGCTTCCGCCCGGCTCCGGGGCCCAGCCCGATCTACCCGGGCTTGACGGCGGAGTGGATCGCGACGATGCCGAGGGTCAGGTTCTGCCACCCGGCGTCGGTCCACCCGTTGCGGTTGATCTCGCGGGCGAGCCCGACCTGGTCGGGCCACTGGCGGATCGAGTCGGCGAGGTACTCGTAGGCCTCGGGGTTCGAGGAGACCAGCCGCGCGATCTGCGGCAGCAGGCGCATCAGGTACTCCTTGTAGACCGTCGCGAAGACGGGCACGACGGGCGTGGAGAACTCGTTGACCAGCAGGCGCCCGCCCGGCCTGGTCACACGCGCCATCTCGCGCAGCGCGGCGCGGAAGTCGTGGACGTTGCGCAGCCCGTAGGAGATGGTCACCGCGTCGAAGGTCTCGTCGGCGAAGGGCAGGCGCATCGCGTCGCCGCACACCTTGGGCACGTCGCGGTCGCGGCCGGCCTTGAGCATGCCGCGCGAGAAGTCGCAGGCCACGCACCAGGCGCCGGAGCGGGACAGCTCGACGGTCGACACGGCGGTGCCGGCGGCCAGGTCGAGGACCTTCTCGCCGGGCTTGAGGTCGAGGCGCTCGCGCGTGCGGCGCCGCCAGTAGCGGTCCTGCCCGAAGGACAGGACGGTGTTCGTGATGTCGTAACGCTTGCCGACGTCGTCGAACATCCCCGCGACGTCGAGCGGCTTCTTGTCCAGGTCTGCCTTAGCCACGTCGGCCGAGTCTACCGTCCGTCCGCTTGCCGACGTCGCGCGGAGCACGTCGGCGGTCCCCTACGGCCTGTTGCGCGGCGGCCTTAAGCGGCGCCGGGGTTCCGGGTGCCGCCGGCGAGGTGGCCCGCGCGCCCCGCGCGGTCGGCGCGGGCGGTGCGACCGGCGCGACCGGAGCGGGCCGGGCGGCCCGCCGCCAGGTCCGCGGTCCACAGCGGGCGGTAGGCCGCCTTGAGCGCCGCCAGGCCGGTCGGCCGGAACCGGCCGATGACCTCGCGGTAGTGCCCCAGCAACTTCTCACCCTGCGCGTACCAGGTGCGGTTCTCCACGGTCTCCCGGCAGGTGCGCGCCATGGTGTCGTGCACGGCGTCGTCAAGCAGGCGCTCCACGGCGGCGGGCAGGTCGCGGGAGAAGGTCTCGACGTCGAGGAGCTCGCCGGTGACGGACTGCTCGATGAGGTCGACGGGGCCGCCGGCGCGCGGGCCGATGGTGGGCACGCCCGAGGCCTGCGCCTCCTGGACGGCCTGGCAGAAGGTCTCGAACTCGCCGGGGTGGACGAACAGGTCGAGCGAGGCGTAGGCCTCGGCGAGCTTGTCGCCGCCGAGCTGGCCGGTGAACACGGCGTCGGGCATCAGGGCGCGCAGGCGGTCGCGCTCGGGCCCGTCGCCGACGATGACCAGCTGGATGTCCGGGCGCCCGGAGAGCACGGCGAGGCGGTGCACGCCCTTCTCCGCGGCCAGCCGGCCGACGAAGCCGACGATGCGCTTGCGGCCCGTCGGCTCCCAGCTGCGGCGCAGCTCGGCCGAGCGCTTGGCCGGGTTGAAGCGCTCGGCGTCGACGCCGCGGCCCCAGCGGTAGACGTTGCGCACACCGTGGGCGGTCAGCTCGGCGATCGTCGGCGAGGACGGCGCCAGGGTGCGCGCGCAGGCGTTGTGCACGAGGCGGGTCCACTCCCAGGCGGCGGTGGCCAGGGGGCCGAGGTGGTAGCGCCCGGAGAAGCCGGCGACGTCGGTCTGGTAGACGCCGACGGCCGGCACGCCGAGCTGCGCGGCCGAGTAGGCGCCCGCCGCGCCGAGGACGAAGGGGCTGGCCAGGTGGACGACGTCCGGCTCGAAGTCGCGCAGCACGGACGTCACGGTCGGGGTGGGCACGCCGACGGGCAGCGAGTCGACGAGCGGGACGCGCACGGTGGGCACGCGGTGGATCGGGAAGCCGCGGTACTCGGGGATCTCCTCCTCGAAGCCGCGGGCGCCGGGGGCGACCACGACGGCCTCGTGACCGGTGGCCTCGAGGTGCTCGAGGACGCGCAGCACCGAGTTGGTCACGCCGTTGACGTTGGGCAGGAATGACTCCGTGACGATACCGATCCGCATGCCTGTCATCCTTTCCGTGCGCCACTGCCGGGTGTTGTCCACCGGTGGTACTTAGTTTGAAGCTTAAGAGAAGTCGCGGTGAACTGTCTCACCCGCGCCGCCGCCCGGCTCCGACGGTGCCCGCGAGCCACCACGACAGCCCCGCGACCACGGTGCACACCAGCCACGAGGAGATCGCCGGGGTCAGCGCCAGCGTCCACTCGCGGCCCTCGACCTTGACCAGGTCGGGGTCGTCGACGGCGTAGGTCACCCAGACGCGCTGGCCCTCCTGCAGGCCGCCCGGGTAGGCCACCCCGCCCGGCGGGGAGTGGAAGATGCCCTCGGCGTCCTGGTAGTCGACGGTGGTGCGCCGCCAGCCGACGTCGGTGACCTCGGCCAGGGCGCGCCCCGGGTTGGCGTCGATGGTGCGGTCGTTGAGCGCCGGGCCGATGACCATCGCCGCGCAGCCCAGGCACGCCAGCACGTAGAGCGCCACGATGAACTGGCGCACGCGCTTGCGCAGCCCGCCGCCGTCCATCACGCGTCCTCCGCCGGCGCGGCGGCGTCCTCACCGACGGCGCGCAGGGCGACCTTCTGCACCGTCTCGCTCAGCGCGCGCCGCGTGGCCCGCGTCGTGCGCGCCTCGATGACGTGGAAGCGCGGGTGCTCGGCGGCGTCGACGAGGGCGTCGACGAGCTCGTCGAGATTTCCGACGCGTGCGTGCTCCACCCCGTAGCCGGCGCAGAGCTCGCCCAGGTCCACGCCGGTCGGCGTGGCGAAGGCCCGCTCGAAGCCCGGGCGCAGACCGGGCGCGCCGATCTCGAGGGACTCGAAGATGCCGCCGCCGTCGTCGTTGGCGACCACGATCGTCAGGTTCTCCGGGCGCGGTTCCTCCGCGCCGATGAGCAGGCCGCCGACGTCGTGCAGGAAGGCCAGGTCGCCGAGCAGGGCGACGGTGCGCGGGGCCGTCGGCAGTTCGGGGTGTTCGGCCTGGGCTGCCAGGGCCGCGCCGATCGCCTGGGAGACCGAGCCGTCGATGCCCGCCGCCCCGCGCGGGGTCAGCGTGCGCACGCCGGCGAACGGCAGGCCGACCCAGGACAGGTCGCGCACGGGGTTCGACGCCGCGGCGAAGAGGGTGTCGCCGTCGCCGAGCTCGTCGGCCACGGCGGCGGCCACGTGCAGGCCGGTGAAGCCGTACTCGGAGTCGGCCAGCCCGGCGCGCACGGCCTCGGCGGCCAGCTGCGAGGCGCGCTCGCAGGCGGCGAGCCACTCCCGGCGCGGCTCGCCCGAGGTCTTGACCCGGGAGCCGACGCGGGAGGCCGCACCCTCCGGGTCGGTGACCGTCTCCGTGCGGCTGAGCACGATCACCTCGGGCGCCGCCCCGGCGCCCGGCGCAGGCCCCGCCGCGGAACCGCCGGCGTCGGCGGGCGCGGCGTCGTCAAGCACGCCCGCGGCCAGGCGCAGCACCGCGCGGTGCAGGGTGGGGTGGCCCACCACGATGACCTGCTCGGGGCGCAGCGCGGCGGCGGCCAACGGGTGGACGGGGTTGAGCGGGGCGGGCGCGCTCGGCTCGGCGATGGTGGGCGCCTCCTCGAGGCCGGGGACTTCCCAGGCCTCGTCGCCGGCGATGACGAGGGTGTCGCGGCTCAGGTCGACGGCGACCTCGCCGTGGTCGACCTCCGGGGTGACCGGGCGCGGGCGGGGCGCGGTGGTGCGGGGCTCGCCGACGGGCCCGGGCGCGGCCGCCGGCACCAGCGGGTTGTCCAGCGCGACGTTGAGGTGGGCCTGCGGGTGGGCGGTGAGGAAGGCGTCGATGTCCTCGGCCGCGCCCTCGCCGGTGCCGACGTGGTCGACCTGCAGCGTCGGCGCGTAGCCGCCGAAGAGGCCGCGCTGGACGATGGTCTGCGAGGCGCCGGTGCCCACCAGGCGGGCGGGACGGTCGGCGGCGAGGACGACCAGCGGGGTGTGCGACTGGGCGGCCTCGACGACGGCGGGCAGGCAGTTGGCCACGGCCGTGCCAGAGGTCATGCACACCGCGACGCAGCGGCGCTGCGCGCGGGCCAGACCCAGGGCGAGGAAGGCGGCGGAGCGCTCGTCGACGCGGACGTGCACGCGCAGGTCGCGCCGCGCGGTCAGCGCCAGGGTCAGGGGCGTGTTGCGCGAGCCGGGGCAGACGACGACGTCGGTGACGAAGCCGGCGAGCCGGTCGACCACCTCGGCGGCCAGCGCGGTCGCGTCCGGGGCAGAGGGCTGCGGGGCGGCATCACGGGAATCGCTCATGGCCCCCGATTCTAGAGCCCCGGCGCGCGGCACCCGGCCCGCGTCGGCGTGCGCGGTGTGCGGTGCGCGGTGCGCACCGCCTCAGCTTCAGCCCGCGGTGTCCGGCGTCGGCTCACCCTCGGGTTGCGTGCCGTCGCCGCCGGAGAGCCGGTCGAGGAACTGGTCCCACAGCTCGCGCAGCTGCGCCTCGTCGGTCGGCGCCTCCTCCGGCAGCTCGGGCAGCTGCGAGGTGTCGAAGCTCGGCATCTCGCTGGGCAGCTCGAAGCGGCGCTCGGTCGGCTCCTCGGTGACGGTGGTGCGCTCGGTGGAGGTGATCTCCTCGGTGGTGGTCACCTCGGTCGGCTCGTCGTCGCCGCCGCTGGTGCGCCCCAGCAGGAACAGCAGCGCGCCGGCCAGCAGCACCGCCAGCGTGACGGCGATGACCTTGCCCGTGTTCGAGCCTGAGCCGCCCGAGCCCGAGCGCCGACGGGGCCGCTCCTCGAAGTCGCGCAGGTCGCGGCCGCGCTCGTCGTAGTCGTCGTAGCCGTCGTCGTAGTACCCGTCGTCGTAGGCGGGGTCGTCGTAACGCTCGTCGCGCGGCGGGATGTACTGGCGCGGCGGCTCGTCGGCCGCGCCCAGGTAGCGCGTGGAGTCCGCGCCCGGGCGGCCGCGGTAGTTGCTTTCCGACGCCGCGCCCAGGTACCGCGTGCCGTCCCCGTCGCCGTGGCCGTCGCGACGTCCCCCCGGTTCCGGCCCCCGGCCGGGGCCCTGTGACGAGGGTCCGAGGTAGCGCGTGGAGTCGTCGTCGGAACCGCCGTAGCGGTAGTTGTCGTTGGCCATCTCGCTCCTCCGGGGTCGTTCTCGACGGCGGCGCGTGGGCGCGCACGCCGTGCTTGCGGGCACTCTACCGCCGCAGCCTGGCAGTCCGCGGGCGGTCGGCGTAGCCGCGGCTGCGGAACGGCGTCGGGTCCGCTGTCGGGCACCGGCGCGCGCGGCGTCCGTCATCCGGGAAACCGGCCGGAAGACGAGCCGCCGCATGACGCCGCCCCAGCGCGGCAACCTCCCGGCGCGCATCCGGCACACGCCGGGCCGAACCGTGGGTTATCCCGCGCGGCGCTCCCGGCCCGCGGCGGCGAGCGCCCGACCGGTCGCGGTGTCGCCGGCGGCCAGGCGGGCCGGGGTGGCGTCGGCGATGACGCGCCCGCCGCGCTCGCCGGCACCCGGCCCGGTCTCGAGCACGCGGTCGGCCGCGGCGATCACCCGCGGGTCGTGCTCGACGACGATGACGGTCCCGCCGGCGTCGGCGAGCCCCTCGAGCACGGCGAGCAGCCGGTCGACGTCGGCCGGGTGCAGCCCGGTGGTCGGCTCGTCGAGCAGGTAGACGGTGCGCCCGCGCCGCGCCTTGGTCAGCTCGGTGGCCAGTTTGATGCGCTGGGCCTCGCCGCCGGACAGCGTCGGCGCGCCCTGCCCGAGCCGCAGGTAGCCCAGCCCCATCGACTGCAGCGTGGTGATCACGGGCTGGTCCTCGAAGACCTCGGCGGCCTCGTCGACGGTCATGGCGAGCACGTCGGCGATGGTGTAGCCGTTCCAGGTGACCTCGAGGGTCTCGTCGTTGTAGCGCCGCCCGCCGCAGTCGGGGCACGTCGTGTACGAGCCGGGCAGGAAGACCAGCTCGACCTCGATCTCGCCCTCGCCGCGGCAGGTCGGGCACTGGCCCTGCTTGACGTTGTAGGAGAACCGCGAGACGGTCCAGCCGCGCTTCCTGGCCCCCTCGGTGCCGGCGAACAGGCGGCGCACCGTGTCGAAGAAGCCGGTGTAGGTCGCCAGGCACGAGCGCGGCGTGCGCCCGATCGGCTTCTGCGAGATCGGCAGCACGCGCCCGGCCTGCTCCTCGGCGGCGTCGGTGAGCATGTCGAGCAGCGTCGTCTTGCCGGAGCCCGACACGCCCGCGATCACCGTGAACTGCCCGAAGCCGACCTCCAGGTCCAGGTCGCGCACCGTTCTTGACGACGCCCCGTGCAGCTCCAGCATTCCCGACGCCGCCCGCGGTGCGTCGTTGAGGCGCGGCGCGCCCGCGGCCAGGGCCGCGGCCGTCGGGGATTGCACGGCGTTCCCGGCGCGCTCGGCCTCCCCGGCTGGGCCTGCGGAGTCCGTGCCCGGCGCGTCGCTGCTCCCCGCAGCCGTCCCGTCCGCTCCGGTGCCCGGCACATGCCCGGCGGAGTCGGCGCCCTGCGGTTGTTCCGCCTGCCGGGGCTCGCCCCGCACCGCCGCCAAATATTCGGCGGTTGGCCCGGAGTAGACGATGCGCCCGCCGCCGGCGCCGGCCCCCGGGCCGACGTCGACGATCCAGTCCGAGGCCGCCACCAGGTCCATGTCGTGCTCGACGAGCATGACCGTGTTGCCCTGGGCGATGAAGCGCCGCGCGATGTCGAGCACCGCCTGACGCTCCACCGGGTGCAGCCCCGCCGAGGGCTCGTCGAGGACGTACATCACCCCGAACAGGCCCGTCTTGAGCTGCGAGGCCAGCCGCACGCGCTGCAGCTCGCCGGCCGAGAGCGTGCGCGCCGGGCGGTCCAGCGACAGATGCCCCAGGCCCAGCTCGAGCGCGGAGTCCAGGATGGGGCGCAGGGCACCCAGCAGCAGGCGCTCGGCCTCGGAGGAGGCGTGCGCGACGTCGGCAAGCATGTCGGCGAGGCGCTCCAGCGGCACCTGCCCCAGCTCGTCGATCGGCAGGCCGGCGTAGGTCACCGACAGCGCGTCGCGGCCGAGGCGGCGGCCGTCGCAGGTCGGGCAGACGGACTCCTCCATGAAGGAGATGGTGCGCTTGCGCAGCGTGTCCGACTCGGTCTCGGCGAGCGTCTTGCGCAGGTAGTTCGCCGTCGAGCGCCAGGTGCCCTGGTACTGCTTCTCCACCTGGTCGGCGCGGCGGTCGGGGGTCACGGTGACCACGGGGGTCTCGTCGGTGAACAGGATCCAGTCGCGTGTGGCCTGGTCGATGTCGCGCCACGGGGTGTCCATGGGCATGCCCAGGGTGTCGAGGATGTCGCGGAAGTTCTTGCCCGCCCACGCCCCGGGCCAGGCCTTGATCGCGCCGTCGTTGATGCTCAGCGAGGGGTCCGGGACCATCGAGGCCTCGGTGGGCTCGTACCGCACGCCCGTGCCCTGGCAGTCCGGGCACATGCCCACGGCCGTGTTCGGCGAGAAGTGGTCGCTGTCGAGGCGGGTGAGACCGGCCGGGTAGTCGCCGACGCGCGAGTAGAGCAGGCGCACCGTGTTCGACATCGTCGAGACGGTGCCCACCGTCGAACGCGCCCCGCCGGCCGAGGTGTTCTGCTGCAGCGCCACCGACGGCGGCAGGCCCTCGACGGCCTCGACCTGCGGGTCCGTCGCCGAGCCGATGAGGCGGCGGGCGAACGGGGCGACCGACTCGAAGTAGCGGCGCTGCGCCTCGCCGTGGACGGTGCCGAAGGCCAGGGAGGACTTGCCCGAGCCCGAGATTCCGGTCACCGCGACCAGCTGGCCGCGCGGCACGTCGACGTCCACGCCGGCGAGGTTGTGCAGGTGCGCGCCGCGCACGTGGATCATGCCGTCGTCGGTCGGGTCGCTCGGGGCCGCCGCAGCCGCTGCGGTGCTCTGGGTGGGTTCAGCGCTCATGGGCCCCACTGTAGGGGCCGCTCTCCGGTCGCCCGGGCGGGGTAGGCCGGCCGCGGGCGCGCTGCTCCCCTACCCCTGGTGCGCCTCCGCCAGGCAGGCGTGCGCGGCGCGGATGCGCTCGAACCACCAGTCCCGCCGCTCCGGCGCCGCGGCCAGCTCCGCCAGCCGGTCCGGCTCGGGCACCGCAGGTGCGGTGGGCAGCCGCCCGCCGACGAGCTCGCGTGGGGCCGCGACGTCGGCCTCGAACAGCGACTGCGTGGCCAGCCCGGCCGGCGCCTCGGAGAGCAGCGAGGCCGCGACCAGCCCCGCGTTCATGCCCACCGCCGTATCCAGCGCGCTGGCGACCGTGACGTGCATGTCGGCACCCCGCAGGTGCTCGGCGATCGCGGCCAGCCGGCGCACCCCGCCGAGCGGGGCGACCTTGAGCACCGCCCAGCCGCACGCCCCGGACTCGGCGACCAGGTAGGGGTCGGCGGCGCGCCGGATCGACTCGTCGGCGGCGATCGGGGTGGCAATCCCCCGCCGATCCAGCTCCGCGCGCAGCCGCTCGAGCTCGGCGACGGTCGTGCACGGCTGCTCCAGGTAGGCAAGCTCGCCCAGCTCCTCGGCCGCGCGCACCGCCTCGGCCACGCTCCAGCCCCGGTTGGCGTCCACGCGCACCACCGCGCCCGGGCGCGCGGCGCGCACGGCGGCGACGCGCGCGCGGTCGTCGTCAAGCGTCTGTCCGCGCTCGGCGACCTTGACCTTGACGGTGGTGCAGCCGGGGTAGCGCTCGAGCAGCCCGGGCACGCCGGCCGGGTCCATGGCGGGCACGGTGGCGTTGACCTCGACGGATCCGGCGGCAGGCTCAGGCAGGCCGAGCCAGGCGGCCTCGAGGCCGGCGGCCAGCCACGCGGCGGCCTCGGCCGGCGGGTACTCGAGAAACGGCGCGAACTCGCCCCAGCCGGCGGGCCCCTCGATGAGCGCCGCCTCGCGGACGGTCACCCCGCGGAAGCGCACGCGCATCGGCAGGGCGACCACACGGGTGCGCGCGAGGATCTCGTCGACGGCGGGCAGTGGCGAGGGCAGGACGGGCGGCGGCGGTTGGACGGTCATGCCCGCCAGCGTAGGCGGGCGCGCCCTAGACTGGGCGGGCATGAAGCAGCCGAGCTACAGCACCGACCAGCCCTTCGACGCCGCGCAGTGGCGGCCCGTCCCCGGCTTCGAGGACCTGACCGACATCACCTACCACCGCCACGTGGGCGAGACCCGCGCCGACGGCATCGTGCGCATCGCCTTCGACCGCCCCGAGGTGCGCAACGCCTTCCGCCCGCACACCGTCGACGAGCTCTACCGCGCGCTCGACCACGCGCGGCGCACCCCGGACGTCGGCTGCGTGCTGCTCACCGGCAACGGGCCGAGCGCCAAGGACGGCGGCTGGGCGTTCTGCTCGGGCGGCGACCAGCGCATCCGCGGCCGCTCCGGCTACCAGTACGCCACCGAGCACCGCCACGACGACGCCACCGCCGACGCCTCGACCGTCGACGCCGCGCGCGCGAAGGCCGAGGGCGGCCGGCTGCACATCCTCGAGGTGCAGCGCCTGATCCGCACGATGCCGAAGGTCGTCATCGCCGTGGTCAACGGCTGGGCGGCCGGCGGCGGGCACTCGCTGCACGTGGTCTGCGACCTGACGATCGCCTCGCGGCAGGAGGCCCGCTTCAAGCAGACGGACGCCGACGTCGGCTCCTTCGACGCGGGCTTCGGCTCGGCGCTGCTGGCCCGGCAGGTGGGCCAGAAGTTCGCGCGCGAGATCTTTTTCCTGGGCCGCACCTACGACGCCGAGACGATGCAGCGCATGGGCGCGGTCAACATCGTCGCCGACCACGGCGAGCTGGAGAACGAGGCCGTGCGCGCGGCCCGCGAGATCAACGGCAAGTCGCCGACGGCGCAGCGCATGCTCAAGTTCGCGTTCAACATGGCCGACGACGGCATGATGGGCCAGCAGGTCTTCGCCGGCGAGGCGACGCGCCTGGCCTACATGACCGACGAGGCCGTCGAGGGCCGCGACTCCTTCCTGGAGAAGCGCGAGCCGGACTGGTCGCGGTTCCCCTACTACTACTGACCTGCGATTGACGACGTCCCGGTGGGCGCCGTCGGCGCGTGCGTGCGGCGTGGGCGCCCGCCTCTATTGACGCACGGAAAGCAGGGCGCGGCGGGCGGCCCAGGTCGCGGCGGCGAGCAGCGGCAGGCCGAGCGCGGCGACGGCGATGAAACGCGCGGCGATGTCCGCGGTCTGCGCCCAGGACGGCAGGGCGGGCAGCCACAGCACGGTCTGCGCGAGCACGTCGCCGCCGAGCGTCGCCGAGACCACCGTCCACACCACGGCCGCGGCGACGGCCCACGCGGTGCCGAGGCGCACGGTCAGCGCGAGCGCGACGGCCGCGAGCACGCACCCGCTCAGGCAGGCTACGGCCGCCCAGCGGACCAGAGCGGCGCCCGCCGCCGCGGGGTCCACGCCCTCGCCGACTCCGGCGGCTGCCACGGCGACGGCGGCGACCAGGCACATGCCGGCGACGACCAGGAAAATCCACGCCACGAGAGCCACCGGCACGCGGGGGTTCTCCACCCGGGCCAGCGGCCAGGCCCCCGCCAGCGCGGGCCAGACCAGCACGGGCAGCACCCCGGCGCCCAGCGGCAGCACCGCGAAGACGAACAGGCCGCGCACGTACGAGGCGTCGTAGACCGCCGCCGTGGCCGCCAGCGCGAGCACGCTGAGCCCCACCGCGACGAGCACCGCCGGGGTGGCGGCCACCCGCGCGGTCGCCCGCAGGGCAGCGGCGGCCGAGCCCGCGGCCGACAGCGCCGGGCGAGGCACGACCTGCACCATGGGCTCCTGCGCAGCAGGCGCAACCCCGGGTGCGTGCCGCGCACCCGGCTCAGAACCGGGCCCCGGATGCCCGGACTCCCCATGGACGAACGCGTCAGCGGGCCTCTCTGCGACCGTCCCCGCGTCCCGGAAATCCGCACCGCGCCGGACGGCGGGCGGTACCGCGCCCGCGGAGCCAGGCGGGGCGTCGGCAATCGGGCGGGGGCGGCGCTCGCGGGGCGGGACCAGGACCGCGGCGGCGGCGCCGAGCAGCACGAGCAGGCAGCACAGCGCGGCCGGCCACCAGGGCGTCTGGGCGGCCAGCGGTGAGCCCGGCTCGAGCGGCAGGAGGTTGAACTGCACGCCGAGCAGCGGCAGGACCAGGCGCAACGGCCACGTCGGCGGCAGCGCCCACCACCACGGCGCGGCGACCGCGATGCCCGCGGCCTGCCAGATCACGCCGGCGACCAGGACCGCGACCGTGCCGCGGCGCCGGGCCAGGGCCGCGGCCAGCCCCGCCACGCCGAGCGCGCCGAGCAGCGCCGCCGCACCGACCGCCGCGACCAGCCACGCCCGGGCCATGCCCAGCAGCGCGGCGGCGAGGAAGGTCACCCCGAAGTTGAGGACGTGGAAGGCCGCGACGGCCAGCCAGACCACCGCCAGGCGGGCGGCGCGCTGCCGGTGCACCGAGACCGACCGCCACGCGGTGCCGCCGGCGCGGGCGGTGCGTTCGCGGGACTCGGCGACGGCGGCGAAGAGGCCGACGAGCGGGGCGGCCATGCCGGTCAGGTAGAGGCCCTGCCAGTTGAGGACGGTGGCGGCGTCGGCACCCGGGGGCGCCGAGAGCGGGCCGAAGAACGCGGTGATCGCGCCGAGCAGCAGGCCGAGCAGCGGCAGGCGGGCCAGCGCGGAGCCGCGGGCGCGGATCAGCTCGGCGCGCAGGTAGCGCGGCCGGCGGGCGGCGGCAGCGTGCGGCGCGCTCATCGGGCGTCCTCGGCGGTCAGGCGGAGGAAGGCGGTCTCGAGGTCGCCGTCGGCGCCGGGGGCGAGTCCGGCGAGCGGGCCGGAGTAGCGCACCCGCCCGCCGGCGAGCACGGTGGCGTCGTCGGCGAGGTGGCGGACCTCGCCGAGCTGGTGCGAGCTGACCAGCACGGTGCCGCCGCGGGCCGCGCGCTCGCGCAGGAATCCGCGCAGGTCGGCGATGCCCTGCGGGTCGAGCCCGTTCTGCGGCTCGTCGAGCACGAGGATCTCCGGCTCGCCGAGCAGCGCCTGTGCCAGCGCCAGGCGCGCCTTCATGCCCGTGGAGAAGTTCCTGGCCTTCTTCTTCCCGACGTCGCCGAGCCCCACGAGCGCCTGCACCCGGTCGGCCTCGGCGTCGGGCAGGCCGAGCAGCGTGGTGTGCACGCGCAGGTTGGCGCGCGCCGAGAGGTGGCCGTAGCAGGCCGGGCCGTTGACGGAGGCGCCGATGTGGCGCAGCGAGTCGCGGGTGAAGGGGGCGTCCGCGACGGTGACGGTGCCGGCGTCGGGCCCGAGCAGGCCCAGCAGCACGGAGAAGAGGGTGGACTTGCCGGCGCCGTTGCGCCCGAGCAGGGCGTGCACGCGGCCCGGGCGGGCGGCGAGAGCGACGTCGTCGAGGACGCGGCGCCCACCGAGGGAGACGGTCACCCCGGCGCAAGCGAGAGCCGCCGTGGCCGGTGATGCGGAAGCGACGTCTTCTGGGCGCCCGAGGTGCGCGGGATCACGGTGTTCGTTCATGGGGCCGATGCTCCCCGGCCGGGCGGGGAGCGCACATCGGGCCGCGGGACCGTTTCCGCGCGATCGTCTCCTACCGCGGTAGGAGGCGGGCCAGCGCCGACAGGTGATGCACCGCCCTTGTGCCGGGCAGCCGCCGCAGGTCAGCCCTGCCCCCGCCCCGGCAGCAGCCCGGCGCGCTGCACGAGGAGCACCAGCGCCACCCGGTCGCGCGCGCCGAGCTTGGCCAGCAGGTTCGACACGTGGGTCTTGACGGTCGTCTCGGCGATGTGCAGCGACTCGGCGATCTCCGGGTTCGTCGCCCCGCGCCCGATCTCGGCGAGCACCTCCAACTCGCGGGCCGTCAGCAGGCTGAGGCCCTGGCGTTCCTCGGGCCGCAGCGCACTGCGGGCGGCCACCGCCTGCCGGTACCCCTCCAGCACGGGGCCGGTCACCCCGCTGGCCAGGACGGACTCGCCCCGGGCGACGGTGCGCACGGCGTCGGCAAGCACGTCCGGCTCGGCGTCCTTGAGCAGGAAGCCGTGCACCCCGGCGGCGATGGCGGAGCGCACGAGCGCGGGGTCGCGGAAGGTGGTCAGCATCATCACGGCCGGCGCGTCCGGCAGCGCGAGGATCTCGCGCGCGGCGGCGATGCCGTCGAGGCCGGGCATGCGGATGTCGAGCACGGCGACGTCGACGCCGCCGGCGGCCTCGCGCACGGCGCGCACGGCCGCCGCGCCGTCGGCCGCGGTGGCGGTGACCCGGATGTCGTCCTGGGCGTTGAGGATCGTGGTCAGGGCGCCGAGCAGCAGCGCCTGGTCGTCGGCGAGCAGCACGCGGATCACGGGCGCCTCCCCAGTTCGGCGTGGACGGTGAAGACGTCGCCGGCGTGCTCCGTGCGCAGCGAGCCGCCGACGGCGCGGGCGCGCTCCGCCAGGCCGAGCAGCCCCTTGCCGCCGCCGTGGCCTGAGCCGGAGCCGGAACCGGGCCGGTCCGGGCCCGTGGAGGCGACGGTGACGGTCAGCGCGGCGTCGGCACCCGGCACCGCGGCGAGGGTGACCACGGCGCGGGCGTCGACCTGGTGGCGCACGGCGTTGGTCAGCGCCTCGGAGATGATGCGCACCGCGGCGAGCTGGATCACGGCTGGCAGCCCGGTCAGCCGCGCCGGCGGCGTGCCGCGGTACCCGACGTCGAGCCCGGCGGCGCGGAAGGAGTCGAGCAGCCCGTCGAGCCCGGCCAGCTGCGCGGTCGGCTCGAGGCGGGCGTCGTGGTCGCGCAGCGCGTCGACCATCCCGCGCACCTCGCCGAGCGCCTCGGAGCTCATATCGCGCACCTGCGTCAGCGCGGCGCGCTCCTCGCCGGCGACGAGCCCTGCGTTGGCCTGCACCTTGATCAGCACCAGGGAGTGGGCGAGCACGTCGTGCAGCTCGCGGGCGAGGGTGAGGCGCTCCTCCTCGCGCAGCGCGGCGAGGTGGTCCTCGCGCGCGCGGGCGCGGGTGCGCTGCTCGGCGGCGAGCAGATGCGCGACGACGAGCAGCGCCCAGTGCGCGGTCAGGGTCACGGCCCAGTCGACGCCGGTGCGGTAGTGCCAGTCGACGTTCGTGCCGAAGGTCCACATCACCGGCGAGACCAGCGCGCCGGCCATCGCGACGCCGAGCACCGCGCGGCCGAAGACGCGCGAGCCGACGTAGCGCTCGGCGCCGTAGACGGCCAGCAGCGCGAAGACGAGCCACGGGGTCACGCCGAGGCTCACCGGCGCGGTCAGCCACACCACGGCCCACAGGCCGAGCAGCACGAGGACCGCCACCGCCGAGGCGCGCGGGCGCGTGCGGTAGACGGCGGCCGCGGCGACGAACCCCCAGGACAGCACGGCCTGCGCCGCGGTGTGCGGCGAGTCCACGGCGAGGAGGTAGACCACCGCGAGCAGCGCGGCGGCGCCAGCGAGGATCAGGTCACCCCTGCGGAAGTGCATGGCTACAACATATCCGCGCCCGCTTGACGACGTCCCGGTGGTGCGCGTCGGCGTGCACGTGCGGCCGGGTGGGCCGGCGAACCGGGCGCCGCGGCCCACGGGCGGTACGTGGCGCGTGGTGCACGCCGGCGCACGAGATTCCCCGGCTGACCGTCATCATCCGGTAGCCGCGCCGGCGCACGTTGCGGGGCAAGCGCCCGCGCCCCGTCGAGGCGGTTGCCGACACCGTGTGCCCGGTGCCCGGCTAAGGGTCTCCTCAGCGGCCGCAGACGTACGGCCGCGAAAAATCCGGCCCAGCTATTGCCCCGGGGAAACGCGGCTGCTACGTTTTGGTGTCATGTCAGCATTCAAGAACGTCGCACTGCTCCTCGCCCGCGTCATCCTGGGCGTCATCCTGATCTACCACGGCTGGGACAAGTTCGGTCACCTCGCCGACTACTCCGACAACTTCGCCTCCATGGGCGTGCCGCTCGCCTCGGTCGCCGCCGTGGTCGCCGCGGTCATCGAGCTCGGCGGCGGCATCCTGCTGCTGATCGGCCTGATGACCCCGATCGCCGGCTCCCTGGTCTTCCTGGTCATGCTCGGCGCCTACTTCTTCGCCCACATGGGCAACGGCGTCGCCGCCGCCGACGGCGGCTTTGAGCTGGTCGGCGCCATCGGTGCCGCCGCCCTCGCCCTGGCCGGCGCCGGCGCCGGGCTCTTCAGCGTCGACGCCGTGCTCAACCGCCGCCGCGTGACCGCCGCCGAGACCGACGTCGACGACGCGGCCGCCACCCGCACCACCAAGACCGCCTAACCCCACCGAAGCACACCTTCCCCCGGGCACTCCCGCAGTGCCCGAACCACCCGGGCCGCGCCCGCGCGCCCCGCGTAACATCGACCGCCATGGCCCTCCGTAACCTCGACGTTCTCCCCGTCGACGCGCACGACCCCGCCGCGATCCTGCCCGACCTCGAGCAGGCGATCAGCGGCGGGGTCTCGCTGTTGCCGGTGCCCGCGGACGACCCCGGCCGCGCCGAGCTGCTGCGCTCCTCCCAGGGCGCCGGCCGCCCCATCGACCCCGCCATCGCCCTGGTGGTGGGCACCTCGGGCTCCACGGGCACGCCGAAGGGCGCGCAGCTGACCCCGGCCAACCTCGTCGCCGGCGCCGACGCCACCCACCGCGTCCTCGGCGGCGAGGGCCAGTGGCTGCTGGCCATGCCCGCCCACTACATCGCGGGCCTGCAGGTGCTGGTGCGCGCCCTGGTGGCGGGCGTGGACCCCTGGTGCCTCGACCTCTCGTCGGGCTTCGACGTGCACGCCTTCGCCGGCGGCGCCGCCGAGCTGGCCGCCACCGGCGACCGCGTCTACACCTCGCTGACCCCGATGCAGCTGATGAAGGCCATGGACACCCTCGAGGGCATCGACGCGCTGCGCCACTTCGACGCGATCCTCGTCGGCGGCGCCGCGCTCGACCCCCACACCCGCGCCGCCGCCGAGCGCCTGGACATCCACGTCGTGGCGACCTACGGCGCCTCCGAGACCGCCGGCGGCTGCATCTACGACGGTCGCCCCATCCCCGGCGCGCGCGTGAAGATCGGCGCCTCCGGACGCATCCACCTGGGCGGCGCGACGATCGCGCACGGCTACCGCAACCGCCCCGGCCACGAGTCCTTCGCCGAGGACGGCTGGTGGGCGACCTCGGACGCCGGCGCCTTCGACGCCGACGGCCGCCTCGTGGTCAAGGGCCGCCTCGACGCGGTCATCGACACCGGCGGGCTCAAGCTGCACCCCGAGGTCGTGGAGACCGAGCTGCTGCGCGTGCCGGGTGTCGACGCCGCGTGCGTGGCCGGCGTGGCGCACCCGCGCCTGGGCCAGGCGGCCGTCGCCGCCTACACCGGCACGGCCTCGCCGGCCGAGATCTACGAGGCGCTCGCCGAGCTGCCCCGCTGGCAGTGGCCCAAGGAGCTGCGCCGCGTCGCGGCGCTGCCGCTGACGGCGACGGGCAAGGTCGACCGCCCCGCCGTCGCCGCCCTGTTCAGCTAACCTCTGCCGGGCTGTGCCTGGCGATACGCCGCCAACCGCTCAGCGGACTTCACTCCGCTGAGCGGGCGGCTCCACGGTCGAAGGAGCGCATCACACGGGGCCCCCTTCTGCACAGGAAAACGTGGGGAACGCGCCCTAGTCCTCGGCCGCAGCCGCGGCGGCGAGCACCGCGACGTCGTCAATCGTGTAGGCGCGCGCGATCTGCGCGTCATTGCCGCCGCCCGGCCCGTTGCGGCGCACGAGGGCGCCGCGCTGGGTCAGGGGCACGATCGCGAAGTTTCGCGGCTTGGCGAAGACCTGGCGGATGCGGAAACCGGAACGCAGGGCGCACAGGTGCAGCCAGACGTCGTCGGCACGCGGGGCGACGCGGCGGGACTCCTCGCCGCGCGCGGCGACGTAGTCCACGAACGCCGGCGCGTAGCACACACCCGAGACGCCCGTGGCGAAGTGCAGCACGCTGGCCCGGCATGTGTCCGCCGCCGTCCAGCGCATGTACGGCAGCAGCCGGCCGTCGCGCAGCTCGACGCGGTGCGCGCGGTAGGCCACCACCGTGTCCGGGCGCAGGCCGCCGACCTCGAGCAGCTTCTCCAGGAACCACTCGGGGTAGATGATGTCGTCGTCGACGGTGACCACGCGGGTGTCCGTGCCCGCCACCGCGCGGAACATGTCGAAGTACTTCGCGTGCGGGCCCAGGTCGCCGCTGCCGCGACGGACCTGCAGGCCGCGGTCGACCAGGCGGCGCAGGCTCGGCGGCCACGGCCCGTCGAAGTCCTCCGGGTCCAGCCACAGCACGATCGGCGCCGGGCGGCTGCCGCGCGCGACCGACTCGACCGCGTAGAACGCCGTGGCCAGGCGGCGGCCGTGCGTGGTCAGCGAGACCACCACATCACCCTCGGCCGGGATGCGCGCACCGCCGACGCGGTTCGCCCACGCCAGCGGGATCAGGCGGAAGAGCGTGAAGACGAAGGAGACCACCTGGCCGGCGACGTAGCTGACCCACATCCGGCGGACTCCTCTCTGGTTGCTCATGTTGCCGTTCGCGTCGAACGCGCGCGGCCGTGCGCCGCGACTCCCAAGATTCTTACCACCGCCACGGCCCCGGCGTGGGCGGGGCGCACCACGTTGCGCGACAATGGCAGCCATGTCCGACGTTCCCGAAACCCCCACCGGCCCCGCGGCCGGCGCCCCCGACGGTGCGCGACGCACCGCCACCTTCGCCGACTGGAAGGAGGGCGCGCGCCCGCACACCTGGGCCAACGCCATCTCCCCCGTCGTCGTCGGCTCGGGCGCGGCCGCCTACCTCGGCGGGTTCAGCTGGTGGCGCGCGCTGCTCGCGCTCGTCGTCGCCTGGGCCCTGATCGTGGGGGTGAACTTCGCCAACGACTACTCCGACGGCATCCGAGGCACCGACGACGACCGCTCCGGCCCGCTGCGCCTGACCGGCTCCGGGCTCGTCGCCCCGCGCAAGGTCAAGGCCGCGGCGTTCGGCTGCTTCGGTGTGGCGGCGGTCGCCGGCATCGCGCTGTCGCTGGCCAGCGCGTGGTGGTTCATCCTCGTCGGCGCGGCCTGCATCGCCGGCGCCTGGTTCTACACCGGCGGCAAGAACCCCTACGGCTACCGGGGCCTCGGCGAGGCCGCCGTCTTCATCTTCTTCGGCCTGGTCGCCGTGCTGGGAACCCAGTTCACGCAGGCCGGACGCGTCGACTGGACCGGTGTCGTCTGCGCGGTGGCCGTCGGTTCGATCTCCGCGTCGGTCAACCTGGCCAACAACCTGCGCGACATCCCCTCCGACTCCGCGACCGGCAAGATCACCCTGGCGGTGCGCCTGGGCGACGCCGGCTCGCGCCGGATGTTCGTCGCGCTGGCGTGCATGCCGCTGGTCGCCTCGGTGGCGCTGGCGTTCGCCACCTGGCCGGCGCTGGCCGGGCTGGTCGCCGCGCCCCTGGTCCTCGCCGGGGCGCGCCCGGTCGTCGGCGGGGCGCTGGGCAAGGACCTCATCCCGGTGCTGGGTGCCACGGGCCGCGCGATGCTCGTGTGGGCGCTGCTGACCGCCGCGGCCCTGGCCCTGGCGCCGACCGGCTGGCTGCCCGGGGTGTGACGCCATGATCGGGGTGGTCACCGGCTTCGCCATCATCTTCACGGTGGTCGGCGCGGGCTTCGCGCTGGGCAGGGCCGGCGTCTTCGGCGGCGACGGCGGGCGCCTCGTGCTCAACCGCGTCGCCTTCCACGCGGCCACCCCGGCGCTGCTGTTCACGGTCGTGGCCAAGTCCGACCAAAAGGAGCTGTTCTCCCCGGTCATCCTGGTCAGCCTGCTGGCGGCGGTCGTGACCGCGCTGATCTACGCGGCCGTCTCGGCGGTGTTCTTCCGCCGTGACCTGGCCACCACGACGATGGGCGCGGCGGCGGCCAGCTACGTCAACTCCAACAACATCGGCCTGCCCGTGGGCATCTACGTGCTGGGCACGGGCGCCTACGTCGCGCCGGTGATCGTGCTGCAGGTGGTGCTGTTCACCCCGCTGATCCTGGCGCTGATCACCGCCGAGGACCACCGCGGCGCCTCCCGTGCGCGCCGCATCGGCCACTCGCTCCGCGAGGCCCTGGCCACTCCCCTGGTGCTCGGCTCGGTCGCGGGCCTGGTGGTCTGCCTGGCCGGCTGGGAGATCCCGCAACCGGTCATGGCGCCGCTGGAGCTGCTCGGCGGGGCGTCGATCCCGCTGATCCTGATGAGCTTCGGCGCCTCGCTGACCGAGCAGAAGATGCTCGACTCCCCCGCCGACCGCCCGGCCGCGCTGGTGGCCACGGCTATGAAGCTGGTCCTGATGCCGGCCGTCGCGCTGGTGCTCGGCCTCGGGCTGGGGCTGTCGGGCACGCAGCTCTACGCCGCGCTGATCCTCGCCGCGCTGCCGACGGCGCAGAACGTCTACAACTACGCAGCGACCTACCGAAAGGGCGAGATCGTCGCGCGCGACACCGTGTTCCTGTCCACCTTCCTGGCGCTGCCCGTGATGCTGGGCATCGCCGCACTGTTCGGGGGTTGAGCCATGATTGACGACGTCGCGCCCGCCTCCCGCACCGCGCGGACCACCGTGGCGTGGTTGGCGGTGGTCACCGTCGCCGGTGTCGCGCTGCGCACGGCCGTGGCGGCGCGCGGGTGGTTCTACTGGGACGACCTGACGCTCTTCGCGCAGGCCATGGGTGTCGGAGACGGTGCCGCGGACGGCGCAGGCGCGGACGCCGGTGGGCCGAGTGGTTTGGCTGCCCAGGAGTTGTTTGGGCTATTGGCCACGCCGCACGACGGGCACCTGATGCCCGGGGCGTGGCTCATCGAGTACGTGCTCGCCCACTCGGCGGGGCTGAGCTGGCCGGCGGCCGTCGGCACGCTCGCTCTGCTGCAGCTGTGTGCGGCGGTCGCGGTGGCCTGGCTGTGCGCGGAGCTGTGCCCGGGGCGGTGGGCGGCGGTGCCGTTGGCGGCCTACCTGCTCACGCCACTGACGCTGACGTCGACGACGTGGCTGGCCAACGCGGTCAACGTCCTGCCGCTGCACGCCGCCCTGGCCGCGGCGCTCGCGCTCTCGGTCCGCACCCTCAAACGCGCCGGTTCCCACCGGATTCCTGATCACCGTGGTCACTCACGCGCGACGCTCGACGTTCGCGAGCACGCCGGAGCCGGTGGCCGGAGTGCCGAACGAACCACCGCGGCAACCAGATTCCGCACGACGACACAGCTGGGGCCCGCGTTGAGGTCTGCTTCGGGTGTCGCGGCGATCGTGCTGGCCGGCTGCCTGTTCAGCGAACGGGCGATGGCCGCCGCCGTCGTCGTGCCCGGCTTCCTCGTCTGCTACCTGGCCAGCCGACGGGGACGGACTCCCGCCCAGCCGTCGAGGCGCCCTACGGGCCCGGAGGCACCTCGCACGGCGGTGCTGGCGCTGAGCGCGGGGGCAGGCGCGGCGTCGGCAATCTGGGCCGTCGTCTACGCGCTCGCCGTCGGGGACCCGCGGGGTTGGGGCACGGGGCCGTCGGCAAGTGAGCTGACCTGGCACGGCTGGGTGCACGGGCTCCTGCCGACGCTCGCCGGCGGGCCGTGGGCGTGGCCGCGGTGGCAGCCGGGCCCGCCGTTCGCCGACGCCGGGGTCGCGGGGGTGATCGCGGGCGCGGTCGTTCTGGTGGCGGTGCTCGTGTGGTCCGGGCGGCGCGCGCTGGCGTGGGTGCCGGGGCTCGTCTACCCGGTGCTGCCGCTGCTCGCGCTCGGCGTGGCGCGCGGCGGGCCCGACACCGCGCTCGAGATCACGCTGACGCTGCGGCACTTCTCCGAGGCCGCCGTGCTGCTCGCCGCCGGGCTCGCCGTGACGTTGGCGGGGCGGGGCGCGCTGCGGTGGCGGCGCGCGGCCGGTGTGCTGGGCGTGGCGCTGGCGGTCTCGGCCGGGGTCTCGACGCTCGCGTACGCGCGGTCGTGGGCGCAGCAGCCGACGCACGACTACGTGACGACGCTGCGCGGCGAGCTCGCCGGCCACGACGGGCCGATCCTCGACCAGGACCTGCCCGCCGACGTACTGCTGCCGGTGGTGCACCCGTACAACCGACTCTCGGCGATCGCGCCGGGGCTCGGCGGCGACGAGGTGGTGGCGGACTGGACGCGCGAGCCCACGCTCGTCGACGCCGACGGGCGGCTCGTGCCCGCCGGGCTGGTGACGATGCGCGCGACGGTGCCCGGCGACGATCCCGGCTGCGGGGCACGGGTGACCGGCAGTGAGGCGCTCGAACTGGACGGGCCGTTGATGGACGCCGAGTGGGTCGTGGAGTTCAACTACTTCGCCGACCGCGACGGCGAGTTCGCGCTGCGGCTCGACGGGCAGGAGGTCGCGGTGCCGGCGCGCGCGGGGCTGAACCAGGTGTGGGTGCAGCTCGAGGGCGGCGGCGAGCGGCTCGAGGTCAGCGCGCGCGACGGGCTGGAGCTGTGCGTGGGGCGCTCCCCCGTCGGGCGGCTCGCGGTGCAGTGACGCGGCCGGGTTCTGTGATTCGAAGGCGGTGACCGGCGTGATCCGCCTGCCGTGCCGTGGCTAAGCGGGAGCGGAGAGGGCTGATCGGGCTACTACGGCGGCTGCGTCCGGAGCATTCCCCGTGAGGGCACGCCGAATCGCCCGGCCAGTGGACCGGGTTTTGTGGTTCGAAGGCGGTGACCGGCGTGATGGCGGCAGCGAGGACCCCCACGCGCTACCGCGAGTGGGCGGGACTGCCGGTCAGCCCAGGCGGGGTGGGTGTTTCGGCGGTTTAAGCGGCCCGGGCGGTGCGGCGGGCGGCGTGCTCGGCCATCATCCGCCGCGCCAGAGTCGGCGTGGCATCCCGCTGCTTCCGACCACCCGGCAACACCCGGTAGACGTCCAGACCGTCGCGTTCGATCCGACCGTGACGGACCGGGCCTTCCGGATCGTCGTCGTTGGCGGCGTTGTGGTACTTGCACAGCGGCGTCAGGTTGTCGATGTTGGTCATCCCGCCACGCACCCACGCGATGTCGTGGTCGGCCTGGCAGAACTCCGCCGGCTGGTTGCACTCCGGATGGGCACACACCCCGAAGGTGGCGCCGAGCATCGTGCGCTGCTTGCCGTTGGCGAAGCGTCTTGTCCGGTACAGGTTGCTCGGGCCCTGGGTCGGGTGGACGAGCATGATCATCGAGTCGGCGTCGAAGATCATCTCCGGGATCCTCGTCGGGATCTCCGCGGCGAACAGTTCCAGGTCCGCAGCGTCCTCGGCGTTCTCGGCGTCGGTGTCCGGGACGGGAACCAGTTGGCCGCCGGGCCGGAGGCCAGCCAGGTTTCCGGTTGCCTGGTCGCGGTGTCCCCGCGAATCATCAGTGCCGGCGTCCGCCGCGGTGGCGGCTTCGGCTTCGTCGCCGGGCTCTGCGGCGGGGCGGGTGGTGCCCGCCTGGCGCAGCAGGCGCTGAAGGAACTCCGAGCCCGTCATTCGCGAGCCATCCGAGGCGACCAACTCGATGTCGTCGCCGTGGCCGTCCTCGATGCGCACCGCCTCATTCAGGCTCAACCCGACCACCGCGTGCACAACTGATCCGGGCGCGCCCTCGGAGAGGAAGTTGGCGAAGGCCTCACCGCAGGCCTCGGCGTCGACGTTGTCCTCGCCGACCGCCTTCGCCGCCGCGGTGTGGGCCGCGTGGCGAAGCGCTCCGATCTCCGCCGACGGACCGCGGAACAACAGTCCCTGCCCCTTGGTCTTGGAGTTGATGAACTGCAGGCTGCGGGTCTGCGGGGCGGGCTCAGCCGGCCCGTTGTACTCGTCGAGTAGCTGCCGGCAGGCCTTGCGTACCTCGTCGTGGGTGCCAGCGGTCCGGCAGGCCCGGGTGCGGAAGCCCCAGGCGCGGCGTTGGTTTTTCACCTTCGCGGCAAACGACTCGATCATGTCCAACGTGACGATCGAGTGGCCGTTGGCCCGTGCCGCCTCGATCGCGTTGGTCTTCGCGGAGGTTACCGGGAAGTACTCGCGGGCCACCCGCGCGATCTTCTGCGCGTCCACGGGCAGCACGCCCAGTTCGATGAGTTGGTGTTTGCTCATGCCTCGGGCGCCTTCGGCGAGGCCTATGCCTTGCCGGGTCACCGTGATGAGTTGGTCGAGCAGGTTCATGTCCCCCAGCATGACGGGCCCGCAGACAGCACGCGAGAGTACGTTGCGGCGTCTGTGGAGCGCGGGGAGCGGTCCACAGGCGGCCCTCCGGGGCGCCGCACGGGGGCGGCGACTTCCGGTACGGGGCTCAGCGCCCGGCGAGCTCCTCGCGGATCCACTCCTTGCGCTGCCGCCGGCGCTCGTGGCGGGCGGCGACGGCCTGCGTGGCCTCGACACGCATGCGCGGGAAGATCAGCATCGACAGCGGGAACGCCACGAGCAGCGCCAACAGCGCCGACATCACCAGCGGCACCGGCGCGCCGATCAGCCACGCCGCGACCTGGATGACCACCGTCAACGCCACGAACAGGCCGAGGCGCGCCAGACCGTAGCGGGTCAGCGCCCGGCGCGCCCGGGAGCGGATCTGCTCGTCGCTCTCCTCGGCGCCCACCGCGCGCGCGTCGTCGGTCGGTTCGGTCGGGGTCGGATCCTGATCTGTCACGCCCCCAGGCTACTAAACCCACGCCCATCATCCGTATTGTGGTTATCGGACGCGAAGGGAGGACCCCGTTGGGACGCCTGATTCTGTTGGCCCTGATCATCCTGGCCGTGGTGCTGCTGTGGAAGGCATTCGGCCCCGGCTCCGGAAAGCGCACCGGCGCCGGCCTCGACCGGCCCGCCGAGCGCCCCGAGATCAAGGGCCCCGACGACGACGAGGAGTTCCTCTGGACCCTGGAGAAGAACCGCTTCAAGGAACGCCGCGCCCGCGAGGAGGCCGAGCGCCAGGAGAACGAGCGCATGCGCCGTGCCCACGAGCGTTACGACGCCGCGCCCGCACCCGAGCCCGGGACAGAGTCGCCGTCTGACGCCACGGGGGACACCACACCCGGCGCAGGTTTCAGCCATTCCGGGAACGACCCGGAGGCAGGCACCGAGGACACCGACGGCCCGGACGCCGGCGAGGACCACCCCGAACGGTGACCACGGCGCCCACGCGGGCCGCCGCCCCCTAGCCCCGCTCGCGCTCGAGGATCTCCAGCAGGTACTCGCCGTAACCCGACTTGCGCAACGCGTCCGCACGGGCGCGCAGCGCGGCGTCGGAAATGTAGCCCATGCGCCAGGCGACCTCCTCGGGCGCGCCGATCTTCAGCCCCTGGCGCTGCTCGATGGTGCGCACGAAGTCGCCGGCGGCCATCAGCAGGTCCACCGTCCCCGTGTCCAGCCACGCCGTGCCGCGCGGCAGCACCTCGACGTGCAGTTTCCCGCGGCGCAGGTACTCGTTGTTGATGTCGGTGATCTCGAGCTCGCCGCGCGCGCTCGGCGAGAGCCCCCGCGCGATCGAGACGACCTCGTTGTCGTAGAAGTACAGCCCCGGCACCGCGAAGTGGCTCGCCGGGCGCTCGGGCTTCTCCGCCAGCGACAGCGCGCGGCCCTCCGCGTCGAAGTCCACCACCCCGTAGGCCTGCGGGTTGGACACCCAGTAGGCGAAGATCGCCCCGCCGTCGGGGTCCGTGAAGCGCCGCAACCGCGTGCCCAGCCCGGCGCCGTAGAAGATGTTGTCGCCGAGCACCAGCGCCACCGAGTCGTCGCCGATGTGGTCGGCGCCCACCACGAAGGCGTCGGCGAGCCCGCGCGGGCGGTCCTGCACCTCAAACGAGATGCGCACCCCGAACTGCGAGCCGTCGCCGAGCAGCCGCTCGAACTGCGGCAGGTCCGCCGGCGTCGTGATGACCAGGATGTCCGTGATGCCCGCGAGCATCAGCGTGCTCAGCGGGTAGTAGATCATCGGCTTGTCGTAGACGGGCACGAGCTGCTTGCTCACCGCGTAGGTGATCGGCCACAGCCGCGAGCCGGTGCCGCCGGCGAGGATGATGCCTTTCACAGGCCGGCCTCCTCGGCCGCCTCCGCCCAGCCCGCGCGCAGCTCGTCGAGGCGCCCGCGGCAGACCTCGACCTCGGGAAGCAGCCCGCGCTCCTCGAGCTCGACCAGCGACGGTGCGGCCTGGTCCTTCTCGGAGCGGATGTAGTCCATCGTCGGCCACGCCACGTCGACGTCGCCGTCCAGCGCGTCGAAGCCGTGCTCGACGCCGGGCTGGTACTCGGAGGTGGTCAGGTAGACGACCACGGAGTCCGCCAGGGCGAGGAAGCCGTGCGCGTAGCCGGAGGGGATGAACACCGCGTGCCGGTTGGCGGCGGTCAGCTCGAAGGCCTTCCACGCCCCGAAGGTCTCCGAGCCGCGGCGCACGTCGACGAGCACGTCGGAGACGGCGCCGGCCGGGCACGTGACCAGCTTGGCCTGTCCGGGCGGCACCTCCGAGTAGTGCAGCCCGCGCAGCACGCCCGCCTTCGAGACGGACATGTTGGCCTGCTGCAGGTCGAGCGGGAAGCCGAGCGCCTCCTCGAAGGCGGAGGCCTTGAACCACTCGTGGAAGGTGCCGCGGTCGTCGGGGTGCACCTCGGGCACCATGTGCAGGACGCCGTCAAAGCCGTCGACTGGAGTGAACATGGCGCCCAGTGTAGCCGCGGCTCAATTGCCGACGTCCCGCACAGCACCGCGAGCGGGAACCCGCGCCGTGGGCGCGGCGCGGCGCTCGGTGGCGGCGTAGAAGTCCTCGGCGGCGTCGAAGGCGGCGCGCCACCACGGCTCGTTGGCGCGGTACCAGTCGACGGTCCCGGCCAGGCCGGCGGCGAGGTCCATGTGGCGCGGGGTCCAGCCCAGCGCGCGGGTGGAGGCGGCGTCGATGGCGTAGCGGCGGTCGTGGCCGGGGCGGTCGGTGACGTGCTCGAAGTCGTCGGCGTCGCGGCCGAAGGCGCGGTTCAGCGCGCGCACGACGTCGAGGTTGCTCGCCTCGCCGTCGGCGCCGATGAGGTAGGTCTGGCCGGGCTCGCCGCGCTCGATGATCGCCCAGACGGCGTCGTTGTGGTCGTCGACGTGGATCCAGTCGCGCACGTTCTCGCCGGTGCCGTAGACGCGCGGCGGGCGGCCGGAGAGCAGGCGGAGGATCTGGCGCGGGATGAACTTCTCGGGGTGCTGGCGCGGGCCGTAGTTGTTCGAGCAGTTCGAGATCGTCGCGCGCAGCCCGAAGCTGCGCACCCAGGCGCGCACGAAGTGGTCGGCCGACGCCTTCGACGCCGAGTAGGGGCTCGAGGGCCGGTAGGGCGTCTGCGGGGTGAAGCGGGCCGGGTCGTCGAGGGCGAGGTCGCCGAAGACCTCGTCGGTGGAGATGTGGTGCAGGCGCACGTCGTGGCGCGCGCAGGCGGTGAGCACCGCGACGGTGCCCTCGACGTTGGTGCGCACGAAGGCGGCCGGCTCGCGCAGGGAGCGGTCGTTGTGGCTCTCGGCGGCGAAGTGGACGACGAGGTCCGCGTCGGCGACGAGCTTGTCGACGAGCGCGGCGTCGCAGACGTCGCCCTCGACGAGGCGGCACCGGCCGGCGTCCAGGTCGGCGAGGCTGGCCGGGTTCGCGGCGTAGGTCAGCTTGTCGAGCACCGTGACCCGCGTGTCGGGGCGGGTGGCGAGGGTGCGCCGCACGAAGTTCGAGCCGATGAAGCCGGCGCCGCCGGTGACGAGGATGCGCATGGGCTCAACGGTAGCGTCTCGGGGAGCCGGATCCCGCGGGCGGGCCCGACGCCGAGCGCGCTCGCCTCGTTCAGAGATGTGCCGCGAGAACTCGGCGGGACGCCCCCGGACGGAGTTTGTTCTCCTGACTTCCGGTGGCCGGCACCGGGAGGTCAGTTACGGGCAGTGGCTTCCGCGGGTTCCGCATCAGCGGCTTCGACCGCCGCGGCCCCGGAGGCCTCGGCGAAGCAGAGCTCGAGGCCGAGCACCCGCGCGACCGACTGGACCTTCTCCCAGCGCACCCCCGTCGCGCCGTGCTCGATGGCGTGCAGGGTCGAGCGGGAGACCCCGGCGGTGGCGGCGACGTCCTGCTGGAGCCGCCCCAGCTCCCGGCGGCGCTCGGCGAGTTCGGATCCCAGCTGGACCAGCTCGGGGATGTCGCCCGCGGGTTTGCCGGTCTTGCGCCTGGGTGCGCTCATCGCTGATTCCTCCTGTGTCCTGCGCTGGTCCGGGGGCACCCGGGCCGACGGTGACGCCAACTTTTACAGTAAGCCTAGCCTTAGAACATACCCGGACCGCGGGCGGAAAATCCAGCCCCTGGGCCACCCCCTCCCCCGCCGTCGTGACACCGGCCCGATACGACGCAACCCCGCCGTCCGGGGAGGAATCCGGAGGCGGGGTGATGCTGGCCGACGGCGCCGGCCGCGCGGGCGGGCACGGCTGCGCCAGCCGCGCGGGCGGGCACGGCGTGCCGGCAGCGCGGGCCGCGGTCAGTTCAGACCGGCGTAGGAGTGCAGGCCGGAGACGACCATGTTGATGAAGAAGAGGTTGAAGACCATCGTGCCCATCGCCACGATGTTGATCCAGGCCGCGCCGACCTTCCAGCCGACCGTCGCACGCGCGTGCAGGTAGGCGGCGTAGAGGATCCAGGTGATGAAGGAGAACGTCTCCTTCGGGTCCCAGCCCCAGAACCGGCCCCAGGCCGCCTCGGCCCAGATCGCGCCGAGGATGATGCCGATGCCCAGGATCGGCAGCGTGTACACGGCAAGGCGGTAGGCGATGCGGTCGAGCTTCTCGGCGCTCGGCAGCGGGCGGACCACCGGGGCGAGGAAGCCGTGCTCCTCGCCCACGGGCTGCCACACGCGCAGCAGGAACAGGATCGAGAACACGCCCGAGACCAGGCCGATCGACGCGCCCACCGACACCGAGGTGACGTGGATGGGCAGCCAGTAGGACTGCAGCGCCGGCACCACCGGGGCGGCCTCGGCGTAGAGCTTGGTGCCCGCGAAGAACATCAGCACCAGCATCGGGGTCAACAGCCACGGCCAGACCACGCGGCTGCCGCGCGCCTGCACCACCACGGTGGCCACGACCATGGTCGCCGCGGTGATCATCAGCATGTACTCGTAGAGGTTGCCCAGCGGGAAGCGCCCGACGGCGAAGCCACGGGTGACCACGGCGACGACGTGCAGGATGATGCCCAGCCAGACCACCGACTGCGTCGCCCCGCCCCACTTGCGCGCGCTCGCGCGCTGCTTCGCCAGCGTCTCGTCCGCCGCGCCGTCGCCGGGGACGGCGACGTCTGCGCCGGGGGTTCCGGGCGCGACGTCGGAAATCGGGGCGTCCGAGCCGGCGCCGACGGTGACGAGCTCGCGCTCCTCGGTGCGGCGGCGGGTGCGGGCGATGATCGCCTGGGCGCGCACGTAGTAGAACAGCGACAGGACCAGGGCGATGAGGTAGACGAGGAACGTCGCCTGGAACGCCCGGTCCGACAGGGTCGCCATGGTCGGATCGACGATGCTATCCACTGAAGCTCTCTCCTTCTTCCGCCGGCCCGACCGCCACCGGCGGCAGGCCACGTATGAGGGGGAGATTACCAGAACCGCACGTAAAACCCGAGGTCGGCCCCGTTGGGCGGACCACCCCGGGCGGGGGTGGCCGGCGCGCGATTGCCGACGTCGCGCGGCGCGCCGTGGGCGGTTCCGTCACGGCGGGGCGGGTGTGCGCGCGTGCGTGCGGGCTCGGGATTCGACACCCGCAAGTTCAAGACCCGGTACCCGGTGGACCCGCGTGCGCGCGGGCGCGGGCGTGGTCCGCACGCGGAGCCTCGGGCACCGCAGCGCCGGCGCCCTGCGACTCCCTGGGCCTGCCGGGGCGGCGCCGGGACCACGCCGGGCTAAGTGCGCGGGCCCTCGATGAGCTCGTCCTCGTCGGGCTCGCCGGCGCCGCCCTCGACCTCGTCGGGGTCGGGCAGGTCGAAGATGTCGCGGTAGAGCTTCTCGAACTCCTCGCCCCAGCCGGCGCGGTCCGTGCGCGCCAGGCCGGCCATCTCCAGGTCGGTGCCGCCGGTGGCGGACGGGCGCACGCGCACCCACACGCGGCGGCGCTTGATCGCCAGCGAGGCGACCAGCGAACCCAGCATGACCACCGCCGAGACCAGGACCCAGCCCTGGAAGGGGTCGCGGGCGATCTGGTAGTTCGCGTACTCGCTGGCGCCGTCGAAGGTCAGCTCGGTGCCGTCGTCGAGGGTGACCGACTCGCCCTGGTCGAGGTTGACGCGCTCGATGCGCTGCAGCTGGCCGGAGTGCACCAGCGAGGAGTCCAGGCTGAAGATCGACTGGCCCACGCCGGTGTCCAGGCCGTTGTCGCCGCGGTAGACGTCGATGGCCACGGCCGGGTCGCGCAGCTCCGGGAACGAGGAGCTGAGCAGCGCGCCGTTCTCGCCGGTCCACTCGGCCGTCGGGGCGAACAGGCCCTCGATGGCCAGCTGGTTCTGGCGACGCTCGTAGAGGTCCGGGTACATGCCGGCCGGCGGGTCGAAGCGCATCGCGCCCGAGGACAGGAAGTTCGTCGGGTCGTCCGGGCGGAACTGGATGGTCTGCGTGCGGGTCTCGCCGTTGGGCCACTTGACGGTGAAGGTCGGCGCGAAGCCGTGGCCCTGCAGGTAGACACGGTCGCCGCCGAGCCGCAGCGGGTGATTGACCTTGAGCTCGTAGTCGCGCCAGGTCTTCGGGTCCGTGGTGATGTCCTCGCCCTCGGCGTAGGAGATGTTCGAGGTGAACATCTCGGCCTGGCCGTTGGGCAGGTAGTCCGCGGTGAAGTCGTGGGCGACGAAGCAGAACGGGCTCAACTTGCCGCGGTAGAGCGGACCGGAGCGGAAGGAGTCGAAGTTGGAGTCCGAGGTGTTGCAGAACTCCGTGGACTGGTCCAGGGCGACCGCCCCGGTCGAGCCCGACTCCGTGACGACGATGACCTGGCCCTCGTAGTAGACCATCCGCCCGGCGGCGATGGTGACCAGGATGGCCACCAGGCCCAGGTGGAAGACGAGGTTGAAGAACTCGCGGGCGTAGCCGCGCTCCGCGGACAGCGAGCGGGCCCCGGCGCGGTCCTCCTCGGCGGAGAACACCGAGACGCGCCAGCCCTTGAGCCGGCCGCGCACCTGGTCGAGCACCTCGTCCGGTTCGGCGTCGAGGTGGCCGGTGTGGTGGTGCGGCATGCGCGTCAGGCGCTTGGGCGCACGCACCGGCTTGGCGCGCATCGCCTTGTAGTGCTCCCAGCTGCGCGGGATGATGCAGCCGACCAACGAGATCGTCAGCAGGACGTAGATCGCCGTGAACCAGGACGAGGAGAAGACGTCGAAGAGCTGGAGCTTGTCGTAGATCTCGGCGAGGCGGCCGTTGTTGGCGATGTAGTCGCTGACCTTCTCCTCGTTGAGGCTGCGCTGCGGCAGCAGCGCGCCCGGGATCGCCGCGACGGCGACGAGGAAGAGGAGGATCAGCGCCGTGCGCATGCTGGTCAGCCAGTTCCATGCGCGACGCAGCCAGCGCGTCACCTGCTTCATCTGTTCCTTCTCCTCTGTCCTCTGGTCGGGTATCGGATTTTTCCGGGGTCATGCCCGGGCGGTTGCTGCCGCGGGCGGCCTTCGTCGGCCGTGCTGTCCTCCGCCGGGACCGTGGCGCCGACCGCGCACCGGTCGCGCCCAGGTCTCACCTGCGCCGGCACCGGCCTCGGGCGATCCTAGATCACGGTCGTTCCGTAGCCGAGCGTCCACTGGCGGACCCAGCCGACGAACTCGGCCCACACCCCGGTCACCAGCGCGAGGCCCACGAGGATCATCAGGACCCCGCCGATGACCTGGATGGTACGGGAGTGCCTGCGCAGCCAGCCCACGCCCCGCAGCGCCCAGGTCGAGCCCAGCGCGAGCAGCAGGAACGGCAGGCCGAGGCCCAGGCAGTAGGCCACGATGAGCACCACCCCGCGCGCGGCCGTGGTGCCCTCGGTGCCGGCGGCCACCGAGACGATCGCCGCCAGCGTCGGGCCCAGGCACGGCGTCCAGCCCAGGGCGAAGACGCCGCCGAGCAGCGGCGCGCCGACCCAGGTGGTCACCCGCTTCGGGCTCATGCGCGTGTCGCGCTGCAGCCCCGGGATGAAGCCCAGGAAGACCAGGCCCATCACGATGGTGACCACCCCGCCGACGCGCATGAGCGTCTCGGCATTGAGGGTGAGCATCCCGATCGCGCCGAAGACGGTGGCCGTGCCGAGCACGAAGACCACCGTGAAGCCGAGGATGAACAGCAGCGCGGCGATGACCACGGCCCACTGGCGGCGCCGGCCCACGGTCGGGCCGTGCTCGCCGGAGTAGTCCATCTCCCCGCCGACCGTGCCGGCCAGGTAGGAGAGGTAGCCGGGCACCAGCGGCACCACGCACGGGGTGGCGAAGGAGACCAGGCCGGCCAGCGCCGCGGCCACCAGGGCCAGCACCAGCGGGCCGCCGGCGACCGTCTCGGCGAAGGTCCCGCCGGCGGCGAGCAGGTCAACGCCCGCCGAAGCAGCGCCGTCCGCCAGGAACGCCGTGTCGGATGCCCCCGCCGCGCCGGTCGCGCCGGTCGCGCCGGCTGCCTGGCCCGCCGACGCCGCGCCGCCGACCAGGAACTCCGTCACCGTCGAAAGGTTCACTGCTCCTCCAGGAGGCCGTCGACGACCTCGGAAATCTCGGTGTCGGTGATCCCGCGCAGGAAGACGGCGGCCGGACGGTGCTGCTTGTCCAGCACGATCGTCGTGGGCACCACGGAGGTGGGCACGCCGCCGAGCGCGGCGGCGGTGCGGAACGGCGGGTCGTAGATCGAGGGGTAGGTCACCCCGTTGTCCTTGACGAAGTCCCGCGCGATCTCCGCGTTGTGGTCGCGCACGTTGATGCCGAGCACCGTGGCGGGCTTGTCGCCCTCCCGGAAGGACTCCTGCAGGCGCTCGAGGTCGTCGACCTCCGCGCGGCACGGCGCGCACCACTGCCCCCAGGCGTTGAGCACGACGACCTGGCCGTCGAAGTCCGACAGCGAGATCGTCTCGCCCTCGTCCATCAGCGACTCACCCGAGAAGCCCTGCAGCGGGGCGCGCTCGGACTCGTCGTAGAAGACCTCGGTGCTGCCGCTCGGCGAGTAGAAGTCGAAGGTGCCGCCGATGGCCACGGCGTCGTCGCCGCCGGCGTCCTCCATCGAGCACGCCGACAACGTGCCCGCCGCCACCACGACGGCGCCCAGCAGCCCGGCCACGCGCGCGGCGCGGCGCACGCGACCACCGGCACCGCCGCAGACGACGTCGCGGACGGTCCGGTCAGAACGCCCGGCGCCCACGGCGCCGGCACCCGCACCCACAGCGCGGGAACCGCGGCGGCGCAGGGCGGGACGTCGGAAATTGAGGGGTTCCGCCACAGTCAGATCTCCTGCGCGGGCTCGGTGTAGACGCACTCGGCGACGGCGGCGCCGCGGAAGACCAGCGAGGTCACGCTCGCCAGCTCGCAGCGGCGGTCCCACGGCATGTGCGCGACGTCGAGACCGGCGACCCAGCGCTGCACGGTCACGATCGGCAGCTGGTGGGTGACCAGCACGGCCTCGTGACCCTCGGCGGCCAGGCGGGCGCGCTCGACGGCGTCGAGCATGCGCGACTGGATGTCGCGGTAGGGCTCGCCCCAGCTCGGCTCGGAGGGGTCGACCATCAGCGGCCAGCGCACCGGGTTGATCAGCTGGGTGCGCCAGCCCTTGGTGCGCAGCCCCTCGAAGCGGTTGCCCGCCTCGATGAGGTCCTCGTCGACCTGCGGCTCCAGGCCCGTCACGCGCGCCATCGGCAACGCGGTCTGGCGGGTGCGCTGCAACGGCGAGCAGGCCAGGTGGGTCACGTCGTGGCCCTCGAAGGCCTGGGCCGTGCGCGCGGCCTGGGACTCCCCGCGCGCGGAGAGGCGGAAGCCCGGCAGGCGACCGTAGAGCACGCGCTCCGGGTTGTGCACCTCCCCGTGGCGCACGAGGTGGACGATCGTCGTGGACATGGCTGTCTCCTAGGAGTTCGGGTCGGCCGCGGCGGCGGCGCGGGCGGCCGGGGCGAGCGCGGCCTCGATGCGCTCAAAATCATCGTCGGTGAGCGCCGACGAGACAAACCAGGTCTCGAAGACGCTCGGCGGGGCGTAGACGCCCGCGTCGAGCAGCGCGTGGAAGAACGCCGGGTAGCGGAACGTGTCCGCGGCCTTCATGTCGGAGAAGTTGCGGCCGGCGCCCTCGGCGAAACGCACCGAGAGCATCGTGGCGGCGCGCTGGATGTGGTGCGGCACGCCCTCGGCCTCCAGTGCGGTGTCGATCAGGCCGGCCAGGCGGTCGGCGTTGGCGCTCACCGCGTCGTAGACCTCCGGGGTGGCGCTGGTCAGCGAGGCCACACCCGCGGCGGTGGCCACCGGGTTACCGGACAGGGTGCCCGCCTGGTAGACGGGGCCCTCCGGGGCGAGGTGCTTCATGATCTCGGCGCGCCCGCCGAAGGCCGCCGCGGGCAGGCCGCCGGAGACGACCTTGCCGAAGGTGGTCAGGTCGCCGGCGACCCCGTCGACGCCGTACCAGCCGTTGTAGGAGGTGCGGAAGCCGGTCATGACCTCGTCGAGGATGAGCAGCGCGCCGTCGGCGTGCGCGATCTCCTTGAGCGCGGCGTTGAAGCCCTCGTCCGGGGCGACGGTGCCCATGTTGCCGGCGGCGGCCTCGGCGATGATGCAGGCGATCTCGCCCGGGTGCTCGGCGAAGGCGCCGCGCACGGCCTCGAGGTCGTTGTAGGGCACGACGATGGTGTCGGCGGCGGCCGCGCCGGTCACCCCCGGCGAGTCCGGCAGCGCGAAGGTCGCCACCCCCGAGCCGGCCGAGGCCAGCAGCGCGTCGACGTGGCCGTGGTAGCAGCCCTCGAACTTGAGCACCTTCGGCCGGCCGGTGTAGCCGCGGGCCAGGCGCACGGCGGACATCGTCGCCTCGGTGCCGGAGTTGACCAGGCGGACCTCCTCGACGGAGGTGCGGTCGACGATCAGGCGGGCCAGCTCGACCTCGCCGTAGGAGGGCGTGCCGAAGGACAGGCCCTTGAGCGCGGCCTCACGCACGGCCTCGACGACGGCCGGGTGCGCGTTGCCCATCAGCATCGGGCCCCAGGAGCAGACCAGGTCGACGTAGTCGTTGCCGTCGACGTCGGTCAGGTGCGAGCCCGTGGCCGACTCGATGAAACGGGTCTGGCCGCCGACGGAGCCGAAGGCGCGCACCGGGGAGTTCACCCCGCCGGGGGTGAGCCGGCGGGCCTCGGTGAACATCTCGGCGGACCGGGCGGTGTTTTCGGAGGTGGGCTGGGAACCGGGGGTAGTCATGGGGACCATTGTAGGGACCACCGCCCGGATGTCCCCACCGGCCGCGGTGTGCGGTGCCCCTCCCCCGGCAGCGTGCACATGGCGCGGCACCTGGCGCGCACCGCCCGGCGCGCGCCCGGCGCCGGGCTCAGTCCCCCTGGCCGAGCAGCCGGGCGGCGGCCGCACGCGCGTCGGCGATGACGGCCGGCACGCCGACGCCGCCGGCCCAGGAGCCGGTGACCTCGACGCCGGGCACCTCGGCGACGGCCGCGCGGGCGGCGGCGACGTGCTCGAGGTGGTGCTCGTCGTAACGCGGGATCCCGCCGAGCCAGCGCTGCACGTAGATCTCGGCCACGCCGGCCTCGCGGGCGTCGAAGCCGGTGATCGTCTTCAGGTCGTCGAGCGCGTAGTCGACGAGGGTGTCCTCGTCCTCGCGGATCAGCGCGTCGTCGCCGAAGCGGCCGAAGCTGGCGCGCAGGGTCAGCCCGCCGCGCTCGGCCAGGTGCGGCCACTTCTTCGACGAGAAGGTGAAGGCCTTGGCGTGCACGCCGGGCTCGTCGCCGGCGACGAGCACCCCGGAGTTCTCCGGGAAGCCCTCGCCCGACTCGAGGCGCAGCCCCACCACGACGGAGCCGGCGAGCTTGACCGGCCCCAGCGCCTCGGCGGTCGCCGGGGAGACGGCCGCGAGCAGGCGGGCGGTGGTCGGTGCCGGGGTGGCCAGCAGCACGGCGTCGTACGTGCCCTCGCCGGCGCCGGTCAGGCGGTAGCCCTCGCCGTCGCGGGTGAGACCGCTGACGAAGGCGTCGAGGTAGATCCTGGCGCCGGAGGCCTCGGCGAGCGCCTCGTAGAGCTCGCGGAAGCCGCCGCGCAGGGTGCCGAAGATGACGGGGCGCTTCCTCCGCTTGCCGACGCCGTCCTGGTCGCCCTCGGCGCCACCCGCACCGTCGGCGGGCTGGGCGCCGTCGCCGGCGCCCGTGGCCTGCGTCCCGGCGGGGTGCGCGGCACTGGTGCTCGGCTCGGCGGTCGCGGCCACGGAGCCGCGCGCCTCCTTCTCCCCACGCTTCGCGGCGGCCTGCGCGGCCCGGGAGTCGAGCACGCGCTGCACGGCCCCGGAGAGCGTGGGCTTCTCGCCGGCCTCGACCATCGCGTCGAAGGCCTCGGCGAGCTGCGGCACGGTCGCGCGCACGCCGAGGTCGTCGGCGGTGCAGGAGTAGACGCCGCCGAGCAGCGCGGAGACGGCCCGCTCGACGACCTCGCCGCCGTAGCGCGCCCGCACCAGCTCACCGACGTTGAGGTCGCCGCCGACCGGCCAGTCGACCGGCTCGGCGTCGCCCTCGGCGTCGATGCGCGCGGCGGTCTCCGCGGAGACCAGGTGGGCCACCGGCCCGCTCGTGGCCGGGATGCCCATGACGGTGCCCGCCGGCAGCGGCTTCATGACCCCGCCGGTGAAGACGGTCGAGTGCAGCCCGGAGGTGCCCACCACGTCGTCGCCCAGACCGAGCTCGTCGATGAGCTCGCGGGCGGCGGGCCGGCGCACCAGGAAGGCCTCCGCGCCGAGGTCGACGGGGCCGCCCTCGAAGGGCACCGAGCGCAGCTTGCCGCCGATGCGGTCGGTGGCCTCGAAGACCTCGACCTCGGCCTCCGGGTCGCGGCGGTGGATCTCCCAGGCGGCGGTCAGGCCGGCGATGCCGGCCCCGATGATGGCGTAACGCACGGGGTTGTGCTCCTTCACTACTTCACTACTCGACTACCCGCGTGTCTCGCGGGCGCTAATCCGTCTCGTGGACGATGCGGACGGCCTCGGTGACGGCCTCGGCGGGGGTCTCGGGCAGCACGCCGTGGCCCAGGTTGAAGATGTGGCCGGTGGCGTAGCCCTCGTCGACCGCCCGGCGCGCGGCGGCGCGGATGCGCTCCACCTCGGCGCGCACGACGTCGGGACCGGCGAACAGCAGCGCGGGGTCCAGGTTACCCTGCAGCACCTTCGGCCCGGCCGCGCGGAAGATGCGCTCGGCGGCGCGGTCCAGCGGCACGCGCCAGTCCACGCCGACGACCTCGGGGCCGGCCTGCGCCATGTCGGCGAGCAGCTCGCCGGTGGTCACGCCGAAGTGGATGCGCGGGATCTCCGCGCCGGCGACGGCCTCGAAGATGCGCCGCGAGTACGGCAGGACGTGCTCGCGGTAGTCGTACTCCGAGAGGTAGCCGGCCCAGGAGTCGAAGAGCTGGACGGCGTCGACACCGGCGGCGATCTGCCCGGACAGGAACGCGGTGACCGTGGGCACGAGGCGCTCCATGAGCGCGTGCCAGGTCTCCGGCTCGGTGTGCATCAGGGCCTTGGTGTGCCGGTGGTTCTTGCTCGGCCCGCCCTCAACGAGGTAGCTGGCCAGGGTGAACGGGGCACCTGCGAAGCCGATGAGCACCTGGTCGTCGCGCAGGCCGTCGAGGATCCCGGAGATGCCCTCGCCGACCTCGGCCACCGGCTCCTCGAGCACGGGCAGCGCGTCGACGTCGGCGCGGGTGCGCACGGGGTGGTCCATGACGGGCCCGCGGCCGGGCACGATGTCCACGCCGACGCCGGCGGCCTTGAGCGGGACGACGATGTCGGAGAAGAGGATCGCGGCGTCGACGTCGTGGCGGCGCACCGGCTGCAGGGTGATCTCGGTGAGCAGGTCGGGCCGGAAGCAGGACTCGAGCATGCCCACCCCGGCGCGGATCTCGCGGTACTCCGGCAGCGAGCGGCCGGCCTGGCGCATGAACCACACCGGCGTGCGCGTCGGGGTCCGCCCGGCGACGGCGTCGAGGAACGGGGCGCGGGTGAGCCGGCGACGTGCCGGGGATGGGGTGATCATGCCCCCGATTGTGCCCGAACCCGTCGGGGCCCGGCCAACCGCCGTGCGCTTGCCGACGCCGTGCGTACCCCCGCGTGCGCCGCACCGGCGCCGCCTGCGCCGCGCACCGCGCCCCGCGCGGTGTCGCGCGCCGTGCCGTCCGGGGCGCGGCGCGCCCGGTGCGGCGTCGCACACCCCGCACCGCGCCCGCCGACGGGGACGGGCGGGACGTCGTCAATCGGTGGGTCAGAACTCCACGGGCCGCGCGGCGAGGTTGGACATCGCCTCGATGACCAGGGAGGCGGCGAGCATCGCGACGGTCGCGCCGAGCGGGTGGAGCACGCCGGTGAGCGCGCCGACGACCGCGACGGCGTTGTAGCCCCAGGCGAAGAGGATGTTGCGGTCGATGATGCGGCACACGCGGCGGGCCAGGGCGAGCAGCTCCTCGATGGCGCGGACGTCCTTGCGCAGCACCACCACGTCGACACCGCGGTCGATCTCGTCGCCGTCGCGGTCGGGCTCGAGCGGGACGGTGCCCGATACGAGCACGCCGACGTCGGCCACGCGCAGCGCGGCGGAGACGGACTCGTCGCCGACCATCGTCACCGTGTTGCCCTGCGTGTGCACGGTGCGCACGGTGCGGGCCTTGCGGCCGGGGGCGATGCCGGCGAGCACCCGGGAGATGCCGACGCTGTCGGCGAAGCGGCGGGCGACCGGGTAGATGTCGCGCGAGATCATCATGGTCTCGATGCCGAGCCCCTCGATGCCGTCGACGGCCTCCGCGGCGTCCTCCTTGACCGGGTCGTGCAGGGTGATCACGCCGCGGTCGACGCCGCCGATCGCGACGATGATCGGGGTGCCCTGCGCGGAGGCCAGGGAGGCCAGCGGCTCGTCGAGGTCGCCGACGGTGCACGGGCGCCACAGGCGGGCGTTGACGTGGCGCTCGCGGCGCCTGCCCTCGGGGCCGTCGACCGGCAGCGTGCAGGTGGCCACGAAGTCGCCGCCGGCGGTGACCTTGGCGCTGGTGACGGGCACGCGGCGCGGCACGGCGGTGTCGCCCGGGGCGTGCGGGATGGAGCGCGCGGCGCGCACGATGGCGCGGGCGGCCGGGTGCGGCGAGTCCGCGACGAGGCTGGCGGCCACGCGCAGCAGCAGGTCCTTGTCGTTGCCGGGCAGCGCCTTGACGGACTCGACGACCATGTCGGAGGCGGTCAGGGTGCCCACGCGGTTGAAGATCAGCGTGTCGGTGCTCTCCAGGCGGCGCATCACGCCGCCGTCGCGCAGCAGCAGGCCGTGCCGGGCCCCGGCCTCGGTGCCCAGGCGCAGCGCGAGGGCCGAGGAGAGCGCCAGCGCCGGCGGAGCGACGCAGGCGAGCACGGCCAGGCCGGTGGCGAAGGCCCCGGTCGGGTTGCCGGTGAACCACCACCAGCCGAGGAAGGAGACCACGGCCAGGAAGCAGGAGACGACGATCAGCCAGGACGCCGAGCGCGTCGAGAGCATCACCGCGTCGTTCTGGCGGCGGTTGACCTGGGCGACCCACCGCTCGACGGCCGCGATGCGCGTCGCGTGGCCGGTGCGGCGCACGCGCACCTTCAGGGTGCCGGACTCCACCCGGTCGCCGGCGCCGACGTGCCCGCCGACGCTGACCTGGTAGGTCGGCGTGGTGTGGCGGTGGTGGCCCAGGCCGTGGCCGTGCATGTGGGTGTGGCCCTCGCCGTGGCCGTGGTCCGGGCCGCGCGCGGCGGAGAGCACCGAGGCGACGATGACGCCGGAGCCGCCGACGACCATGCCGTCGACGGGCACGAGCTGGCCCGGGGTGAGCACGATGTCGTCGCCGACGTTGACCTCGCCGAGCGGCAGGCGCTCGCCCTCCGGGTCGTTGGGGTGGCGGCGCCGCTGCGCGATGGTGACCTCGGAGTGCAGGTCGGGGCGTGCGGCGGCGAGCTCCTCGACGAGGCTGGAGCGCGACTGGATCGACCAGCGTCGTCCGACCAGCAGCAGCGTGGTCATGCCGCAGGCGACGTCGAGGAAGATGTCGGGCCCGGAGCCGCCGAACATCGGCGGGGTGAAGAAGCCGGACTCGGAGAGCCAGCCCGGCCGGCCCGCGTCGGTGAACAGCAGCGCGCCGAGCGACCAGACGAAGGCGGCGGACACGGCGATCGAGCTCGCCCCGTCCAGGGCGGTCGCGCCGCGGCGCACGCCGCCGGCCAGGGCGCGGTGGAACGGCCAGGCGCACCAGGTGACCACGGGCAGCGACAGCGCGAGGGTGACCCACTGCCAGTAGTCGAACTGCCAGCCGGTCACGAGGCTGAGCAGCAGCACCGGGATCGTCAGCACGAGGGCCGTGACCAGGCGCGGGGTCGTGATCAGCCCGCGGGCGGTGTAGAGCACGTCGCGGCTCTCGCCGAGCCGGCCCCGGTTGACGGCGTGCGCGACGGTCGCGGAGGCGGGGGCGCCGTTGTTCCGGCGTTCGGCCTCGGCGTCCTCGCGGGCGGCGGCGCGCAGCCAGCCCTCGCGGCGGGCGCGCTGCAGGGCGCGCTCCTCGCCGGCGGAGCGGCGCACGGGCCGGCGGTTGCGGCGCACCCGGGCGTGCCGGGTCTGCTCGAGCTGCGCGACGCGCCGGCGCGTGGCCGGCGTCGGGGTGGCGGTGAGCCCGAACTGCGCGAAGATCGCCGTGAGGCGCTCCCGCGGAATTTCCGACGGCGCGCTGACCCACGCCCTGGCGTCCGGGTAGATGACGCGCGCATGGACGCCGGGCACGGCCTGCAGGGCGTCGACGAGGTGCTCGACGTCGCCGGCGTCGACGGTCTCCTCGCCCAGGCCCTCGAGGTCGAAGGCCCAGGAGACGAGGGTGACCACGTCGTCCTCGACCTCGACGCCGGCGCGGGCGGCGGCGTGCCGGGCGCGCTGGATGACCTGGTCGAGGCCCTCGCCGGACGGCGGCGTCTGCTCCGCGCGGGCCGCCTGCTCCTCTGCGCTCACCCCGTCTCCGCCTCCTTGCGTGTGTCTCGGGTGTCTCTGGTGTGTCCCGGCGTCGGCCGGGTCGGCCGGGTCGGCCGGGTCGGCCGGGTCGGCCGGGTCGGCCGGGTCGGCCGGGTCGGCCGGGTCGGCCGGGTCGGCCGGGATGTGTCCGGATAGCGGGCACTTCCCGGGCTCTTCCCGGGCACTTCCCGGGCTCTTCCCGGGCAATCCCGGGACTCTCCCGGCCGGTTGATTTGTTCCACTGTAGACCGCCCCGACACGAAACACCCGCCCGACCGGGAATCCGGCGGGCGGGTGCGGGGTGCGGGCGGCGTCGCGGTGGCGCTCCGGCACCTGCGTGGGCCGCGCGGGCTGCACGGCGTGGTGCCCGGGTTGGGCCGGTACCTGTGCGGAGCTCGCGGGCCGCGCGGCGTGGGTGCCGGAGCTGGGCCCGAGCTCTAGGCGCCCGGGGTGTCGACGCCGCTGTGGTGGCGGATGTAGCCGTTGGCGTCGGGCCGGAACATCGCCACCGCGGCCGCGGCGAAGACGACCAGGCTCAGCAGCACCGCCGGGCCGACGACCTTGGCCACCAGCGCGATCATGTTGCCCACGACCAGTAGCACCAGCAGGGCGGCCACCCAGCGCCGCCACACCCGCGAGCCGGCGCGCACCTGCGGGGCGCACAGGCCCACCAGCAGGGCGCCGACGAGGTTGAACCAGGCGACGAAGCGCATGTTGGAGCGCACGTTCTCGGCGTGCTCGGCGTTCCAGTCGACGATCTCCTGCGGCACGTCGGTGGTCAGCAGCATCAGGCCGGCCACGGCGCACAACACGGCCCCGGCGACGAGCAGCCAGTACGCCACGTCGAGCGAGCGCGGCCGCCCGGACTCCGGGTCGTAGTGGTAGTCGCGGTTCGGGTCGGGCCGGTTTCCCCCGCTGGCGGGGGTCGGGAACATCGTCACGGCGGATCCTCTCTCAGCGGTTGCCCGGGTCGGTCCAGGTGCGGTCCTGCTCGGCGGCGGCCTCGGCGGTCCAGCGCACCGTCTCCGAGTTGAAGATGTACACGAGCGCCAGGGCGGCGGCCACCCCGGCGAGCACCTGCACCGAACCGTCGACGGCGAGCAGCGCCACGGGGATCGAACCGACCCCGGCCGCGCCGACGCCGAAGAGGGCGACGGCCCGGATGACCAGGTAGATGCTGAAGAACATCAGCAGCCGGCGCGAGCCGTCCGACCACCGGTGGCGCCGGGCGATCATCACCGTCGCCCACAGCAGGATCAGCTGGATGGCGACGCCGAGCAGCGCCGAGAATCCCGCGGAGGCGTAGACGGCCACGTCCAGCGTCTGCGGCGAGACGTCCGCGCCCTCGGTCTGCTCGAGGGTCTCGCGGGCCATGGTGCGCAGCGCCGTCGGGTCGGCGAGCACACCGGCGACGCTGAGCAGCTGGTGCAGGATCTCCAGGCCGACGATGCCGCGCCACAGCGCGACGAGGATACGCACGGCCTCCGGCGGCCGGTTGGCGTCGTCGTCCCTGCCGGCCGTGGCCGGTCCGCCGGCCTTGGCCGGCCCGCCGGCATTGGCCGACCTGCCGGACGTGCCCGGTGCACCGGTTACGTCTGCGCGCCTACCGGGCCCACCGGGGGCACCGGGTGCGCCGGGGCCGTCATCCACGGCGGCGGCGGTGCTGCCCTGCACTCCCGGGGTGCCCGGGGCGCTGGTCCCCGCCCCCGGGGCGCCCGGGTCGCCGGTCCCCGTCCCCGGGGCGCCCGGGGTGCCCGGCGTCTCCCGGCGGTCGTGTCCGGTGGTCATCAGGTGCTCCTCCTTCGTCCGCGGCGCACCACGGCCGCACGTTACGCAGGACGCCGCGCGGCGCGGCGTCGTTAATTCAACTCCGCGGCGTCAGTCGCGGGCGAGCGCGCGGGCGGCGTCGACGGCGAAGTAGGTCAGGATCTGGTCGGCGCCGGCGCGCTTGATCGAGGTCAGCGACTCCATCATCACGCGGTCCAGGTCGATCCAGCCGTTGGCGGCGGCCGCGTGGATCATCGCGTACTCGCCGGAGACCTGGTAGGCCGCGACCGGCACCGGGCTCGACGCGGCGACCTCGTGCAGGATGTCGAGGTACGGCAGGGCGGGCTTGACCATGACGATGTCCGCGCCCTCCTCGATGTCCAGCTGGGTCTCCAGCATCGACTCGCGCGCGTTGGCCGGGTCCTGCTGGTAGGTGCGGCGGTCGCCCTTGAGCGAGCTGCCGACGGCGTCGCGGAACGGGCCGAAGAACGCGGAGGCGTACTTGGCGGAGTAGGCCATGATCGCCACGTCCTCGAAGCCCTCGGAGTCCAGGGCCTCGCGGATCGCGCGGATCTGGCCGTCCATCATGCCCGAGGGGCTGACGATGTGGGCGCCGGCCTCGGCCTGGGCGACGGCCATGGCCTGGTAGAGCGGCAGGGTCGCGTCGTTGTCGACGTAGGTGTTGCCGTGGCGGTCCTCGCTGAGCGAGCCGCAGTGGCCGTGGTCGGTGAACTCGTCGAGGCAGGTGTCTGCCATGACGATGACCTCGTCGCCGAACTCCTCGCGCAGGGCGGCCACGCCGCGGTTGAGGATGCCGTCCTCGCGCCAGGCGACCGAGCCGGTGGCGTCCTTGTCCCCGTCACGCGGCACGCCGAAGAGGTCCACGCAGCGCACGCCGGCGTCGAGGGCCTCGTGCACGGCGGCCTTGAGCGAGTCGATCGTGTGCTGGTACTGCCCCGGCATCGAGGGGATCTCGCGGGCGGCGTCGATGCCGTCGGCGACGAACATCGGGAGGATGAAGTCGCTGGCGTCGAGGCGGGTCTCCGCGACCATGTCGCGCATCGCCGGGGTGGTGCGCAGGCGGCGCGGGCGGCGGACCGGCACGGTCAGCGGGAAGGTCTTGTCCGGCTGCGGGGTGGGGTTGGACACGGTGAAAGGCGCCTTCTTTCTCGGGTTCTCTGCCTTGCTTACCCGACCATCTTAGGTACTCCCCCGCGGCGCGGCCGGGCGGGGCGTTTCCGCCCCGGCCCCGGGCGTCCTATTTCCCGGAGTTCTTGCCCGAGTCCTTCCCCGAGCCCTTCCCCGTGCTTTCCGACGCGTCGTGCGACGCGCCCTTGGCGGAGCCCTTCGCCGGGGAGTGCGACGAACCCTGCGAGGCGGCGCGCTTGCGGCTGCGGCGCTTCTTGCGCGGCGGCGGCAGCTTGCGCGCGGCGCGCAGCGCGGCGACGTGGTCGGCCAGCGAGTCGACCAGGTGCGGGATGTCGGCGACCTCCGGCACGACGTCGACGCGCAGCCCCTGCTCGCGCACGGCCTGCGCCGTGGACGGGCCGATCGCCGCGATGACGGTGCGCTGGTGCGGCTTGCCGGCGATGCCGACGAGGTTCTTCACCGTCGACGGCGAGGTGAAGCACACCGCGTCGAAGCCGCCGGACTTGATCATGTCGCGGATGTCCGCGCTCGGCGGCGCGGCGCGCACGGTGCGGTAGGCGACGACGTCGTCGACCTCCCAGCCGAGGCCCTCGAGGCCCTCGACGAGGGTGTCGGCGGCGATGTCGGCGCGCGGCAGCAGCACGCGGCCGACCGGGTCGAGGTCCTCGACGTACTCCGGGAAGACGTCGACGAGGCCGAGCGCGTTCTGCTTGGTCGCCGGGGGCACGACCTCGGGGGCCAGGCCCTGCACGCGCAGCGCCTCGGCGGTCTTGCGGCCGACGGCGCCGAGGTGGATGCCGGCGAAGGCGCGGGCGTCGAGCCCGAACTCGGAGATCTTGCGCCACACGGCGTTGACCGCGTTGACGGAGGTGAAGATCACCCACTGGTAGCGGCCCTCGACGATGCCCTTGATCGCGCGCTCCATCTGGTTGGGGTTGCGCGGCGGCTCCAGGGAGATCGTCGGCACCTCCTGCGGGATCGCGCCGTGCGAGGCCAGGCGCGCGCTCATCGGCGCGGCCTGCGACTTCGCGCGCGGCACCAGCACCCGCCAGCCGTAGAGCGGGCGGTTCTCCCACCAGGAGTACTTCGAGCGCGAGTCGACGGCGGTGCCCAGAGTCACCACGAGCTGGCCGTCGAGCTCGGTGTCGAGGCGGCCGAGGGTGCCCAGGGTGGCGTCGACGGTGCGCTGCAGCCGGGTGGTGCCGTTGACCGTGACCGAGGCGGGCATCGCCGCGGGCAGGCCGCGGTCGAGCAGCTGCTCGGCGATGGTGGGCAGGTCCTCGCGGGTGGCCTGCAGCACGAGGGGCTGCGGCGCGGAGGCCAGCTGGTCCCAGTCGACGTCGCCGTCGGTGACGTCGGTCTCGGTGAAGGTGGAGCCCAGGGCGATGCCCGCGTAGGCCGGCACCGTCGAGGGCAGCGACATGCCGGGCACGACCTGGAAGTCGGCGTCGGCGGCGGCCACGGCGTTGATCTCGGCGAGCACGCCTTCGCGCGAGAGCGGGTTGCCGGCGACGAGGCGCACGACGTTCTCGCCCTCGACGGTCAGCTCGACGAGCCGCTTGGCGACGTCCCGGGGGTCGTCGCAGGCGAGCTCCTCCACCTCGGCGGCCGTGGGCGGCGCCGGGCGCGGCGGGCGGCGGCGGGCGCCGCCCGCCTTGGTCTCCTCGACGAGGCGCTTGTAGGCCTCCTCGGCGGCGTCGATCTTCTCCTGCGGGACGGGCAGCGCGCTCGCGACGACCGCGCGCACGCCGTCGAGGACCTCGGGTTCCACCAGCGCGGTGGCCGTGTGGGCGAGCACCTCGCGGGCGCGGACGGTCAGCAGGTCGGAGTTGCCTGGGCCGGCGCCGACGAAGACGACCGTGCCCCGGGGCTGGGGGGACTCCTGCTGGGCCATGCTCATGTACTTCTTTTCTCGCTCGCGGACGGGGACCGGGCACCGGGTGCGGGACGCCTCGTCCGCCGCGGCCGGCGGGCGGCGCGACGGGTGCCCTCCACCCCACGGACCGCGTCTCCGGGGTGCGTGTGTCGGGCGTCCCCGTGATGGGCAGTAGTACGGCCCGCCGGTTCGACGGGCCGTAAGAGGCGACCCCGTGGGCCGCCGCTCCATCACTATGTGGTATACACACCATAATTTAGCGGGCGGCAAATGAAAAACCGTCGCCCGCGGGCGGCCCGGCTTTTCCTTATTATCTGGTCCGCTTTCCGACGTCCCCGTGGTCGCCGTCGGCGGGGCCGTCACCGTCTGCGCCGCGGGCGCGCGGGCGCCCGTGACACCGTGGGCGCGGGGGTCGTTCCGTGGGAGCCGACGGACCGGGCGGCTCATTGGTCGGCGTCTTCGGCGGTGGAGTCGCCATGGGCGCCGGCGGACGGGCCGGCCTATTCTTCGCCGCCGTCTGTGTCAGCATCCGGGTCGGTGAGGCCGGCGAGCTCGCGCAGGCGCTGCGCGTACTCCTCGGCGTCCGGGGTGGACACGACGATGCGGCCGACCGTGACTCCCTCGAGATCGACGGCGACCCCGGGGCGCGGGCGTCCGGTGGTGCCGTGGCAGACGGCGAAGACGGGGCCGGCGTCGGGGGCGTCGGGCGCGTCGAAGGTGCCCGTGACGGTCACCCCGCGGATGCGGGTGGCGGGCACGCGCTCGCCGCGGGCGACGGCCGGGTCGGCGAAGACGTCCTCGAGGACCTCCACCCCGGTCACGGCGCGCAGCGGCACGCTCAGGTCCGAGCGGTGCGCGGCGAGTTTCTCCCACCACTCCAGCTCGACGGTCAGTCTCCGGTCGGTGATCTCCAGGCGGGCCACGGCGTCACTCCCCCACCGTCACTCGGTGCCGAGGAGCTCGGCGGCCCCGTCGGCGAAGAGGCGCTCGGCGAGCTGCTCGCCGAGGGCGCGCGCGGTGCGCGGGTCGGCCTCGGCCTCCCCCTCGGCGCGCAGGGAGCGCGAGCCGTCGAGGGCGAAGACCCCGGCCTTCAGGTGCACACGGTCGCCGTCGATGACGGCGTGGGCGGCCACCGGCGCGGTGCAGCCGGCCTCGAGGCGGGCGAGCACGCCGCGCTCCGCGAAGGCCGCGACGGTGGACTCGCGGCAGATCAGGGAGTCGACCGCGGCGCGGGTGTCCTCGTCGTCGGCGCGGCACTCGACGGCCAGCGCGCCCTGGGCGGGCGCGGGCATGACCCGCTCGGTGTCGAAGACCTCGGTGGCGCGCTCGCCCTGCCCCATGCGGACCAGGCCAGCGTAGGCGAGGACGACGGCGTCGAGCTCACCGGAGGTGACCTTGCCCATGCGGGTGTCGATGTTGCCGCGCAGCGGGCGGATGTCCAGGTCGGGGCGGTGCACCTTGAGCTGGGAGATGCGCCGCGGCGCGCCGGTGCCGACCTTCGCGCCCTCGGGCAGGGTGTCCAGGGTCAGCCCGTCGCGGGCGATGAGCGCCTCGCGCGGGTCCTCGCGGCGCGGGACCACCAGGTGGAAACGCTCGTCGGGGGCCGTCGGCAGGTCCTTGTGGGAGTGCACGGCGATGTCGCACTCGCCGCCGGCCAGCGCGGCGCGCAGCCGCTGGGTGAACACGCCCACGCCGATGCGCTCGACGGGGGCCATGTTGACGTCACCGTGCGTGGTGACGATGTGGAGCTCGGCGTCCCACCCCGCCTCCGTCAGGTCATCGCGGACGTGGCCGGCCTGCGTGGTGGCCAGGCCGCTGCCCCGGGTACCGATCTGGAGGATGTGGTGGTCGTCGCTCATGCAGTCTCCTTGCGTTCGGCGTGCCGGCCCTCCTCGTCGGGCCGGCTGCGGAAGTCGCCGGCGGGCAGGTGCGCGGCGGGCACCGCGACGCTGCGGTCGGCGTCACCCGCGTAGTCTAGCCCGAACAGTTCCTGCAGGGCGGTGTCGTAGGAGACCGTCCCGGACTCGACGGCGAGCTGCTTGACGCGCACCGTCGGCTGGTGCAGCAGCTTGTCCACGACGCGGTGCACCGCGCGCGAGGCCGCCGAGAACTCGTCGTCCGTCAGCTCCGGGGCGCGGTTGCGCAGGCGCTTCAGCTCGGCCTCGGCCAGCTCGTTGGCGTGGCGGCGCAGGGCTGCCACGGCGGGCACGACGTCGCGCACGCGCTGCTCGGAGGAGAAGGAGCGCAGCTCCTCGGCGATGATTGCCTCGGCCTCGCGGCGGGCGTCGGACTTCTCGTCCTCGGTGTCGCGGGCGGCGCGCAGGCCCTCGATGTTGATCAGGCCGGCGTTGCGGCAGTCCGCCACGCCCGGGTCGATGTCGCGCGGCATGGACAGATCCACGAGCACGAGCTCGCGGCCGGCGGCGTCGACGTCGTCGCGGGTGACGGTGAAGGTGCCGGCGCCCGTGGCGGAGACGACCAGGTCGACGCCGGGCAGGGCGGCGGCGCGGTCGGCGAAGTCGACGACCTCGGCGGCGACCCCGGCCTGGCGGGAGTGCTCGGCGAGGCGCTCGGCGCGCATCCGGGTGCGGTTGGCGATGACCAGGGAGTCGACGCCGAGACGGCCCAGGTGGGTCGCAGCCAGCGAGGCCATGGCCCCGGCGCCGAGCACGAGGGCGCGGCGCCCGACCAGCGGGCGCTCGGCGCCGGCCGGGTCAGCGCCGGCGCCTGCGGCGTCCCCACCGGCGACGGCGCCGTCGGCGTCTGCGGCGCCCACCGGGACGTCGTCAATCGCGGGCAGGATGTCCAGGGCGTGGTCGAGCGCGTAGGTGACCATGGAGGCCCCGGCGTCGTCGATCGCGGTCTCGGAGTGGACGCGCTTGCCGGCGTGCAGCGAGGCCTGCGCCAGGGAGTGCAGGCGCGGGCCGACGCTGCCGGCCTCGGCGGCGTCCTGGTAGGCGGCGCGGACCTGGCCGATGATCTGCTGCTCGCCGGTGACCATGGAGTCCAGGCCGGCGGTGACGGTCATGACGTGCTCGGCGGCGGCGTCGCCGTAGCGGACGTAGAGGTAGCTGCGCAGGGTCTCCAGGTCGACGCCGGAGACGTCGTGGAGCATGTTGAAGATGTCCTGCACGCCCTTGTGGAAGCCGCTGGTCACGGCGTAGACCTCGAACCGGTTGCAGGTCGAGACGATCATCGCCTCAGAGACCGACGGGCCGTCGAGGAGCTCCTCGGCGGCGGAGTGCTTGGTCTCCGTGTCCATGCTCAGCCGCTCGAGAAGGGACACGGGCGCGGACCGGTGGGACATTCCGACCACGAGCACGCTCACGTTTAACTCACCGCTTTCCTGGGCCGCCTGCTCCACCGCCGACGCCCGGCCGGTGCGCGTCTCCGACGGCTCCTCCACCCCCACGCGCGCGAGGGCTCCGCCCCGCACACGATAGGTAAATCAATCCAATGGTTTAAATTTTAATAGGCCGGAGAGGCTAGGACAACAAAGCTCGGCCTAACTCGTCGTTGTCCACTTCCCAGGCGGCGAACTCCTCGCCGTCGAGCACCACGACCGGCACCCGGTCGCCGTACTCCTGCGCCAGCTCCGGGTCGGCGTCGACGTCCCGGACGGCCAGCCAGGCCCCGGCTCCGGCGACGACGTCGCGGATCTGGTCGAGCACCCGCAGGCACGAACCGCAGCCGGCCCGGACCATGAGTTCCACCCGGTGGTCGTTCACCCGCGCGCCTCCTCGCGGCGCCCGCGGCGCCCCTCGAACCTGAAAGTCAGACATTCAATAATTACCACCCCCGCCGGGCGAACGCAGAGTGAGGCCGACCTATCCCACAACCCGCGAGCAGCAGGGAAAACGCCCGGTCGGCGCACCCCCGTGGGCGGCGCGGGGCGCGGCCGCGCACACGCACGGACGCCGCACGTGCCGCGCACCCGGGGGCGACGGGACGTCGGCAAGCGCACACGGTCTCGACGCGCGCGGCCGGGCCCGTGCGGCCTACGATGGTGGGGTCCGACGACCGCCGCGAGGCCGGTCGCCACCGCGCGGCGCCGCCCGTCCGAGGCCGCCGCGCGCCCGCAGCCCCGACCCGCCGACCCGCCGCAGAAAGGCGCCGAACGTGACATCCCAGGTCCCGCCCCGCTTTCCGGGCAATCCGAGGGACTTTCTCGCCCAGTGGTCCGCCAGCCGGGGAAATCTGCGCAACTTCCTGGAGACCACCGCACTGCCCCCGCTCGACGACGCCGCCCAGCAGACCGCCGGCGAGGCCGCGGCCGCCGCGGCCGTGCGCGAGGTCTTCGGCATCGACCTCGAGGAGTTCGAGCTCGGCGTCGAGTCCGTCTCCGGGTCGATCAAGGCCGCCGGCGGGCTGAAGGTCTCGCCCGCGGACCCCGACATCCCCCAGGAGCCGGGCGTGGCCGCCTTCTTCGACGTGGACAACACGCTGATCCAGGGCTCCTCGCTCATCGCCTTCGCGATGGGCCTGGCGCGCAAGCGCTTCTTCACGCTCGGCGAGATCGCCTCGATCGGCTGGAAGCAGCTGAAGTTCCGGCTGACCGGCTCCGAGAACGCCGACGACGTCGCCGAGGGCCGCGCGATGGCGCTCGAGATCATCAAGGGCCGGCCCGTCGACGAGATCGTCGCGCTGTGCGAGGAGATCGTCGAGAACAGCATGCAGCAGCGCGCCTTCCCCGGCACCCGCGACCTGGCCGACATGCACCTGGCCGCCGGCCAGCAGGTCTGGCTGGTCTCGGCCACCCCGGTGCAGCTCGCGCAGATCCTCGCGCGCCGCTTCGGGTTCACCGGGGCGCTCGGCACCGTCGCCGAGGTCGAGGACGGCCGCTTCACCGGCCGGCTCGTCGGCGACATCCTCCACGGGCCCGGCAAGAAGCACGCGGTCGCCGCGCTGGCGGCCATCGAGCACCTCGACCTCGAGCGGTGCACGGCCTACTCCGACTCGGTCAACGACATCCCGATGCTGTCGATGGTGGGCACACCGGTGGCGGTCAACCCGGACCGCAAGCTGCTCGCCGAGGCGCACGCGCGCGGCTGGCAGGTGCGCGACTACCGCAGCCTGCGTAAGGCGGTGCGCACCTACGGGCTGCCGAGCCTGTTCACCGCCGCGTTCAGCATCGCCGGGTGGCGGCTGCGACGCCGCTGGCGGCGAAGGGGGTAGGACCGGCGCGGGCCGGGGCTGTCGCCGTGCGGAGACGCCGCACGGAGCCGCCCGTCGGCCTCACGGCGGGCCGGGGCTGTCGCCGGCACCCTGCCCCACGGTCCGAGCCCCCTCAGACACGACGACGGCGCCGCCGCCACCGGGATGATCCGGGGCGAACGGCGCCGAGAGGCCGTGCGGGCGCGCTTACTTGCCGAGCTTGCGACGCTGCACGCGGGTACGACGCAGCATCTTGCGGTGCTTCTTCTTCGACATGCGCTTGCGGCGCCACTTGGTCACGGAACCCATGGGGCTTTTCCTCACTTCGTTTGACGATGTTCTCTGCCTGTGCCGCGCCGGGCCGACGGCGGAGACGGCGGGCGACACGAATGCGGTCCAGTGTAGCGGCAGGTCGCCCTGCAACCAAAAGGACCCCGGGCGCCACGGCGCCCGGCGGGCGTCGCGGCTCCCGGGGTCGGGGACCTGTCGGGGCTAACCGGCGTCGTAGAACGACGCCTCGAGGTACTCGTTGACGGCCGACTCGTGGACCCGGAAGGAGCGCCCGACGCGGACGGCGGGCAGCTCGCCGGAGTGCACGAGACGGTAGACCGTCATCTTGGAGACACGCATGATCTCCGCGACCTCGGCGACCGTCAGGAAGGTCCCTTTATCTTCATTGGCCATAAAATTACCTAACCCTTCAGCAAGTGACGCGCTGCAGGCTTCCCCTCCCGCAGAACGAACACGCACGTGCTCGGCCAAGCTTAGCGTGAACGGTGTTACTCGTGCGACCCACGTGCAAGAAAAAATTCTCTGCGCTGGGAGTGACCCACGATTGCGGATGGGACCGCTCCCCCCGGCCGGGGTGGATCGAAGAGAAGCGCCCGGGGACTCCCCGGGCGCCCCTCCGGGCGCGGTAAGCGGCGTTTTGCGCGGCGTTGAGCGCGGCGTTTTGCGCGACGTCGGGAGCGGCGTTGAGAGCAAACGTGGCGCGCGGCCGTACGCGCCGCTCAGCGCCCCACGGCGCGCGGCGCAAGGAGAACTACTCCTCGCCGCTCCCCTCGTCCTCCTCGTCGACGGCGCCGAGCTCCGCGGAGCGGCGCGCGCAGGCCTCGGTCGCGCGGAAGAACATGCCGCGCAGGCCGGACTCCTCGAGCTGGCGCAGGGCGGCGACGGTGGTGCCGGCCGGCGAGGAGACGGCGGCGCGCAGGTCGGCCGGGTCGGCGCCCTCCTGCTCGAGCATCGCGCCGGCGCCCGCGACGGAGCCGGCGGCCAGCTGGGTGGCGACCTCGCGGCGCAGGCCCAGCGAGACGCCCGCGTCGACGAGCGCCTCGGCGACCAGGAAGAGGTAGGCGGGCGCGGAGCCGGCCAGCGCGGTGACGGCGTCCATGTCGGACTCGGCGACGCGCACGACGTCGCCGACCGAGGAGAGCAGCTCGGCGACTGCGTCGGCGGCCTCGTCGTCGACGTAGCGACCCGCGGCGATGGCGCTGACGCCCTTGCCCACTGTCATCGGGGTGTTCGGCATGACGCGCACCACGGCGGCACCGGCGCCCATGGCGGCCTCGAGGGCGCCGAGGGTCACGCCGGCGGCCATGGAGGCAACGGTCGAGGTCGGCTCGTTGTCGTTGACGGTCTCCGCGATCTCCTCGGCGACGGCGAGGGTCTTGTCCGGCTTGACGCACAGGAAGACGATCTCGGCGCCGGTGGCGGCCTCGGAGTTGTCGGTCACGGCGGTCACCCCGTACCGCTCGGTGAGCTCCGCGGAGCGCTCCTCGCGCCGGTTGGAGACGGTCACGTTCGCGGGGTCGACACCCGCCGCGGTCAGGCCGGCGACGAGGGCCTCGCCGATCTTCCCGCAGCCGATAACAGCGATTGAAGTCATGCGCACAAGGGTGCCACTACGCACCGCGCAACTCCACCCGAGCGTGCGACCTGCGGCGATGCGCGTCTCCACCGCGATTGACGACGTCCCGTCCCACCCCGTGCGCGCTCCCGCGCCGTCCGTGCGTGGACCGGCGGCGTGCGCCGCCGGATGGACGCCATGGGCTGGGCTCGCACACTCCCCGTGGCACGCGGAGCCCTCGCCTGTAGTTGGACGCGGTACCCTCGCCCGTCGTGGCACACGGTGCCCTCGCCAGTAGTGGGACGCGGTGCCTGGGCCCGTCGTGGCACACGGTGCCCTCGCCAGTAGTGGGACGCGGTGCCTGGGCCCGCCGGAGACGGCGAAACCCGGCCGCCCCGTAAGTGGGGCGACCGGGTCTCGGCGCCGGGACCGGCGGACCGGTCGGCGGATGATCAGATGATCATCGGCAGGTACGGCCCGAAGGTCATCAGCAGGCCGACGACGGCGGCCAGGCCCATGCTCAGCCCGTCGCGGGCGGTGCGCAGGGCGTGGACGACGCCGACGAGGACGGCCGTGACGGCCAGGGCGAGCACGGCGACCAGGATGCGCGAGAGGCCGGACTCCCAGAGCTGCTGGAAGCCCAGGAAGACGATCGCGCCGACGACGATGCCGAGGACCGCGAGGATGATCACGGAGCCGATGCCGCCGGAGGTCTCCTCGTCGTCTTCGTCGTATTCCGCATCGTCGTATTCCGCATCGTCGTAGTCGGCCGAGTCGTGGTCGGCCGGGTCGCGGTCGTCGGCGCCGTCGAGCTCGGTGGTGTGGTCCGAGGTGTCCTCGACACGGGCGAGCTCGCCGGTCTCGGAGTCGCTCGGCGCGGGGGTGTCCGTGGCGTCCGCGGCGGTCGAGCCGGTGGCGCCGGCGGCCGCAGCCGTGGCGGTGCCGGCGGCGGCACCCTTCGCGGCACTGCCGGCGCCGGAGGTCTTCCCGTCGGCCTCCGGCTTGGCGATCTTCACGGAGTCGGAGGCCCGCTTCTCAGCGGCGTCCTTCTTCGCGGCGGCCTTGTCGGCCGTGGCCTTGTCAGCCTTGTCCTTCTCAGACTTGGCCTTCTCGGCCGTGACCTGATCCACGGCCTTCTTCTCGGCCGCCTTCTTGTCCGCTGCAGCCTTTTCGGCGGCCTTCTTCTCGGCCTCCGCCTTCTCCTTGGCGCGCTTCTCAGCGGCGGCCTTCTCAGCCGCCTTCTTGTCAGCCTCGGCCTTCTCGGCATTCGCCTTGTCGGCGGCCTTCTTCTCCGCCTCAGCCTTGTCGGCGGCCCTCTTTTCCGCCGCCTTCTTTTCAGCGGCCCGCTTCTCGGCGGCCGCCTTCTTCTCGGCCTCGGCGCTCTTCCCGGCCGCGGCGGTCTGCGCCGCCTTCTTCTCGGCGTCGTCGGAGGCCTTGCGGGCGGGCGAGGCCGGCGCGTCGATCGGCACCGAGGAGTGCCGCGACTCGACGGGCTTCTCGCGGACACGCGGCATGTTGCCGGTCAGCTCCGCGACCGAGATGCCGCCCTCCTCGAGGCTGCGGCGGTGGCGCCGCCGGCGGGACTTGGATCCCGAGCCGGACCCGTCGCCGGAGCGGGAGAGAAGCTCGGCAACGGTCAGCTGCTGCTTCCCCTCCTGGCTGTCCTTGTCGCTCATGGTGTCCCTTTCTATTCGAGGCCCTTGTCGATGCGCTGCAGGATGACACCCTCACGCAGCGCCCACGGGCAGATGTCGAGCTCCTCGAGGCCGAGGGCACGCATGGACGCCTCCGCGACCAGTGCACCGGCGACGATCTGGTGCGAACGGTCGGCGCTGACACCCTCGAGCTCCGCGCGGTCGCTGGCCGTCATGCGCGAGATGAACGCGATGAGCTGGCGCAGACCGGGGGCGGTGAGGGTGCGCTTGGTGAAGGGGCCGGCCGAGGACGGCGCGGCACCGGTGAGGCGGGCGAGCGTGCGGAAGGTCTTCGAGGTCGCCGCGGCGACGCGCGGCTCGCCGAAGGCGCGCATCATCTTCGCGGGCTCGGCGAGCTCGGCGTCGATGTAGTCGCGCAGCAGGTTGATCTTCTTGCGCTCGGGCGGATCGGTGTCGAACCACGCGTGGGTCAGGCGGCCGGCACCCAGGTCGAGCGAGTACGCCACGTCCGGGTGCTCGTCGGAGCCGGTGCTGATCTCGAGCGAGCCGCCGCCGATGTCGAGGTTGGCGATCCGCCCGGCCGACCAGCCGTACCAACGGCGCGCGGCGAGGAACGTCAGGCGCGCCTCGTCCTCGCCGGAGAGAATCTCGAGCGTGATGCCCGTCTTCTTGGCGACGTGCTCGATGACCTCCTTCTTGTTGGTCGCCGATCGCACGGCCGACGTGGCGAAGGGGATCACCTCGTCGCAGCCGAGCTGCTCGGAGAGCTCGGCGGCCTCGGAGACCGCCTTGGTCAGCTTCTTCAGCCCGCGCTCGTCGATCGCTCCGTCGTCGTCGACGAGCTCGACGAGCCGCAACGACGTCTTCCAGTCACTCATCGGGGTCGGCCGGCCACCGGCCGTCGCGTCGACCGCCACGAGGTGGACAGTATTGCTGCCCACGTCCAATACACCTAGTCGCACACCCATCAGGGTAGACGGTCTACCGTGGGCAGGTGTGAATCACCCGCAGTCGACCCCGGTGTTCCTCGGCTTCCCGGAGGCCTCCCCGGCCGGCCGCTCCATCACCGCCGGCCGTGAGGTGCCCCCGGACTTCGCCCGGGAGATCTACGAGTTCCCCGACCCCGAGGACCCCCAGCACGTCTTCTCCGTGGACCTGACCTGGGTCGAGTCCCACTGGGAGTGCGCCTTCGGCACCCCGGAGTGCCACGGCATCGACGCCGATCTCCCCGAGGTCGGCTGCTGCGTGCACGGCGCCTTCCTCAGCGACGAGGAGGACCGGGAGAATCTCGTCGAGCGTGTCGCGCAGATGCCGGCGCGCTTCTGGCAGCTGCGCCCCGACGACACCGACGACTGGCTGGCGGGCACCGGCGACTACGCCGGGGTCGCCGCCGAGGCCGAGATCGAGCCGTGGCTGGTCTGGGACGAGCTCGACGACGAGGACGGCGAGCCCGAGCCCGCCCTGAAGACGAAGGTCGTCGACGGCGCGTGCATCTTCGCCAACCGCGCGGGCTGGGCCACGGGCGCCGGCTGCGCGCTGCACCAGTGGGCCGTCTCGGAGGGCATCGACATCACCGAGGCCAAGCCCGAGGTCTGCTGGCAGGTTCCCTTCAACCGCGACGAGCGCTGGGTCACCCGCGACGACGGCCAGGAGATCCTGCGCACCGTCATCGGCGAGTACGAGCGCCGCACCTGGGGCGACGGCGGCGAGGACTTCGACTGGTGGTGCACGGGTGCGCCGCGTTGCCACACCGCCGACCGGCCCGTCTGGCAGCACCAGGAGTCGGAGCTGCGCGGGCTGATGGGCGACGCCGCCTACGAGCGGCTCGCCGAGCACTGCCGCGAGCGCGCCCGCCTGCGCGAGGCGGCCGCGGCCGGCGCCGCCGACCCGAGGGTCGCCTGGCCGGCGCACCCCGCCACCCGCGCCAACCTCGAGTCGCGCGGTTAGTCAGAGCCGGCCCTCCCTGCGAGGGCCCCGCCCGACACGGGGGACACCAACCGGTGCTCACCGACGCCCCTCCCCCGCGCCGCCAGCAGGCACCGTTCCCCGGCGGCGCCATGAGGCGCCGCCCCACGCAACTGGCCGCAGGTGCGCGCCACGGCGCGCTGCGGGACGTCGTCAATTGACGACGCCGCGCCCCACCCCGAGCGCGCGAAAGTCCCGCTCCGCCGGTCGGGCGGGCGGGACGGGGGCCGGCGGCGGACCGCCGGCGGATCAAGCGGCCACCAGAACAGGCCCGTGCGAGACCAGGCCGCAGCAAGGGCAGGCCCATTCGCGAGCAGGGCAGCCCTGGCGGGAGCACGCCGCCGCCAGAACAGGCCTGGCGGGAGCACGCCGCCGCCAGAACAGGCCCGTGCGGGATCAGGCCTCGAACTTGTAGCCCAGGCCGCGCACCGTGACGAGGTTGCGCGGGCGGGAGGGCACCTGCTCGATCTTCGAGCGCAGGCGCTTGACGTGCACGTCGAGGGTCTTGGTGTCGCCGACGTAGTCCGCGCCCCAGATGCGGTCGATCAGCTGGCCGCGGGTGAGCACGCGCCCGGCGTTGCGCAGCAGGTACTCGAGCAGGTCGAACTCCTTGAGCGGCATGTTGACCGGCTCGCCGTCGACGGTGACCGTGTGGCGCTCGACGTCCATGCGCACGCGGCCGACCTCGAGGACGCGCTCGGGCTCCTCCTCCGTCTCCTCGGTGTCCACGGCCTGGCGACGCAGGACGGCGCGGATGCGGGCGATCAGCTCGCGCGAGGAGTACGGCTTGGTCACGTAGTCGTCGGCGCCCAGCTCGAGGCCGACGACCTTGTCGATCTCGGAGTCGCGCGCGGTGACCATGATCACCGGCACGTTCGAGGTGGTGCGCAGCTGCTTGCACACGTCGGTGCCGGACATTCCCGGCAGCATCAGGTCGAGCAGGACGATGTCGATGTCGTTGGCCTCGAACTCCTCGAGGGCCGTCGGGCCGTCGCCGGCGATGACCGTCTCGAAGCCCTCCTTGTTCAGCAGGAAGGCCAGCGGATCCGCCAGTGACTCCTCGTCTTCGACGATGAGGATGGTGGTCATTGTGTCTTGTCCTTTCTCCTGGCGGTCACCCGCGAGACCGCCTTGCGCAGCGGTCCGTCGTCCTGCGGTTCACCACGGTTCTCCCGTCCGTCCCGGTCGTCGGGTCCGTCACGGTCGGCGCCGCCGGTCTGCCCGGCCCGGCTGGTCTGACCAGCCTGACCGGCTTTGCCGGCCTTGCCGGAGTGCCCGGCCCTGCCTGCACGGCCGGCGTGTCCGGCCTTGCCGGCCCTGTCGGACCTGCCGGCCTTGCCGGAGTGCCCGGCCCTGCCTGCACGGCCGGCGTGTCCGGCCTTGCCGGCCCTGTCGGACCTGCCGGCCTTGCCGGAGTGCCCGGCCTGACCGGTGGGACCGGTGTGACCGGTCCTGCCGGCCGCGGCCTGCCTCGCCTGGCGCCCCGGACGGTCCGGTCCGCCGACGACGTCCTCGGCCGCCGGGTGGTCCGGGTCCGCCGGGTCGGCGGAGTCCTCGGGACGGTAGATGGGAAGTTCCACGGTGAAGGTCGAACCCGTGCCCGGTTTCGACCACAGTCTTATGTTACCGCCGTGGTTGGCCACGACGTGTTTGACGATGGCCAGACCCAGTCCGGTGCCGCCCGTGGAGCGCGACCGGGCCTTGTCTACGCGGAAGAATCGCTCGAAGACGCGCTTCTGGTCCTCCGCGTCGATGCCGATGCCGCGGTCGGTCACGCGGATCTGGATGACGTCGCTGTCCACGATCTTCTGCGTCAGGGAGACCGGCATGGACTCCGAGGAGTAGTGGATCGCGTTGGAGACCAGGTTGGACACGGCGGTGACCAGCAGTGACTTGTCGCCGTTGACGTAGACGCCGGAGCGCTTGCCGCGGGTCAGGGTCATCTTGTGGTTCTCGGCGGCCAGCTGGTTGCGGGCGATGGCCTCGTCGACGACGGCGTCGACGGAGACGGGCTCCATCTCGGGCAGGGCCTCGGCGCCCTGCAGCTTGGACAGGCTGATCAGCTCGGTGATCAGATCCGACATGCGCAGCGCCTCGGTGTGCAGGCGTTTGCCGAAGTACTGGACCTGCTCGGGCTCCTCGGCGGACTCGGTGAGCGCCTCGGCGAGCAGCGCCATGCCGCCGACCGGGGTCTTGAGTTCGTGGGAGACGTTGGCCACGAAGTCGCGGCGGGCGTTCTCCATGCGCACGTTCTCGGACTCGTCGGTGCCGTAGACGATGGTGAAGCGGTCGTCGACCAGCGTCAGCGGCTTGACCACCACGCGCACCGAGGTCACGCGCGAGCCGGTGCGCCGCTCCGGAAGGTTGAGGTCGAGGGTGTGGGTCTCCTTGTCCTCGTAGGCGCGCAGCGCGAGCTCCCACACCTCGGGCAGCACGCTGCGTTCGTGGACGAGGCTCATCTCGTGGGCCCAGCCGTTGGAGAGCACCACCTCGCCCCCGCGGTCGAGGACGACTATGCCCGTCGGCGAGCCCTGGATCGCCAGGTGGAGCACCTGGCTGACGGTGGTGACCTGGTTCTCCTCGAGCGTGGCGGCCGAGCGGTAGCGCCGCAGACGCCTGCGCAGGAACGCCAGAAGTGGCGGGAGCAGCCCTGCGAGGGCCGCCCCCGCCACGAAAGCGAGGAGGATCTGCCAGGTCAAGGCGGAATTTATTCCGTTACTTACCCTGCGAGGCGACGGCGGCGGCGCCGGCGGCGGCGGCCTCGGGATCCAGGTAGGTGCCGCCCGGGTTGGCGACGGAGCCGTCCTCGTTGATCTCGTAGACCAGCGGCTGGCCGGTCGGGATGTTCAGGCCGGCGATGTCGTCGTCGGAGATGTTGTCCAGGTACTTGACCAGGGCGCGCAGGGAGTTACCGTGCGCGGCGACGAGGACCTGCTCGCCCTTGGCGGCGCGCGGCAGGATGTTGTCGGTGAAGTACGGGACGAAGCGGGCGACGACGTCCTTGAGGCACTCGGTCAGCGGGACCTGCGGCAGGTTGTAGTAGCGCGGGTCGCCGACCTGGGAGTACTCGTTGTCGGCGTCGATCTCCGGCGGCGGGGTGCCGTAGGAGCGGCGCCACTCCATGAACTGCTCCTCGCCGAACTTCTCGCGGATCTCGGCCTTGTTCAGGCCCTGCAGCTTGCCGTAGTGGCGCTCGTTGAGGCGCCAGTTGCGGATGACGGGGATCCAGTGGCGGTCGGCCGCGTCCAGCGCCAGGTTGGCGGTGGTGATCGCGCGGCGCAGCAGGGAGGTGTAGACGACGTCCGGCAGGACGCCCTTCTCCTTGAGGAGCTTGCCGCCGGCGATGGCCTCCTGGCGGCCCTTCTCGGTCAGGTTGACGTCGACCCAGCCGGTGAACTGGTTGGACTCGTTCCATTCGCTCTGGCCGTGCCGGAGCAGAATCAGCTTTCCGTTGCTCATGGCGACCATTCTGCCATGTTTTTGCCCGTCTCGCCGCCCACGGGTGCCCGACCGGGCACATTCGGACATTTACGACGCCGCGTCTGCCCCACCGCCGTGCCCGGCGCGCGCCGTGGGCGCTTTCCGACGCCCCCGCGGCACCCCCGCGGCGTTCCGCGCGGCGTCGGTGTGTCCGTACGGACGGGATCGGGCAATGCGGGAATTGTGCGGGGAACACGGCGGAGAGCACCGTTCATGCGCGCGGGGACGTGGCGACGGTCATCAACGTGGTCAAGTCGCTGGTCGAGCGCGTTCGTACGCGCGGGGACGTGGCCCGGCCAGGCGCACGGCGCGCGGCACGGGAACCGGGCACGGGCGTGGGGCGCGGCGTCGGAAATCACCGGCGGCGCCGGGAGTTGAACTTCTAGCCGGCGGCGTTGCGCTCCTGGCAGTCCGGCACGCCGCGGTTGACCAGCGGGCGGTAGACGTCGAGGAGCGCGGCGGCGCTGGCCGCCCAGGAGAACTCGGCGGCGTGGCCGACGGCAGCCTCGCCCATGCGGATGCGGCGCTCGTCGTCGTCGAGCAGCTCGCCGAGGGTGCGGGCCCAGTCGGCGGGGTCGTGACCGTCGACGAGCAGGCCCGTCTCCCCGTCCGCGACGGCGTAGGGCAGCCCGCCGACGCGCGCGGCGACGACCGGCGTGCCCGAGGCCTGCGCCTCGAGGGCGACCAGCCCGAAGGACTCGTTGTAGCTGGGCACGGCCACGACGTCGGCGGCGCGGTAGATGCCGACGAGCTCCTCCGGCGGGCGCGGGTCGAGGAAGCGGACCACGCCGGCCGCGCCGAGCTCCTCGGCCAGGCGGTGATACTGCTCCGTCGTCGCCCGCGCGCCCGAGGCCCCGCCGCAGACGAGCACCCGCAACGGGCGGTCGGGGCGTTCCGCGACCATTTCGGCGGCGGCGCGGATGAGCACCTGCGGGCCCTTGAACTCCTGGAGCCGGCCGACGAAGGCGACGACCTTCGCCTGCATCGGCACGCCGAGCTCGCGGCGGGCGCGCTCGGTGTTGCGGTCGGTGCCCGGGGTGTAGAGCTCGGTGTCCGCGCCCGGGGAGACGACGGCGATGTCGCGGCCCTGGGCGTCGTAGTGGGACATCAGGTCGCGCGCCTCCTCCTCGGTGTTGACCACCAGACAGTCGGCGTTGTCGACGATCTGCTGCTCACAGATGCGCCGCGCCTCGCTCTCCGCGGTGTCGCCCGCCGAGCGCGAGAGGTTCTTCACGGCCGCCAGGGTGTGCGCCGTGTGCACCTGCGGCACTCCCCACAGGTCGCGCAGCAGCCAGCCGACCTGCCCCGAGAGCCAGTAGTGCGAGTGGATCAGGTCGTAGCTCAGCCCCTCGCACCGGGCGTGGGCGAGCACGCCGCCGGTGAAGGCCGCCAGCTGCGTCGACAGCTCCTCCTTCGCCAGACCCTCGTAGGGCCCGGCGACGACGTTGACCACGGCGTAGTTGTCCTCGACGTGGACGACCTCGCCCTGGCTCGGCCGGGTCGCTCGCGTGTAGACGTCGACCTGCACGCCCTTGCGCGCGAGCTCGCGGGCCGTGGCGTGGACGTAGACGTTCATGCCGCCGGCGTCGCCCGTGCCCGGCTGCTCGAGAGGGGAGGTGTGCATGGAGATGATCGCGACGCGCATGCGTTCATCGTACGACCGTTCGCGGGGCGGGGACGGGGAGTGCGCACCCCCTCGGGCTGAAGACCACGCGGGGTCACGCTTATACTCGGGGAAACAAGAACCTACGTTCCAGTAACTTCGACACCGACCACCTCGACGACGACGTCGACAACCACGACAGCAACGCCGTCGACAACCACGCCAACACCAACCCCGACAACACCAACCCCGACAACACCAACCCCGACAACACCAACTCCAACAACCACGCCGCGGTGACGATTCGGCCACGTGCCGACCACGCACCACGCACCGCAGCAACCGATCCGTCATCGCCCCGGGCCCGGGGCGCGGGCGTCGGAAAGCGCCACGGCGCACGGCACCCGGACAGGATCCCGAAAGGATCGCCCAGCACATGACAGAGATGACCGACAAAGACCGCATCTGGCTGCAGCACTACGGGGACTGGACCCCGCACCACCTCGACTACGGCGAGACCACGCTGCTCGACATCTACGACAACAACCTCGCGGTGAACCCCGGCAAGCCCGCCACCTGGTTCTTCGGCCGCTCGTTGACCGTCGCGGAGATCGACCGCCAGGTGCGCGCCGCGGCCGCCGGCCTGCGCGCCCTGGGCGTGCGCCCCGGCGACCGGGTGGCCGTCGCGCTGCCGAACTGCCCGCAGCACCTCGTCATCTTCTACGCCGTACTCAAGCTGGGCGCGACCGTCGTCGAGCACAACCCGCTCTACACCACCCCTGAGCTGCGCGGACCGTTCCAGGACCACGCCGCGCGCGTGGCCGTCGTCTGGGACAAGGCCGCCCCCGTCTTCGAGCGGCTGCGCGGGCAGTCCGAGCTCGAGACGATCGTCACGGTCAACATGATCGACGAGATGCCCAGGACCATGCAGCTGGCCCTCAAGCTGCCGCTGCCGATGCTGCGCAAGAAGCGCGACCAGCTGACCGCGCCGGCTCCGAACTCGCTGCCCTGGGCGATGCTGCTCTCGCCGCAGCTGGGCGGCAACGGCGACGACGTCGAGACCCCCGGGGAGGTCACCCGCGATTCGGTGGCGCTGATCCTCTACACCTCGGGCACCACCGGCTCGCCGAAGGGCGCGCAGCTCAGCCACGGCAACATCTACGCCAACCTGCTGCAGGGCAAGTACTGGGTGCCGGGCCTCGGCGAGCAGCCGGAGCGCATGCTCGCCGCGCTGCCGGGTTTCCACGCCTACGGCATGACCATGAACTACGCGCTGATGATGCTCATCGGCGGCGAGCTCGTGCTGCTGCCGAGCCCGCAGATGGACCTGATCATGGACGTGTTCAAGAAGCACCCGCCGACATGGATCCCGGGCGTGCCGACCCTCTACGAGAAGATCGTGGAGACCGCCCAGAAGAAGGGCGTGAAGATCGAGGGCGTGCGCAACTCCTTCTCGGGTGCGTCGACGCTGCCGGTCTCGACGGTCCGACGCTGGGAGGAGATGACCGGCGGCCTGCTCGTCGAGGGCTACGGGCTGACCGAGACCTCCCCGATCGTCACCGGCAACCCGATGAGCGAGCACCGCCGCCCCGGCTACGTGGGCGTGCCGTTCCCGGACACCGACGTGCGCATCGCCGACCCGGAGAACCTGGACCGCACGATGCCGTACGGCGAGGAGGGCGAGCTGCTGGTCAAGGGCCCGCAGGTGTTCAAGGGCTACCTGAACAACCCGGAGGCCACGGAGAAGAGCTTCCACGACGGCTGGTACTGCACCGGTGACATCGCGGTGATGGAGGAGGACGGCTTCGTCCGCCTGGTGGCCCGCATCAAGGAGGTCATCATCACCGGCGGCTTCAACGTCTACCCGGCCGAGGTCGAGGAGGCGCTGCGCGAGCACCCGGCCATCGAGGACCTCGCCGTGGTGGGCGTGCCGCGTGGCGACGGCTCCGAGTCCGTCGTGGCGTGCGTGACCCTCAACGAGGGCGCGGCGCTGGATCCGGAGGGACTCAAGGAGTTCGCCCGTGAGCGTCTGACCCGCTACAAGGTGCCGCGCACCTTCTACCACTTCGAGGAGCTCGCCCGGGACCAGATGGGCAAGATCCGCCGCCGTGAGGTGCGCGATGACCTGCTCAAGATTCTGGAGAAGAACGAGAAGTAGGTCGGGCGCGGGACACTTGCCGGCGCCGGAGCCGGAGCGTCCGGCCTCCAGCTTCACCGGAACCGTAGCCCGGTAGACCAGGCGTCGTAGGCCCGGCCAAGTCATTCCCGACCCCCAGCCCTGCCCTTTCCGCTCACGCGGAGAAGAGGTGGGGCTGTTCGCCGTCTTCGGGGTCATCGTCCCGGCCGGCGTCGCTCGCGGCACCGTCGCTGTAGTGGGCGTCGAAGGGCCCGTCGGGTTCCACCGTCCATTCGGCTTCGGCCTGCGCCCACGCCTCGCGGTCGCGCTCGGCGCGCAGTTCGTCCAGCAGTTCCGCTTCCTCGGCCGCCGGCTGGTCAGTGGGCTCCTCCCCCGACGGTTGGCCGGCGGAGTACTCCCCCGGCGGCCTGGCGGTGGTGTCGTCCCTCACCGACTGGTCGGCGTGGCCCTCGGTCGGCGTACCCGGTGACGGGCCCACTGCTCCCGACCGACCGGGTGGCGCACCTGTCATTTCGCCAGGTCCACCGCCGGGTCCGCCACCGGGTTCACCGCCGGCGCCGTCGTCGGATCGGTCGTTCGACTGGACATCGGATTGTGTGCCCGCATTGAGGTCATTGAGGGCACGGATGCGCGCCCCGGCCGAGAGTTGTGCCTGGGCCGTCTCGTTGTACTCGATCTCCGGGGAGCCGGGCCACTTCTGCCCGATCCGTCCGTCCGACCCGCGGGCCGCCCATCCCCTGGCGAGATTCGCGTTCCGGCGGTCGTTGTTGTCCGTGTGGTGGGTGCGGCACCGCAGCGTCAGGTTCTCGATGTCGGTGCGCCCCGCGAGGAAGAACGCGATGATGTGGTGGACGTCGCACGCCTCGGCGCGCTGGGTGCACCCCGGGAAGGAGCAGACCAGCTCGGTGGCCACCAGCGCGGCCTTCTGGATGAAGGTAGCCGAACGGTAGGCCCGGCCCGCGATCAACGGGTTTCCGTCCTTGTTGTGCAGCACCATGATGTCGTGGCGGGCAGCCTGCAGCTGCAGCACCGCGAACAGGTCGAGGTCTGCACGGGTGTTGGTCGGGTACGTCTTCAGGAGGCCGCCGGGTGATCGCCCGGCGCTCGCGGTGACCTCCGCAAGCGATCGGGTGTCGGGCGGTAGGTCGGGGCCGGGGCCGGCGGGGCTTCTGCCCGGCGGCGCCGACACACCCGGAGCAGCAGCGGCACCGCCGGCGCCGCCGGAACCTCCGCCACCATTGGGGCTGCCCTCAGGGCCGCCGGCCCGGGCACCGTCTTCGGCATCCGAGTCACAGCCGCCACGGTCGTCACTGCGATCCCCGCCATCACGACCGGAGTCGCCGGGCTCTGCGCCGCCGTCAGCGCCGTCGGCGCCCGCACCCCGTCGGCTGTCCCCGTCACCGGTTCCGGCACCGGCCGCCCCCTCCGGGGAGAGGTCGGTGAGATCAGGGGCGGCGAAGGAGACCACCACGGAGGCCGCGCCGCGCCTCCTCGAGTCACACGAGGCCGCGTGCAGCAGCGCCTGATGCAGGGCGTCGGCCCGGCGCTGGTCCAGCGTGCGCGCGTCATCCATCTCGACGCCCTCGGGGAAGTCGAAGCCGGGTCGACGCGCTGGCGACACCAGGCTCTCGATCAGCGCCAGCGTCTCCGCCGGCACATACCCGCCGATGCGGGCACCGCCGTGTGCGTCGGGCTTGCCGATCCAGAACTTGCGCAGGCGCCGGCCCGCGAAGGGGTCCCGTGCCAGCGCGTTCGCACGGCGCACCCGGTGGCGCAGCCAGTCGCGGAGGTCCTCGACCCCACGACGGTCCGCCTGTTCGAGAGCCTCTCGCAGCAGTTGGTCGTAGCCGGGCCGGGCGGTCGGCAGGAGCTCCTCGAGCTCCGAGGCGATCACGGCCTTCTTCTCCGCGGCCACCCGCTTGCGGTACGCCTCCTTCCTGGCCTTCTCGCGCTCCTCGGCGGCGCGACGTCGCTCCGCCTCACGTCTCTCAGCCTGCAGCCGCTCCCACTCCTCCCGCTTCCTCCGCTGTTCCTCCTCCTCGCGCCGCTGCCACTCACTCTGCGCGTCCGAGCCGTCCGACCCGTCGGACCCGCCCTGGCCGGCCTGCCGATCCTGCGCGCCCTGCTGATCCTGCTCATCCTGCGGGCGGCCGTCAGCGCTGTCAGTGCCGTCAGCACCGTCGGCACCACCGTCGTGCCCGGGAACGGCGTCATCGCCGCCCGAACCGGCGCCGGCGCCGTCGGCCGAACCGGAGTGGACATCCCTGGGCGGACGCGGCTCGCCGAAGGTCATCTCCGCGCGCCGGATGCGGTCGAAGGCTTCCTTGCGGGACAGACCCAGACGGCGCACCAGGAACTGCTCGGCCTTGTTCGAGCCGACCATGTCACCGGCGTGGTGCATCCCCGCCAGGTGGGCGACGACCTCGTCGACGAGCTCCTTGGAGCCCATCGCCTTCTCCAGGCGTTCGACCGCGGGGACGATCACGGCGAAGTCCTCGGCGCTCATCTCCGGGGTCACCAGGTCCGGCAGCGCGACCAGGGCGTCGGCGGCGGCATCCAGCGCCGCGAGCACAGCTTCCGCACTCGAGGCGAAGTTCGCCTTCGAGCCCGGTCGCGTCGACGCAGATTCATCGCCCTGATTATTCGAACGCCTGGACGTTTCCGCGAGAGTTTTCCGGCCACTCATGGATGCACACCCCCTCTCCCCAACTGGAGAAGCTGCCGATCAACCACCATCCCGCGAAGCCGCAGATAATGGCAGTTCAACGAGTTAGAAGTCGATATTTCCTTGCCCCGGAGCCCCGCCACCGAACCGATGAAACGTCGTCCCCCGAGATTTTCCGTTCACCCCTGAGGGTACAGCCCCATAAGCTGATTCGCAACCCTGTTCGGTAAATTTCTCGAACTTTTCCGAACCCTGCAGGTCGGCGCACTTCAGCCCCTCACCCGCCACCCAAGACAACGGAGATAACGACAACCGAAGCGCCGAAACAACAGCGACAACAGCCACAGGAGCGCCGGAGCTACAGCTCCAGACCGGCGACCCCGCGGCCCCGCAACCCCGCAACCCCACGACCCCCGCAGCCACAACAGCCGCCACCACACCCACCCCGCCCCACCCCACCCCAAGAACCCCACCCCAAGACCCAAAGCCCCCGCCTCAACCTACGCAGACGTAATAGCGCCAGGAGAAACATTTAGCCCCGCCCACCACGCGCGACACTCTCAAACATGAGCGTTTCTTCACATTATCGGCCATCGTCGCTATGATGTTGCCTCGGCCAAAGAAACGTGCAGCCCAGCAGCCCGCCCAGACGGGCCGTCAGACCGCTGCGGCCGACCCCTGACCGCCGATTCGCGAAGGATAAGCATGTCCCTCACCCCCCTTCTGTCCATGGAGCACCCGGCCCTGATCTTCGCCGGCCAGGGTTCCCCGTGGCAGCTGGCCGTCTCGACCGCGGCCGCACAGCCCGGCGTCGCGCCGCGCCTGCAGGCCCTCATCGACCGCGTGCGCACCCGCACCGCGCCGCTGGCCCGCGAGATCGGCAGCACAGTTCCCGGCGTCTTCGAGCGCCTCACGAGCCTGACCGGCCCGGACGCGACCGCCGAGGCACTGCCCGCCGACGCCCAGCCGGCCGTCTCCGTGCCGGGCATCGTGCTCGGCCAGATCGCCGCCGTCGAGCACCTCCGCGACCTCGGTCTGGACCTGACCGCCACCGAGTGCGCCGGCCACTCCCAGGGCGACCTCGGCGTCGCCGCCGTGCGCCACCCCGAGGCGGCGCTCGCCCTCGCCGTGCTCATGGGCACCGCGCTGTCGGCCCCCACCGCCTTCGACAACCGCTCCCGGATGCTGTCCGTGCGCGGGCTGTCGCTTGACGACGTCGCGTCGGCCGCCGATGCGGTCGACGGCACCGCCGTGGTGGCCGTCGTCAACGGCCCCACCCACCAGGTGCTCTCCGGCACCCCGGAGGATCTCGCGGCCGTGCGCCGCGCCCTCGAGGAGCTCGTCTCCGCGCACAACCGGCGCGTCGAGGAGCGCGAGACCGGCGGTGACCCGCTCGAGCCGCGCTTCGACGAACTGCCCGTCGCCGCCGCCTTCCACAACCCCGTCAACGCGGAGGCCGCCGCCACCGCGATCGAGTGGGCCCGCCGCTGCGGCGTGGACGCCGACGTCGACGCCGCCGGGCTGGTCAACGAGATCTTCGTCAACCACTTCGACTGGTCCGCCCGCGTCCGCGACCTCCGGGACAAGGGCGTCACCCACGTGCTCAGCCTCGACACCGGCCTGGCCCGGATGACCGAGAACCTGCTGGCCGGCACCGGTGTTCCCGTCATCCCGGCCGGCTCCGCCGCCGAGCGTGACCGCCTGGCCACCCCGGGCAGTGCCCTGCCGCAGGCCGAGACCTGGGAGGACTTCGCCCCGCGCCTGGTCCGCCTGCCCGACGGCGAGGTCAAGCTGCAGACCCGCTTCTCCAAACTGACCGGCTACTCCCCCGTCATCCTCGCCGGCATGACGCCGACCACGGTGGACCCGGACATCGTCGCCGCGGCCGCCAACGCCGGCCACTGGGCCGAGATGGCCGGCGGCGGGCAGTTCTCGGAGGAGGTCTTCACCGCCAACAAGGACGCCCTGATCGCCCAGCTCGAGCCGGGCCGCGCCGCCCAGTTCAACTCCATGTACTTCGACCGGTTCCTGTGGAACCTGCAGTTCGGCCAGCAGCGCATCGTCTCGCGCGCCCGCGCGGCCGGCGCCGCCATCAACGGCGTGACCGTCTCCGCCGGCATCCCCGAGCCGGAGGAGGCCCGCGAGCTGCTCGCCCAGCTGCACGCCGACGGCTACCCCTACGTCGCCTTCAAGCCGGGCACCTCGGTGCAGATCCGCGCCACCCTGGCCATCGCCGACGACAACCCGGACACCGCCATCATCATGCAGGTCGAGGACGGCCACGCCGGCGGCCACCACTCCTGGGTCAACCTCGACGACATGCTGCGCGCGACCTACGCGGAGATCCGCCGCCGCCCGAACGTCACCCTCGCCGTCGGCGGCGGCCTCGGCGACCCCGAGCGCGCCGCGGACTACCTGCTGGGCACCTGGTCGGCCGCCTACGGCCTGCCGGCCATGCCCGTCGACGCCGTGCTCGTCGGCACCGCCGCGATGACCGCCCGCGAGGCCAAGACCTCCCCGCAGGTCAAGGAGCTGCTGCGTGAGACCCCGGGCGTCGCGCCCGAGGACAACGAGGGCTGGGTCGGCCGCCTGGCCTGCGCCGGCGGTGTCACCTCCGGCCAGTCGCACCTGCTCGCGGACATGCACGAGCTGGACAACGACTTCGCCGCGGCCTCCCGCCGCATCACGGAGCTGGACTCCGACTCCTACGCGGAGCACCGCGAGGAGCTCATCGAGCTGCTGTCCAGGACCTCCAAGCCCTACTTCGGCGACGTCGACGAGATGACCTACGCCGAGTGGGTCGACCGCTTCGTCGACCTGGCCTTCCCGTGGATCGACCCGACCTGGCCGGACCGCTTCCTGGACCTGCTGCGTCGCGTCGAGGCCCGCCTCAACGCCGCCGACCACGGCGAGATCCCCACCCTCTTCCCCGACCTGGCCTCCGTCGAGGACGGGCCGGCCGCCGCCGCCCGCCTCAGGGAGGCCTACCCGGAGGCCGCCGAGACCGCCGTCGCCGCCCGCGACGCCGCCTGGTGGGTCGGCCTGAACCGCAAGCACCACAAGCCCATGCCCTGGGTCACCGCCATCGATGGTGACCTCAAGCGCTGGTTCGGCCTGGACTCCCTGTGGCAGTCCCAGGACGAGCGCTACCCGGCCTCCGCCGTGCGCGCGATCCCCGGCCCGGTCTCCGTCGGCGCGATCACCACCGTCGACGAGCCCGTCGCCGACATCCTGGACCGCTATGAGCAGGTCGCCGCCGGCCGCATCGACGCCGAGCCGGTCGCGCGCTTCGCCCGCCTCGAGGACGCCGCCGACGCCCGCGAGCTGATCACCGCCTCGCCGACGATCGTCTGGCACGGCCACCTGATCGACAACCCCGCCCACGTGCTGGCCCCCGGCGCCTTCGAGCTCATCCCCGGCGACTCCGACACCGAGTGGACCGTGCGCGTGCTCGCCGAGACCCGCTGGGACGACCTGCCCGAGCGCCCCTACGCCGTGCGCAATGTCGACATCCCGCTCGACCTGGGCCCGGCCGTGCACACCGGCGCCTCCCCCGTGGTCAGCGACGCCCGCCTGCCCGAGAGCGTCTTCGCCCTGCTCGCCGGCGTCGCCGGCGTGGGCTCCGCCTCCGCCGCCGGCGACACGATCGACGCCCTGCCGACCGTGGGCGCGACCACCGAGGCCGCCCCCTACGGCCTGGTCACCGACTCCTTCCACCTGCCGGAGCACCTGCTGCGCGCGCACAGCGCCGTCACGGGCGCCCCGCTCGGCGTCGAGCCCGGCACCCCCGACGTGCTCGTCGGCCCCTGCTGGCCGGCCATCTACACCGCGCTGGGCACCGGCCGGCTCGCCGACGGCTACCCCGTCATCGAGGGCCTGCTCAACGCCGTGCACTTCGACCACTCCGTCGAGCTGCGCCGCCCGCTCGCCGAGCTCGCCGCCCCGGGTGAAGGCCGCCGCCTGACCGTCGAGTCGCGCTGCACCTCCATCGACGAGTCCGCCTCCGGGCGCATCGTGCGCGTCGACCTCGACGTCTTCGCGGACGCCGGTGAAATTGACGACGTCGCGCACGCCGGCGTCGGCGCCGACGGCGCCGTGGGCGCGCCCACGGCGACCGACGGGACGTCGGCAAGCGGACGGGTGCTCGTGGCCACCCTGGTCGAGCGCTTCTGCATCCGCGGCCGCGCCGTCGGCCACGCCCAGCCGCCGGCCGCGCCGGAGTACGGCGACGCGCCGGCCGCCGCGGGCATCCGCTCCGGCCAGCGCTCCTTCGTCGACCGCGCGACCGTGACCGCGCCGGGCAACATGACCGCCTTCGCGATGGTCTCCGGCGACTACAACCCGATCCACACCTCGGCAAACGCCGCCCGCCTGGTCGGCCTGGACGCGCCGCTGGTGCACGGCATGTGGCTCTCGGCGACCGCCCAGCACCTCGCCGGCCGCCACGGCCACGTCGAGGGCTGGACCTACAACATGTACGGCATGGTGCAGCTCAACGACGAGGTCGAGATCACCGTCGAGCGCGTCGGCCGCGCCGGGCTGCACGCCGCCCTCGAGGTCACCTGCCGCATCGGCGGCGACGTCGTCTCGCGCGGGCAGGCGCTGCTCGCCGAGCCGAAGACCGCCTACGTCTACCCCGGCCAGGGTGTGCAGGCCACCGGCATGGGCGCCGCGGACCGCTCCGCCTCGGCCGCGGCCCGCGAGATCTGGCGCCGCGCCGACCGCCACACGCGCACCGCGCTGGGCTTCTCCATCCGGCACATCGTCGACGACAACCCGACCGAGCTGACCGTGCGCGGGCGGACCTTCCGCCACCCCGCCGGCGTGCTCAACCTGACGCAGTTCACCCAGGTCGCGCTGGCCGTGGTCGCCTACGCGGAGACCGAGCGCCTGCGCGACGAGGACGCCGTTGCCGACAGCCCGGGCGTGATGTACGCCGGGCACTCCCTCGGCGAGTACACGGCCCTGGCCAGCCTCGGCGACATCTTCGAGCTCGAGGGCGTCATCGACATCGTCTACTCGCGCGGCTCCGCGATGGGTTCGCTCGTCCCGCGCGACGAGACCGGCCGCTCGAACTACGGCCTGGCCGCCCTGCGCCCGAACATGATCGGCGTGGGCCCGGACGCGGTCCAGGGCTACGTCGACCGGGTCGCCGGGCAGAGCGGCGAGTTCCTGGAGATCGTCAACTACAACATCCCCGGCCAGCAGTACTCCGTGGCCGGCACCGTCGCCGGGCTCGACGCCCTGGCCGCGGCGGCCAACGCCGTCAACCCGCGCGCCCTCGTGCGCATCCCGGGCATCGACGTGCCGTTCCACTCCACCGTGCTGCGCCCGGGCGTGGCCGCCTTCGCCGAGAAGCTCGACGAGCTGCTGCCCGCCGAGATCAACCTCAAGGCGCTGGTCGGCCGCTACGTGCCGAACCTCGTCGCCCGGCCCTTCGAGCTGACCGACGACTTCCTCGACGCCGTGCGCGCCGTCGCCCCGTCCGAGCGCCTCGCCGGGGTCACCGCGGACTCGCTGAGCCCGAACGACCTCGCCCGCGTGCTGCTCATCGAGCTTCTGAGCTGGCAGTTCGCCTCGCCGGTGCGCTGGATCGAGACCCAGGAGCTGCTGCTGGACTCCGTCGACCAGATCGTCGAGGTCGGCCTCGCCGCCTCCCCGACGCTCGCGAACATGGCCAAGCGCACCATGGACGTCCTCGGCCGCCACGTGCCCGTCTTCAACGTCGAGCGCGACCACGACGCCGTGACGCTTTCCGACGTCGCGTCCGCACCCGCGGCGGAGACGTCGCCGTCCGCTGACGCGGCGGCCGCTGACGTGGCGACCGCTGACGCGGCCGCCACCGAGGAAGGTGCCGCAGGCCAGGCCGCCACCGGGCAGGGTGGCGCTCCCGAGGCGCCCTCCGAGTCCGGGGCCGTGCCCGCCCCGGCCGCCGAGGTCTCGCCCACCCCGGCTGCGGTCGCCGAGGTCGGTTCCGCCGGTCCCGCCGCACCCGCCGCCCCGGCGGCCGGCGGTTCCGCCGCCGACGCGCCCGAGCTCCCCTTCGACGCGGCCGACGCGATCATGGTGCTCTTCGCGTTCCAGAACAAGATCCGCCTCGACCAGATCAACGACTCCGACACCGTCGAGGAGCTGACCAACGGTGTCAGCTCGCGCCGCAACCAGCTGCTCATGGACATGTCCGGTGAGCTGGGCGTGCCCGCCATCGACGGCGCGGCCGACGCGGACGTCGCCACGCTGCGCGAGCGCGTGCGCACCGCCGCCCCGGGCTACCGGCCCTTCGGCTCCGTCCTCGGTGAGGCCGTCGACTCCCGCCTGCGCGCCCTGACCGGTGCCGCCGGCCTGAAGCCCGCCGCGATCGGCGAGGCCGTCACCGGCTCCTGGGGCCTGCCCGAGAGCTGGGTCGGCCACGTCGAGGCCGAGATCCTGCTCGGCTCCCGCGAGGGCGAGTCCGTCCGCGGCGGCGAGCTGACCACCGTGCCCACCTCCGCCTCCACCAAGCAGGAGGTCACCGCGCTTGTCGACGCCGCGGTGGCCGCCGTCGCCGCCCGCGCCGGCGTCTCCGTCTCCCGCGCCGCCGCCGGCGGCCAGGGCGGCGGGGCAGTCGTCGATTCGGCCGCGCTGGACGCCTTCGCCGAGACCGTCACCGGCGCGGAGGGCGTGCTCGCCACCGCCGCCCGCGGCGTGCTCGAGCAGCTGGGCCTTTCCACCGACGCCGACGAGGCCGCCGCCGCGCTCGCGGCCGCCGGGGAGGGCGCCGCCGAGGCGGCCACCCTGGCCGCCACCGTCGAGGCCGAGCTCGGCACCGACTGGCTGCGCCTGGTCACCCCGAGCTTCGACGGCAACCGCGCCGTCCTCTTCGACGACCGCTGGGCCTCCGCCCGCGAGGAGCTGGCCCGCATCGCCCTGGGTGACGACGGCTTCGCCGCCGCCACCGATGACAAGGCCATCAGCACCGGGAACAAGGACGCCGCCACCGATGACAAGGCCATCAGCACCGGGAACAAGGACGAGGAGCAGATCCTCGCCCGCTTCGCCGGGACCGGCGCCACCGTCGCCGCCCAGGCCGACTGGTGGGCGCACAACGGCGGCGAGAACCCCGCCCTGCTGCGCCGCATCGCCGAGGCCGCGGCCGAGCCGGCCGCCGAACAGCGCTTCGCCGACCAGATCGCCCTGGTCACCGGCGGGGCCCCCGGCTCCATCGCCGCCGACGTCGTCGCCCGCCTGCTGGGCGAGGGCGCCACGGTGATCATGACCTCCTCGCGCGTCACCCAGGCCCGCAAGGAGTTCGCCCGCACCCTCTACGCCCGCCACGCCGTCAACGGCGCGGCCCTGTGGCTGGTGCCCGCCAACCTCTCCAGCTACCGCGACGTCGACGCCCTGATCGACTGGATCGGCACCGAGCAGGTGGAGACCCAGGGCAACCAGACCACCGTGATCAAGCCCGCGCTGGTGCCCACGCTGGCCTACCCCTTCGCCGCCCCGTCAGTCTCCGGCTCCCTGGCCGAGGCCGGCCCGGCCGCCGAGAACCAGGCCCGCCTGCTGCTGTGGTCCGTCGAGCGCACCGTCGCCGGGCTCTCCCGCCTGGCCCAGGACGCCGTGGACACCCGCTGCCACGTCGTGCTGCCCGGCTCCCCGAACCGCGGCATGTTCGGCGGCGACGGCGCCTACGGCGAGGTCAAGGCCGCCCTCGACGCGATCTGCGCCAAGTGGTCCGCCGAGGCCGGCTGGCCCGAGGGGGTCACCCTGGCCCAGGCCCGCATCGGCTGGGTCGCCGGCACCAACCTCATGGGCGGCAACGACGTCCTGGTGCCCGCCGCCCGCGCCCACGGCATCCACGTCTGGAGCCCCGAGGAGATCTCCACCGAGCTCGTCGGACTGGCCGACGCCGAGACCCGCGAGAAGGCGGCCTCCGCCCCGGTCATCGCCGACCTCACCGGCGGCCTCGGATCCGCGGCCGTCTCCATCACCGAGCTGGCCGCGGAAGCCGCGGCGTCCGCTGACGCGAACGCCGCCAACCAGGCTGACACCGCAACGGACGCAACTGCGACGGCCGACGGGACGTCGTCAATCGAGCCCAGCATCACCGCGCTGCCGAACTCCCCGCGGCCCGTCCAGCCGAACGGCGAGGGCGTGCAGCTGAACGAGGTCACCCAGGACCTCGACGACATGGTCGTCATGGTCGGCCTCGGCGAGGTCTCCTCGTGGGGCTCCGGACGCACCCGCACCGAGGCCGAGTACGGCATCCGCCGCGACGGCTCCGTCGAGCTGACCGCCGCCGGCGTGCTCGAGCTGGCCTGGATGACCGGCCTGGTGCACTGGGCCGAGGACCCGACCCCGGGCTGGTACGACGCCGAGGGCACCGCCGTTCCCGAGGAGGAGATCTACGAGCGCTACCGCGACGAGGTCGTCGCCCGCTCCGGCATCCGCGCGCTCAGCGACAAGTTCTTCCTCAAGGACGGCGGCTCCGTGGACGTCGCCGAGGTCTTCCTCGACCGCGACATCACCTTCACGGTGCCCACCCGTGCCGAGGCCGAGGACATCGCCGCGGCCGACCCCGCCAAGACCTCCGTGCGCGAGGCCGACGGCGAGTGGGAGGTCACCCGCCACAAGGGCGCGACGGCCCGCGTGCCGCGCCGCGCCACCCTCTCGCGCAGCGTCGCCGGCCAGATGCCGGACGACTTCGACCCGGCGCGCTGGGGCGTGCCCGCCTCCATGATCGACGCCGCGGACCGCATCACCGTGTGGAACCTGGTCACCGCCGTCGACGCGTTCATCTCCTCCGGGTTCTCCCCGGCCGAGCTGCTGCGCGCCGTGCACCCGACCGACGTCGCGTCCACCCAGGGCACCGGCATCGGCGGCATGGAGAGCCTGCACAAGGTGTTCGTCTCCCGCTTCCTCGGCGAGGACCGGCCCAGCGACATCCTCCAGGAGGCGCTGCCCAACGTCGTGGCCGCGCACGTCATGCAGGACTACGTCGGCGGCTACGGCGCGATGATCCACCCGGTCGCCGCCTGCGCCACCGCGGCGGTCTCCGTCGAGGAGGGCGTGGACAAGATCCGCCTGCACAAGGCCGACGTGGTCGTCGCCGGCGGCATCGACGACGTCCAGGTCGAGTCCCTCCAGGGCTTCGGCGACATGAACGCCACCGCCGAGACCGCGAAGATGACGGCCAAGGGCATCGACCCGCGCTTCATCTCCCGGCCGAACGACCGGCGCCGCGGCGGCTTCCTCGAGGCCGAGGGCGGCGGCACCGTGCTGCTGGCCCGCGGCTCCGTGGCCGCCGAGCTGGGCCTGCCGGTGCTGGCCGTGGTCGGCTACGCCGCCAGCCACGCCGACGGCGCGCACACCTCGATCCCCGCGCCCGGTCTGGGTGCGCTCGGCGCCGCGCGCGGCGGGGCGGACTCGACGCTGGCGCGCTCCCTGCGCGAGCTCGGCCTGACCCCGGACGACGTGCGCGTGGTCTCCAAGCACGACACCTCGACCAACGCGAACGACCCGAACGAGTCCGAGCTGCACGCCCTGATGTGGCGCGCCGTCGGCCGCGACGAGGGCAACCCGCTGTTCGTGGTCTCGCAGAAGTCGCTGACCGGCCACGCCAAGGGCGGCGCCGCGCTGTTCCAGATGGGCGGGCTCGTCGAGATCCTGCGCTCCGGACGCCTGCCGCAGAACGCCTCGCTCGACTGCGTCGACCCGGAGATCGGCACCAAGGGCGGCCCCCTGGTCTGGCTGCGCGCCCCGCTCGATCTGGGCGCCGGCGCGGTGAAGGCCGGCGTGCTGACCTCGCTGGGCTTCGGCCACGTCGCCGCGATCGTGGTGCTCGCGCACCCGGCCGTCTTCGAGGCGGCCCTGCGCGACGCCCGCGGCGAGCAGGCCGCGCGCGACTGGCGCAGGCGCGCCACCGCGCGCCTGCGCGCCGGCGTGCACCGCCTGGAGGCCGGCATGATCGGCCGCGCCACGCTCTACGAGGCGCCGGACGCCCGCCGCCTGCCGGAGCAGGGCTCTCACGAGGCCGAGATCGCCCTGCTGCTCGACGCCGGCACCCGCCTGGGCGCCGACGGGATCTACCCGTCGAGCTCGACGCCGACCCAGACCGGCTCGGGCACGAGCGTGACCCCGAAGTAGTCGCGCACCCCGTCGCGGATCTCGCGGGCCAGGCCCACCAGATCCGCGGTGCGCGCCCCGCCCCGGTTCGTCAACGCCAGCGTGTGCCTGGTGGAGACGCGGACCGGGGCTTCGGCGTCCGGGTAGCCGCGCGGGAACCCGGCGCGCTCGATCAGCCACGCCGCCGAGAGCTTCACCCCACCGGGCGCGGCGTAGCGCGGCATGCCGTCGGCCTCCGCGTCGCCGTAGGTGGCGCGCACGATGTCGCACACGGCGCCGGCCGTCTCCGCGTCGACGACGGGGTTGGTGAAGAAGGAGCCGGCCGACCAGGTGTCGTGGTCGGCGGCGTCGAGGACCATTCCCTTGCCGCGGCGCAGCTTCAGCACCTCCTCGCGCACCTGCGCGGCCGGGAAACGCTCGTCGGCGTGTTCGGCGCCGAGCGCCCGGGCCAGCGCACCGAAACGCAGCGGGGCGGAGAGCCCGTCGCAGGCCAGCTGCAGCTCGATCTCGAGCACCACGGCGCGGCCCGAGTACTTCAGGTTGGACCAGCGGTAGGCCAGCTCCAGCGAGGCCGCCGGCACCCACTCGTCGACGCGGCGGGCGCGGTCCCACAGGCGCACCCGGGTCAGCCGGTCGCCGACCTCCGCGCCGTAGGCGCCCACGTTCTGCACCGGGGTCGCCCCGGCCGAGCCGGGGATGCCGGAGAGGCACTCGATACCGCCCAGCCCCGCGGCCACCGAGGTCGCGACGACCTCGTCCCACACGGCGCCGGCCTGCGCGCGCACCAGGCCGCTCGCGGCGTCCACGGAGACCTCGTCGCACTCGAGGACGACGACGTAGAGGTCGAGCCCGCCGTCGGCGACGACGAGGTTGGAGCCGCCGCCCACGACGAGCACGCCCACGCCGGCGGCGTCGAGAAGCCCCACGGCGGCGCAGACGGCCTCCGGGCTCGCGCACCGCACGGTGGCGGCCGGGCGCCCGCCGAGGCGCAGGGTGGTCAGGTCGGCCAGGCGCGTCTCGGTGTCGACGCGCACCGCGTCGATCTCCCCGAGCCGGCGGATGAGCTCGTTGTCTGGTGTCACGGGTTCAGCACACACGCCTTTAACGGTAGTCTGAAGGCCATGGCTACCCGTAGCGAGACAACCGTCACCATCAACCAGCCGGTCGAGAAGGTCCACGCCGCCCTCACCAACGAGGAGTTCTGGAAGTTCGACGTGGCAAACCTCTCCCCCGAGCCGGGCGAGGTCCACGAGTACGCCGCCACCGACGGCGGCGGCGAGGCGACCCTCTTCGAGGTCCTGCCCCTGGAGGTCCTCCCCGAGGCCGTGCGCTCGATGATCTCCCAGGCACTCAAGGTCAAGCGCGTCGTCACCGTCGGCCCGCTCGAGGACGGCAACGTCAACCTCGACTACACCGCCGACGTCAAGGGCACCCCCGTCAGCTACGAGGGCGAGGGCACCGTCTCCGGCGACGGCGAGACCACCACCATCGACTACGACAACGAGGTCAGCGTCAACATCCCGTTCATGGGCGACGCCATCGAGCCGAAGGTCTCCGAGGCCCTCGGCGAGATCCTCGAGAACGAGGCCAAGCTCATCGAGCAGTGGATCGGCGACAACCTCTGATCCGCACCTGAACCGACCAGGCCGAGGCCCGGTCGCCTGCGCCGGGGGCATTTCCCGGGGTGGGTGACCGGGCTTTCGCGTGCAGTTCCCATGTGACTTTCAGGGGCACCACGTGGACCCGCGCGGGTCGGATGGGTCACACTGGTCGGGTGATGAAGACCCTGTGGAAGACCCTGCTCGTTGTGGCGGTGGTGCTCCTGGCGCTGCTGCTCGTCGCCGAGATCGGCCTGCGCTGGTACCTGGGCTCGCAGATGAAGACCCAGTTCCGCGAGGCCACCGAGGCCCAGGGCGTGACCGCCGAGGCGAACCCGGAGGTCTCCTTCGGCGTCAGCCCGCTGGTCCTCGGCGTGCTGCGCGGGGTGATCCCGCAGATGGACATCGACACCCCGGAGTCGCTCAAGATCACCGGCACCGACCAGGGCGCCCCCGAGGTCAGCGGCACCCCGGCGGCCAAGGTGCACGTGACCGACCTGGACCTGACCGACCAGGACAACCCCGTGGCCGGTCACCTGACCGCCTCGACGGACGTGCCCGACGAGTTCATGCTCGCCACCATCCAGCAGGCCTTCGAGCAGGCCGGCTCGGGCTCGACCTCCGGCTCCCAGGCCTCGGACGGGCAGAACCTGGCCGAGGGGATCATGCGCCAGCTGATCAAGGTCACCGACGTCACCTCGGACCCGGACACGCAGGCGCTCGAGCTCGAGTTCACCGACGGCGCGGCCACGCTGAAGATGCAGCCGAAGGTCGAGGACGGCGGGGTCACCTTCGACGTGCTGGGCACCACGTTCTTCGGCTTCGACCTGCCCGACGAGGTCACCGAGATGATCGAGCAGGCCCTCAAGGGCTCCGTCGACGACGCCGTCGACCCCGCCGCCACCGGCGGGATGCGCGTCGAGGAGTTCCGCGTCGTCGACGGCGGCGCGGTGGTCACCGTCAGCGGCGACGACGTCCCGCTCTCCGAGGCCGGCTCGGCCGCCGAGCTGGGCTCCGGCCAGAGCTCCCGGCGGGAGGCCGCGCACGCGCACGCGGCGGCCGTGCAGTCCCTGCGACCCGCTGTGCGCGTGCCGGCGGCCGCCTAGGTCGGTTGCGGCGCTGCGCGCCTGAATTGCCGACGCCCCCGCCGCGCCCCGGTGGGCGCGCGTGCGCGGCGTCGGCGGCGCGCAGCCGGGGTCACGCGCACGCGGGGGTCGTGCGGAACTTCGGCCCGGTGCACCCGGGCGAGAACGCGGCCTGCGCGCGACGCGGGGGTCGCGCATGACGGGGTCAGCGCGCGGCGGGGCTCAGCGCGCACGCGGGGGCCGTACGCGGACGGCGCTCAGCGCGCGGCGTCGGAAAGCAACGGATACGGGTCGGTGAGGAAGACGCGGCCGGCGCCCGCGTCGAGTGCGCCCGGCACGGCCGTGGCGTCGCCGAGCAGGGCGTCGACGCGGGTCGCGGTCCCGCCCAGGCCGGCGCGGCACTCGAGCACGCGGCGATCCAGGCCCTCGGCGGCGTCCCCGCGGGCGTCGAGCACCACGGCGTCGACGCCGGCGCGTGCGGCGGTGCGCACGAGGGCCTCGAGACCGGCGCCGGTGCCGCGCGCGGGCAGGAGCACGCCGAGCCAGACCTGCTCGGAGACGGCCTCGCGGGCGGTGACCAGGCGCGTGATCACGGCGTTCTCGCCGCCGTGGGCGACCGTCGCGGGGTCGAGCCCCAGGAGCACGCCGACGGCGCCGAACTGCACGGCCAGGCGCGCCTCGGAGGCGGCGACGAGGTCGTGCTGGCGGCCGTCGGGGAAGCCGCAGGCCGCGATGACGGGGGCGCCCGCGTCGTCCTCGCCGGTGTCCGGGGGCAGCCAGCCCGACGGCGCGAGCACCGCGCCCAGGCCCTCCTGGCCCGCACGCGCGGCGGCCTGCCGCACGGTCTGGACGGGCGTCTCCTCCGGGACGGCGCCGGGCGCCGTGAGATCGACGCCCAGCCGTGCCGGGTCGGAGCCGTCGGCGTTCGTTTCGGGGCTCACCAGCCGCCGGACCCGTTGATCAGGGAGCGCAACTGCGGGCGGACGTCCCACCAGTACAGGCCGATGATCACCAGCCCGATCCAGGACAGGAAGATCAGCGGCTGGCCGATGACCACGAAGAACGCGGAGAGCACGAGCAGCCCGACCCAGACCCACTTCTGCTGGCGGTCGGCCGCCGTGAACGCGTCCTCACGCGTCATCGCCGCCTGCGCGGCGCCGATCAGGCCGAAGACGCCCGCGAGCGCGTACAGGCCGAACTTGACCCAGCTCAGGCCCGTCAGCAGGATCCCCACTCCACCTACCGTCAACTGTCAACCTCTCCTAGTTAGCGGGACGGTCGTCGTCCACGACCTCGCCGTCGATGATATCGGGAGTCCCGGTGCCGCCGGCGGCCGCGTCGCCGGACGCACCCGCGCCCGCGCCGTCCGTGCCCTCCGTGCCCTCCGTGCCGCGGCCGAGGATCTCGTCGAGGCGGCGGCGCAGCTCGGTCAGGCGCTCGCTCACCCCGCCGTCGGAGGCGTCGTCGAGGCCGGCGCGCAGGCGCTCGAGCGCACCGTCGACGGCATCCCGCAGCGCGGAGGCGGCGTCCGCGACCGCCGCGCGGGCCTCGGCCGGGCGGCCGGACTCGGTGGTGCGGTCCCCGGCCTCGCGCAGGCGCGCGCTCAGCTCGGAGACGTAGCTCTCCGCCTCGTCGGCCAGGCGCGAGCCGGCGGCCTTGGCGTCGTCGATGCCGTGGATCTCACCGAGGGCGTCGCTGACCTGGCGCGAGACGTCCTTCAGGCGGTCGATCAGCCCGGTCCCCTCGGGTTCCTCCGCGGCGTGCCGGCCGGGCGGGCCCGCATCGTCACCGCGCAGGTTGCCCGCGAATTCACTGACGACGTCGCGCAGGCTGCGCGCCGCCTCCCCGATCCGTTCGCGGGCGTCGTTGCCGCGGCCCGGGCCGTCGGTGGGGTTGGTCATGGCGGAGTCCTTCCTCGGCCTCCGGCGGCGTCGGGTTCACCGGCGCCCCGGCTGCGTGTCGTTGCGGTGGTGGTGCGGACGGGAGGCGCCCCCGGCGCGGGTCACACGCCGAAGAGCAGCTGCGACCCAGTGTAAATAACAAGCCCGGCCAACGCCCCGACGACGGTTCCGTTCAGCCGGATGAACTGCAGGTCCTTGCCCACCATCAGCTCGATCTTGTCGCTGGCCTCCTTCGCGTCCCAGCCGTGGACGGTCTCGGCAATGATGCCGGTGATCTGGTCGGAGTAGTTCTCCGCCAGGAACGCGGCGGCGCCGACCACGCGCCGGTTGACCGAGTCGCGCAGGGCCGGGTCGGTCTCCAGGCGACCGCCCCACTCGCGGGCGAGGCCGGCGATGCGGCGGCGCAGCGCGGAGTCGGGGTCGGCGGCAGCCTCGGAGAGCAGCTCGGAGCCGCGGTCCCAGATGGCCGCGGCGGCCTCGCGCACGGGACGCGAGGTCATCACGCCGGTCTTCCAGCGCTCGACCCTCGCGATCATGGCGGGGTCGTGCTGCAGGTCCCGGGTGAACTCCACCAGGCGGCGGCGCAGCGCCTGCCGGGCGGGGTGGGCGGGGTCGGCGGCGACGTCGGCGGTGAACTTGGCCAGCTCGCGGTAGATCTTCTCGCCGACGAGGTTGTTGACGAAGCGCGGCGCCCAGACCGGCTTGCGCTGGTCGACGAGGTCTACGATGAGCTCCTCGGAGCCCTGGACGGCGCGGTCGGCCCAGCCGACGGCCTCATCGATGAGCGGGTCGAGCTTGCCCTCCTCGATCAGCTCGGCGAGCATGCGGCCGATCGGCGGGCCCCACTCGGGCTCGGCGATGCGCTGGATGACGCTGCGGTCGATGACCTCGCGTGCCTCCTCCGGGTCGACGGCCGCCACGGCGTTGCCCAGCAGGCGGCCGGCCTCGGCGGAGACCCGCTCGGCGCTCTCCGGGCGGGCCAGCCACTCACCGAGGCGCCGGGCGATGTCCGCGGCGGCGATCTTCTCGGTGATCAGCTCGGCGTTGAGGAAGTTCTCGCCGACGAAGCCGGAGAGCGCGTCGCCGAGCTGGTCCTTCTTGCGCGGGATCAGCGCCGTGTGCGGGATGGGCAGGCCCATCGGGTGGCGGAAGAGCGCGGTGACGGCGAACCAGTCGGCCAGCCCGCCGACCATGCCGGCCTCGGCGGCCGCGCGGACGTAGCCGACCCACGCCGGGGCCCCGTCCGGCTGCGCCTGCCACCAGGCGCAGCCGATGAAGATCGCGGCGGCGACCACGAGCAGCCCGGTGACGAAGGCCTTGTGCCGGCGCAGCGCGGCACGCCGCTCGGCCTCGACCTCGGGGCTGGGCCCGGGCATCGCGCGGCCGGTGCCGGCCGAACCGGTGCCGGCGGCCGCCACGACCCCGGAGCCGGACGCGGCTGCGCCCTCGGCCCCGGCGGTGCCTTCGGTGCCGGCGGTGTCGGCGGGCAGGAGTTCATGTCGTCCCATGCCGCCATTATCCCCCGCCACGGCGCGTGCACCGCGGGCGGCCTCAGAGCATGTCGACGCCGGCGACGATCAGCTGCACGGCGACGATCGCCGTGATCAGCGCGGCGCAGATGATCCCGATCTTGCGGAGCATCCCGGTCCTCCTCACTGCTGGTCCACGTCGCCCCCACGCTACCGGCACCGTGCGCGGCCCGCCCGCTTCGTCCGCCACGCCCGGTTCCTCCCTACTTCCACAACAGAAAGCGGCGCGGCCGATTCCCCTGAGGGAACCTGCCGCGCCGCCTGGAGGTGCCGGGACGAGCTCGACCCGGACGTTCGCGCCGGAGCGCCGGGCTAGTTCTTGCGCCCGGTCTCCTTCCGGTAGCGGAAGTAGTTGCTGCGTCCGCTGTAGATCAGGAAGGAGCCGACGCCCAGTGCGATGACCGCCAGGACGATACCGATGATGAGGTACGTCGTGGTCGGGAACTCGAAGGAGGCGCTACGCGTCTGCATGGCACCGATCCACAGCAGCATGCCGAGCGGGGCGAGACCCGCCAGGACCATGCCCATGCCGATCCAGGTGCGGGCACGCACGAGCGACGAGTGCGGAGCGGTGAAGCTGACCGGCTCGTAGCCCTCGATGTAGTGCATACGACCCGTGTACGCGGGGTGCGTCTCCGACGCCGTGTCGGCGACGACGCTGTGCTGGGACATCTGTCGACTTCCTTTTCTACTGTCCGCCGTTGTGTTACTTCAGCCTAGTCGTCCTTGCCGCGGAAGGCGGCACGGGCGCGTTCCTTGGTCACGGCCGCCACCGCCGAGAGCGGGATGCCCGCGGGGCAGACGTCGGCGCACTCGCCGTAGAGGGAGCAGTGGCCGAAGTCCTGCTCGAGCTGGTCGACCATGTTGCGGGCGCGGCGGCCGCGCTCCTCCTTGCCCAGCGGGAGCTTGGACAGGTGGGTCAGCTTGGCGCCGGTGAACAGGTGGGCCGCACCGTTCGGGCAGGCCGAGACGCAGGCGCCGCAGCCGATGCAGGCGGCGTGGTCCAGCGACCACTCAGCGAGCTGGTGGTTCTCGTGGAGGGTGTCGGCGTCCGGGGCGGTGCCCGCGTTGATCGAGACGTAGCCGCCCTGCTCCATGACCCGGTCGAGGGCGGAGCGGTCGACGACCATGTCCTTGATGATCGGGAACGCGGCCGAGCGGAACGGCTCGATCTTCAGCGTGTCACCGTCGTTGTAGTTGAACAGGCGCTGCTGGCAGGCCGGCGAGTTCTTGCCGGCGCCGTGCGGGCGACCGTTGACGGTCAGACCGCAGGTACCGCAGATGCCCTCACGGCAGTCCGAGGCGAAGGCGAAGGGCTCCTTGCCCTGCTCGATCAGCTTCCCGTTCACGTGGTCGAGAAGCTCCAGAATCGACATCTGCTCGACCGCGTCGTCGACGTCGAGGGACTCGAAGGCGCCGTCCTGGGTCGGCCCGGCCTGACGCCAGATCTCAAGATGAAGTTTCATTACTTGTAGTTCCTTGTCTGCAGCGGGATCGATTCGAAGTACAGGGGCTCGGCGTGGCGGACGAACTTGCCCTCGCCGGCGTCCTCCCACGCCGAGACGAAGCACCAGTGCTCGTCGTCACGCTCGGCCTCACCCTCGTCCGAGAGGTGGTCGAGGCGGTAGTGGGCGCCGCAGGACTCGTCGCGGTCCAGGGCGTCGACGCACATCAGCTCGGCGAGCGTGAAGTAGTCGTAGAGGCGCAGGGTGCGCTCCAGGACCTGGTTCATCTCGTCGCCGCGGCCCGGCACGCGCACGTTCTTCATGAAGTCGGCGCGCAGCTCGCGGATCTTCGCGATGCCGTCGCGGGTGGTGTGGTCCTCGCGGGCGACGCCGCACGCGTAGTACAGCAGCTTGCCCAGCTTGGTGTGGTAGTAGTCCGGGCCGTGCGGGTCCGGGCCCTCGTTGTTGAGGAAGTAGTCGATGTGCTTGCGGGAGCGGTCGACTGCCTCCTGGATGGCCGGGTCGTCCTCGTCGATGAGCGGCTCGTTGAGGTGGCCGGCCAGGTAGTTCGGCACGGTGAACGGCAGGGTGAACCAGCCGTCGACCGAGGCCGACAGCAGCGAGTTCGCGCCGAGGCGGTTCGCGCCGTGGTAGGTCCACGAGCACTCGCCGGCGGCGAACAGGCCGTCGATCGAGGTCATCTCGTTGAAGTCGGTCCACAGGCCGCCCATGGTGAAGTGGACGGTCGGGGCGATGCGCATCGGGCCGGTCAGCGGGTCGTCGCCGATGGCCTCGTGGTACATCTTGAACAGGTTCGAGTACCGCTCGACCACGGTGTCCTTGCCGAGGCGCTCGATGGCGTCGCGGAAGTCCAGGTAGACCGAGTTGTGGTTCGGGCCGACGCCCAGGTTCTTCTCGAGCTGCTGGGTGATGGCGCGCGAGGCGACGTCACGGGGGACGAGGTTGCCGAAGGCCGGGTAGCGGCGCTCCAGGAAGTAGTCGCGCTCGTCCTCGGGGATGTCGTTGGGGTCGCGGTCGTCACCCTCGGTGACCGGCGACCAGATGCGGCCGTCGTTACGCAGCGACTCGGACATCAGGATCGTCTTCGACTGCCAGTCCGCGTTGATCGGCAGGCCGGTCGGGTGGAACTGGATGAACGCCGGCGAGGCCAGGTAGGCGCCGCGCTCGTAGGCGCGCATCATGCCCGAGGAGTTCGAGTTGATGGCCAGCGTGGTCATGCCGTAGACGTTGCCGTAACCGCCGGTGGCCAGCACCACGGCGTGGCCGCGGAAGGTCTGGAGCTCGCCGTTGATCAGGTTGCGGGTCACGATGCCGCGGGCGCGCTTCACACCGTCGTGCTCGGTGATGATGAAGTCCTGCAGATCGTTGTGCGTGAAGATCTCGACGTTACCCAGGTGGATCTGGCGCTGCAGTGCGGAGGCGGTGGACAGCTGCAGCTGCTGACCCGTCTGGCCACGGGTGTAGTAGGTGCGGGAGACCTGGACGCCGCCGAAGGAGCGGGTGGCCAGGGATCCGCCGTACTCACGGGCGAACGGGGCGCCGATGGCGTTCATGTGGTCGATGACGCGCACCGACTCGTAGGCCAGGCGCCAGCAGTCGGACTCGCGGCAGCGGTAGTCGCCGCCCTTGACGGTGTCCTTGACGTGGCGGTAGGCGGAGTCGTTGTCGACCTTCTTGCCGCGCGCGGCGTTGATGCCGCCCTGGGCCGCGACGGAGTGGGCGCGGCGCGGGGCGTCGTGGTAGGTGAAGGACTTCACCGTGTAACCGAGCTCGCCGAGGGCCGCGGCCGCGGCACCGCCGGAGAGACCGGTGCCGATGACGAGGACGGTGAACTTGCGGCGGTTCAGCGGCGAGACCAGGTTCATGTGGTCCTTCTGGTACTGCCACATGTCCTTGCTCGGCACGCCCTTGGGCTCGTGCGAGTCCAGGACGCTGCCGAGGCTGACGCCCTCGACGCTGCTGTCCGGTGCGGTGAACTCCGGACGTTCCTGGGTTTCAGTGTGAGTGCTCATGGAATTCCTTTTTCCTTAGTCGTCCCTTGATGGTCGCTGTCGCGTTACCTAGCTGACCCAACCGACGGCGACGGAGAGCGGCAGGATGATGTTGCCGATCACGACGATCGCGGGGACGAGGTAGGCGAGGAACAGGATGACCTGACGGGTGCGCTTGCCCGTGATTCCCAGGTCGCTGGCGGCGAGCCAGATGCCGTGGGTCAGGTGCAGGAACAGCATCAGCATCGCGAAGATGTAGAAGATCGCGACCGGCCAGCGCGAGAAGCTCGCGACGACGTTGGCGTAGACCTCACCGTGCTCGAAGACGTCCGAGGCCGCCGGCTGCGCGCCGATGGTCAGGTCCATCAGGTGGAAGATGATGAACAGCAGCAGGACGACACCGGTGACCAGCATCGTGCGGGTGGCGAACGAGTTCATGCCGCCCATCAGGTTGCTGCGGCTGAACTTGCCGCGGGAACGACGGGAACGCCCGTGCAGCGCGAACGCACCGTAGATGTGGATGATCAGGCACGCCAGCAGGACGATGCGCAGGATCCACAGCAGCGAGGTGCGCGGGAACATGGGCTCGCCGACGGTGCGGAAGAACTCGCCGTAGATGTCGAGCGCGGGGCGCACGACACCGTGGGCGTCCTCGTGGGCGGGCAGGTAGAGCTTCAGGTTGCCCACCATGTGCACGACGACGAATGCGCAGAAGATCAGGCCGGTGACGGCCATGCCGAGCTTCAGCGCCCAAGACGGGACGGCCGGCTTGTCGCGCAGCGGCTCGGTCGAGATTTTGCCGTGACGGATTGCTTCACGGTCCGGGTTCTTGACAGTCATGACACCTCCAATGTCCCCTTCAACTCTAGGGGGTCCCAGGGCGCCACACCCACCCGTTAACGGGGGTGCCCGATGCGTCCACCACCTCCCCCCATTTTTCCTAGGGCAGGCTTACCTAGAGGTTTGGTCCCGTAGGTCCTAAAGACCGAAAATAACGGCGCGGACGGCATGAGACGCAGTAGGTTTTTACTAAGAGTGAGATTGGTCACTATTTCAGCGTCTTTCTTTTGCGTCACCCCTAAAGGTGTCAACCTTTAGATTGAAACACCGCCGTTTCCTCCCAGTTGCCTGACACCCGCCCCGGTGCCGCCTCCCGGCGACCCCACAGTCCGCGGAGAGCCGGCGCCCGGGGACCGCCCTCGACCTAGGGCCCACGACGCGGACCCGCCGGCGGCTAAGATGACGGGCCATGGGAAAGGTCTACGTGGGCAGCCGGCTGCGCCAGCTGCGCCGCGAACGCGACCTCAGCCAGGCGGCGCTCGCGGAGGCGCTCGGACTCTCCGCCAGCTACGTCAACCAGATCGAGCACGACGTCCGCCCACTGACCGTCGCCGTCCTGGCGCGCGTGACCGAGACCTTCGGCGTGGACGCCGCCTTCTTCTCCAGCGACGACGACTCCCGCCTCGTCGCCGAGGTCCGCGACGTCGTCCTCGACCAGGAGCTCGGCGCACGCACCCCGGACATGCAGGAGCTCTCCGAGTTCGTCCGCCAGCACCCGGGCCTCGCGCGCACCTTCGTCGAGATGCACCGCCGCTACCGCAACGTCAGCGACAAGCTCTCCCTGGCCACCGACACCCGCCGCCTGCCCGACGACGCGGGCGGAGGGGACGCCCCCGGCGGCAGGCTGGGGCGCCGCAACCTCGGGATCCTGTCGGCCTCCATGCCGCACGAGGAGGTCCGCGACTTCTTCTACACGCGCCGCAACTACATCGACGCCCTCGACCGCGTCGCCGAGGACACCGCCGCGGAGCTGGGCGTGCGCCGCTTCGGGGTCGCCGAGCTCGCCGAGACGCTGGCCCGGCGGCTGCGCGAGCGCCACGGCGTGGGCATCGAGTACGTCGACCCCGCCGGCGGGGTGCTGCACAGCTTCGACCCGGAGACCCTGACGCTGCGTCTGTCCCGGCTGCTCGACCCCGGCCAGGCCGCCTTCCGCATGGCCGCGGAGCTGGCCCACCTCGAACAGTCCCCGCTGATCGAGCCGTTGCTCGACGACGACGCGCTGACCGGCGAGGACTCCCGCGACCTCGCCCGCCGTGGCCTGGGCCTCTACTACGCGGCGGCGCTGACGCTGCCTTACCGGCTCTTCCACGCGGAGGCCGAGCGCACCGGCTACGACGTCGAGCTGCTCTGCCAGACCTTCGGCCTGGGCTACGAGACGGTCGCCTCGCGCCTGTCGACGCTGCAGCGCCCGCGCCTGACGGGCGTGCCGTTCACCTTCATCCGCGTCGACCGGGCGGGCAACGTCTCCAAGCGCCAGTCCGCCACGAGCTTCCACCTCACCCAGGCCGGCGGCACCTGCCCGCTGTGGAACGTCTACGACGCTTTCTCCCAGCCACGCCAGATCTCCCGGCAGTTCGCGCAGATGCCCGACGGGCGCACCTACCTGTGGATCGCGCGCACCGTGCGCCACCACCAGGGCGCCTTCAACACCCCGGGCAAGCTCTTCGTCATCGGGCTCGGCTGCGAGACCCGCCACGCGCACCGCACCGTCTACGCCGACGGCTTCGACTTCGACGACGTCTCGACGGCCGCGCGCATCGGCACCGGCTGCCGCGTGTGTACCCGGGCCGGCTGCCCGCAGCGCGCCTTCCCGCCGATACAGTCCGAGCTGTCGATCGACCCGCACCGCTCCTCGATCGCGCCGTACTGACCGCATTCAATTTCCGACGTCCCGGTGCGCGCCCCCGGCGCGCACTGCTCCGCCTTTCCGCGTCCCCGGCGGAGGCCCGTCCCGGTGCGCCCCCGGCGCGCACCCGCGCCCCGGGTTCGTGGCGCCCGTCGGTGCGTGGCGCAGCCACGGCGACCGACGGGACGTCGGCAATCGGGCTAGTGGTGGTGGCGGGTGAAGTCCGCGATCGCGGCGTAAGCGCCGTGCTCGCCGACGGCGGCGAGCAGGTCGTCGGGGGCGAGCGCCAGGGACCAGCCGCGGCGGCCGGCGCTGACGAAGATCTGCTCCTGCAGGATGGCGGACTCGTCGAGGAAGACGCGGTGCGGGTGCTTCTGGCCCAGCGGGGAGATGCCGCCGGCGACGTAGCCGGTGACCACCTGCGCGCGGTTGCGGTCCATCATCTCGGCGTGCTTGCCGCCGGCGGCGCGCGCAAGATTCTTGAGGTTCAGCGTCGCGGTGGCGGGCACGATCGCGATGAGCGCCTCGTCGTTGTCGAGGACGGTCATCAGCGTCTTGAACACGGCCGCCGGGTCCACGCCGAGGTGCTCCGCGGAGTCGAGCGCGAAGCCGTCGGCGGAGTGGGCGTCGGCGGAGTAGCGCTCGAGGCGGTACCCGATGCCCGCGGCGTCGAGCAGCTCGAGGGCGGGAGTGGCGGCGGCGGTTTTCTTCTTCGACATGGTGTCGTCTGATCTTACCCCCGTGCCGGCTGCGAACCGTCGTCCTCGTCGTAGTAGCCGGAGCGCACGCGCCGGGCGTACTCGCGCTTGGAGTAGGTCGCGCTGCGGATGGTCACGTCCCGGTCGAAGTTGGAGCCCAGCGCGCCGCCCATCGTGCCCAGGCAGGCGGCGAACCAGGCGATGGCCAGGTAGGTCGTCGGGCCCACGGGCGCGGAGATCTGCTCGGCCAGGTAGTCCGGCGGGACGACCACCACGGCGAGGAAGAGCATCATCGCCACCGCCGCCAGGTAGATCGCGCAGGTGGCCAGGCCGACGGTGCCGAGGGTGGACAGGTTGTCCAGGCGGCGCCGCCACGGCGAGACCCGCCCGCCGCGGTGCCACATGCCGTTGTGGAAGACCAGCCAGCCGCAGAGCACGGCCACCGAGACCAGCGCGGTCAGCGCCAGGCGCCACGGAGGGATCGAGTGGGCCATCTGCCAGATCGAGCCGTAGAAGATGCCGAAGCCGCCGGTCGCGGCGACCGCGGCCAGGCAGCCGGTCAGCGCGCGCAGCAGCGTCGCGGGGCGGTTGCAGCGGATCATGCCGGCCAGCAGCCGCAGCCGGGCCAGCGGTCCGCGCAGGACGTGGGTGGCGGCCAGCTCGTCGTCGGAGCCCTCGCCGTCGTCGCCGGTGTCGGTGGTGGTCTCGCTGTCGTCCTCGGCCTCCTCGGCGAAGGCGTGCAGCGCGGCGAGCTGGCGGCGCAGCCGGCGGGAGACGCCGAGGACGCCGAGCGCGGGCAGCGAGACCACGGCCACGGAGCCGTCGGGGCGCGCCTGGCGCACCACGGGGCGGTGCTCGGCCGTCAGCGGCAGGTCGGTGACGTAGATCAGCCGCGACCAGCCCTCCTCGCGGCGCATCCGCTCCCCCGCCCCGGCCAGGTCCAGGTCGCCGTCGGAGTTGAGCGGCACGGTGCCGACCACCGTGCGCACCCGGTCGCGCTCCTCGACGGCGCCGCCGACGCGGGCGGCGGCCAGCCCGTCGTCGGAGACGATGCCCACCGCGATGTCCGTGCCGGCGTCGGCGTTGTCGCCGGTGCCGGAGGCGGTGCCGGTGCCGGTGCCGGTTCCGTTCGCCGCGGGCGGGTCGTCGGGCGGGTCGTTCGGGGGCGTGTCACCGGTGGATCTCATGCCCCCAGGCTAAGAGAGCCGGCCGGGCCCGCGGTTGCGGGCCCGGCCGGCGTCTGTTCCCGGGAGGGACCGGCACGCTCCCGCGGCCGGTCCCCGGAGGTCAGTTCCCTGTGGGGCTGATCAGAGGTTGATCATGTGGCCGAGGGTGCCCTCGGCGGCCTCCTTGACGGCCTCCGACATCGTCGGGTGGATGTGGACGTTGCGTCCGATCTCCTCGGCGGTCAGGTCGAAGCGCTGGGCCAGGGTCAGCTCGGCGAGCATCTCGGAGACGTTCGCGCCGACGAGGTGGGCGCCGACGATCTCGCCGAACTCCTTGTCGACGATGACCTTGGCGAAGCCGGCGGGCTCGCCCATGCCGACGGCCTTGCCGTTCGCGCTGAACGGGAAGGTCGCGGAGACGATCTCCCGGTCGGCCCACTTCTCCTTGGCGGCGTCCTCGGTGTAACCGAAGGAGGCGACCTGCGGGTTGCAGAAGGTCGCGCGCGGCATGAACTGGTAGTCGCCCAGCTCCTGGGTCTCGGCGCCGGCGATGGTCTCGGCGGCGACCACACCCTGGGCCTCGGCGACGTGCGCGAGCTGCAGCTTGGCGGTGACGTCACCGATGGCGTAGACGTGCTCGACGTTGGTGCGCATGCGCTCGTCGACGTCGATGGCGCCGCGCTCGGTGAGCTCGACGCCGGTGTTCTCCAGGCCGAAGCCCTCGACGCGCGGGGCGAAGCCCACGGAGACCAGGACGCGGTCGACGGTCAGGGTGTCCTGCTTGGAGCCGTCCTTGCTCTCGACGTCGACCTCGACGGAGTCGCCGTTGTCGCGCACGGCGGTGGTCTTATAACCGGTCAGCAGCTTCACGCCGAGCTTCTTGTACTCCTTGGCGATCGCCTTGGAGACCTCGGGCTCCTCGTTGGGCAGCACGCGGTCCATGAACTCGACGATGGTCAGCTCCACGCCGTAGTTGGCCAGGACGTAGGCGAACTCCATGCCGATGGCGCCGCCGCCGACGATGACCATCTTCTTCGGGGCCTCGGGGTTGAGGATCTGCTCCTCGTAGGAGACGACGTTCTCGGAGAGCTCGACGCCGGGCAGCGTCTTGACCACCGAGCCGGTCGCGATGATCACGTCGTCGAACGTGAGGGTCTTGCCCTCGTCGTCGCCCTCGGTGATCTCGATGGTGTGGGCGTCCTTGAAGGAACCGGCACCGTGGATCTCGGTGATCTTGTTCTTCTTCATCAGGTAGTGGACACCCTTGACGATGCCCTCACTGACCTTGCGGGAGCGCTGGTGCGCGACGCCGAAGTCGAAGGAGACGTCTCCGGAGATGCCGAAGGTCTTGGCCTCGTGGTTGAAGGTGTGGGCCACCTCGGCGTTCTTCAGCAGCGACTTGGAGGGGATGCAGCCGACGTTGAGGCAGACCCCGCCCCAGTACTGCTTCTCCACCACGGCTACCTTCTTGCCGAGCTGGGCTGCGCGGATGGCGGCGACGTACCCTCCGGGGCCGGCACCGAGGACTACAACATCATAATTCTCACTCACGCGGCCAAGGATACGTACTGCGGCTCACAATTGCCGCACTCTGCGGTCCGGGCGGGGGTGACGTCACGCGTGAGGTGCGTGCCGCACGGGCCGCGGGGCGGCCCCGGGAGGGTGGCCGGTGGGCGTGCCGCGGGTCGGCGGGGTTCGGACGCCCCCACCGGAAGTCCGGCCTAGAACAGGCCGAGGCTGAGCGCGAGCTCCGAGGAGCCGGAGGACATCAGGTGGAGGACGGGGCCGAGGAGCTCGTTAACGGCGACGACGATCTGCTCGATGGGGTTCATGTCGGACCTTTCTCGGAGAATTTCCTGGGGAGTTCTGCAATTGGGTACTGCGGTCAGTTCCGGTGTCCCGCCGGAGAAATTGACTGCTCACCAGACACAATTTCCCCTTGCGTAACATCCGCCGCGATATTACCGTAACCTGGGGCAAAGCGCACCGGCACCTGTGCAGGTTCCCGCATACACGTTAAGATAACCCGAGTACAGTAGGTCACCCTTTCGGGAGGGAGACCGCAGCACCCGTCACCGAACTCGTCTCACGGAGGTATCCCGAGCTCATGAAGGTCTCCCGCCGAATCGTCGCGGCCGTCGCCGCCGCGACCCTGTCGTTCACCACGCTCGGCGTGCACTCCGCCGCGGCCGACCCCGCCGCCGAGGGCGCCCCCGTCGAGGGCGAATCCACCGCCGCGCAGGCGACCATCAGCACCGAGAAGGTCAGCGACGAGTACCTCAAGAGCACCGGCGGCGTCGTGCCGGACTGGCGCGCACGGGTCAAGGCCTACGAGGACAAGTACAGCGACCGCGTCCAGGAGCTGACCGCCCACTCGCCGTCGATGGACCGCGACATCCCGCTGGTCACCGTCAAGGCGAAGTCCGAGGGCCGCCCGACCTTCTACCTGCTCAACGGCGCCGGCGGCGGCGACCAGCAGTCCCACGACTGGGTCCTGAACACCAACGTGATCGACTACTTCGTCCAGGAGGACGTCAACCTGGTCATCCCGATGGCCGGCAAGTTCTCCTACTACATCGACTGGGTCAACGAGCCCGGCGGCAGCCTGAAGGGCCCGCAGAAGTGGGAGACCTTCCTGACCAAGGAGCTGCCCGCCCCGCTGGAGTCCCACTTCGGCGCCAACGAAAAGCGCGCGATCGCCGGCATGTCGATGTCCGCGACCTCCTCGCTGCTGCTGGCCCAGCACAACCCGGGCTTCTACCAGGCCGTCGGCTCCTACTCCGGCTGCGCCGAGACCTCGACCCCGATGGGTAACCTCTTCGCGGACATCACGGTCAACCGTTCCGGCAACACCGCGGCGCAGATGTGGGGCCCGCAGGGCTCGGAGACCAACCGCTACCAGGACGCCCTGATCAACGCCGAGAAGCTGCGCGGCACCGACCTCTACATCTCCAACGGCTCCGGCCTCATCGGCGAGCGCGACACCGCCGGCTGGCTGGAGAGCAAGGGCATGGACCCGAACAAGGCACTGGCCGGCTCGTCCACCCTGCTCGTCGAGGGCGGCGGCATCGAGGGTGCCACCAACCTGTGCACGCACAACCTCGAGGCCAAGCTGAACAGCCTGGACATCCCGGCGACCTACAACTTCAACAACGTCGGCACCCACACCTGGACCTACTGGTTCGACGACCTGCAGCGTTCCTGGACCGAGGTCATCAAGCCCTCGCTGGAGGCCTGATCCTCCCGGAGGCCTGATCCCCCCCCCACCCGCCCGCCGGGTGGGCACCGGCCCCGCCGTCCCCTCCCGGGGAGGCGGGGCCGTCGGCGTCTCCTGGGCCGCCACCGCCGACCGCGTGCCGGCCCCGTCTCCGCCGCCTGACGCCACCGCACCTCACCGCTGCCCGGCGTGACGCGGGCGGGCGCCACCTACACTGGGTCGGCATGACCACGCGCGCAGAGATCGACCCCACCGTCCTGGAGTCCATCGAGGACCCGACCGCCCTCGCCTGGGCGTCCGACTGGTCGGCGCAGACGGAGTCCGCCGCCGCGGCCGCCCCCGGCCACGACGCGCTCGAGGCCCGCATCCGCGCCGCCCTCGACGCCGACGACCGCATCCCCTACGTCAACCGCCGCGGCGAGCGGCTGTTCAACTTCTGGCGCGACGCCCAGCACCCGCGTGGCCTGTGGCGCTGCTGCGACGAGGCCTCCTACCTCGCCGGCTCCCCGGACTGGCGGGTGCTCGTCGACGTCGACGCGCTGGCCGCCGCCGAGGACGAGAGCTGGGTGTGGAAGGGCGCGCAGGTGCTGCGCCCGGACTGCGACCGCGCCCTGGTGCGCCTCTCCCGCGGCGGCGCCGACGCCGTGGTGCTGCGCGAGTTCGACCTGAGCGCCGGCGCCTTCGTCACCGACTCCCCCTTCGAGGTGCCCGCCGCGAAGACCTCCGTGAGCTGGGTCGACCGCGACCGCCTGCTCATCGGCACCGACCTCGGCGAGGACAGTCTCACCGAGTCCGGCTACCCGCTGCAGACACGCCTGTGGCGGCGTGGCACCCCGCTTGCCGACGCCCCGGTGGTCGCCGTCGGCGAGCGGCGCGACGTCGCCGCGGGGGCGTGGGCGGACACGGCGCGCGAGCCGCGCCGGCTGCTGTTCTCCCGGGCCCTGGACTTCTACCGCTCGCGGGAGTGGGTCGCGCCGCTCGACGCACTCGACGCCTTCGAGGCCGAGGGCGCCGAGATCCCCTGGCGGCCGGTCGAGGTGCCCGAGGACTGCGAGACCGTCATCCGCGGGCGCTGGCTGTTCGTCTGGCCGCGCACCGGCTTCGCCGGGGTGCCCGCCGGCGGGCTGGGACGCTGCGCGCTCGAGGACTTCCTGGCCGGCTCCCGCGAGTTCACGCCGGTCTACACGCCCGACGGGCACGCCTCGCTGCAGTCGGTGGTCAGCACCCGGAACCACCTGGTGCTCACCGAGCTGCGCGACGTGGTCACCCGGGTCCTGGTGACCCCGCTCGAGCCCGACAGCACCTCAGGCCCCGCCGCCGGCGACGGCACGGGCGAGGCCGCCCCGCTGACCGAGCTCGAAATCCCCGGGATGGTCACCGCCGCGGTCATCGCGGCCTCGGAGTGGGACGGCGACGAGCTGTGGATCAACACCTCCAGTTTCACCCGGCCGGCCACGCTCTACCGCGTCGCCGACGCCGGGGACCCGCGCCTCGAGGAGGTCCGCCGGGCCCCGGAGCGCTTCGACGCGACCGGCGTCGAGACCCGCCAGCACTGGGCGCGCTCGGCCGACGGCACGGAGATCCCCTACTTCGTCGTCGGCCGCTTCGGCGGGGCCACCGAGAACGGCAGCGCCCACGACGCCGGCGGGGACGCCACCACCGGCGGCCCCGGCTCCGCTCCGCGGCCGGCCCCGACGCTCGTCGGCGGCTACGGCGGCTTCGAGGTCTCGCTGGTGCCCGGCTACTCCGCGGTGCGCGGCATGGCCTGGCTCGAGCGCGGCTTCACCTACGTCCAGCCCAACCTGCGCGGCGGCGGGGAGTTCGGCCCCGAGTGGCACACCCAGGCCACCAAGCTGAACCGGCGCCGCGTCTTCGAGGACCACCGCGCCGTCCTCGAGGACCTCGTCGCCCGCGGCTACACCACGCCCGACAAGCTCGCCGTGCGCGGCGGCTCCAACGGCGGCCTGCTGACCTCCGGGGCGCTCACCCAGTACCCGCAGGACCTGGGCGCCGCGGTGATCCAGGTGCCGCTGACGGACATGCTGCGCTACCACACGCTCTCGGCCGGGGCGTCCTGGATGGCCGAGTACGGCGACCCGGAGGTCCCCGAGGAGCGCGAGGTCATCGCCTCCTACTCCCCGCTGCACAACGTCGCGGCCCACTCGGAGCGGGCCTATCCCCCGGCGCTGGTGACCACCTCGACGCGCGACGACCGCGTCCACCCCGCCCACGCCCGGCTCTTCGCCCGCGCCCTGGCGGAGGCCGGCCAGCCCGTCGACTACTTCGAGAACACCGAGGGCGGCCACGCCGGCGCGGCCGACAACGGGCAGGTCGCCCGTGTGGAGGCGCTCATCTACTGCTGGCTCTACACGGCCCTGGGGCTCTGATCCGGCCCCACCCGGCACCGCGTCCCCCGCGTCACCTCGGCCCCGCCGCGGGCGACCCCCGCGGCGACTCGGCCCGGGCGGGCGCACGGGGTAGGTTCTAGTCCTGATGCGTTCGCTCTCCCTGGCCACAGTCTTCGCCGCAGCCAGCGGCTTCATCGTCATCTGGCTCGCGTCGTTCACCGTCGACGCCGCCTCCTACGCCGAGTTCCAGGCGTACTGGGGCCTCTTCTTCGCGCTCACCGGAGCCATCGACGGCGTGATGCAGGAGACCACCCGCGCCGTGGCCGACTCCCGCGAGACCGGCCGGACCTCGAAGGCCTCGCCCTGGCGCCTCGGCGCCGTCGTCGCCCTGGTCGCCGCCGTCGTCGCCGGCGTCGGCGGGGCCCTCGGCATGGACCGGATCATGGCCGATCCCCCGGCGGCGGCCACCGGGCTGCTCGCCGCCGGCCTGGCCTCCTACACTCTGCAGGCCGTCCTCTCCGGCGTGCTCTCCGGGCTGAAGCTGTGGGGCCGCTACGCCACCCTGGTCGCCCTCGACTCCGGGGTGCGCCTGCTGGCCGTGGTCGCCGCGTGGGCCCTGGGCCTGGGCGGCGGGGCGCTGCTGTGGGTCACCGTCATCGGCACGGTCAGCTGGCTGGTCGTGCTCGGCACCGACCCGCACGCCCGCGAGCGCCTGAGCACCCCCGTCGACGTCGACGCCCGCCGCCTGACCCGACGCGCGCTCTCCGCCATGGTGGCCACCGGCGCGTCCGCCGCGCTGATCACCGGGTTCCCCGTCTTCGTCCAGGCCAGTTTCAAGGACGCCGGGGCCGCCGCGCACGCCGTCGGCTCCGGGGAGGGCGCCTCGGTGACCGTCGCCGGGATCATCCTCGCGGTCACCCTGACCCGCGCGCCGATCCTGGTGCCCCTGCAGCGTTTCCAGTCCGCGCTCATCGTGCGCTTCGTCGCACACCGCGCGACCCTCTACCGGGCGCTCGGCACCCCGCTGGCGGCCACGCTGGCCCTGGGCGTGGTCGGCGCGCTGGCCGCCTGGGCTCTCGGCCCGTGGATCCTCGAGGTGGCCTTCGGCAAGGAGGAGCTCATGGTGCCCGGCGGGGTGCTGGCGATCCTGACCTTCGCCTCGGCCTTCACCGGCTGCCTGGTGATCACCGGCGCGGCCACCCTGGCCGTGGAGCGCCACGGCAGCTACGTCGCCGGCTGGGTGACCGCCTCGGTGGTCGCCTTCGCCGTCCTGTTCACCCCGCTGGCCCTCGTGCCCGCGGTGTGCACCGCGCTGGTCGCCGGCCCGACGGCCGGCGCCGCCGTGCACCTGGTCGCGCTCGGCCGCCGCCCGGCGCACCACCCCGCGACGGGCACCATGACCTAAGATTCTGCCCATGCCCACCCTCGCCGCCCTGATCACCTACTACCGGGGCACCGACGCCGACGACATGGCCGCGGCGCTGGAGTCGCTGGCCGCGCAGACGCGTCCGGCCGAGAGCATCGTCATCGTGCGCGACGGGCCCGTCGAGGCCGCCACGCGCGACGTCGTCAAGCGGTTCCTGGACGCCCACCCCGAGGCCGACCACGTCAAGCTCACGCAGAACCGGGGCGCGGGCCCCGCGCTCGTCGAGGGCATGCGCCACGTGGACGCCGAGTGGGTCGCCCGGCTCGACTCCGACGACGTCGCCACGCCCGGACGCTTCGAGCGCCAGCTCGCCTACCTCGAGGAGCACCCCGGCGTCGACGTGCTCGGCACCGCGCTGCGCGAGTTCGACGACGAGGTCTTCCGGGAGACCGGCTCGCTCGAGCGCGCCGCCCGCGGCGTGCGCACCCTGCCGGAGAACCACCCGCAGATCGTCCGCTACGCCCGCCTGAACTCGCCGGTCAACCACCCCTCGGTGATGATGCGCACCGCCGCCGCGCGCCGCGCGGGCGGCTACCGCGACGTGCACCTGATGGAGGACTACGACCTGTGGGCGCGGATGCTGGCCACCGGCGCGCGCTTCCACAACCTGCCCGAGCCGCTGACGTGGTTCCGCACCTCCCCGGCGCAGACCGGCAGGCGGACCGGTTGGGACATGTTCGCCGCGGAGCGCACCATGCAGCGCAACCTCGTCTCCTACGGGCTGGTCTCCAAGCCGCGCGCCATCCTGAATTGCCTGGTCCGCAGCGCGTATCGTCTGTTGCCGACGGCCCTGCTCGAGCGCGCCTACGCCCTGCTCTTCCACCGCCGCGGCACAACGGACGCCGCATCCGGCGCGGGCGAGGCGGCCGACTAGCCCGGAAGGAGACCATGGAATCCACCAGTGACCCGGCGGCGTTCGCCGACACCTGGCTGATCATCCCCTGCTTCAACGAGGCCACGGTGATCGGCGAGGTCATCGCGAACGCGCGCAAGACCTTCCCGAACATCGTCGCGGTCGACGACGGTTCGGCCGACGGCTCCGCCGAGCAGATCCACGCCGCCGGTGCCCACCTGGTGCGCCACCCGGTCAACCTGGGCCAGGGCGCGGCGATCCAGACCGGTGTCGAGTACGCGCGCGCCCAGCCGGGCTCGCGGTTCTTCGTCACCTTCGACGCCGACGGCCAGCACCAGGTCAAGGACGTCGTCGCGATGGTCGGCCGGCTGCGCCGTGAGGACCTGGACATCATCGTGGGCACCCGCTTCGGCCGGGCCCGCAGCGCCGACGACCAGGTGCCGCTGCTCAAGCGCATCGTGCTCAAGACCGTCGTCGCGCTGTCCGCGCGCACCCGTCGGCTGGGGCTGACGGACGCGCACAACGGGCTGCGCGCCTTCGACCGCAAGGTCGCCGAGGAGCTCAACCTGCGCATGAACGGCATGTCGCACGCCAGTGAGTTCGTCGCTCTGATGGACGAGCGCGACTGGAAGGTCTCCGAGCACCCCGTGGACATCCTCTACACCGAGTACTCGATGTCCAAGGGCCAGTCCCTGTTCAACGGCGTCAACATTCTCGCCGACGAGCTGCTCGCCAGGAGGCTCCCGTGACCGTCGTTATGCAGATCCTGCTGCTGGCCGCCACCCTCGGGCTGGCGTGGTACCTGTTCAGCAACCGCCGCAAGGCTCGGGCGAAGGCCAGCGCGAAGCTGTTCTTCCTCGTCTTCTTCATCGTGTGCATCTGGGCGGTGCTGCGCCCGGACGACCTGACCGTGATCGCCAACGCCGTGGGCGTCTCCCGCGGCACCGACCTGCTGCTCTACGGCCTGGTGGTGGCCTTCATGTTCACCACCGTCAGCGCCTGGGTGCGTTTCCGTGAGCAGGAGCTGCGCTACGCCCGCCTGGCGCGCGCCGTCGCCCTGCGTGGTGCGGTGCCGCCCGAGGCGACGAGCGTGCCCGGCCCGATTGCCGACGTCCCGGCGCGTACCGTGGGCGGGACCGGGCGCGCGTCCGCGTCCGCCGCCGGCGCGGGGCGCGCCGCCGGCACCAACCGTGCCGGGACCGATGACGAGGAGACCGCTGAGTGACCGACGAGCACACCGACCCCACCGAGCCGCAGCGGACCGACCGGCCGCAGGAGCCGCAGGAGCCGCCGCGGGACGCTGATCCCGCGCGGGACGCCGACGGCGCCCCGCAGCCGGAGGCCACGCCCGCGGATCCGGGGCAGCGCCCGGCCGGCGAGGTCGGCTGGGCCGCCGAGGGTACTGAGGCTGAGGCCCCCGAGCGCGGCCGGCGCAGCTGGCTGGCGCCGGTCCTCGCCGGTGGGCTCGTGCTCGCGGTGGTCGCCGGTCTCGGCGGCTGGGCGCTCGGCCACTGGCAGGGCACCCGCTCGACCGAGCAGGCCCAGGCGGCCCACATCGTGGGCCCGGGCCGCGCCATGCAGGGCTTCGACGACCTGCCGCGGCGCATCGAGAACGACCCCTTCGCCGTGGGCAAGGTCGACGCCCCGGTGGTCATCAGCGAGTTCTCGGACTTCGAGTGCCCCTTCTGCGCGAAGTTCGCCAACGAGACCGAACAGCAGATCCTCGACGAGTACGTCGCCACCGGCAAGGTGCGCATCGAGTGGAACGACATGCCGATCAACGGCGACAAGGCGCACCTGGCCGCCGAGGCCGGCCGCGCGGCCGCCGCGCAGGGTCGCTTCCAGGAGTTCAAGGACGTCCTCTACGAGGCGTCGAAGGACGTCGAGGGCCACCCCGAGAACGACATCGACGACCTGGTCGGCTTCGCCGAGAAGGCCGGCGTGCCGGACATCGAGCGCTTCCGCGGCGAGATCGAGGACGGCACCTACGGCGCCGACGTGGACCGCGCGATGGCCATCGGCACGGTGCTGGGCGTCAACGGCACGCCCACCTTCGTCGTCGGCGAGCAGCCGATGAGCGGCGCGCAGCCCTTCGAGGAGTTCAAGAAGACTATCGACGCGGAGCTCGACAAGAAGTAGTCGGACCCGCCCTTCGTCATACCGGCAGCGAAGACGTCAGTCTTCGCTGCGGAAGTAGTCCACGGTGCGGGCCACGCCCTCGGCGATGTCCACCTCGGGGGTCCAGCCCAGCACCCGCCGCGCCTTGTCCGCCGACAGCGCGGAGCGCGGGACGTCGCCAAGCCGCGCCGGGGCGTACTCGGGGTCGTCGGGTGCGCCGGCGGCCTCGGCGACCAGGGTGTGCAGCCGCCGGTCGGAGGTCTCCACGCCGGTGCCGATGTTGAACCGCTCGCCGTCGCCGGTCTCGCCGGAGGCCAGGTAGAAGGCACGCACGACGTCGCCGACGAAGACGTAGTCGCGGGTGTTGCCGCCGTCGCCGAAGACGCGGGTGGGCTCGCCGTTGAGCAGGCGCTCCGAGAAGATCGCGACCACGCCGGCCTCGCCGTGCGGGTTCTGGCGCGGGCCGTAGACGTTGGCCGGCGCGATGAAGGAACACTGCAGGCCGTAGAGGTTACGGAAGGTCCTCAGGTAGACCTCGCCGGCGTACTTCGAGGCGGCGTAGGGCGAGTGCGGGTCGACCGGCACGGACTCGTCGACCGGGAAGTCCTCGGGCTCGCCGTAGATGGACCCGCCCGAGGAGGTGTGCACGATCCTGCGCACCCCGGCCCTGCGGGCGGCCTCGGCCAGGCGGATCGTCGCCAGGATGTTCAGCTCGGCGTCCGCGACCGGGTCGGCCACCGATTTGCGCACGTCGATCTGGGCGGCCAGGTGGAAGATGACCTCCGGGGCGACCTCGGCGACCAGCGCGTCCAGGTCCACGGAGCGCAGGTCCTCGACCCGGAGCTCGACGTGTCCGCCCGCCAGCGCGGCGGTGAGGTTCTCCCGTCGCCCGCTCGACAGGTCGTCGACGACGGTGACCTCGTGGCCCTCCGCCACGAGCAGATCGACGAGATGGGACCCGATGAAGCCGGCGCCGCCGGTGACGAGAGTTCGCATATCGTCCGATTCTACTTCGGCCGAGCTCAGTTGGGCTCGGACAGGCGGGAGCGTCGCTCACGGGCCGCCCGGCGCGCGGCCGGCACGGCGACCGCCATGCACACGAAGGCCATGAAGATGCCGAAGCCGAGCATGACCGGGTACGGGAAGACCCCGGAGAAGAACGTCAGCAGCGCCGGGAAGAACATGCCGACGTAGGTCGCGCAGTAGAAGAAGCCGGTCAGCCCGCCCAGGTCGTCGGCCGGGGCGATGCGCTGCGTCTGGGCCAGGCCGATGTACATGCCCAGACCGTAGGCGAGGCCGAGGATGACCGAGGAGGTCACCGACAGCGCCGCGGACGGGAAGAGCGTGGTGACCATCGCGATGGTCATGCCGCAGGCGGCCAGCAGCATGCTCAGGAACGGGCCGCGGGCGGCCTGGTCGTCGATGCGGGGGCCGAACTGCTGGATCATGAAGCCGACGCCCATGGTGATCAGCGAGATCATGCCGGCGTAGGCGACCGGGTGGGAGAGCTGGTCGTAGATCTGCGTGGGCAGGATCGTCTGCGAGGTGAACGAGGTGCCGAAGACCCAGGGGGCGCACGGCAGGACGATCAGCAGGAAGCGCTTGTCCGTCAGCGAGGGCACGGCGATGTCGCGCATCAGCGAGCCGCGGGAGTCGCGGCGCTCGCGCGGGCGGCCGTCGGGGCCGAGGCGGTAGGTCTCCGGCACCTTGAACATCAGCGGGTAGACCAGCAGCGTGATCACGATGTGGATCACGTAGATCAGCTGGCCGGGCAGCGCCGCCCACTGGGCGAGCATGCCGCCGGTGAACGGGCCCATCGCCAGGCCCAGGGTGAAGGACATCGAGAAGCGCTTGGCGCCGGAGGAGGAGGCCGACTTCGGGTCGAAGGGCGCGCCCGAGAGCTCCTTGACCCAGGCGCCGCCGGCGGTCATCGCCAGGCCGAGTGCCACGCCGGCGACGAAGCGGCCGCAGGCCATGAGGACCTCGACGTGCTCGCCGGTGGCGATGAGCAGGCTGCCGACGATCGCGAGCGCCGGCGCGGGCAGCATGATCGGCCGGCGGCCGTAGTGGTCGGTCAGGGCGCCGCCGATGAGCAGCGCGCCGCCGACGCCGACGGCGTAGATGGCCAGCATCGAGTCGACGAAGAGGTCGGCGAACTCGCCGCGGCCGCGGTAGAAGACCAGCATCGAGGTGAACTGGTTGCCGCCCCAGGCGACGGTGAAGACGTTGAGCACCACCAGGAACCACAGCTTCGGGTTCGGCGACACCGCGGGGGTGCGGCCCGCACCCGGGCCCGTGGCGCCCGCGTCGCCGGGGGCGCCCGCGGGGGCCGTGGAAGCAGCGGAGGCCGCGGGTCCCCGGGAACCCGCGGCCGTGGTCTCGCCGTCGGTGCTGCGCTTCATCATGCGCGCAACGCTACTCCGCTGTGTCCGAGGACACAGAATTTTCCGTACGTGACTGTGATTTCCCCACCCCCGGAAAGGTGGCCCGGGGTGGCCCGGGTCCCGAGACTTCTGGCCCTGGGCCAGGCCCCCGAGACCGGGGCCCGGGTTCCTCCGGGCGCACCGGAGCTCACCGGGACTCAGTAGCCCCGGCGGATCCACTCCTCGAGGTGCGGGGCCTCCGAGCCGACGGTGGTGTGGTCGCCGTGGCCGGTGCGCACGGTCGTCTCCGCCGGCAGGTCCAGGATCGAGGTCTTCAGCGACTCGATGATGGTGTCGAAGGAGCTGTAGGACCGGCCCGTGGCGCCGGGGCCGCCCTGGAAGAGCGTGTCACCGGAGAAGAGCTCGTCCGCCTCGGGCAGGTACAGGCAGCAGGAGCCGGGCGAGTGGCCGGGCGTGTTGAGCACCCGCATCTCGGTGCCGGCGACGTCGAAGACCTGGTCGTCGGCGAGGTCCCGGTGGGCGACGCCGGGCAGCGTCTCGTCCCAGAGCATCTGGTCGCCGGGGTGCACCCACACCGGCGCGTCGATCTTCTCGAGCAGCGCGGGCAGCGCGTTGATGTGGTCGTTGTGCGCGTGGGTGCAGATGATGCCGCGGACCTCGCGGCCGTCGACGGCGTCGAGGATCGGGGCGGCGTCGTGCGCGGCGTCGATGATGTAGACCTCGTGGTCGTCACCGACGAGCCAGATGTTGTTGTCCACCTCCCACTCGCCGCCGTCGAGCTTGAAGGTGCCGGAGGTCACGGCGTGGTCGATGCGCAGATCGGGGTGTGCCATCAGAGGACCACCACCGAACGCAGCACGTCGCCGGCCTTCATCGTCTCGAAGGCCTGCTCGACCTCGTCGAGGCCGATGCGCTCGGAGACGAACTTGTCCAGCGGGAAGCGGCCCTGCAGGTGCAGGTCGACGAAGGCCGGGAAGTCACGCTCCGGCAGGCAGTCGCCGTACCAGGCCGGGCGCAGCGAGCCGCCGCGCGAGTAGAAGTCGATGGCCGGGACCTCGATCTTGTCGGTCAGGTTCGGCACGCCGACCATGACCATGCGGCCGGCGTGGTCGCGGGAGTAGAAGGCCTGGCGCCAGGTCGGCATGATGCCCACCGCGTCGATGGTCACGTCCGCGCCGAAGCCGTCGGTGATCTCGCGGACGGCGTCGATGACCTCCTGCTCGCTCAGGTCCGAGGAGTCGATGGTGTGGGTCGCGCCGAACTCGCGGGCGCGGTCCAGCTTCCGGGCGTCGATGTCGACGGCGATGATCGTCGAGGCGTTGTTGAGCTCGGCTCCGGCGAGCGCGGCCATGCCGACGCCGCCCAGACCGAAGACGGCGACGGACTCGCCGCGGCGCACCTCGGCGGTGTTGACGGCGGCGCCGAGGCCGGCCATCACACCGCAGCCGAGCAGCCCGGCGGCGGCCGGGTCCTCGTCGGGGTTGACCTTGGTGCACTGGCCCTCGTGGACCAGCGTCTTCTCCGCGAAGGAGCCGATGCCCAGCGCCGGGGTGAGCTCGGTGCCGTCGGTCAGCGTCATCTTCTGCGAGGCGTTGAAGGTGGCGAAGCAGTACTGCGGCTCGCCGCGGCGGCAGGCGCGGCACTCGCCGCAGACCGCGCGCCAGTTCAGGACGACGAAGTCGCCCTCGGCGACGTGGGTGACCTCGGAGCCGACCTGCTCGACGCGGCCGGCGGCCTCGTGGCCCAGGAGGAACGGGAAGGCGTCCTCGATGTCGCCGTCGCGGTAGGCGAGGTCGGTGTGGCACACCCCGCAGGCCTCGATCTTGACGACGACGTCGTTCGGGCCCGGGTCGGGGATGACGACGTCTACCTGTTCAACCTCCGCGCCCTTCGCGCGGGCGATGACTCCGGTGACGGTCTGGCTCATGCGTGGCTCCTGTCGGTCGGGTGCTTGGTGCCCCGACCCTACCGACGGTGCGCGACGTTTCGCCTGCTGAAAACCGTTTTCAGGCCCCACGGCTCAGCGGCGCGGGACCCGTCCCCGCCGTTCCGGGGCGCCGGTTCGGCGGGCCCGGTTCCGGCCGTTCCGGGCCGCGGCTTCGGCGGGCCCGGTTCCGGCCGCCCGTCCGCGCTAGAGGCGGCGGCCGTAGCCGAGGGTGTAGGCCACGCCGTCGCGGTCGTGGTAGACGTAGCCGTTGTCCAGCTCGCAGCCGGGCGCGTCGCGCGGGGCGTCCTGCACGGCCTTCTCCGAGGCGGGCAGCACCATCGGCAGCACGCCGGCCGGGCCGCCGTCCTCGCCGGCCAGGGAGCGCAGCAGGTTCTCCGGGGTGACGCCGAAGGTGGCCACGAGCGCACGGGCGCCCGGCTCGATCTCGCGGAGCAGCCACGGGTTGCTCATCTCGACGGCGAGCACCGTCGGCAGCACGCGCTCGATCTGCTGGATCTGCTCGACGTCGACGCCCGCGGCGCGCGGGTCCAGGCTGAGTTCGAAGCCCTCCTGGTCGTCCTCGAAGAGGCGGATCTCCGGGCGCGCCCACACGATCGCGAGGTCGGCGTCCTCGACCTTGTCGGTCACCCGGGCGTGCGGCCAGACCTCGCCGACGGCCTTCGCCAGGCGCTGCTCCACCTTGCCCGGGTCGACCCGGCCGGTGACCTTGACGTAGACCATCGGCGAGGACTCCAGGTCCAGCGGCAGCAGGAACTTGTCCGAGCGCAGCAGGGTCACCGACCGACGCTGCGTCCTCGCGCCGAGCTTGGCGACCTCGGTGCCGCCGACCTCGCGCCCGGCGACGTCCTCGTCGACGTAGGGGTTCTCGAAGAGACCCAGCTCCACCATCTCGGCGGCCAGGCGGGTCACCGAGGCGTCCAGCGCGGACTCGTCGAGGTGGCCCTCCTTGACCGCGGCGATCAGCTGGGTCGGGTCGGCCATGTCGGAGAAGATGTCGGTGCCGGCCCGGACGGCGGCGGCGAAGCGCTCCGGCTCGCTGAGGTCCTCGACGCCCCACGGCATCGCGTCGATGACGCCGGAGTCGGAGTTGACGTAGCCGTCGAAGCCGAGGCGGCCGCGCAGCAGCCCCTTGATGACCGGGGCGTTGTAGGCGAAGGCGACCTCCTCGAACTGGCCGTCCGCACCCTGCAGCTCCGCCGGCAGCTGGCGCGCGGAGGTGTTCACGGGCCTGGCGTAGTACGGCATGATCGACGAGACCCCGGCGCGCACGGCCGCCTCGAACGGCGGCAGGTGGTACTTCTCCAGGGCGCCGTCGGTCGGGTACTCGTTGGACTGGCCCCAGGAGAAGTGCGGGTCGTGGCCGTCGGTGCGCACGCCGCCGCCCGGGAAGTGCTTGACGGTGGTGGCCACCGAGCCGGCGCCGAGACTCTCGCCCTGCATGCCGCGCACGACCGCCTCGACGTAGCGGGAGACCATGTCGACGTCCTCGCCGAAGGTGCCGCTGAAGCGCGACCAGCGCGGCTCCGTGGGCAGGTCGGCCATGTAGCCGTAGATCTTGTGGATGCCGGCCGCGCGCCACTCGCGGGCGATGCGGCGGCCGAACTCCTCGACCAGCTCCGGGTCGCGCAGGGCGGCCAGGCCGAGCTCGCCGGGCCACTCGGAGAAGACGCCGGCGGACTCGTTGACGCCGAACTGGGCGACGAGCGCGACGTGGTTGCGCGGGTTGGAGGCGAAGACCGCGGGCACGCCCAGGCGGGTCTTCTCGGCGGCCTCCTGCACGGCGTTGGTCCAGTGGGCCAGGTCGCGGGCCGGCGGGTTGTCGCGGACGATGAAGAAGTGCTGGAAGCGCTCGTTGAGCGCCTTGTCGGTCGCCGAGGTCACCAGCACCGGGCGCGGGTAGGGCTGGCCGGTGATCGGGTTGTTCTCGCGCCAGACGTCGCGCGGGTTGAGCAGCGTGTTCTCGTCGGGCTCGGGAAGGAAGGCGGAATAGCCCGGGTAGTGCGAGCCGATGATCATCATCCCGGCCTTCTCCTCGAGCGTCATCCGGGAGACCAGGTCCGCGGCGCGCTCGGCGGGGCTCAGGCGCCAGTCCTCGTAGGGCTCGAGGGTGCCGTTGCCGTTGAGGTCGCGGAACTTCAGGCCGTCGACCTCGATCACCGCATCGGCACGGGTGCCGATCTCGGGCTGGCCGTGGTTGTCGTGCTGGATCTCGGACATGTCTGGGACAAACCTCCTGATTCTCCGGGCGACCGACTGGCGCTCCGCTCTTAATCACCCCAGGATACGTTGCATAACCCCATGAACCATATGACATATCTCACTGACTGGGACACATCACCCCTCCCCCACGCGACGCTCCGGCGCCCCCGGACGCCCCCGTCAGACCCCGGACAGACCCCGGCAGCACGAAGCCCCTCCCGGCGGGAAACCGCTCGGGAGGGGCCTTTGATGGAGCCGCCTGCGAGAATCGAACTCGCGACCTATTCATTACGAGTGAATCGCTCTACCGACTGAGCTAAGGCGGCGCGTGCACGCGTTCGCGCCCCGTCGAGGGTGCGATGGCACGGTTGCACAGCCTAGCGCAGACGCGCCCGGGAACGAAAACGCCGGGGCACCGGCCCCGGGGCGGCACGTGGGCGCCGCTCGGGGCGCGTCACCCGGGCACGCCGCCCGCGCTCCGCCGCCCCCCTCAGCGCACCCCGTGGGCCATGCGCAGCCTGCCCAGCAGACCGTCGAGGGCGATCTGCGGCGACACGTTCTGCTTGATGTGCTCGCGGCACCGCCCGATCGCCTCGAGGCAGTCCGCCAGGCCCGCGGCCCCGACCTGTTCGGCGACCTCGCCGGCCAGCTCGGCGAAGTCGGGGTGCACCGGCTCGCCCGGGGCGTCGACGGCCCGCAGGAAGGCGTCGCGGTAGAGCCCGGAGAGGTCGATCAGGCACAGGTCGATCAGGTCCCGGTGGATGCGCTGGTGGCGCCTCTTCTGCTCGTCCTCGAGACTCTTGACCGCCCGCTCGGCCTCCCGGGCGATCTTGGCCACGCCCTTACCGCGCCCGCCGGCGCCGAAGGAGCGCCGCAGCGCCTCGGCCTCCTCGGCCTCCTCCTCGGCGTGCAGCTCGTTGGCTTCCTTCTTTGTCGCCGCGACGAGGGCGCTGACCTCGCGGAAGGCGACGTCACCGTGGTTGACCAGCTCCGCCAGGCGCAGCACCCGGGCGCGTCGGCGCTGCATGCCCTCGTCGGTGACCAGCAGGCGCGCCCGCCCGATGTGCCGCAGGGAGGCCTGGGCCGCCAGCGCCGCGTCGTGCTCCGTGGCACCCTCCTCGCGCACGAGCAGGCGCACGATGCGCTCCACCGACGGCGGCGGGACGTAGATGTGCCGGCAGCGCGAGCGCAGCGTCACCGAGAAGTCCTGCGGGTCGACCGACGGCGCGCAGAAGAGCACCACCGACTGCTTCGAGGGCTCCTCGACGGTCTTGAGCAGCGCGTCGGCGGCCTTGCCGGTGAGCCGGTCGGCGTTGTCGACGATGACCACGCGCCACCGCCCCACCGTGGGCAGCTGGATGACCGCGGGCACGATGTCGTCGCGCACGGTGTTCACCTGGATGGCGTAGTTGCGGGTGCTGAACTCCTTGACGTCGGTGTGCGAGCCGTTCATCACGGCCCGGCACGCCTCGCAGCGCCCGCAGCCCGGGGTCTCCGGGTCGGTGCACTCCAGGCCCGCGGCGAAGGCGCGGGCGACCTGCATGCGCCCGGAGCCGGGGCCGCCGGTGATCACCCAGGAGTGCGTCATCGCCGAGCGCTCCCCCGCCCCGACGGCCTCCTCCCGGAAGCCGGAGGCGGCGCGGGCTCGCGCCGCAGCCACGGCGGCGTGCACGACCTCCCGGACACGCGGGGCGTCGGAAAGCGCCTCCTCGACCAAGTTCGTCACAACCGCCCACCCTAGTGCACGCCGGACCCCCGTCCCGCCCGTCCGGTGCCGCACGCGGCCGGGGCGCCGCCCGCCCGGGACGCCCCGTCCGGGGCGGTGTCTCCCCCGCACCCGGCACACCCGGCGGGCGGGGCCGATAGAGTGGGAGACCATGAGACGACTGCTGCGCGCGCTGCGCTGGGTGTTGACCACCTCGTGGCCGCTGTACGCGGCACTCGTGCTCGGCGCGAACGTGCTCGGCGCGGCCGCGATCATGCTGTTCATCCGCTTCATGATCCCGATGCCGGAGATCGCCGAGTTCGACACCGACATCTCGGACCTGCCCGCCGTCGGCGTCGCCTACGTCATCTTCGCGATCGTCGTCGGTGTGGTGGTCACGCTCCTGATGTTCCGCCCCGTCCTCGAGTGGCAGCGCGACCCCGACGGCCACGACCCGAACATGGTGCGCACGCTGGTGCTGCGCCTGCCCGTCTACCAGGCGGGGGTGTGCGCGATCGTCTGGGCGATCGGCATCGTCCTCGCCGTCTCCGTCGCCGCCACCAGCTCGGGGCGCCTGGCGGTGGTCATCGGCGTGGCCACGCTGCTCGCCGGCGCCGTCGTGGTGCTGCTGACCTACCTGTGCGCCGAGCGCATGGTGCGCCCCGTCGCGGCGATGGCGCTGTCGCGCCGCTTCGAGGACTCGACCCTGGAGCCGCCGATCAAGCAGCGGCTGCGCATGACGTGGCTGCTGACCTCGGCGGTGCCCTCGGTCGGCGTGCTGCTGCTGATCCTCGGCCAGGAGGCCGGGTACTTCACCGACAACGCCGCCGACATCATCCCGGCCACCCTGTGGCTGATCCTGGCGGCGCTGGTGACCGGGTTCTTCGGCACCACGCTGTCGATCATGAGCGTCGTCGACCCGATCCAGGAGCTGCAGCAGGCGATCAACCGCGTGCGCCGCGGCGACTCGGAGACGCAGGTCGACATCTACGACGGCTCCGAGATCGGCGTGCTGCAGGCCGGCTTCAACGAGATGATGCGCGGGCTGCGCGAGCGCGAGCGGGTGCGCGACATCTTCGGCCGCTACGTCGGCGTCGAGGTCGCCCGCCGCGCCCTCGAGGAACGCCCCACCCTCGGCGGCGAGGACCGCAAGGTCGCCGTGCTGTTCATCGACGTCATCGGCTCGACCGCCTTCGCCGTCAGCCACACCCCGGAGGAGGTCGTCGCCGAGCTCAACCGGTTCTTCGAGCACGTCGTGGAGACCGTGCACCGCAACCGCGGCATCATCAACAAGTTCCAGGGCGACGCCGCGCTGGCCGTCTTCGGCGCCCCGCTCGCACTCACGGACGCCAACTCGATGGCGCTGACCGCCGCGCGCGAGCTGCGCGAGGAGCTCAAGGGCCTGCAGCTGCAGGCGGGCATCGGCGTGGCCGCCGGGCACGTCGTCGCCGGGCACATCGGCGGCGCGGACCGCTTCGAGTACACCGTCATCGGCGACGCGGTGAACCAGGCCGCGCGCCTGACCGAGCTGGCCAAGGACACCCCCGGCCGGGTGCTCACCAACGCCGCCACCCTGCGCGGCGCCAACGAGGCCGAGCGCGCCCGCTGGACGATGATGAAGTCCATCGAGCTGCGCGGCCGCCACGAGATGACGCAGCTGGCGCGCCCGATCCGCCAGACACTCGCCGACCGTTCCTGACGCTTTCCGACGCCGCGTCGCGCGACGTTTTCGCCGACCTCACCGAGCGAGCGAAAAACGGCTGTCTTAGGCTCGGGGTATGTCGAGTCTCGCCATCGGAACCCCTGTCGGTACCTTGACGATCGTCGTCGAAAACGGCCTGCTCACCGCCGTGAAGTTCGGCGCTGACCAGGAGACCCCCGTCATCGGCACCGTGCCCACGACCGGCGAGGTCGCCACCGCCCTCGACACCGAGCGCACCGGTGACCTCGACGACCTGGACGCCTACGCCTCCGGGGTGGTCACCGCCGTCGCCGAGCTGGGGTACGAGCCCGAGGACACGGCCGCCCTGATCAACACCGCCGTGCAGTTCGGCGACTACTTCGCCGGCCTGCGCCGCGTGTTCTCCCTGCCGGTCGCCTACGCCCGCGGCGAGCGGGTCCGCGACCGCGCCCAGCGCCGGCTCTCGCTGATCGGCTACGGCAAGACGGCCACCTACGGCGAGATCGCCGAGGCCATCGGGAACCCGAAGGCCGCCCGCGCGGTGGGCAGCGCCTGCGCGAAGAACCCCCTGCCGATCGTGGTGCCCTGCCACCGGGTGCTGCCCTCGGGCGGCTCGGTGGACGGCAACATCGGCGGCTACGCCGGCGGGCCGGACACCAAGCGCGCGCTGCTGCGCCTCGAGCGCATGCGCTGAGGCGGCGGTTCAACCCGGCGGCGTCGCGGCCGGCGTGACGGCGCTCCGGCGGCGGCGCGCAGTGTGACGACGGTCCAGCGCCGCCAGCCTGACGGCGCTCCCGCGCCGCCGCCGGTGAGGTCTGGGCCCCTAGCGCCGTTCGAGTCCGGACACCATGAGCAGGTGCGCGAAGATGTGCGCCTCGCGGGACAGCGCGTCGACGACGCGCGCGCCGAAGCCGCTGCCCGAGGCAGCCCCGAACGCTCCGCGCAGCAGCTGCACGGCCTGCACGCCGAGCAGCAGGTTGCCCGCGTGCCCCAGGCCCATCGCGGCCACCGCCGACGGCGAGTCCAGGCCCACACCGGCGCGGGTCACGCTGCGCAGCGCGCTGCGCCCGGACCCCTGGGCGTCGACCAGGCGGCGGTCGTTGGCCAGGGCCGCGGTCAGCGCGACCGCGGGCCCGGCCACCACGGTCGGGGCCACCAGGACCGGAACCTTCACCGCGGCCAGGCCGACGCCGGCCGCACAGGCCGCGCCGTAGCCGAGCGCGCGCGGCGCGCTCAGCCGCGCACCGCGGCGGAAGAGCAGCCAGGAGTAGATCGCGTGCTGGCCGGCCAGGGCGAGCGCCCCGGCCACCGGGCGCGCCGCCGGGCCGTCGGCCTTGCCGGGCTCGCCCGGCTTCTTGTCGGCCTGCTCGGAGGCCTTGTTGACCTTGGCCGCCGGGTCGTGCGGCTGCTCCTCGGGCAGCCGGCGGGTCTGCTGGGCGTCGGCGAAGGCGCCGAGCAGCAGGGCCCCGGCCAGCGGGCCGCGCGGGGCGGCGGCCTGCGCCGGGGGCTCCGCGTCAGCGGCGCCTGCGCTGGCGGCGCCAGCGGTACGCCCGTCGGAGAGCACCGCGGCGGCCAGCACCGACTGCGCCACCGGCGCGAGCACCCGGGTCGTGCGCCGCAGGCCGAACAGACGGGTCCAGCCGGACGCCTCGCCGAGGGCGATCGCGCCCAGGCGCGTCGGGTCGACGACCGCGCGGCCCAGTGCCTGGCCCAGGGCGGCCACGCCCTCGGCGGTGCGCCCCACCGCGTCGTCGGTGGCGTCGGCGGCACGCCGGCCGTTCTCGTGGCCGGCCACGGCGGCGACGGCGTCGCCCACGACGCCGCCGGCGGTGTGCGCGGCGTCGGCGATCGAACGCGCGCCGGAACCCAACGCGCCCTCGATGGTGCGCGCGGCGTCGGCAAGCGAGGCGCGCCAGGCGGAGGTGTTGAAGGACATGGGCGAAACTCCTGTTCGTGCGGGCCGGGCCCGCACGAACGCGCGCCCCGCCGGGTCTGCTCGGTTCGGCCTACTTGCGGCGGCTGCCGGCGCGCACCACGTTGCGGGTGGTCTGCGGCGGCTTCTTGGCGGCCTTCTTCGAGGTCTTCTTCGAGGTCTTCTTCGTCGACTTCTTGGTCGACTTCTTCGAGGACTTCTTCGAGGACTTCTTGCCCGCCTTCTTGGTGGACTTCCTGCCGCCACCGTCGGCGGCGACCTTCGCGCGGCGCTCCGAGAGCAGCTGGTTGGCGCGCTCGTCGGTGATCGTCTCCGGCGTGTCGCCGCGCCGCAGCGAGGCGTTGGTCTCGCCGTCCGTGACGTACGGGCCGAAGCGGCCGTCCTTGACGCTCATCGGGCGGCCCGAGACGTCGTTGTCACCCAGCTGCTTCAGCGGCGGACGCGCCGCCTGGCGGCCGCGGCGCTTCGGCTCGGCGTAGATGCGGCGGGCCTCGTCGAGGGTGATCGTGAAGATCTGGTCCTCCTCGGCCAGCGAGCGCGAGTCCGAGCCTTTCTTCAGGTACGGGCCGTAGCGGCCGTTCTGCGCGGTGATCGTCTCACCGTCGACCGGGTCCACGCCCACCTCACGCGGCAGGGAGAGCAGCTTGAGCGCCTCCTCGAGGGTCACCGAGGCCGGCTGCATCGACTTGAACAGCGAGGCCGTCTTGGGCTTCAGCTCCGCGTCGACGATCTCCGCGATGCGCTTGTCCTTCTGCTTCGCGGCGGTCTTGGTCTCCCAGTTCTTCTTGCGCTTGCCCTCCTCGGCGCGCTGGCGGTCCTCCTCGGCGCGCTCGGCGGCGACGATCTCCTCGGCGTGCGCCTCGGACTTCTCGCGCTCGTCGTCGCGCACGACCTCGGTGACGTAGGGGCCGTAACGGCCCTCCTTGGCCACGACCATGCGCCCGTTGGCGGGGTTCTCGCCCAGCTCACGGCCGCCCTGCGGGGTGGCGAAGAGCTTCTCGGCGTACTCGAGGGTCAGCTCGTCCGGCGTGGTCGCCTCCGGCAGGTTGGCGCGCTGGTACTCCGGCTCGCCCTCCTCGGTGGTGCCCACGCGGCGCTCGATGTAGGGCCCGTAGCGGCCCACGCGGACCACCACGGCGCGGCCCTCGGAGTCGTCGAAGAGGTGCAGCGAGTTCACCTTGCGGGCGTCGATGTGCTCGAGGTTCTCGCCGACCAGCGACTTCAGGCCGCCGCGGCGCGCGATGGCGTCCGCGAGGTCCTCCGGGGCGTCGGCGTCGCCGAAGTAGAAGCCCGTCAGCCACTCGGTGCGGTCCTCCTCGCCGGCGGCGATGTCGTCGAGCTCGTCCTCCATCGAGGAGGTGAAGTCGTAGTCGACCAGCGCGGCGAAGTTCTCCTCGAGCAGGCCGACGACGGCGAAGGCCACCCAGCTGGGCACCAGGGCGTTGCCGCGGGCGAACACGTAGCCGCGGTCCTGGATCGTCTTGATGATCGAGGCGTACGTCGACGGGCGCCCGATGCCGAGGTCCTCCATCTTCTTGACCAGGCTGGCCTCGGTGTAGCGCGACGGCGGGTTGGTCGAGTGGCCCTCGGCGGAGATCTCCGCGGCGGTCAGGAAGTCGCCCTCGTCGAGGCGCGGCAGCCGGCGCTCGGCGTTGTCGGCGACCTTGCGGCCGTCGGAGAGCTGCGAGGTCTCCACGTAGACGCGCAGGAAGCCGGGGAAGGTGATGGTGCGACCGGTGGCGGTGAACTCGGTGTCCTCGCCGTCGGCGGTGGCCGCGGTGATGTTCACGCGCATCGAGGTGCCCTTGGCGTCGGCCATCTGGCTGGCGACGGTGCGCTGCCAGATCAGCTCGTAGAGCTTGTACTCCTCGGCGTCGAGGCGGCCGTGCAGGGAGCCCGGGGTGGCGAAGGACTCGCCGGCGGGGCGGATGGCCTCGTGGGCCTCCTGCGAGTTCTTGACCTTGCGGTCGTAGTGGCGCGGCTTGGCGGCGACGAACTCCTCGCCGTAGAGCTGGCGGGCCTGGGTGCGCGCGGCGTTGAGGCCCTGCTGCGACAGCGCGGTGGAGTCCGTACGCATGTAGGTGATGAAGCCGTTCTCGTAGAGGCGCTGCGCGATGCGCATCGTGCGCTCCGAGGTGAAGCGCAGCTTGCGCCCCGCCTCCTGCTGCAGCGTCGAGGTCATGAACGGCGCGTACGGGCGGCGGGTGTACGGCTTGTGCTCGACGTCGGCGACGGTGAACCGCGCGTCGGCCAGGCCGGCCTTGAGCGCCTCGGCGCGGGCGGAGTCGACCACGACGACCTCGTCGCGGGACTTCTTCAGCTGCCCGCGGTCGTCGAAGTCGCGGCCCTGGGCCACACGGCGGCCGTCCACGGCGGACAGCCGGGCCGGGAAGGTCGAGGGGTTGTCCGGGTCGGCGTCGCTGGCGCCGGTGTCCAGGGTGGCGGCCAGGTCCCAGTAGTCGGCGGAGATGAACGCCATGCGCTCGCGCTCGCGCTCGACGATCACCCGGGTGGCCACGGACTGCACGCGCCCGGCGGACAGGCGCGGCATGATCTTCTTCCACAGCACCGGGGAGACCTCGTAGCCGTAGAGGCGGTCGAGGATGCGGCGGGTCTCCTGGGCGTCGACGAGGTTCTCGTCGAGGTCGCGGGTGTTCTCCGCGGCGGCGAGGATGGCCGGCTTGGTGATCTCGTTGAAGACCATGCGCCGCACCGGCACCTTGGGCTTGAGCACCTCGAGCAGGTGCCAGGCGATGGCCTCGCCCTCGCGGTCGGGGTCGGTGGCCAGGTAGAGCTCGTCGACCTGCTTGAGCTTCTTGCGGAGGTCGGCAACCTTCTTCTTCTTGTCCGGGCTGACCACGTAGAGCGGGGCGAAGCCGTGGTCGGTGTCCACGCCGAGGCGCGCCCACGGCTCCTTCTTGTACTTCGCGGGCACGTCGGCGGCCCCGCGCGGGAGATCGCGGATGTGGCCCACGGAGGCCTCCACGATGTAGTCGTCGCCGAGATAGGGCTGGATCTTCTTCGCCTTCGTCCCCGACTCGACGATGACCAGGCGCTTGACGCCCTTACCGCCGTTGTCTGCCACGCGGTCTCATCCCTCTCGTTTTTCTCTGCTGAGGTCGGCGGCGGCGCGGGCCCCGGGGCGGGGGCGAACTTCGGCCCCGCGCCCGGCGGCCGACCCCGACCCTCGGGGCGCGCCGCGCTGACCGGCCGGTACACCCGGCCCGGGAAATTCTGTTCTACACCGTACACAGTTATCTTTACGTCGCACGCAGCCGCATTAGAATCAGCCGAGTACCACCCGCCCTCTTCACCCCCGCCGGAGGCCCCCAATGGCAGACCAGCTCACCGTCCTCATCGAGGCTGTGCTGGGCTCGTGGTGGTTCTATCCGCTGCTGGCCTTCTTCATCGTCGGCGACGCCCTGTGCCCCCTGCTGCCCAGCGAGACCATCATCACCGCGGGCGCGGCGTGGTCGGCCAGCCGCGGGGTGCCGGACATCTGGGCGGTGTGGACGATCGCCGTGGTCGCGGCCGTTCTCGGCGACAACATCTGCTACCTGCTGGGCACCCGCCTGGTGATGTTCGTGCGTTCCATGCCGCCGAAGTCGAAGATGGGCCGGGCGGTCGACTGGGTGGAGAAGTCCATCCGCACCCGGGCGGCGATGACGATCATCGTGGCCCGCTTCGTGCCCTGGGGCCGCTGGGTGCTCACGATCATGCTGGGTGCGATGAAGTACCCCTGGTGGCTGTTCTTCCTCATCGACTCCGTCGGCGTGCTCGTCTGGGTCAGCCAGGCGGTGCTCATCGGCTACCTCGGCGGCTGGGTGCTGCAGGACTACCCGATTCTGGGCATGATCCTCGGCGTCACCCTCGGCGCGCTGGTCGGCGTGCTCATCGACCGGGTGCGCCAGTACTTCTCCGACGCCCACCAGGTGCGCACGGGCACCTCGCGGGCTTAATCCCTCAATTTCCGACGTCCCGGTGGTCGCCGCCGGCGCGCCCGCGCGACGTCGCCGGTGGCGCGCGCCTGCGGCGCGCCTCAGGCGCAGGATGCGCCGGGCCTCCGGCGCAGAAAACCCCGGCGTCCCACTCGGGGACGCCGGGGTCTCGGCTGCGCGGGGATTCAGACCCCGCGGCGGCGCGGTTTAGAGGGCGCGGACCTGCTGGGCCTGCGGGCCCTTGGTGCCCTCGCCGATCTCGAACTCGACCTTCTGGTTCTCCTCGAGGGTGCGGAAGCCGCTGCCCTGGATCTCGGAGTAGTGGACGAAGACGTCGGAGGAGCCGTCATCGGGGGCGATGAAGCCGTAGCCCTTCTCAGCGTTGAACCACTTCACGGTTCCCTGTGCCATTTCAGTACCTCTTTTTCGGTGGCTGGTGGTGGATGGTGGTCATACCGAACTTCCAGGTACGACTCCACCGCCTGAAAGGACTCCGGAGACCGGAGGGCCTTGAAGGGGGAAGAAGCATCTGGACGCCCGCGTCAAGCTTTTCTGCGAGCGCCGTGTGAAACATGAAACACTGCGCGAAAAATCTGCGACCAGCCCTCAGTGTTCCACAAAAGGTCGCGCGGCGATAGGATCAGGTCCACCGAATAGGCAGAAATCGCCCCCACCCGGGGTCTCCCGGGCCGGGGGCGGCCGGTCACGCCCAGCGCGCGGACCGGCTTCCGGGACAGCGAGGCGGCGGTACGAGGGTGGACGAGGCGACGCACGCCGGCACGCACGACGGCACCACGACCGGCACCCCCACCGGGCTCGGTGCGGAGCTGACCGACCTGATCCTGCGCCGCTTCCCCGAGTCGACGTGCACCTACCGCGGCACCATCCCGGCGCGCCCCGCGCGGTACGCCGACTGGCCGGGGTGGGTGCACCCGGGGCTGCGCGCCCACCTGGAGGAGCGCGGCGTCGGCAAGCCGTACACGCACCAGGCGGAGGCGGCGCAGCTCGCGCACGACGGCCACGACGTCGTCGTCGCCACGGGCACCTCCTCGGGCAAGTCGCTGGCCTACCAGCTGCCCGTGCTGACGGACCTGGCCGCCGACGAGACCGCCTGCGCGCTCTACGTCACCCCGACGCGCGCGCTGGGCTCGGACCAGCTGGCCGCCACGCTGCGGCTGACCCGCGCGGTGCCGGGGCTCTCCGGGGTGGCACCCGCCCCCTACGACGGCGACACCCCCACCGAGGCGCGCCCCGGCATCCGCGACCACTCGCGCTGGGTGTTCACCACCCCGGACATGCTGCACGTGTCCGTGCTGGCCAACCACCCGCGGTGGGCGCGGCTGCTGCGGCACCTGCGCTACGTCATCATCGACGAGTGCCACACCTACCGCGGCGTCTTCGGCGCGAATGTGGCGCTCGTGCTGCGCAGGCTGAGCCGCATCGCGGCGCACTACGGGTCGCACCCGACGTTCGTGCTGGCCTCGGCGACGACCGCGGAGCCGGCCGCGCACGCCAGCCGGCTGACCGGCCGGGAGGTCACCGCGGTGACCGAGGACGGCGCGCCGACGGGCCGGCGGACCCTGATGCTGTGGGAGCCGGGCTTCATCGAGGGCGCCGAGGGCGACAACGGCGCGCCCGTGCGCCGCGCGGCGACCACGGAGGCCGCCGACATCATGGCCACGCTGATCGCCCAGGGCGCGCGCACGCTGACCTTCGTGCGCTCCCGGCGGGCCGCCGAGACGGTCGCCCTGCGCGCCGCCGAGGGGCTCTCCGCGCAGGGCCGGCCGGACTTCGCCCGCCGGGTGGCCTCCTACCGGGCCGGCTACCTCGCCGAGGACCGCCGCCGGCTGGAGCGCGAGCTCGACGAGGGCACGTTGCTGGGTGTGGCCACCACCAACGCCCTCGAGCTGGGCATCGACGTCGGCTCGCTGGACGCGACGGTCACCGCGGGCTTCCCCGGCACGGTGGCGTCCTTCTGGCAGCAGGCCGGCCGCGCGGGGCGGCGCGGGCAGGAGTCGGTGGTGGTGCTCGTCGGCCGTGACGAGCCGATGGACACCTACCTGGTGCACAACCCGGACGTGCTGCTGGGCCGCCCGGTCGAGCGCAGTGTCTTCGACCCGGCCAACCCCTACGTGCTGCGCGGCCACGTCTACTGCGCGGCGGTGGAGAAGCCGCTCTCCGACGCCGAGGTGGACGCCCTGGGTGCCCGCGACGTGGTGGCGGGACTCGCCGCCGAGGGACTTTTGCGCCACCGCCCGCGCGGCTGGTTCCCCGCCCCGGTGCCGGCGGGTACCGGGCAGCTGAGCCCGGAGACCGCGCACACCCAGGTCTCGCTGCGCGGCTCGGGCGCCGAGGAGGTCATGATCGTCGACCAGACCGACGGGCGCCTGCTGGGCACCGTCGAGGGGGCGCGGGCGACGGCGCAGGTGCACCCCGGGGCGGTCTACCTGCACCAGGGCGAGTCCTTCGTGGTCGACGAGCTGGACTGGGATTCGTCGCTGGCGCTGGCGCACCCGGAGACCCCGGAGTACTCGACGCACTCGCGCGGGCAGACGGCCATCCGCATCATCGGCGGGCCCGACGACGACGGCATCTTCAACCCCTCCCCGGGACTGTGGGTGGCCTCGGTGGAGGTCGAGGTCACCGACCAGGTCACCGGCTACGTGGTCAAGCTGCCCGACGGCTCGACGGTGGACAACATCCCGCTGGACATGCCGCCGCAGGTGCTGCACACCCGGGCGGTGGCCTACACCGTGGACCCGCTGGTGCTCTCGGCGGCCGGGATCGCCGCGGCCGACGTCCCGGGCACGCTGCACGCCGCGGAGCACGCGGCGATCGGCATGCTGCCCCTGATCGCCACGTGCGACCGGTGGGACCTCGGCGGGGTGTCCACCGCGGAACACGCGGACACCGGCCTGCCCACGGTCTTCGTCTACGACGGGCACCCGGGCGGGGCCGGCTTCGCGGACTGCGGCTTCGAGCGCTTCGCCGAGTGGATCGAGGCGACCTTCGAGGCGGTGCGCTCGTGTTCCTGCGAGTCGGGTTGCCCCTCGTGCGTGCAGTCGCCGAAGTGCGGCAACGGCAACCAGCCGCTGGACAAGGCCGGGGCGATCAAGCTGCTCGGCGCGATGGTGACGATGTGCGCGGGCGGCGCGGGGCGCTGAGCCCTGCGCGGAGGCGCTGAGGCTGCGCAGGAGCACTGAGCCGCCCGGAGCGTGCCTCAGAGCGGCCCGGCGCGGGCCACGCCGCCGCGCCCGGAGACGGTCACGGTGACCACCACGTCCTCGCCGTCGACACGGCAGGCGGACGGTTCGGCGTCGTTGAGGCGCGCCGTGGACTCGGCGACCGGGCAGGCGGGCTGTCCCTCGGCCAGCGCGGTGGCCGCGGCGACGGCGGCCATGTCGGCGGCGACCTGGGCGCGGTGCAGGGCGATCAGGGTGGCCGCCACGGCGGCGAGGATGACGATGACGCCGGTCAGCGCCGCGGCGAGGCTGGCGGCCAGGATCGTGGCGTAGCCCTCCTGGTCACCGAGCACGCCGCGGACGGTGGGTGTGCCGGGTCCGCCCCGCCTGGCGGACCGGGCGGGGCGAGCGGGGCGAGCGGGGCAATCGGCACGCCGTAGGCGCACGGGGCCGTTCACCGGTACTCCACCGGGTAGGCGGCCTGCGCGGTCAGCTCCCCGATCGGGGCCCGGACGGTGGCGGTCGCGGTGACCACCCCGCCGGACTCGCGGACGGTGAGACTGCCGCGGTCGAACTGCACGCCGTCGACCCCGATGGCGTGCGCCCGGGCGGCGGCACCGGCGGCGTCGACGGCGGCGAGGTAGCCGGCCAGCGTGACGGCCCCGCCGACGAGCGCCGTGAAGACGATGACCAGGCAGGCCACCCCCACCGCGGCCTCGACGGTGACCGAGCCGGCCTGGTCGGCCAGCTCAGCCCGGCCGCCGGTGCGCGACGCGGGGATGTTCGGCACGCCCCCTCGCCGCCCGGGGTCCGGCTGCCCGGGGCTGGTCTGCCCGGGGCTAGGCTGCCCGGGCCCTCGCGACGGTGTCGACGCCACGGTGCCCACCTCAGTTCGGGGTGCTCGAGAGCGCGTCGTTGATGATGCCCTCGAGGGCGTCGCTGACCGCGTCGCTATTGATGATCATGTACAGCACGGCCGCCAGCGCCGCGGCAGCGAGCGTGCCCATGGCGTACTCGATCGTCGAGAGCCCGTACTGGTTGCCGAGGATGCCGCGCACCTCCTTCGACTCGGCATCGGGAATCGGCTGGTCAGCGGCAATGACGCGGTCACGGGTGCCGGCGCCGGCGGTGGCCGCGGAGGTCTGGGCCCCGGCGTTCGCGGGGCTCTCGCCCATTGCCCGGGCGGTGGGTACGGCGGCGGTCGAGGCGGTCGTGGTCTGGTCCGTCGTGGTCTGGTCGGTCGCGTGGATCGTGGTCGTCGTCATGGTGGGTGTCCTCTCGGATCGGTCGGGCCGGCGTGGCCCGCGGTGGTCAGTCCAGGTCAGTCGGTCAGGTTCAGATCGGTCAGGTCGAGGTCGGTTCCCTTCTTCAGCCCAGGATGTTCCCGGCGAGGCCGAGGACCACGGGGGCCAGCCCGAGGACGAAGAAGGCGGGCAGGAAACAGAACGTGAGCGGCATGGCGATCAGGACGCCGGCCCGCTCGCCTGCGGCCGTCGCACGGTCCTCGGCGCGGCGGCGCAGACGCTCGGAGATCCGCCCGGCGGCGGCGGCCACCCGGGTGCCGGAGGCCGCCGATCCCGCCGCCAGCGCGGCGAGGTCGGACAGCCCCGGCACCCCGGCCGTCGGCTCCCAGGCCCGCTCGGGCTCGGCGCCGACGGCCAGGAGGCTGGCCACCGTCCGCCAGGTCCCGGCCAGGGGCTCCCGGCTCGCCTCCCCCGCGATCTGTGCTGCGACCGCGGGCGCGAGCCCGGCGGCGGTGCACGCGGCGTACAGGTCGATGTCGGCGGCGATGTCCAGCAGCAGCCGGTCCCAGCGGCGGGTGCCCTCCTCACCGAAACCCAGGCGTCGGGCCAGGGCTCCGGCTGCGGCGGGCAGCCGGGCGGTCTTCTCCGGGTGCGTCACCCGCGACGGTCCGTCGCGGGCACGCGGACCTCCGGCCACTCCCCCGCTGGCCCCGGCGGCCCCGTCGGCGGCGTCGAGCCTGCCGCCCGGCGTGGGCGGCGCCCAGCAGACCAGCGCGAGCGCGAGCGCGAGTGCGGTGATCATCGCGCCACCCCCGAGGCCCGGGCGATGATCACCCGCGACCAGCCCAGCCCTGCGGCGATCAGGGCGATCCCGGCGACCAGGAGCAGCCCGCCGGTCCCACCGCCGGTGAGCACGGCCAGGGGGTTTGCCCCCATCGCGGTGCCGAGCCCGATGCCTGCCAGCGGCAGCAGCGCGAGGATCACGGCCGTGGACTGCGGGCCGGTCAACGCCGCGGCCGTCGACTCGCGGTGGCGGCGGCGTTGCTCGACGCGGGCGCGGGCCTGCTCGACCAGGGCGGCCGTGGGCAGCCCGTGGTCCTGCGCGGCGTGCCACAGCCCGGCCAGCTGCTCGGCGTCACGGTCGCCGTCCCCGACGGCGTCTCCGCCCGCGCTCTTGGCCCCGCCGCCCGCAGCCGCGGCGCCACCGGTCAGCGCGAGGGCGAGCGCGGCGACGTGGGCGGGGTCCTTCTCCCGGGCCCCGCGGGCGGCCGCCGCCACGGCCCGCGACGCCGGCGCACCGGCCTCGAGCTGTCCGGCGAGCAGCCCCAGGAACGTAGCGGTGGCCTCCTCCCGGCGCTCCCGCGCCCGCCGGGTGCGCCAGGTGCGCCAACCGGCGACCGCGGCGGCGACCGCGACGGCCCCGGCCAGCGCGGTGGTGGTCTGCCCGGCGCGCACAACGACCACGGCCACCCCGGTCACGCCGAGTACCGCGGGCAGGATCCGCACCGAGAACCTCCCCGTACCGGCACGCCGCGACAGCGCACGCAGCCGGATCCGCGGGGCGGGTAGCCACGCGACGCAGACACCGGCAGCGAGCAGCAGGGCGAGCTGGACCGTGCTCATGGCTCTCCCCTCCCCCGGTGGCGCCCGCGGTCCAGCCCCGGGGCGGCCGGTCCGGCCGGTCCGGCCGGCGCGGCGACCGACCCCGTCCCGACCAGCTCGGGGGCGTCGGCGCCGTCGCGGTCCAGGTCCCAGGCGGGCACGAACTCGACCGCCGCGTCGGCGCGGGTGCGCGCCACGCCGATCTGGGCGAGCCGGCGCACCCCGTCCGCGCCGCGGCGCATGACCAGCACCGCGGTGACGGCCGCGGCCAGCTGGGAGTGGGCGGCCACCCGATCCAGCCCGCCCATGGCGGCCAGGGCCTCCACCCGCGCGGGCACCTCCCCGAGCGAGTTCGCGTGCAGCGTGCCGGCCCCGCCGTCGTGGCCGGTGTTCATCGCGGCGAGCATGTCCACGATCTCGGCGCCGCGGATCTCGCCGACGACGATGCGGTCCGGGCGCATGCGCAGCGCCTGGCGCACCAGATCGGTCAGGGTGATCTCGCCGCTGCCCTCGACGTTGGCGCGACGCGCGGACATCGAGACCACGTGCGGGTGACGCGGACGCAGCTCCGCGGTGTCCTCGATGCAGATGACCCGCTCGCCGGCGCCGACCTCCCCGAGCAGCGCGGAGAGCAGCGTGGTCTTGCCGGAGCCGGTGCCGCCGACGATGAGCAGGCTGCGCCGGGCGGCGACCAGCCCCCGCAGCCGCCCGGCGGTCACGGCGCTGACGGTGCCGGCGGCGACGAGCCCGTCGAGGTCCAGGTTGGCCTGGCGCAGCACGCGCAGGCTGATCAGGGTGCCGGTCTCCGAGGGCGGGGCGAGCACCGCGTGCACGCGCACCACGGTGCCGTCGTCGCGGCGCAGCCGGCCGTCGGCGAAGGGCTGGGCATCGTCGAGGCGCCCGCCGGAGGCGACGGCCAGGCGGGCCGCCAGGCGACGCACCTCGGCGTCGTCGGTGAAGCGCACCCCGGCGCGCTCGAGGCCTGCACCCCGGTCGAACCACACCTTCTCCGGGCCGTTGACCAGCACGTCGGTCACCCCACGCAGCGCGAGCACCGGCTCGAGCGGCCCGAGCCCGGTCGCCTCGTCGCGCAGCGCGCGCAGCACCTCGAGCAGGTCGAGGTCGCTGATGACCCCGGCCTCCTCACGCACGGTCTCGGCGACATGCGCCGGATCCCCCGCCCCGAAGGCGTCGCCGGGGCCGCGCTCGCGCGCGAGCCTCGCCTGGACACGCTCGACCAGTTCACGCCGTTCCACGCTCATCGCGCACCCCGCAGCTCGTCGAGGACCAGCCCGGCCACCCGCGCCAGCCCGCGCGGCGGACCGCCCAGCCCGCCGAGCTCGGCGCGGCGGGCCAGGCCACGGTGCGTGGGCAGCTCGCCGAGGACGCGCGCCCGGGTGAGCCCCGCGACGTCGTCAAGCGTCAACGACGACCATCCGCGGTGGCGCACGAGCACGCACGCGCCGGTGCGCCGGGACTCCAGGCGCGCGCAGAGGCGCGCCGCGGCGGCGGTGGGGCGCACCTCGGCCGGGGTGAGCACGACGACGAGGTCGCAGGCGTCGCTGACCTCGTCGGTCATCGGGCCCCACGGCGGCAGGTCGACGACCACGGTGGCGGCCTCGCGGCGCAGCACCCCGAGGGCGGCGACGACCTCCCCGGGGCCGGGGCCGGCCGCGGCGGCGAGCACGGAGCGCCCGGCGGTGAGCAGCCACACACCCTCGCGGGTCTCGGGCAGGGCCTCCACCAGGTCGCCGGCGGGGATCTCGCCGCGGGTGAAGTCGACGTCGCCCCAGCGCAGGCCCGTGGTGTCCTCGTCGCCGGTGAGCAGGTCGAGCCCGCCGGAGTTGGCCACGGCGTCGACGAGCGCGGCCGTGCCGTCGGCCGCGGCGACCACCGCGCAGGCCGCGGCCAGCGTACTCGCCCCGGCCCCGCCGCAGGCCCCGGCGACGCCCAACACCCGTCCGCGTCCCGGTTCCGCGGCCGCGCGGGGTGCACGTGGTGCGTCACCGCCACCCGGGCCCCGTCGATTTCCGACGCCGCGCCTGCGCCCGTCGCGCTCCGAGGTGCCGTCGTGCGGGGCGCGCCCGGGGCGGGCGCGCGTGGAGTCGGTGCCGGCGGCGTCGACGGGCGCTGAGGTGGCGCCGCGCAGGGCGGCGCCGAGGGCGGCGAGCAGCTCGGGCGACTGGGCCGGGACCACGAAGCCGGGCACCAGGGCACCGCCGACCTCGACCTCGGGGGCCGGGCCGGGGTCGGCGGCGACGGCGAAGACGCCCGGGCGGGCTGTGACGGAGTCGAGGTCGGCGGCCGCGGCGGCGTCGAGGATCACCGCCGCCGCCCGCGGGAGGTGGCGGGCCAGCTCGGCGGCGCGTTCGGCCTCGTCCTCGACGTCGACGAGCAGGTCGAGCAGCGGGCGGCCCGCGGCGGCGGCGACGTGGACGGCCTCCGGGTGGGCGGCCGGCTCGGCGACGGCGACGAGGATGAAGCGCTCGCGGCCGGGCGACGGTGCAGTGTTCATGGCCCCGATACTCGCGGTCCCCGCGCCCACGTGACGGGTCCGCCTGCGGGCCTGTGGAACACCCCCACAACTTGCGCATGTGTCACCGAAAATCTGTGGAGAACGCTCCGGCGCCGGGCGCGGATGCGCTACGGCGTCGCACCACTCGGGGAGCCTGCGTGACCTGCGGGACCGGACACCCACCCGGGAAACCCGCGTGACCTGCGGGGCCGGGTACCCGGGTGCGGACATAAAGGACGGCCCGCGCCTCGGGGGGGGGTGTGCGCGGGCCGTCGGTAACCCGGCCTCGGGGGGATGGCCGGGGCAGGCCGCACGGTATATCGGGGCCTTGCAGAACCGATTATGGCACAGCGGGGGTGAACGAGGCAAGACGTGGAACGAATTTCTTCGAAATTATCTTCGGCGCCACACGGCCGGCCTCCCCCGACCGTCCGCCCCGGCCTCCCCCACGGGCGTACGCCCCGCTCAGCGCGACCCCGCACCCCTCCCGACACCCCGCCGCCGGCACGCCCCAAAAACCACAATGCCCCCACACGCCACAGGCGTTTCGCGGTCGACGGAGTGAATCTGGCTAGACTGTGCCCCATGACGTCGACGCAGAGGAACGCGGGCGGGGCACTCCGTCGCGCCGGCCGGGTGGCCGCGTTCTTCGACCTGGACAAGACCGTCATCGCCACATCGTCGACCTTCGCCTTCGGCCGCGAGTTCATGCACAAGGGCCTGATCTCCCCCGTCGAGGCCCTGCAGATGACCCTGGCCAAGACCAACTTCATGATCTCCGGCATGTCCGCCGAGCAGATGGACTCCACTCGCGACCAGCTGACCGCGCTGATCGCCGGCTGGTCCGTCGAGGAGGTCCGCCAGATCACCGAGGAGACCCTGCACTCGGTGCTCGTGCCCACCATCTACGCCGAGGCCCGCGAGCTCATCCGCTTCCATCAGCTGGCCGGCCACGACGTGGTCATCGTCTCCGCCTCCGCGGCCGACCTGGTCCGTCCGATCGCCGCCGAGCTCGGCGTCACCGATGTGGTGGCCACCGAGCTCGAGGTCCGCGACGGCCGCTACACCGGCGAGATCCTCTCCTACAACAAGGGCGAGGCCAAGGGCGAGGCGCTCGCCGAGCTGGCCCGCAGCCGCGACTACGACCTCTCGGCCAGCTACGCCTACTCCGACTCGGCGACCGACCTGCCGATGCTCCAGGCCGTGGGCAACCCCGTGGCCGTCAACCCCGACCGCGCACTGAAGAAGCACGCGCTGGCCGAGGGCTGGGAGATCCGCGCCTTCAAGGACCCCGAGCCGCTGTTCACCGCGCCGACCGCCCGCGAGGTCGGCATCGGCACCGGGGTGGTCGCCGCCGTGGCCGCCGCCGCGGTGGGCGGCTGGTGGCTGCTGCGCGGGCGAGACTCGGGATCCTGAGGCCCCCGCGACCCGCCCGGGCGGGCCCTTCCCCCGCGGTCCGGACCACGTGACGGCTACCATGGTCGTAAAGTGATGCGGGACAACGGCGCGCGGACGCCCCGCCCGTGGCACCATCGACAACGTTAGAATCAGCTGCGGCACCGGCCCCGGCCGAGAACAAAGACCCCCAACGGGAGGAACCCAATCGTGAGCAAGCAGGACGGACTCTTCACCGAAGGCGCGGACAACTTCGCCCCGCGCGCCGACAGCATTCCGCTGAGCGACGTCGACGCCTCGAACGGCCAGCAGTCGGTGGGCACCCTGGTCAGCAACGCGACCGCGCAGATGTCCTCGCTGTTCCGCTCCGAGCTGGAGCTGGCCAAGACCGAGCTGGCCGCCGAGGCCAAGAAGGGCGCGATCGGCGGCGGACTGTTCTCGGTCGCCGGCGTGATCGCCCTGTACAGCTCCTTCTTCTTTTTCTTCTTCCTCGCCGCGCTGATCTCCGTCTGGCTGCCCTGGTGGGCCGGCTTCCTGATCGTCTTCCTGATCATGCTGGCCACCGCCGCCGTCCTGGCGCTCTTCGGCTGGCGCAAGGTCAAGAAGATGGGCGCACCGAAGCGCACCATCAACTCCGTCGGTGAGCTGAAGAACCTCGTCCCGGGCAAGGCCCAGGACAAGCTCGAGGGCGCCAACCGCGGCCTCTACAGCTAGCCGACCCCGAAAAACAGCCGGAGCCCCCGCACCATGGCCGCAGCACGCGACGCCGCAGGTGACGGGGGTTCTTCCGTGCCCGCCCAGCCCAGCGCCGCGAGTGCGGGCGCCGGCGGGGGCCTGTCGCCCTCGACCGTCGAGCTGGCCGGGCCCTTCACCCACCGCTTCGTGCACCTGCGCGGGGTGCGCCTGCACGTCGCCGCCGCGGGCGACGTCAAGGACCCGCTGGTCATCCTGTTGCACGACGCCTTCGGCGGCTGGTTCGACTACCGCGACGTGCTCGCGCCGCTCGCGGCCGCGGGCTTCCACGTCGTCGCCCTCGACGCGCGCGGCTACGGCATGTCGGACAAGCCCCCGGCCGGCGCCGGGCTCGACGTGCTGACCGCCGTCGGCGACGTCACCGCGCTGATCCGCGTGCTCGGCCACGATGACGCCGTGCTCGTCGGCGCCGACTCCGGCGGGGCCGTGGCCTGGTGCGCGGCCACCGCGCACCCCGGCCAGGTCCGCGCGCTGGTCTCCGTCGCCGCCGCCCACCCGGTCGACATGCGCCGGGCGATGGCCGCCCGCCCGGTGCGCTTCCTCCCGGCCCACCTGCGCGCGGGGCTCGCCCGCCTGCCCGGCGCGCACCGCCTGCCGGACCGCCTCGCCGCCTGGCTGCAGCGGCGCATCCTGGACCGTTGGACCGCCCCGCAGTTCCACGGCACCGCGCTGTACGACGCCGCGTTGGACCTGCGGGTGCGCGCCATGCGCATCGCCTCCGCCCTGCCGGGCGCGGCGCGCTACGCGCGCCTGACCACCAGCGTGGTCCCCCCGAAGTGGCTGGGCACCCCGGTGACCGTGCCCGTGCTGGCCCTGCAGCCGGACCGGCCGACCTTCCGGCACCTCGCCCGGCGCGCCCGTAAACGGTGCACCGCGCGGATGAACGTGCGCGAGCTGCCCGGCACCGCGCGCCTGCCGCACGTGGAGGCCCCCGGGACCTTCGCCGCGGCCGTGGCCGCGTGGCTCAACGAGCTGGACTGACGGCGGCGACGGGACCGCCCACGCCGCACGGCGCGGGCGTCGTCAATCCCGGTCAATCCCGCGTGACTCAGTGCGCGACGCACTCGCCGGTGCCCACCGGCGTGGTCAGCCGGGAGACGTCGCCGACGCGCGCGTGCACCTCGGCGGCGGTGAGCGCGTAGCCGGTGTCGGACTCGTCGAGGCTGGCGCCGAAGACCACGCCGAGGACGTTGCCCTCGGCGTCCGTCATCGGGCCGCCGGAGTTGCCCTCGCGGATCGTGCCGCGCACGGTGTAGGCCTCGCGCTCGACACGCCCGGTGGCGTAGATGTCCGGCCCGGCGATGGTCAGCTTGCTGCGGATGCGCGCCGGCGCGGCCTCGAAGGGGCCGGAGGCCGGGAAGCCCATCACGATCGCGTCCTGGCCGGTGATCGCCGGCTCCTCGGCCCACTGCAGCGGCTCGAGGCCCAGGTCGGGCGCGTAGAGCACGGCGATGTCGACCTCGGGGTTGTAGTAGACGACGTCGGCGTCGCGCAGCCCCAGCACCGTGTCCAGGCGCACCGTCTCGGTGCCGGCGACCACGTGGGCGTTGGTCATCACGTGGTCGGGCCCGACGACGAAGCCGGAGCCGAGCAGGCGGCGCCGGCAGCTGTCCGCGTCGCCGAGGACGTGGATGACGCTCGGGCGCAGCTTCTCCACCAGCTCGGTGTTCTCCACCTCGATGCGCGGGGCCTCGACCTCGGGGGAGTCGACGGGCTCGAAGGGCGACAGCGGTGGCAGGCCGGAGTCGTTGAGCATCGCCGCGATCTTGTTGGGCAGCTGGTTCCAGGACTGCGGGGTGACGCGGTCGACGCCGGAGAGCACCTTCGAATTGTGCACGCCGGTGGCCACCCGCCCGCCGAGGCCCGCGGCCAGCGGCAGGGAGACCAGCCAGGCGACGAGGAGCAGCGTGACGGCCTGGAAGAACGCGCCGATGCAGGAGTCGATGCGCAACGAGGAGCGCATCTTGAACGAGCGGCGCAGCTGGCCGCCCACCACGGCGCCGGCGACGTTGCCGATCGCCACGAACAGGATGAGGATCGCCGCGGCCAGCAGCAGGCGCAGGCCGACGGAATCCGTCAGGCGCAGGGCGACGGGGATCAGCCCGGCGCTGACCACGAGCCCGGAGACGACACCGAGGGTGGACAGGACCGAGGTGGTCGCACCCTGGCGCCAGCCGGTGATGAACGCGGCGAGCGCGGCGATGACGACGACACCGTCGACGATGAGTCCGGCTGTCACGTGGTTGTACTTCCTCGTCCGTGCGTCGGGTGCGGATTAACTGCCGTCACCTTACTCTTAACGCCTCCGCGTGTGGGTCCTCCCCGTGTGCGCCCCTCCCCCGCGCGGCGCGCTCGCCCACCGCCCCGGCCGGTGCGGGAACGCGCACGCTCAGCACGCCGGCCGGCGCAGCGCTCAGCACGCCGCTCAGCGCACCGCTCAGGGCACCGCTCAGCGGAGGGTCTCGTTGTTGCGGGACTCGGCCAGCGCCTCGCGCAGCGGCCGGGCGGGGCGTTGCGACCACGGCCGCTCCCAGCCGGCGGTGCGCAGCATGCCGTCGAGCACCGCGGCGGTGAAGCCCCAGACCACGTAGCCCTCGACGGCGAAGGCCGGTCCCCGCCACGGCCCCCAGGCCACGGTGAAACGGCGCCCGGGGTCGACGAGCTCGGCGATCGGGGCGGAGAAGACGTGGTCGGTCTCGGCGGGGCTGGCCACCCCGACCTCGGCCGGGGTGTGCCACCAGGCCAGCACGGGGTGGACGGGCCGGCCGGTGCGTCTGACCGGCACCGCACCGAGTTCGGCCAGGGGGCTGACGGCGGTGCGGTCCAGACCGGTCTCCTCCCAGGCCTCGCGCAGCGCCGCGTCGACGGGGCCCGCGTCCCCCGGGTCGATGCGCCCGCCGGGGAAGGCGATCTGGCCGGCGTGCGAGCGCATGTGCGGCGAGCGGTGCGTGAGCAGCACCGAGGCGTCCGCGGCGGTCTCGCCCGAGACGGCGACGAGCACCGCCGCCCCGCGCGTGTCGCGTGCGGTCTCCGCTTGCCGACGTCCCGTGCGCCCCGCCGGGCGCACTGAGTCACCGTCGCCGGCGCGGCCGGTGAGCCGCTCGCGCAGGCGGCGCACCTCGCGGCTGCCGCCCTCGCCGTCGAGGCCCGTGACCAGGCGATGCATCCAGTCCGGGGCGACCTCCGGGCGCAGGGTGACGTTGTGGCCGGGCCGGTCGGCGGCCGGACCGGGGCGCGGCGCGGCGCCGGCGGGGTCGGCGCCGGCGGGATCGGTGGCGGCGGGATCGGTGGCGGCAGAGTCGGCCGCGGGGTCGCGGTAGTCCATCAGGCCTCCAGGTCCGCCTCGAGCTCGGCGAGCGAGGTGTACGGCTTGGGCAGGGTCTTCGTCACCTGGCCGTCCTCGACGAGCAGGGTCACGGGCACGACCGCCGGCAGCGAGAGGCCGCCCTGGAAGGCGCCCGAGTCGTCCTGGAAGCTGGGCAGGTCCACGCCGAGCTCCTCGAGCAGCGCGGCACCGCGCGCGCCGTCGGGGTCGGCGTGCACGCCCACGACCCGGTGGTCCGGGTGCGCGGCGGCGTACTCGGCGATGACGGGCAGCTCCTCGCGGCACGGCGCACACCACCAGGCCCAGACGTTGACCACGGTCGGCGTGCCCGCGGAGACCTCGCCGTCGGATTCGGCGCCGCCCAGGCAGTCGAGGTCGACGCCGGCGACCGTGGCGCCCGGGCAGTCCGGGCGCGCGGGCACGTCCGCCCGCTCACCGGCGGCGTCACCCGGGCCGGGGCCGCCCGGGCCCTCGGGGCCGGACTGGTTCGCCGGGTCGGCCTGGCCGGCCGCGCCGGGGGTGTCGCCCGCACCGCCGTCGCCGGCGGACTGCATGCGCGGCACGAGCGCGGCGATCAACGCCACGCTGGCGACGATGACGATGACGTAGGCGAGAAGGTGTCGTTTCATCGCGCGGCCTCCTTGTCGTCGGTGCTTCCGTCCACGCCACCGGCGACGTCGGCGGTACCGCCGGCGTCGGCCACCGGGGCGTCGGAAATTCCGGCCATGGCCAGGATGTGCTCCCGGTTGTCGCCGCTGACCAGCTCGGCGGCGGCCTCGGGGTCGACGGGGCCGGCCGCACCGAAGGCGGGGCAGTCGTAGGCGACCGGGCAGGCGCCGCAGGCCGCGCGGCGGGCGTGGCAGACGCGGCGGCCGTGGAAGATCATGCGGTGGGAGAACATCGTCCACTCGCTCTTCTCGATCAGCCCGGCGATCTCCCTCTCGACCTTGACCGGGTCCTCCTGCTCCGTCAGCCCCATGCGCCGCGCGAGCCGGCCGAAGTGGGTGTCAATGGTCAGGCCGGGCAGCCCGAAGGCGTTGCCGCGGACCACGTGCGCGGTCTTGCGGCCCACGCCGGGCAGTTTCACCAGCGCGTCAAGGTCCCGGGGCACCTCGCCGCCGCGCTCGGCGACGAGTGCCTGGGACAGGCCGACGATGTTGCGGGCCTTGGCGCGGTAGAAGCCGGTGGGGCGGATGATCTCGGCGACCTCGGCGGTGTCGGCGGCGGCCAGCGCGGCCGCGTCCGGGTAGCGGGCGAAGAGCGCCGGGGTGACGGAGTTGACGCGCACGTCGGTGGTCTGGGCGGACATCACCGTGGCCACGAGCAGCTCGAAGGCGTCGCGGAAGTCGAGCTCGGCGTGCGCGTCGGGGTAGACGGCGGCGAGCGTGCGGTTGATGCGGCGGGCCCTGCGGGTGCGGCCGAGGTCGGTCTCGCGACCGCGGGCGGCCGGGTGCGCGCCCGGGCGCCGGCGCTTGCGCGGGGTCAGGGAGCCAGAGCGGGCGGTGGTGGACACGGACGCCATCCTACCGGGCACACGTGGGCAGCCACGGGAGGTCTGACCACCGCATAATCGGGCATGAACGGACACGAATGTTGTACCCCCACAGGCCTGACCAATGGCCCCGATCGGCTCTGACCATGCTTTTTGGTCTAGAACTGAACAATGTTCCACCAAATTCGGGTGCCCGTTTTCTTGGTATCGCGTGCCACTCTTCTGTAGTATTGGGAGTCATGTCCATCGTCGCCGCATTTGTCGCACCGTGTCTGCTGGGGGTGTTCGCCCTCGGACTGGAACAGCTCGAGCGCGCCGCCTTCAGTACCGGGTCCGCCAGCGCGGGCTCGACAGAGGCACCGGCCTGACCGGAGAGACTCTGGACTGCACGGCCAGAACCGAATGCCCGGGCCGCCGAGAAATTCATTCAGTTGCATGTGACCGGCCAGCGTAAAACCTGGCGGTGTGACCGACCTGACGGTAGGGTGTACCCGGACGTGCACCTGCCCCTGCAACCTACTTCCGCTCACGCCCGACTGACACGAAGCGCGGGAGGAACCCGCCACACGGCAGTGCCGGAAACGGTTGCGTTGAGAAACAGATATTTATTGAGGAGTTCATTGTGGAAGGCGTTCAGGAGATCCTGTCCCGCGCGGGCATTTTCCAGGGCGTTGACGCGACCGCCGTCAACAACCTGATCAAGGACATGGAGACGGTCCGGTTCCCCCGCGGCACCACGATCTTCGACGAGGGCGAGCCCGGTGACCGCCTGTACATCATCACCGCCGGCAAGGTGAAGCTGGCCCGCCACGCCTCCGACGGCCGCGAGAACCTGCTGACGATCATGGGTCCGTCCGACATGTTCGGCGAGCTGTCCATCTTCGACCCGGGTCCGCGCACCTCCTCCGCCGTCTGCGTGACCGAGGTCCGCGCCGCCACCATGGACTCGGCGATGCTGAGCCGCTGGGTCTCCGAGCACCCGGAGATCGCCCAGCAGCTGCTGCGCGTGCTGGCTCGCCGCCTGCGCCGCACCAACGCCTCGCTCGCCGACCTCATCTTCACGGACGTCCCCGGCCGCGTGGCCAAGACGCTGCTGCAGCTCGCCAACCGCTTCGGCACCCAGGAGGGTGGCGCCCTGCGCGTCAACCACGACCTGACCCAGGAGGAGATCGCCCAGCTCGTCGGCGCCTCCCGCGAGACCGTGAACAAGGCGCTGGCCACCTTCGCCCACCGCGGCTGGATCCGCCTGGAGGGCAAGTCGGTGCTCATCGTCGACACCGAGCACCTCGCCCGCCGCGCGCGCTAGGCGCGGACAGTAAGAGAGCGGGCCCCGGATTCGTTCCGGGGCCCGCTCCTTTTACTTGCCGTTACTTGCCGACGTCGCGTCGGTCGCCGTCGGCGCCGCCGTGCCGCGCCGCCGGCGGCTACGCCATGCGGCGCGCCGGCCGCGGCTCGCGGTACTGGCGGCGGCCAGTCAGCGCCGTCACGCCGTGGGGGACGGCGCATCGGCGCCGCCGCGTGGCCGGACTAGACCTGCTCGGGATGGTCGTTCAGGTAGCGCAGGGCGACGCGGGTGGACTGCTCGGCGGCGCCGCGCAGCACGGGGTCGACGTCGTCGTACATGAGGTTGACCAGCTCGTCGATCTCGAGGTCGCGGCCGCGCTCCTTCCAGATCTCCCGGATCTGGTCGAGGCGGTAGTTGCGGCGGTCGATGTACTTGCGGGCGAACTGCGAGAGGTCCGGGTTGTCCGGGCCGTGGCCGGGCAGCAGCGCGACGTCCTTGCCGCGGCGCTCCAGCATCTCCAGCGTCTGCAGGTAGTCGCCGAGGTCGCCGTCGGTCTCGGAGATCATGGTGGTGTGGCGCCCGGCGATGGTGTCGCCGGTGATGATGCCCTCGAGCGTGGACTCGCCCGGCTCACCGGACCAGACGAAGAAGCAGGTGCAGTCCGCGGTGTGGCCGGGGGTGTGCACGACCTCGAGCCGCGGGGTGACACCGTCGACGGAGATGGTCTCACCGTCGGTCAGCGGGTCGGCGCCGTGGCAGTAGCGGGCGTCGAAGGCCCGCACGGGTGCCCCGGTCAGCTGCCGGAAGCGGTGCGCGCCGTCGGCGTGGTCCGGGTGGCGGTGGGTGAGAAGAATGAGGGCCACCTCGCCCGCCTTGGCGTGCAGGACATTGAGGTGGCCTTCATCCTCGGGGCCCGGATCGACGACGATCGCGCGCTCGTCACCTTCACGGCGCACGATCCACGAGTTGGTGCCCTCCAGCGCGGCGTAGCTGGGGTTGGTGCACAGGACGACGGCGGCGGAGTCGGTCACCGGCCGCAGCTGACTGTAGGCAGGATGCTGCATGTCCCCCAGCTTAGCGTGCCCGGACGGGCCTGGAAATTCGGGCGGACCTGGAATTATCAGTCGACCTCGACGATGAGCTCGATCTCGACCGGCGAGTCCAGCGGCAGCTCGGCGACGCCGACGGCGCTGCGAGCGTGCGCGCCCGCGTCACCGAAGATCTCGCCGATGACCTCGGAGGCGCCGTTGACCACGCCGGGCTGGCCGTGGAAGTCGGCGGCCGAGGAGACGAAGCCGACGATCTTGAGCACGCGGGTGACGTGGTCGACGCCGACGACGGAGTCGACGGCGGCCAGCGCGTTGAGCACCGCGGTGCGCGCGAGGTCGGCGGCCTGGTCGGCGTCGACCTCGGCGCCGACCTGGCCGGTGGCCGGCAGCTTGCCGTCGATGAAGGGCAGCTGGCCGGAGGTCCAGACCTGGTCCCCGACGCGCAGCGCGGGCACGTAGGCGGCCACGGGCGCGGCGACGGCCGGCAGCTCGATGCCGAGCTCCCTCAGACGCTCGGAGACGGTGCTCATGCGTCCTCCTTCGGACGCTTCAGGTAGGCGACGACGTTCTCCGGGTTCGGCCCGGGCATGACGGTGACGAGCTCCCAGCCGTCCTCGCCCCAGGTGTCGAGGATCTGCTTGGTCGCGTGGGTCAGAAGCGGCACGGTGGCGTATTCCCAAGTGGTCATGGCGACCACTGTACTTACCCCGGCCTCACCTTCGCCGCACCCGCCGCCGTGACCCCTCTGAACTGGGCGTACCGCGCGGACCCATCCCCCGATCTGCAATAACCACGGATACAGGCGTATCAATGGAGGCGGGTTTCCCGCCCACTTCACCGTCCCCGACCCGAGGAACAGTCATGCACGTCTCCGACCAACCGACCACCCGCGCCCACCTGACCCCGGAGCACGAGGAGATTGTCTCCGCCACGCTGCCGGCCGTCGGCGAGAACATCGGCACCATCGCCGAGACCTTCTACCACCGCATGTTCTCCGCGCACCCCGAGCTGCTGCGCGACACCTTCAACCGCGGCAACCAGCACTCCGGCGCGCAGCAGAAGGCGCTGGCGGCCTCCGTGGCCACCTTCGCGACGATGCTCGTCGACCCGGAGGCCCCGGACCCGGTCACGATGCTCTCGCGCATCGCGCACAAGCACGTCTCCGTGGGCATCGTCGAGGACCAGTACCCGATCGTGCGCAAGCACCTCTTCGACGCGATCCGCGAGGTCCTCGGCGCCGACACCTTCACCGCCGAGGTCGAGGAGGCCTGGGACGAGGTCTACTGGCTGATGGCCCGCGTGCTCATCGACCACGAGTCCGCCCTCTACTCCTCCGACGGCGTCACCCCCGGCGAGGTCTTCCGCGAGGTCACGGTCACCGGGGTCGAGAAGCTGAGCGAGACCGTCTCCGCCTTCGAGCTCTCCGGCGAGCTCAGCTCGCCGTTGCCGGGACAGTACACGTCGGTCGGTGTGGTGCTTGACGACGGCGCGCGCCAGTTGCGGCAGTACTCCATCATCGACGGCGACGCCGGGCACTACCGGATCGCCGTCGAGCGCGACGGCGAGGTCTCGCAGCACCTGCAGGACCACGTCGCCGTCGGCGACACCGTGCAGGCCACGCTGGCCGCCGGCGACCTGACCCTGGACGAGTCGACCGAGGCCCCGGTCGTGCTCATCTCCTCCGGCATCGGCTCCACCCCGATGGTCGGCATCCTCACCCACCTGGCGCGCACGGGTTCGGATCGGCAGGTGCTCGTCCTGCACGCGGACGACTCGCGCGAGACCCACGCGCAGTACGGCCAGACCCGCGCCGCTCTCGAGCAGCTCGGCCACGGCGAGCTGCGCACGTTCTACCGGGACGCCGGCGAGCGCATCGACGTCGCGGCGGAGGTGCCCGCCGGCGCGGACGTCTACCTGTGCGGCGGCACCGGTTTCCTGCAGTCGCTGCGGGCGGCCCTGGCGGAGCTCCAGGGCGAGGCGGCACCGGTGGCGGTGCACTTCGAGCTGTTCAGCCCGAACGACTGGCTGGCCTGAGTTTTCAGCCCTTCCAGGCGGCCCCGTTCCGGCCGGGGCCACCTGGCCAGGGGCTTCTCCGGCCGACCCCTTTCCGACCGGGCGGCTCAGATGCCGATGAGCTCCCCGCCGTTGGCGAGGTAGTCGGCCCAGTCGTCGATCTGCGGGTTCTTGCGCAGCAGGGCGCGGCGCTGACGCTCGGTCAGCCCGCCCCACACGCCGAACTCCACGCCGTTGTCCAGCGCGTCAGCCAGGCACATCTGCTGGACCGGGCAGCCGCGGCAGAAGGTCGCGGCCTTGCGCTGCTCGGCGCCCCGCACGAACAGGGTCTCGGGGTCGATGCCCCGGCACTTGGCACTGGTTACCCAGGTGCCACGGTCCTGCACGGCCTCGGCAGGCGTCTTCCCGCTCTCGGTGCCCAGGAACTCGTCCACGCCGAGTGCACGCTCACTCCGGGTCGGTGTTGCGGTGGTCATAGTCCCTCCTCTTTGAAGCGGAGTCGCTAACGTTTTTGTAAGTGTACTCACGCGAATGACCGTTTGTCGACTAGGTCACATAAATGGGGGCGACCACACCTACTTCTTTCCCGCCGCACCCCGTAATGTTGGGTCCGTGTCTACCTCACGTTCCCTGCTCACCCTCCTCGGCGGCGCCCTGCTCGCGGCCGTACTCGCGGCCGTGGCGCTCTCGCCGGCCGCGGGGGTCGCGGGCCTGGCCGCGGCCCGGACGAGCGAGACCATGGAATCCAACCTCGCCGACCTGACCGACGGCTCCGCGCCCGGGGTCACCACGGTCACCGACGTCGACGGCAACCCGATCGCCTGGATCTACGACCAGCGTCGTTACCAGGTGCCCGGCGACCGCATCGCACAGCCGATGAAGGACGCCATCGTCTCGATCGAGGACCGTCGCTTCTACGAGCACGAGGGTGTCGACCTGCAGGGCACCGTCCGCGCGATGGCCGCCAACTTCGTCTCCGGCGGGGTGGCGCAGGGCGCCTCGACGCTCAACCAGCAGTACGTGAAGAACCACCTGCTGCTCGTCGACGCCGACACCGACGAGGAACGCGCCGCGGCGACCGAGACCTCCATCCCCCGCAAGCTGCGTGAGATGCGCATGGCCTCGGACCTGGACAAGGTGCTCAGCAAGGACGAGGTGCTCACGCGCTACCTCAACCTGGTCTCCTTCGGCAACGGCGCCTACGGCGTCGAGGCCGCCGCCCGCACCTACTTCGACTCCACGGCCGCGGAGCTCACCGTCCCCCAGGCCGCGATGCTCGCCGGCATCGTGCAGTCCTCCTCCTGGCTGGACCCCTACACCAACCCCGACGCCGTGATCGAGCGCCGCAACACGGTGCTCGACTCGATGGTGGACTACGGCGCGCTCGACACTGATTCCGCCGAGTCCTTCAAGGCCGAGCCGCTCGGCGTGGTCGAGGAGCCGATCGGGCTGCCCAACGGCTGCATCAGCGCCGGGGACCGCGGCTTCATGTGCGACTACGCGCTGACCTACCTGGAGTCCAAGGGCATCTCGCACGAGATGCTCACCCACGGCAGCTACACGGTGCGCACCACGCTCGACCCGCAGGTCCAGGACGCCGCCCACGACGCGGTGACCTCGAACGTCGACCCGAAGCAGCCCGGTGTCGCCGAGGTGCTCAACGTCGTCGAGCCCGGGCGTGACTCCCGTCCGATCCGGGCGATGACCTCCTCGCGCGACTACGGCCTCGACCTCGACGCCGGCGAGACGATGCTGCCGCAGCCCTCGACGATGGTGGGCAACGGCGCCGGTTCCGTGTTCAAGATCTTCACCGCCGCCGTCGCCCTCGACAAGGGCATGGGCCTGGACACCGTGCTGCCGGTGCCGACCCGCTACGAGGCCACCGGCATGGGCTCCGGCGGCGCGGCCGGCTGCCCGCCGAACACCTACTGCGTGGAGAACGCGGGCAGCTACAAGTCCGCCCTGACGCTCAAGGACGCGCTGGCCCAGTCGCCGAACACCACCTTCGTGCAGCTCATCGACCGCGTCGGCGTGGAACCGGTGGTGGACCTGGCCGTCAAGCTGGGCCTGCGCAGCTACGCCACCCCGGGCAGCTGGGACGAGGAGAACTCGGTGGCCGACTACATGAAGAAGGCCAACCTGGGCTCCTTCACCCTGGGCCCGACCGCGGTCAACGCCCTGGAGCTGTCGAACACGGGCGCCTCGATCGCCTCGGGCGGGCGCTGGTGCGAGCCCAACCCGATCGACGCCCTGATCGACGAGGACGGCAACGAGGTCTACATCGAGCGCCCGGAGTGCGAGGACGTGCTCAACCAGGCCACGGCGAACGCCCTGATGGAGGGCATGTCCGAGGACCCGAAGTCCGGCACCGCCTCCGACGCCGCCTCGGCGGCCGGCTGGCGCGCGCCGGTGGCCTCGAAGACGGGCACCACCGAGTCGCACCAGTCCGCGGCCTTCATCGGCTTCAACTCCGGGCTGGCCGCCGCCCCCTACATCTACAACGACGGCACCTCGACGACCCCGCTGTGCTCGCACCCGGCCCAGCAGTGCGGCGGCGGCAACATGTACGGCGGCGACGAGCCGGCCGAGACGTGGTTCGCCATGGCCAACCGCGTGCCGGCGGCCGCCTCGGGCAACCTGGGCGGCGGCGCGAGCGACCGCTACCGCCGCGGCTCCGGACCGCTCGGCCAGTCACAGGCCCCGGCCCCGCAGCCCTCCGCCCCCTCGGGCGGGCAGAACGCGGCCCCGGCCTCCCCCGAGGCCCCGGACGGCGGCGCGCCCGCCGGCGGTGAGGAGGTCATCCCGGGCGTGCGCCAGGAGGACATCGACAACTTCACCAACGACCTGCGCGGCGCCTTCGGTCTCTGATCCGCCGCTCCCCCACGCCGAGGGCCCGGACACCCCACACGGGGTGCCCGGGCCCTGGTCGTTGTCCCCGGCGGCACACGGTGAGCTCAGCTCCGGCCACCGGCAGTGGGCTGTGTGCCCTGCACCGGCCGCCGGTCCCGCGAGCTCACGGCGGCGCGGGCGGCGCCTAGCCCTGCAGGCGGGCCTTGACGGCCTCGGAGAGGCGCTTGCCGTCGGCGCGGCCGGCGGCGTCGGCCTTGGCCTTCTTCATGACCTGGCCCATCTGCTTCATCGTGGGGGCCTCGCCGGTCTCCTCGGCGACGGCGGCCACCGCGGCGTCGACGAGCTCGCCCAGCTCGTCGTCGTCGAGCTGGGCGGGCTGGTAGGCCTCGAAGACCTCGGCCTCGGCCAGCTCGGAGTCGGCCAGCTCCTGGCGGCCGGCGTCGGCGTAGACCTCGGCGGACTCACGGCGCTTCTTGATCTCGCGGGCGACGACGGCGAGCACGTCGGCGTCAGTCAGCTCGTGCTTGCTGCCCTTGGTCTCCTCCTCCTGGAGGGCGGCGAGCAGCATACGCAGGGCCGCGGTGCGCGGCTTGTCCTTGGCCTTCATGGAGTCCTTGAGGTCGGACCGCATCTGGTTCTTCAGTTCACTCATGGCCATCACGCTACCCCGTGGTCGGTAGGGTGAGACCGGTGAAGGGAAATGTGAAGCACGTACTCAAGTCCGTCCTGCCGCTGGCCGGGGCCGCGGCGGCCGCCGGCGCCGGCACTCTGGCCTGGGGGTACAGCGAGCTCGAGCGCTTCGAGCTGCACACCCACGAACTGCCGATCCTCGAGCCCGGGGCGCTGCGCGGCACCGGCGAGTTCCGCCTGCTGCACGTCTCCGACCTGCACATGATCCCGGGTCAGGAGGCCAAGACGGCGTTCCTGAACGCCCTCGACGAGCTCGACCCGCACCTCGTGGTCAACACCGGCGACAACCTCTCAGACGAGCGCGCGGTGCCCGACGTGCTGCGCGCGCTCGGCCCGCTGCTGGCCCGGCCGGGCCTGTTCGTCTTCGGCACCAACGACTACTGGGCGCCGCGCCCGGTCAACCCCGCGAAGTACCTGACCGGCGCCAAGCGCGAGCCCAGCTACGTCGACCTGCCGTGGCGCGACATGCGCGCCGCCTTCCTCGAGCACGGCTGGCGCGACGCCAACCAGGCGCGCCACGAGTTCAAGGTCGGCCCCGTGCGCATCGCCGCCGCCGGCGTGGACGACCCGCACCACGACCTCGACGACTACGACGAGATCGCCGGTGCCCCGAACGCGGACTCGGATCTCGCGCTCGCGCTGCTGCACGCCCCGGAGCCCCGGGTGCTCTCCCGCTTCGCCGCGGACGGCTACCAGCTGGCGCTGGCCGGGCACACCCACGGCGGGCAGATCTGCCTGCCGGGCGGGCACGCGATCGTGACCAACTCGGGCATCGACCCGAAGCGGGCCGCCGGGCTCTCCGAGTTCGACGGGATGCCGCTGCACGTCTCCAACGGCCTGGGCACCTCGAAGTACGCGCCGGTGCGCCTGTTCTGCCGGCCCTCGGCCACGCTACTGAAGATCACGGAGCGACGCGGCTGAGCTGCCGTTTTTGAATTCCGGGCGGGGTGCACTACAGTAATCCGGGCACCACGGGATATGGCGCAGCTTGGTAGCGCGCCTCGTTCGGGACGAGGAGGTCGCAGGTTCAAATCCTGTTATCCCGACCATGCGAGAGGCCCCGGCCGCAGCGGAGATGATCCGCCGCGACCGGGGCCTCACTCATGCGCGGGGCGGCCGCCGGTCCTAGCGCCGGAACCAGCGACGGTAGGAACGCCGCCTGCGGTCGCGCTTGGCCTCGCTCCCCGGAGTCACGTCCTCGTCCGCGACCTCGCGGGACTCGGCCGTCCCGCCCTGGGCCGGGAAGCCCTCGGGGTCGGTCGACGGGTCCACGGGCGCGGTACCCCGGTCAGAGTCCCGATCAGAGCTCCGGTCGAGGTCCCGTCCGTCGTCGGCGTCGATGTAGCCGTCGCCGATGTAGGTGACCTCGTCGTCGGCGGGGTCGCCCTCGATCTCCTCGTACTCCTCGGCGAGCTCGTCCTCGTCGCGGTCGTCCGCGCCGGTGCCGGCAGCGCCCGTGCCAGCAGCACCCGCGGCACCCGCACCCGCGGCACCCGCGCCGACGGCACGGTCGGCGGCGACGTCGTCACGCGCGGCGTCGTCAATCTCTTCGTCGAACCCGTCCCCGGAGGCGTCGGCGGACTTGCGGTAGTAGCGCCCGCCCTCACGCGAAGCGTGCACGCCGGCGCCGCCGACGTAGGCCGGCTCGCGGCGCGCGGAACCGAGCGACAGCCAGGCCAGCACCAGCACGGCCGCCAGGATCGCCGCGCCCGTCCAGGCCACGGTGGCGTCCGCGCCGTTGCCCGCCGCGGTCAGCGCGCCGGTGCCCCAGTGCAGCGGGGTCATGCCGGAGACGGCCTGCCAGACGATCGTCGGGTCGGAGCTGGCGGCGGTCTTCCAGACCCAGCCGACCAGGCCGACCTGGACCACGGCCGCGACCACGAGCAGCGGGGCGGCCACCGTGCGGCCGAGCGCGACGACGCCGACCAGCGCCACCGCCGCCGAGGCGGCCGTGAGCAGCGCCAGGACGCCGGCCGCGGCGAGCACCGCGACGACGCCCGCGCCGGAGAGCACCCAGAACAGCGCCGCGGCCGAGAGCACCGCGCCGGCGCCGACCAGCCAGGCCTCGCGGCCGCGGGCCAGGTACATCAGCCCGGCGGCCAGGCCGCCGAGCGCGGCGAGCGCTCCGATGAGCAGCGCGTAGATCGGGGCGAGCGAGGAGCCTGTCGCGGCCTCCTCCCCGGTGGCCTCGGCACCCTGGGCGGTACCGGCGGCCTGCGTGGCCGGCAGCGCGCGGCGCACGTCGTTGACCCGGTCCTTGTTGGTGGCGGCCATACCGTCGACGCGCTTGGCGCCGTCGTCGAGCTGGTTCACACCGCCGACGGCCTCGTCGACGCCGCCGCCGAGCTGGCCGAGGCCCTGGTCGAGCTGCTTGGCACCCTCGGTGGCCTGGTAGATGCCGTCGTGGTAGCCGTAGCCGGGCACGGCCAGCTGGTTGGCCAGCTCGCGGGAACCGTCCTTGAGGCGGGTCAGCTGCGAGGTGATCTCGCCGCCGAAGTCGACGTTCTCCACCTGGCGGCGGAAGTCGCCGAGCTGACCGCGCAGGTCCCCGGCGCGCGGGTCGCTCGAGGCGGCCAGCTCGCGGTCGAGGTTGTCCACGGCCTCGAGCAGCTGGCCCTGCACCGCGCCCAGGCCCACGACCTGGTCGACCGCGCCGCCGACGCCGTCGGCGAGCTCCGTGGCGCCGCCGCCGAGCTGGCCGGTGGCGGCCTGCAGCTGCTGCATGCCCTCGGAGAGCTGCCGGGCGCCGTCCTGGGCGTCGCGCACCCCGCCGCCGAGTTCGCCGGCGCCCTCGCGTAGCTTGCCGGTGCCCTCGGCGAGCTGGCCGGTGCCGGTGGAGAGCATCCCGGCCTGGGCGGAGGCGTTGGCGGCGGCCTTCTGCGCCTGGGCGATCTGCGCGGCGTCGGCGCCACCCGGGGCGGCTGCGACGGGGGCGCCGGCGGGCGACTCCTCGCCGGCGGCGGACCAGGAACGGTCCACCGTCATGCCCAGGAGGACGATCACGGCGCCGATGAGGAGCGGCACGAGTGCCAGCAGTGCAAGTATCCGGCTGCGCAGAGTGGTCATGTCCTGACCCTATCCGTGCAGCTCGCGCCATAGCCGGAGCCACACCGTCAACTGGGACGAGGTAGTTGTGCCCTGATAACGTGAAGACGGTTCAAATGTCGATCATGCCTCCATGACGCCCGCCTGTGAAAGTGCTGGGCGGGAGGCTGGAAACTTGGGGTAACGCATGACGCTGGTCGTCGTAGTCGCCCTGGTCGCGGTGGCGGTGGCAGCCTCACCGCCGCTGGTGCGTGCCATGGACAGATATGCGGGCTGGCCGCTCGCGCTCCTGTTGCTGGCGGGGGCGTTCGTCCTCGGCCGGGAGCTGCCGGCCATCCTCGACGGTGAGGCCCTCACCGTCCACCACACCTGGGTGCCGGACTTCCTCGGCAGCGGACTCGACGCCGGGTTCGCGCTGCGCGCGGACGCCCTCGGCGCATTCTTCGCCCTGCTGGCGCTGATCATCGGCGCGGTGGTGTTCATGTACTCCGCCGCCTACCTGCCGCGCCACCAGGGCAACATCAGTTTCTACACGCTGATGACCGCGTTCACGCTGGCCGTGGTCCTGCTGGTGCTCGCCGACGACGTCACCGTGCTCTTCGTCGGCTGGGAGCTGGTCTCCATCGCCTCGTTCATGCTCATCGCCCGCTCGGGCTCGGGCGGCGAGGCCGGCTCCATGCGCACCCTGATCCTGACCTTCTTCGGCGGGCTGACCCTGCTGGCCGCCCTGGCCGTGTCCGCCACGGCCGCGGGCACCACCAGCCTGTCCGGCATCCTCGCCTCGGACGTGTGGGCGCAGCGCCCGGGCCTGACCGGCACGCTGGCCGTGCTCATCGCGGTCTCCGCGTTCACCAAGGCCGCCCAGCTGCCCTTCCACTTCTGGCTGCCGGAGGCCATGGCCGCCGCCACGCCGGTCTCCGCGTTCCTGCACGCGGCCGCCGTGGTCAAGGCCGGTGTCTACCTGCTGCTGCGCTTCTCCACGGTCTTCCACGACGTCGCCGTGTGGAACTGGCTGCTCATCGTCGTGGGCATGACCACGGCGCTGGTCTCGGCGTTCTTCGCCGTGCAGAAGACGGACCTGAAGCACCTGACGGCCTACTCCACGGTCAGCCACCTCGGCTGGATCGTGACCACCATCGGCGTGGGTACCGGCTTCGCGCTGGCCGCCGCCGTGGTGCACACCCTGGCCCACGCGCTGTTCAAGTCCTCGCTGTTCATGCTCATCGGCGTCGTCGACCACCAGGCCGGCACGCGTGACTCGCGCCGCCTGGGTGTGCTGTGGCGCCGGATGCCGTGGACCTTCGGCTGCATGGTCGTCGGCGCCGCCTCGATGGCCGCCGTGCCGCCGCTGTTCGGCTTCATCTCCAAGGAGGGCATGCTCACCGCCTTCGAGGAGGCCCCGATCGGCGCGGCCGGCCAGTGGATCCTGCTGATCGTCGCCGGCGTGGCCGCCCTGCTGACCTTCACCTACTCGGCCAAGCTCGTCTTCGGCGCGTTCATCGACCCCGCCGAGAACGACCGCGACTTCTCCGACGTCGAGGAGGCCCCGGTCGCCCTCTGGCTGCCGGCGGCCGTGCCCGGCCTGATGGCCGTCCCGCTCGGCTTCACCGCCGGCCTGCTCGACGGCCCGGTCGACGCCGTGACCGCCGCGATCGGCGTGGAGAGCTCCACCCACCTGGCGCTCTTCCACGGCGTCAACGCCCCGCTGGTCATCTCGCTGAGCGTCCTGGTCCTCGGCGTCATCGGTGTGGTCGTCCGCGGCCGCATCTGGCCGAGGATCGAGAACCGCGAGGTCCTCCCGGCCACCGGCAACGACCTGCTCGCCGCCCTGCAGAAGGGCCTGCAGGCCTGCGGCCGCGGAATGGGCGCCATGGCCAACTCGCTGTCGCCGGGCCGCCACCTGGTCTGGCCGATGGTCGCCCTGATCACGATCATGGCGGTCACCCTGCTGGGCACCGACGGCATCGACGGCGTGCCGATGGCCCCGCGCGCCGAGGGCGTCGACCACTGGATCGACCTCGCCCCGATGCTGATCATCGTGCTCTCGGTGGTCGGCCTGGTGACCAACCGCAACCGCATCGCCGGCGCGGTCTTCATCAGCACCGCCGGCGTCGGCATGACCCTGCAGATGCTGCTGCTGGGCGCCCCCGACGTCGCACTGACGCAGTTCCTGGTCGAGGCCCTGGTCGCCGTCATCATCATGATGGTCGTGCGCTACCAGCCGCGGCTGTTCCCGAAGGTGCCGCGCCGCCGCCAGATCCGCTCCGCGGTCATCGCGCTGCTCGCCGGCCTGACCGCCTTCCTCGGCGTGTTCACGCTGATGGGCCGCCACGGCAAGTCCGAGCTGGCCCAGTGGTACCTGGACAACGCCCCGGACATCACCGGCGGCAACAACATCGTCGCCGCGATCATCGTCGAGTTCCGTGCACTGGATACCCTCGGCGAGCTCTCGGTGCTGGGCATGGCCGCGATCGTCATCGCCGCGGTCTGCGCCTCGGTGCCGTCCTCGCCGTTCGACCGCGGCACCCGCCCGGCGCCCTTCGGCCAGTCGCAGCTGAACTCGCTGCCGCTGAAGAAGGGCTTCCAGCTGGTGGTCCCCGTCCTGGCGGTGCTGTCCGTGCTGGTCTTCATGCGCGGCCACAACGACCCGGGCGGCGGCTTCGTCGCCGCTCTGATCGCCGGTGCCGCGGTGATGATGGCCTACATGGCCAAGGGCCGCGACTCCATCGTCTTCCGTCCCTCGACCCCGTTCTGGCTGACCGGCATCGGCATCGTCACCGCGCTGACGGCCGGCTTCGTCGGCTACGCCGAGGGCGGCTTCCTCAAGCCGATCTACGGCGAGATCCTCGGCGAGCACCTGACGACCTCGCTGATCTTCGACGGCGGCATCTACCTGGCCGTGCTGGGCATGCTGACCTCCGCGATCAACTCGCTGGGCGGCTACCTGCGCCCGGGCGCGCTGGCCCAGGAGGAGCTCGACTACATGCGCTCCGACGGCCCGCTGCCGCACACCCCGACGGACGCGGAGACCCGCGCGTGGGAGCAGGCGTTGCTTGACGACGCCGCGACGCAGGCGGAGGCCGCCCCGGGCGGTGCCGTCACCGCGGTGCTCGCCCCCGAGGAGTTCTTCCCCGAGCCGATCGAGCCGAACCCCGACCCGGAGGACCCGGGACCGGACCGCGCGAAGCTGCGCGACTGGGTCACCGAACACGAGGGCTCGCCCGCCGAGACCGGGACCGGGACCGAGACCGTCAACGACAAGAACAAGGAGGACTGACCGATGCTCATGGCACTGTCCATCGCCGTCCTCGTCGCCGGCGGGGTCTACCTGGTCCAGCAGCGCGGCATGGTGCGCCTCGTGCTGGGCATGCAGCTGATCGGCCACGCGGGCAACCTGACGCTGCTCGCCGCCGGTGTGGGCGCCTGGCGCGGGGAGGCCTTCCCCGACCGCGCGGACCTCGCCGACGCCGCCGACCCGCTGCCGCAGGCCTTCGTCCTGACGGCCATCGTGATCTCGATGGCCACGGCGACGATCATGCTCACGCTGGCCTCCCTCGGCCGCAGCGACGACACCGCGGTCGGCGACAGCGTCGCCGCCGGTGACGACGAGCGCGGCCCCGACCCGTACCCCTCGCCGCTGTCGACGCTCGGCCGCGGCGTGCAGTCCGACGAGGACTTCGCCCGCGGCGAGCACGCCCGGCGCGCGGCGAACAAACGCAAGACCACGATCTGGAAGGAGGCCCGCCGGTGAACCAGCCCGACATCCTGCTGCCGCTGCTCGTCGCGGTGCCCCTCGTCTCCTCCGCCCTGGCGGTCATGGCGCCGTGGAAGTGGGTCCGCGACCTGCTGCACATCGTCGTCCCCGCCTGCGGGGTGCTCGCCGGTGTGGCGCTGTTCTCCCACACCGCGGCCAACGGCCCGCTGGCCCACAACGTGGGCCTGTTCACCGGAGGCATCGCCATCCCGTTCGCCGTCGACGCCTTCTCCGCGGTGATGATCATCGCCACGGGGCTGGTCGCCGTCAGCGCGAACTGGTTCGCCACCGTCGTCGGTGAGACCCGGTCGCGCTACTACCCGGCGCTGAGCCTGATGCTGGTCACCGGCGTCAACGGCGCGCTGATCACCGCGGACCTGTTCAACTTCTTCGTGTTCATCGAGGTGATGCTGCTGCCGTCCTACGGCCTGATCGCCATGACGGGCACGTGGTCGCGCATCGCCTCGGCGCGCACCTTCGTCCTGGTCAACCTGACCGCCTCGACGATGCTGGTCATCGGCGTCGGCTTCGTCTACGGCGTCGTCGGCTCCGTCAACCTCGCCGCGCTGCGCGGCGTGGCCGCGGGCAACGGCCCGGCGGTGGTGGCCATGGGCGTGGTGGTCCTCGCGATCGCCACCAAGGCCGGCGTCTTCCCCGTGCACACCTGGCTGCCGCGCACCTACCCGGGTGGCTCGGCGTCGGTGATGGGGCTGTTCTCCGGCCTGCACACCAAGGTCGCGGTCTACATGCTCTACCGCATCTTCGTGGTCGTCTTCGACCTCGAGGACCGCTGGAAGGGCCTGATCGTCGTCGTGATGATCGTCTCGATGCTCATCGGCGGCTTCGCCGGCCTGGCCGAGAACTCGATCCGGCGTGTGCTGGCCTACCAGATGGTCAACGGCATGCCGTTCATCCTGGTCATGCTGGCCTTCGCCACCGACGACCCGCAGCGCGCCCTGGCCGCCGGCCTGATCTACGCGCTGCACCACATGGTCACCATCGGCTCGCTGGTGCTGGCCACGGGCACGGTCGAGGAGACCTACGGCTCGGGCATGCTGCGCAAGGTCTCCGGCATCGCGCGGCGCGACCCGCTGCTCGCGGCGGTCTTCGCCGCGGGCGCCTACTCGGTGGTCGGCTTCCCGCCGTTCTCCGGCTTGTGGGGCAAGGTCTTCGTCGTCGTCGAGATCGCCCGCGACGGCAGCTGGTGGGCCTGGGCCGCGATCGCCGCGGTCATCCTCGCCTCCTTCGGTGCGCTGCTGAGCATGCTGCGCGTCTGGCGCCACGTCTTCTGGGGTCGCCCGATGCAGGACATGCCGGAGGACCTGCGCATCCGGGGCAGCCTGATCGCCCCGCCGGCGGTGCTCATGGTCATCTCCGTGGGCATGTTCATCTTCGCCGGCCCGCTCATCGACGCCACGCGCACCGCCACCGGCGCGCTGCTGGACGTCGACGCCTACCAGTCCGCGGTCCTCGGTGAGGACCCGGTGGGCGTTCCGGACATGACCGATCTGCAGGGAGGAAGGTAAACCATGCACGTCATCGGCTACACCCTCTGGCTGATCAAGGAGATCCTGGTCAGCGGCTTCACCCTGGCGCTCGCCGCGGTCAAGCCCCGCTCCGGGTTCGACCCGGTGGTGGTGCGCTACCCGCTGCGCGTGACCGGGCCGTGGGAGATCTTCTTCTTCACCTCCTCGATCACCGTCACCCCGGCGACCCTCTCGCTGGGTCTGCGCGAGCCCACCGCCCCCGGTGAGCCGCGCACCCTGCTGGTCCAGGCGGTCTTCGGCTCGGACCCGGCCGACGTGGTCGCCAGCCTGGCCGACATGGAGGCCCGCCTGGCCCCGCGCGTGAAGGACATCGACCACGGCGTGCCCGGCCAGGGCCCGACCGAGACCCTCGACGAATCCCGCTACGAGTACCCGGCCACGCGCGGCGCGAGCGCGTCGCGCGCCGAGGCCGGGGCCGACAACCGGAAAGGAGGCGGACGCCGATGAGCGCGTTTTCCGTCGTACTCCTCGTCTGCGGGGTCGTCTGCGCCCTCGCGCTGCTGTCCGCGCTGGTGCTCATCCTGGTCACCCGCGACGTGCTCAGCCGCGCCGTGCTCGCGGACATGGTCTTCTACAGCATGCTGGCGATCTTCCTGATCTGGACCTTCGCCAACCAGACCTCGATCGCCTACGAGATCGCGATCCTCGCCGCCCTCGCCGGCGGTGTCCTGCCCACCCTGTCGATGTCCCGCATGATCTCGCGGGGCAGGAGGTGATGTGCCGTGTCCGTCGTTGAGATCATCGTCAGCGTCCTCGTCGTCCTGGCCACCCTGCTGGTGGTGGCCACGGCCTTCGCCCTGTGGCGCGCGCCCGACGCCCTGACCCGGGTCAACGTGCTCGGGCCCACCACCTCGGTGGCCCTGCCGATCCTGCTGGTGGCCAAGGTCATCCACGACGCCTCCCTGGGCGAGCTCGACGCGAACAACATCGTCCGCGCGGTCATCGCGATCGCGGGGCTGTGGCTGATCGCGGCCGTGGGCAGCTACTACATCGGCCGCTCGATCTACGGCGTCACCGTCGTCGACGAGCGCGCCGGCGTGGACCACCGGGACGTCTCGACCAAGCGGTAGGTGGGTCCACTTCCCCATTGACGACGCCGCCCCGGTCCCCCATTGCGGGGACCGGGGCGGTTTCTGTGCTCTGCGCGCCCGCGGCGCGCAGTGGCCTGCGGCCGGTGTCTGCCGGCCGGCATGTCCGGTCGGCGCGTGCGACGGCGACCGGTCAGGGCCGCCGACGCACCGGCGCCGGTGTCACTTACTCGGCGACGGCCTCGATGTCGATGTCACCGCGCAGCGCCTTGGAGAACGGGCAGAAGGCGTCGGCCTTGTCGACGAGCTCCTGGGCGTTGTCCAGCTCGCCGGCGTTCGCGAAGCGGGCGGTGATCTTGCCGCTGAGGCGGAAGCCGCTCTCGACGGTGTTGAGGGTGACCTCGGCGTCGACGGTCGGGGTGTGCTTCTCGACGTCCACACCGGCCTCGCCCATGGTCTTCTGCAGGGCGCCGTTGAAGCAGGCGGCCCAGGCGGCGGCCAGGAGGGACTCGGGGTTGACGCCGTCGCCCTTGGGGGCGGTCACGTCAAAGTCGATGCCGCCGTCGCCCTTGACGTGGCCGTCGCGGCCGGCGCCGGTGGAGGTGACCGTCTGGGAGTAGACCTTCTCTGCCATGGTTTAGTGCTCCTTGTCTTTGGTTTGTGTGGTTCTGCGCTAACTTCCGCGGGGTCCTTCGACCCCGTGCGGCCCCGAGCGTAGTCACGGACGCTCGGGCTTTCAGGCCCGCCGGTCAGCGCCCCGGAGGCGTGAAAAAGCCCCGGCGGCGGTTCTCGCCGTCGGGGCCGGAGAGGTCTCACCTCGGTGGGACCGTGATCGACCGGGAAATGGTCAGGGTGGCGTGCAGGCTACTTCTTCTCGGCGAAGAGCTCCTTGACGCGCTTGCCCAGGTTCTCGTCGACGCTGCTCCAGTACCAGTAGCAGCGCTCCTCGGTCTCGGGGCGCACGCCGACCATCGCGTTGGTGATGTTGTCGGCCAGACGCTCCTTGGCGTCGTCGTCGAGCACCTCGCGGTAGAGGATGCCGGCCTGCAGGAAGTCGTCGTCGTCCTCGTGCTTGACGTAGGCGGCGCGGGTCAGGTCCGTGCCGTGCGGGTCCGGGTTGACGTAGACGTCCTCGGCCTGGCCGTAGCTGGTGTGGTTCGACGAGGAGGTCTCACCGTCGTCGAGGTAGCCGGCCTGGATCGGCGAGCTGTTCGGCGAGTAGGTCGGGTGAGAGGTCTCGTTGTAGTTGTAGGCCATCGGGCCCTCGTGCTGGTAGGTGTTACGCGGCACGCGGGACTGGTTGACCGGCAGCATGCGGTAGTTCGGCCCGATGCGGTAGCGCTGCGCGTCGGCGTAGGCGAAGATGCGGCCCATCAGCATCTTGTCCGGGGACAGGCCGATGCCGGGCACCAGGTTGGAGGGGTCCAGCGCCAGCTGCTCGATCTGGGCGAAGAAGTTCTCCGGGTTGCGGTTCAGCTCGAAGTAGCCGACCTTGATGCGCGGGTAGTCCTTCTTCGACCAGGTCTTGGTCAGGTCGAACGGGTTGAAGCGGTAGTTCTCCGCGTCCTCGAACGGCATGATCTGCACGTAGACGTCCCACTTCGGGAAGTCGCCGGCCTCGATGGCGTTGTAGAGGTCCTCGCGCAGGTGGTCGGCGTTCTTGCCGGCCATCTCCTCGGCCTCGGCGTCGGTGAAGTTGTGGACGCCCTGCTGGGAGATGAAGTGGTACTTGACCCACACCGGGGTGCCCTCGGCGTTGATCCACTGGAAGGTGTGGGAGCCGTAGCCGTTCATGGTGCGCTCGGAGGACGGGGTGCCGCGGTCGCCCATCAGGTAGGTGACCTGGTGCGCGGACTCCGGGGTACGGGTCCAGAAGTCCCACTGCATGTCGGCGTCGCGCAGGCCGGAGCCGCCGAGGCGCTTCTGCGAGTGGATGAAGTCCGGGAACTTCACGGCGTCGCGCAGGAAGAAGGTCGGGGTGTTGTTGCCGACGATGTCGTAGTTGCCCTCGCTGGTGTAGAAGCGCAGGGCGAAGCCGTGCACGTCACGCCAGGTGTCCGGGGAGCCCTGCTCGCCGGCGACGGTGGAGAAGCGGGCGGCCATCGGGGTGACGGTGCCCGGCTGGAAGATCGCGGCCTTGGTGTACTGCGAGACGTCCTCGGTGACGTGCAGCTCGCCGAAGGCGCCGTTGCCCTTGGCGTGCGGGTTGCGCTCCGGGACGCGCTCGCGGTTGAAGTGCGAGAGCTTCTCGATGAGGTGGATGTCGTTGAGGACGGTGGGGCCCTGCGGGCCGGCGGTCACCGAGAGATTCTCGGAGGGGACCGGGGCACCGTTCTCGCGGCGGGTCGCACCCTCGACGTTGGGCGACATGCCGTTGGTGACGATGTCTTCGGTCGAAGCGTTCTTGTCAAGAGCCATGACTGATAGCCTCCCTTTTAGTAATGGGCCGTGATTAATAGCTCATTGCCGATTCTATCCACGCCCGCGACCCCTCGCCAGTAAGGCAAGGAAGATCAAACTTTCGGATAGCCGCCGGGTGCACACCCCCTCGCGCACCCCGCGCGCCCCCTTCCCCGCACACCGTCTCACAGGCCGAAGTGGGCGGCAACGCCGCTGGTAACGTTGTCGTTTGTGAGGCACCACTCCGAGAGCGACGACGCGCACGTCACCGACCTGGCGCTGCGTGCCGGCCGGGGCGACCGCCGCGCGCTCACGGAGTTCATCCGCGCCACCCAGTCCGACGTCTGGCGCCTTCTGGCCCACCTCGGCGACACCGACACCGCCGACGACCTGACCCAGGAGACCTACCTGCGCGTCATGCGGGCGCTCCCCCGCTTCGCCGCGAACTCCTCGGCGCGCACCTGGCTGCTCGCCATCGCCCGCCGGGTGTGGGTGGACAACATCCGCCACGACATGGCCCGCCCGCGCAAGTCCGCCACCGAGTACGAGGACGCCGCACAGACCCGCCCCGCCCCCGGCGCCTCCGACACCAGCTGGTCGGAGTGGCTCGACGTGCGCGAGCGCATCAACGCCCTCCCCGCCGAGCGCCGCGAGGCCCTGGTGCTCACCCAGGTGCTCGGCTACTCCTACGAGGAGACCGCCCGCATCACCGGCGTGCGCATCGGCACCGTGCGCTCCCGCGTCGCCCGCGCGCGACGCGACCTGCTTGACGACGCCGCGCGCTAGAGCCCGCGCGGTCCCCGCACCCGCCTGCGCTGCGCGACGCGGCCCCACCCGGCTGCGCCGGCCGGAGTGTGGTCCCCGCACCCGCCTGCCTGGCCCCGGCGTGCGATTGCGCGGACCCGGCGCCCGGAGGGCGCCGGTCTTCGCCCACCTGTTCCCCGCCGCGCCTGCGTCGGGGCGCGCCCGGGAGGCGGCGTCGGCAATCGAAGTGGTCCATACCACGACGGAACTGACCGGGGTATGGCACCACAAAAGTGACGGATCATGCTTAACTAGAAGACATGTTTAAGAGAGTATTAGGCATTTCGATGGCGCTCGTCGGCCTCATCGTGGGTGCCGGTTTCGCGTCCGGCCAGGAGATGCTCCAGTACTTCGTGGCGTTCGGCTCGATGGGCCTGTGGGGGCTGACCATCGCCGCCGCGATCATGGTCATCGGTTCGGTGGCCATGATGCAGCTGGGCAGCTACCTGCTCGCCGACGAGCACACCGTGGTGTTCAGCAAGGTCACCCACCCGATCCTCGCGTGGATCCTGGACATCGCCACCGTGGCCACCCTCTTCGGCGTCGGCTTCGTCATGTTCGCCGGCGGCGGGTCCAACCTGAACCAGAAGTTCGACCTGCCGCTGTGGGTGGGCACGGCGATCATGCTCGTGCTCGTGCTCGGCGCCGGCATGCTCGACGTCAACAAGGTCTCCGCCGTCATCGGCACGATCACCCCGCTGAGCATCACGTTCATCGTGATCGCCACGGTCTACACCTTCGCCACCGCCGACTGGGACATGGCCGCCCACGACGCCTTCGCCCGGGCGAACCTGGAGCCCGCGATGGACTGGTGGTGGCTGTCGGCCCTCAACTACGTCGGATTCTGTCTGATCGTCGCGGTGTCGATGGCGATCGTCATCGCCGGCGCGAACGCGGACACCCGCGCCGCCGGCTGGGGCGGGCTCGTCGGAGGCAGCACCTACGCGATCCTGCTGGCCTGCTCGACGCTGACGCTGTTCCTGAGCGTCGAGAGCGTCTCCGGCGACGACATGCCGATGCTCACCGTCGTGGACAACATCCACCCGTGGCTGGGCAACATCATGGCCATCGTGATCTACCTGATGGTCTTCAACACGGCCATCGGCATGTTCTACGCCATGGCCAAGCGCATCACCCGCCACCATCCGCAGCGCTTCCGCCCGGTGTTCATCGTGGGCACGCTGATCGGCTTCGCGCTCGGCTTCCTGCCGTTCTCCGACCTGGTCGGCGTGGTCTACCCGACGCTGGGCTGGGCGGGCATCGTGCTCTCCTTCACCCTGGCGATCGCCTGGTACCGCTCGCGTGCGCGGATCTCCACGGAGGCCAAGCGCCGCGACCGCGTGCGCAACCTGCTGCGCCGCAAGCTGGACCCGAACAAGAAGTTCGGCCGCCGCGACGAGAAGCACCTGCGCCGCGCGATCCGCGCCGCCCACGCGGACAACGAGACCCTGGTCGAGGCCATCACCGAGGAGGTCGAGGCCGAGCTCGACGCCGAGGACGAGGAGGCCAAGGAGGCCACCCTCGAGGCCGCCGCGCACGAGAGCGAGGAGGCCGCGGGCCCGGACGCGGGCTCCGGCCCGGAAACCGCCGCGGCCGGTTCCGAGGCCGGTGCGGGGACCGGCCCGGGCTCCGGCTCGGGCGGCGCCACGGCCGTCAGGCACCCGGACTAGGCGCCCCCCCCAGGCGGCGCAGCCGCCGGCGGGCACGCGCCCCGCACACGACGAAGCCGCGGTCCCCACCGTCGAGGTGGGGCCGCGGCTTTTGTCGTTCCGGCCGGTTGCGGCCGATGAGGTCGCGGTCGATGAGGTCGCGGTCGATGAGGTCGCGTCTGGCCGGTTGCGGCCGATGAGGTCGCGGCCGGCCGGTCGGGCCGGGCCGGGCCGGGCGGGCCGCAGCGCGGGGCTAGACCAGCAGCTCCGCGATCTGGATCGTGTTCAGCGCGGCGCCCTTGCGCAGGTTGTCACCCGCGACGACGAGCACGAGGCCCTTGCCGTCGTCGACGGCCTGGTCCTGGCGGATGCGGCCGACCAGGCAGTCGTCGATGCCGGCGGCCTCCAACGGGGTCGGCACGTCCACGACGCGCACGCCCGGGGCACCCTCGAGCAGCTTCTTGGCCTCCTCCGGGTCGATGGCGCGGGAGAACTCCGCGTGCACCGTCATGGTGTGGCCGGTGAAGACCGGGACGCGCACGCAGGTGCCGGAGACCTTCAGCTCGGGGATGCCGAGGATCTTGCGCGACTCGTTGCGCAGCTTCTGCTCCTCGTCGGTCTCCAGCGAGCCGTCGTCGACGTAGTTGCCGGCCATCGGCAGCGCGTTGAAGGCGATCGGCGCGACGTAGGGGCCGAAGTCGTCGGTCTTGAGCACCGAGCCGTCGTGGGCGAGCTCGACGTTGCGGTCGCCGATCTCCGCGACCTGCTTGGCCAGGGTCTCCACGCCGGCCAGGCCGGAACCGGAGACCGCCTGGTAGGACGAGGCGCGCAGCGAGACCAGGCCCGCGGCGTCGTGCAGCACCTTCAGCACCGGCATGGCGGCCATCGTCGTGCAGTTCGGGTTGGCGATGATGCCCTTGACCGCGTTCTTGGCCTCCTGCGGGTTGACCTCGGAGACGATGAGCGGGACCTCGGGGTCCTTGCGCCAGCCGGAGGAGTTGTCCACGACGGTCGCGCCCGCGGCCGCGAAGACCGGGGCCCACTGCTTGGAGGTCGAGCCGCCGGCGGAGAAGAGGGCGATGTCGACGTCGCGGACGGAGTCCTCGGTGACCTCGGCGAGGTCCTCGACGGTGATCTCCTCACCACGGAACTCGAGGGTGGAGCCCGCCGAGCGCTTCGAGGCGAAGAAGCGGATCGTGTCCGCCGGGAAGTTGCGCTCCTCGAGGATGTCGCGCATCACGCGGCCGACCTGGCCGGTGGCGCCGACGACGGCGATGGTGGTCATGCTGGTTCAGTGCTCCTTAGTGTGTTTCGTGCAGTGGTCCCGTGCCCGGGGCCGGGTCCTAGCGGCCGGTGCCGGCGTAGACGGTGGCCTGCTTGTCGCCGCCGAGACCGAACTTCTCGTGCAGGGCGCGGGCGGCGGTGTCGAGCTGCTCCTCGCGGACGAGCACGGAAATGCGGATCTCCGAGGTGGAGATCAGCTCCATGTTGACCCCGGCGTCGCGCAGGGCCTCGGTGAACTCGGCGGTGACCCCGGGGTGGGACTTCATGCCGGCGCCGACCAGGGAGACCTTGCCGATCTGGTCGTCGTAGAGGACGTTCTTCCAGCCGCCCTTGTCGCGCAGCTTGCGCAGCAGCTCCATGGCGCGCGGGCCGTCGTGGCGCGGGCAGGTGAAGGTGATGTCGGTGGTGCCGGACTCCAGCGAGGAGACGTTCTGGAGCACCATGTCGATGTTGATCTCGGCGTCGGCGATGGCACGGAAGACGTCGGCCGCCTTGCCGGGGGTGTCGGGGATGCCGAGCACGGTGATCTTGGCCTCGGACTTGTCGGTTGCGACGCCGGTCAGGACTGCTTCTTCCACGGGGATATCCTCCATCGAACCGGCAACGAGGGTGCCGGGGTCGTTGCTGTATGACGATCGTACGCGCATGGGCACGTTGCAGGCGCGGGCGTACTCGACGCTGCGCAGCACGAGAATCTTCGAGCCCACCGCGGCCAGCTCGAGCATCTCCTCGAAGGAGATCTGCTCCAGCTTCTGCGCGTTGGGCACGATGCGCGGGTCGGCGGTGTAGACGCCGTCGACGTCGGAGTAGATCTCGCAGACGTCGGCGTCGAGCGCCGCGGCCAGGGCGACGGCGGTGGTGTCCGAGCCGCCGCGGCCGAGCGTGGTCACGTCGCGGGTGTCCTTGTTGACGCCCTGGAAGCCGGCGACCAGGCAGATCTTGCCCTCGTCGAGGGCCTCGCGCACGCGGTCCGGGGTGACGTCGACGATGCGGGCGTCGCCGTGACGCTCGGTGGTCAGGACCCCGGCCTGCGAGCCGGTGAAGGAGCGGGCCTCCGCGCCGAGGGAGTCGATGGCCATGGCCACCAGGGCGTTGGAGATGCGCTCGCCGGCGGTGAGCAGCATGTCGAGCTCACGTCCCGGCGGCACCGGCGAGACCGAGGCGGCCAGGTCGAGCAGCTCGTCGGTGGTGTCCCCCATCGCCGAGCAGACGACCACGACGTCGTAGCCCTTCTTCTTGGTCGCCACGATCCGTTCCGCCACGTTGCGGATGCGCTCGGCGCTCTCCAGTGAGGATCCGCCGTACTTCTGAACAACCAGCGCCATCGTGCGGCCGCCTTTCCGGTCTGGGTCGGGTCTCGTGTCCCGCGCCCGGGCGGGCCGGGCACGGGGTTTCTGGCAACAAGTCACCTTACCGCGCCCACGTGCGCTGATGCACCACCCGCCCCGCCCGGACCACCCGAAACACTCATCCCGTACCCGCCCCATGCCCGTGTGCGTCGCGGCGACCCGGTCCGGGCGGGGGTGACGATTAAGGTGTGTGGGGTGCACGAGACTTTATCGACGGCGCTGGCCATCTTCTTCGCGCTGTCCTCGGCGCTGACGCTGGCGTGGGGGACGGTGGTGCGCCACCGTATCGCGGAGGCCGCCCCGGACGACGGCTCGCTGAAGGGCTCGCCGCTGTGGGCGGCGGTGACCCGGCCGCTGTGGTGGGCCGGCACCGGCACCGCCCTGATCGGCTACGGCCTGCAGGTCGTCGCGCTCGGCTTCGGCACCCTGCTGGTGGTGCAGCCGATCCTCGTCCTCTCGCTGATGTTCACGCTGCCGCTGTCCGCCCGCTACGACAACCGGCGGATCTCCAAGTCCCAGATGGCGTGGGCCGGCCTGCTCACCGCCGCCGTCGCCGTGCTGGTCCTGCTGGGCAACCCGCAGTCCGGCAACCCCCACCCGCCGCTGAACCGGTGGCTGATCTCGATCGCGGTGGGCACCGTCGTGCTCTCGCTGGTCGCGCGCTCCGCGGTCAGCCTGATCCGCGGGGAGAAGGCCCTGCTGCTGGGCCTGGTCACCGGAGCGATCTTCGGCTACGTCGCCGTGCTCTCCAAGGCGGTGGTGGACATCGCCGTGCACGCGACCATCCCGGTGCTGCTGCTCAGCTGGGAGACCTACGCGCTGATCTTCGGCGCCGCGCTGGGCACGGCCGTGCAGCAGTACTCCTTCTCCGCCGGCGCGCTGAAGAACTCGCTGCCGGCGATGACGATCGGCGAGCCGATCGTGGCCTTCACCCTCGGCTACCTGGTGCTCGGCGAGAAGTTCCAGGTCGACTCGGTCTTCGGGTGGCTGGCCATGGGCGCCGCGCTGATCGCGATGATCTGCGCGACCGTGGCGCTCTCGCGCAGCAGCATCAAGAACTGAGACACGGGCTTCGGCGCCCGCTGAGGTCCACCGGCCGCAGGTGTACTACTCCGCTGGCGGCCGCGGGTGTACTACTCCACTGGCGGCCGCGGTCCTACTGCTCCGCCGGCGGCCGCGGGCCTACCGCTCCGCCGGTTACTCCGACGGGACCTCGTCCGCCGGCTCCTCCGGGGCCACCGGGGTGTCGGGCTGCCCCGGCGTCTCCGCCGGGTCCGCCGCCTCCGCCGGGTCCGGGTCCTCGAGGCTCTCCGGGGCCTCCAGCTCCTCCGACTCGTTGCGTCCCTCGGGCAGGTACAGCTCCGCCAGACCCTCGAGCGCGTTGAGCCCCTCCGAGATGTCGAGGCCCTCCGCGGCCCGGGACTCCCCCGGCCTGATGTCGCGACGGAACGAGCCCTTCAGGTCGTCTTCGGTGACCGCGAAGGGGTAGGCGGCGATCAGGCCCATCTTGCCGGTGAAGCACTGGGTACCACCGAGGTCGCCGCCGATGCCCTCCCACTGGGCCGCGTCACAGCCGAAGCGGAAGTTGGCGTTGCGCAGGGGGAAGTCGTAGGGCACGGTGATCTGGCCGTCGAGCCGGCCGTCGACGTAGATGCGCAGCTGGGATCCGCCGATGCCCATCCCGTTCGCGCCGACCGGGAACCGGTCGAGGACGAAGGCGATTTGGTGCCACTTGTTGTCGGAGACGTTCGTCTGGCCGCGGGCCACGGCACGCCGGGAGTGCCAGGGGCTGTTGTGCCGGTCGCCCCCGGGCAGGGCGGTGGCGCCGAAGGCCAGCGTGCCGTCCGGGAAGATGTGCGCCGAGGAGTAGAGCCTGGAGGTCGGCAGCGGGTCGTAGTTGACCGCACCGGCGCCCGGGACGGTGAACACCGAGACGGGCGCGCGGTCCGTCTTCATCCACATCAGCCCGGTGTAGGAACCGATGTTCTGGAAGTTCCGCATGGAGTGGAACTCCTTGTTCTGGTTGATCGCGGCGACGTTGCCCCAGTAGGAACCGGGGAGGTTCGGGTCGGCGGGACACGGCTCATCACCCGGGGGTGCGGTCTCCACGCGGTTCTGGTGGTTGATCACGCCCGTGGTCTGCGGCAGCATGTGCCCCTCGGTCAGATACGGGTTCTCCTCCCGGAACATGTCGTTGCCCTGCGGGTAGGAGAGGTCGTCGATCCAGGAGTCGCCGTTGGCCTTCTTGGTCGCGGCGATGTAGTACGCCTGCTTGCCGTGCCGGTAGCCGATGTCGGTGAAGTGCTCGAGACAGCTCTGCAGGTCGGGGTAGCCGGCCGCGTTCTCCGTGTTGTCCACCTCCGCGGTGAACGCACCCATCGTCGGCCGCCCGGCGATACCGAGCGCGGCCACGGCGACCAGCACGACCGCCACGACCAGGCCGACCGCCGCCCGCGGGTCGCCCCGCAGCGGTCCGGTCAGCGCCTTGCGCAGTGCGCCCCCACGCGTTTTGTCGGTGTTGCTCATGCCTTGCCGCCCTCCCCGGCAGCCGCCGCTTGCGTCACTTCCTCGGTGTCCCGGTCCTCCGCGTCCCGCTGCCCGGCACCTCGCTCGAACCAGCGGTGCTGCAGGTAGAACCACAGGAACGGCGACAGACCCAGGCCGATCAGGCCGAGCCACCAGGGCCAGGTCAGCGCCGGACGCGGCTGGAAGGAGAACTTCCCGTCGACCGCCTCATGCGCCGTGGTGGCCACGTCCGTGCCGACCGGGAACATCACCGGCCCGGCGGGGTCGTCGCCGGCCGGGTCGACCTCGACGGGCAGGATGCCGGTCGAGACCGTGCGCGCCTCCGCATCCTCGGGACCGTCGACCCGCAGACCCAGCAGCTCGACGCCGAGCAGCGGCCGCACCAGCACGATCGCCAGCGCGAACCCGCAGAACACCCCCAGCAGCCGGTAGCGGGACCGCTGCGTGGGCTCCTCGACGCGCCGGGTGATCAGCCAGAACAGCAGCCAGGCCAGCAGGATCACCGGCAGGCCCCGGACCACCCAGCCCAACCCGGTCGCGGTGAAGACCACGCGGCCGACCAGGGCCTGGTCGGTCAGGGGCAGCGGGTCCACGGCGGCGCTCAGGTCGCCACGGGTGCGCACGGCGTCGTCGGCGGACTCGATGACCCGGTGGGTGCGCGACCTGCCGTTGATCTCGGCGGTGACCACGTCACCCGGCTCCAGCTCGGCGACCCGCGCCGGCTCGGTGACCACCAGCGAACCGACCGGGATGGCCCGGCCCATCGAGGGGGTCTCCATCACGAAGGAGCGCATGCCGAAGGCCCACGCCACGCCGAGGGCGGCGAGCACCGTCACCGCCGCCAACGCCGCGAGCGCGGCCAACCACTTCTTACCCAGCGACACGCCCGAGATTCATCAGGCCTGGAAGGTCCAGGTCAGCGGCTGCGAGATGGTGCCGCCCTGCAGGTCGTTGCCCACCGACTCCGGCAGCCCGACCGTCACGGTGAACGGCCGTTCGGCGCCCGGGTCCACCGGCGCCGTCAGGTTGAAGGACTGGCCGGCCAGCCCGGCGGCGGTGCCCGAGTAGAGCTGGGTGGCGCCGTCGGAGATGGTCACGGTCATCACGTCACAGGCGCTGGCGGTCGTGGTGCCCTCCGGCCCCTCGGCTGCGGTGCAGGCGCCCGCGGCCAGCGTGAACTCGGCCGCCTGGACCGAGCCGGTGTTGGCGATCGTGACGGTGGTGGAGTTCTCGTCGCCGGGCACCATGGCCATGTTGCCGCCGTACTTGTTGATGGACGTACAGGTGGCCGCGTTGCCCTCGCCGTCGGTGGAGGTGCAGGTGACCTCCTGGCCGTCCGCGCCCGGACCGGTCTCCTGCATGACCAGGGAGCCGGCGCCGGCCTGGTTGCCGTCGTTGGTGATGCTCGCGGTGTACGCACCGAGGGTGCCGATCCCCAGCGAGGCGAAGATCGCCGCCGAAGCCGCCACGGCAGGCACGACCCACTTACGGTTGTTGTTGCTCCTGTGCTTGGACATGTCTGTCACGTTTCCTCTCACCCCCGGCGCGGTTCCAGATTCCCGGCCTGACCTCAAATTACGTATCCGAGCTTATCCAAGAACACGGCCCACGTGCAATATTCTTTAAGTTTTTCCCAAGGTTTTGTGTCCGCCCCCACGTTCCCACCTGAACGGGGGTATGCGCCTCAACAGGCACCGGGCTGTTGTATGCTGCCTCACATGCAGCGGACGAGCATTCTTCTCCTTCTTCGCCGCGGCGGGCTTTAACCCCAGGTCACACACGGCCGGCGCCCCGTCGCGGAGATCGGCGATGCCGGCCGTGGGCACTGGAGACACACCCGAGACTCCAGCCCTCCCCCTCCACAGGCGGGACGGGCGGAGGGACCGGACCCCGCCACCAGTCGCCGCCCCGCCACCCGCGGACCACCGCAACGTACTCGCACAGGGCGCCCCACACGGGCGTCGGAAAGCGACGAAACGGTCCGAGACCGCCGACACCGCACAGGAACCCGAGGCAGGCACCACGACCTGACTGAAGCGACGCACCCGAGCACGAAGAAGAAAAGGACGCACCCCATGGCCCCCTCCCAGAACACCATCTCCGCCCCCAACCAGATCCACACCCCGGACGGCGAGCCCTACGAGGGCCAGCCGAAGTGGAACAAGCAGCGCGGCTCGTCGATGCCGGTCAAGCGCTACCTGTCCTACGCACAGGAGGTCGAGGACTTCTCGCTGCCGGACCGCACCTGGCCGGACCGCAAGATCGAGCACGCGCCCGTATGGTGCGCCGTCGACCTGCGCGACGGCAACCAGGCGCTGATCGACCCGATGAGCCCCGAGCGCAAGCGCCGCATGTTCGAGCTGCTGGTCGAGATGGGCTACAAGGAGATCGAGGTCGGCTTCCCGTCCGCCTCCCAGACCGACTACGACTTCGTCCGCGAGATCATCGAGAACGACATGATCCCCGACGACGTCTCCATCCAGGTGCTGGTGCAGGCGCGCGAGCACCTGATCCGCCGCACCTTCGAGGCCTGCGAGGGCGCGAAGAACGTCATCGTGCACTTCTACAACTCGACGTCGATCCTGCAGCGCCGCGTCGTCTTCCGTAAGGACAAGGAGGCCATCAAGAAGATGGCCACCGACGCCGCCGAGCTGATCAAGTCCATCGCCGCCGACTACCCGGACACCAACTGGCGCTGGGAGTACTCGCCGGAGTCCTACACCGGCACCGAGGTCGCCTACGCCAAGGAGGTCTGCGACGCGGTCGTCGAGGTCATGGACCCCAGCCCCGAGCACCCGATCATCCTGAACCTGCCCTCGACCGTCGAGATGATCACCCCGAACGTCTACGCCGACTCCATCGAGTGGATGGACCGCAACCTGAACCGGCGCGACTCGATCATCATCTCGCTGCACCCGCACAACGACCGCGGCACCGGCGTGGCCACCGCCGAGCTGGGCTACCTGGCCGGCGCCGACCGCATCGAGGGCTGCCTGTTCGGCAACGGCGAGCGCACGGGCAACGTCGACCTGGTCACCCTGGGCCTGAACATGCTGACCCAGGGCGTGGACCCGCAGATCGACTTCTCCGACCTGCCGCGGGTGCGTGCCACCGTCGAGTACTGCAACCAGCTGCGCGTACCCGAGCGCCACCCCTACGGCGGCGACCTGGTCTTCACCGCCTTCTCCGGCTCGCACCAGGACGCGATCAACAAGGGCATGGACGCCCTGGCCGACTCCGTGGTCCCGGGCGCGACCAACGCCGAGGTCACCTGGGAGCAGCTGCACGACGCCGTCTGGGAGGTGCCCTACCTGCCGATCGACCCGAAGGACGTCGGCCGCGACTACGAGGCCGTCATCCGCGTGAACTCCCAGTCCGGCAAGGGCGGCGTGGCCTACATCATGAAGACCGACCACGGCATGCGCCTGCCGCGCGCGCTGCAGGTCGAGTTCTCGCAGGTGATCCAGGCGGTGACCGACTCCGAGGGCGGCGAGGTCAACTCCAAGAACATGTGGGACATCTTCGCCGGGGAGTACCTGGACCGCGACACCCCGCTGGCGCTGAACCAGATCCGCGTGGCCACCCCGGAGAACGACGGCGAGCCGACGCAGGTGACCGCCTCGGTGACCTACGAGGGCCAGGACCGCGAGGTCACCGGCTCCGGCAACGGCCCCTTCGCGGCCTACGCCAACGCGCTGGAGGAGCTGGGCGTGGACTTCGAGAACATCAAGTACGAGCAGCACGCGCGCACCGCCGGCGACGACGCCGAGGCCGCCTGCTACGTGTTCGCGGAGATCAACGGCTCCCAGGCCTGGGGCATCGGCATCGACCCCTCGACCATGGAGGCCACCATGAAGGCGATCACCTCGTCGATCAACCGCGCGCTGGCGGCGTAACGGCCGGCGCGGCCGGCTGACGGCGGGCCGCTGGCGCGGCCGGTGCGGCCGGCGCGGCCGTCCGGCGGCTGACGGCCGGCAAGGCCGGTCAACGGCTGGCGACGCGACAGCCGGCGCGGCCAACCACTGAAAAGGGGCACGGGACCTGCGGAGACGCAGACCCCGTGCCCCTTCGCACATCCTCTGCGGGGGTCAAGTTCGCGACACACTTCACACTCGAGGGTGTCGGGGGTTACACTCGGATTGTTCAACAATCCATGTCGACGCACGTGTCCCGGAGGCCCCGGAGCACCCGGCCCCGCCGGAACCCACCGTCCCCGGACACCCGGGGACGGACCCCGGCCCCGGAACCCCGGACCGTGCGCCGCACCCGAACACCCGATACCGGAGGAGCCGCACAGCGATGACGACCATCGACCTCAACGCAGACCTCGGAGAGTCCACGGCGGGCAACCCCGTCGCCGACGACGCCGCCATGATCGGCCTGATCTCCAGCGCCAACGTGGCCTGCGGCTTCCACGCCGGGGACCCGCACGGCATCGCCACGACCCTGGCGTCCGCCGCCGAGCGCGGTGCGGTCGTCGGCGCGCACGTCGGCTACAACGACAAGGCCGGCTTCGGCCGCCGCTTCATCGACTACGCGCCGGCGGAGCTCGCCGACGAGATCACCTACCAGATCGGCGCGCTCGACGCCCTGGCCCGCGCCAACGGCACGAAGGTCAGCTACGTCAAGCCGCACGGCGCGCTCTACAACACGATCGTGCGCAACGAGGAGCACGCCCAGGCCGTCATCGACGGCGTGCGCGCCTTTGCGGACCTGCCGCTGATGCTCCTGCCCGGCGGGGTGGCCGTGGACCTGGCCGAGAAGGCCGGCCTGCGCGTGGTCCGCGAGGCCTTCGCCGACCGCGCCTACAACCCGGACGGCACGCTGGTCTCCCGCCGCGAGGCCGGCGCCGTTCTCACCGACCCGGAGGCCGTGGCCGCCCGCGTGCTGCAGGTGGCCACCTCCGGTGCGGTCACCGCCCGCCACGGCAGCGTCCTCGAGGTCGACGCCGAGTCCGTGTGCGTGCACGGCGACTCCCCCGGCGCGGTCGAGCTGACCCGCGCCGTCGTCGAGCGCCTGGGCGCCGAGGGCGTCAAGATCGAGGGGTTCCTGTGAGCCAGTCCCCCGACACCGCCGCCGGCGCGCCCGGCCCGGCCGTCCACCGCGTCGGCTCGCGCGCCATCCTGATCGACCTGCCGGACCTGGAGACCGTCCTGGACTGGCACGCCGCCCTGACCGCCGAGCCGCTGCCCGGCCAGGTCGAGGCCATCGCCGCCGCCGAGACCCTGCTGGTGGTCACCGACTCGCACGCCGCCGCGCGCGACGCCGCCCGCCGGCTCGCCGAGTTCACCCCGCCGAAGCGCGACACCGCCGGCGCCCGCGAGATCGTCATCGACGTCGTCTACGACGGCGACGACCTCGAGGCCGCCGCGAAGGCCGTGGGCAAGACGCCCGACGAGCTCGTCGAGTGGCACACCTCGACCGCCTTCACCGGCGCCTTCGGCGGCTTCGCCCCCGGCTTCACCTACTGCACGGCCGCCGACGAGGCCGATGCCATGGACGTGCCCCGGCGCTCCTCGCCGCGCACCGCGGTGCCCGCCGGCGCGGTCGGCCTGGCCGGCTCCTTCACCGCCGTCTACCCGCGCACCTCGCCGGGCGGCTGGCAGCTGATCGGCACCACCCGCCACCGCATGTGGGACCCCGAGGCGGACTTCCCCGCCGCGGTGCGCCCCGGCGACACCGTGCGCTACCGCGCCGTCGACGAGCACCCGGCCGAGCCGCCGCGCGCCGAGCGCGAGCGCCACGCCCGCCCGCACCGGCCGGTGGCCCGCCTGGTCTCGACGGGCATGCAGACCCTGCTCGAGGACCGCGGCCGCGCCGGCCACGGCGACCTCGGTGTGACCGGCTCCGGCTCGGCCGACCGCGCCGCCGCCCGCGTGGCCAACTCCGCGGTGGGCAACCGGCCGGGCGCCGCCGTGCTGGAGAACATCGGCGGGCTCGAGCTGACCGCCCTGGTCGACACCGTCGTCGCCGTCACCGGCGCGCGTGCCGACGCCCGCGTGCGCACCACCCCGGTGCGCCTGGGCTCCCCGGTGCTGCTGCCCGCCGGCTCCACGCTGAAGGTCGGCCCGGCCACCCTCGGCGCGCGCACCTACGTCGCGCTGCGCGGCGGCATCGTCGCCGCCGCCGAGCTCAGCTCCGTGGCCACCGACCAGCTCTCCGGCCTGGGCGCGGCTCCCCTGGAGCCCGGCGCGCTGCTGTCGGTGCCCACCGACGCGCGCGGCACGGTCTCGCCCGCCCAGCACAACCCCGTGCGCGTCCACGACGCGGGCAAGGGGCGCACCGGCGCGGTGCTGCGCTGCGTGCCGGGCCCGCGTGACGACTGGTTCCGCGACGGCGTCGCCGCCCTGACCTCGCGCGCCTGGTCCGTGACCGCCCAGTCCAACCGCGTGGGCCTGCGCCTCGAGCCCGACGCCGTCGAGCTGCCCGTCCAGGCCGCCATCGACGCCTTCCGCTCCGCCGGCCCCGCCAGCGGCGGCCACCGCGCCGGGCGCGTGAAGCTCGCCGGCACCACCGCCGACGCCGAGCTGCCGGACAAGATTTCCGACGCCGCGCGCGCCGCCGACAGTGCGGCGCCTGACCACAGTGCGGCGCCTGACGACGGTGCGGCGCCTGGCGACGGTGCGGCGCCTGACGGCACCGCACCCGGGAGCTCCGCGCCCGGGGACGAGGACGACTCCGACCGGGCCGTCGCAGACGGCACGGGCGCTGACGCAGCCACGGCGAGGGCGGACGCGGCGGCGGCCGACGCGGCGTCGGCAAGCAGGCGGCGACGCAGGCGCGGCGGCCCGCCCATCGAGCGCGTGCGCGACGGCGAGCTGGCCAGCGAGGGCATGATCGCCGGCTGCGTGCAGGTCCCGCCCAACGGCGCGCCCGTGATCTTCCTGCGCGACCACGCCGTCACCGGCGGCTACCCCGTGATCGCCACCGTGGTCCACGAGGACCTCGACATCGCCGCGCAGCTGCCGCCCGGCGCGCGCGTGCAGCTCATCGCCGTCGACCCCGACACCCTCGAACCCCTCGGCCAGGTCACGGACCCGGCCACCATCACCGAATCCGCCGAATCCGCCGAACCCGCTGAACCCGCAGACACCGACGCTGCCGACAGCGCAGACGCCGCCGACACCGCTGACACCAAGGAGACGAAGTGACCGACTTCCCGCTCAAGAAAGTTCTGATCGCCAACCGCGGCGAGATCGCCGTGCGCATCGCGCGCGCAGCCCGCGACCTGGGCATGAAGTCCATCGCCGTCTACTCCGAGGCCGACGTCGACGCGCTGCACACCCGCGTCGCCGACGAGGCCTACGCCCTGCCCGGCTCCACCGCCCGCGAGACGTACATGAACGTCCCGGCGCTGCTGGACATCGCCGACCGCGCCGGCGCCGACTGCGTGCACCCCGGCTACGGATTCCTCTCGGAGAACTCCGACTTCGCCCGCGCCGTCGAGGACGCCGGGCTGACCTGGGTCGGCCCGTCCTCCCAGGCGATCGACCTGCTCGGCGACAAGCTCTCCGCCCGCGAGCTGGCCACCAAGGCCGGCGCCCCGCTGGCCCCGGGCACCCCGGACCCGCTGAGCAGCTGGGAGCAGGCGCGCGACTTCGCCGACGAGCACGGCCTGCCCATCGCCATCAAGGCGGCCTTCGGCGGCGGCGGCCGCGGCCTGAAGGTCGTCCACGAGCGCGGCGACATCGAGGAGGCGTTCCTGTCCGCGGGCCGCGAGGCCGGCGAGGCGTTCGGCCGCTCCGAGTGCTACGTGGAGAAGTTCCTCACCCACCCGCGCCACGTCGAGGCCCAGGTGCTCGCGGACACCCACGGCAACGTCGTCGTCCTGGGCACCCGCGACTGCTCGACGCAGCGCCGCTACCAGAAGCTCATCGAGGAGGCCCCGGCGCCGTTCCTGACCGACGAGCAGCGCGAGGGCATCACCGAGGGCGCCCGGTCGATCTGCCGCGAGGCCGGCTACACCTCGGCGGGCACGGTGGAGTACATCGTCGCCGAGGACGGCACGGTCAGCTTCCTCGAGGTCAACACGCGCCTGCAGGTCGAGCACCCGGTCACCGAGGAGACCACGGGTGTCGACATCGTCGCCGAGCAGTTCCGCGTCGCCGCGGGCCTGCCGCTGTCGATCACGGAGGACCCGACCCCGCGCGGGCACGCCTTCGAGTTCCGCATCAACGCCGAGGACATCGCCAACGGCTTCGCGCCCTGCCCGGGCACGGTCACGCTGCTGGACCCGCCGACGGGTCCCGGTGTGCGCGTCGACGCGGGCGTGCGCACCGGCGGCACGGTGCCCAGCTACTACGACTCGCTGCTGGGCAAGCTGATCGTCTGGGGCCCGGACCGCGAGGTCGCGCTGCGCCGCGCGCGCCAGGCGCTCGCCGAGTTCGAGGTCACCGGCGTGCGCACCGTGCTGCCCTTCCACCGCGACATGGTCGACCACGAGGTGCTCTCCGCCGAGGGCTTCGGCATCTACACCGACTGGGTCGACTCCGAGTACACCCCGCACTTCCGCACCGCGCACGACGACATCGCCGCGATCTACCAGGAGCGCACGGCCCTGACCGTGGAGATCGACGGGCGCGCCCACGAGCTGCGCCTGCCGGTCGAGCTGCTCTCGCTTGCCGACGCCGCGTCGACCGGCGCGGGCGGTTCCGCTGCGGGTGGCCCCGGCGCCGCGGGCGGCGCCGGCGGTGGTTCGGGTGCCGGCGCGGGGTCCGGTGCCGGGTCCGGGTCTGGCGCGGCTGATGACGGCTCGGTGCCGGTGACGGCCTCCTTCGCCGGTTCGCTGGTGGAGTGGAAGGTCCCCGACGGCGCCGCCGTGGACAAGGGCGAGGCCGTGGCCACCGTCGAGGCGATGAAGATGGAGTCCACCATCACCGCGCCGGCCGGCGGCACGCTGACCCAGGAGATCTCCGAGGGCACGCAGTTCGGCCAGGGTGACCGCCTGGGCTCGATCGCATGACGGTCAAGGTCGACAAGGCTGCCGCGGAGGCGGCCGGGGTCACCGGGGCCGGTGCGGCTGGGGCCGCCGGGTCCGCGGGTGCCGACGGGTCCACGGCCGCCACCGGGTCCACCGACGCCGGAACGGTCATCCGGGCGGATGCCGCGGCCACCCGGCTGCGCCGGGAGATCTCGGCGGGCGACTTCGCCCCCGGCGAGAAGCTCAACGAGGTCGCCGTCGCCGCCCGCCTGGGCGTCTCGCGCAACACGCTGCGGGAGGCCTACGCGATGCTGGCCGCCGAGGGCGTGGTCGAGCGGATCCCCTACCGCGGGGTCTTCCTGGTCACCCCGACGCCCGCGGACGTCGACGATCTCTACCGGGTCCGTGCGACCGTGGAGCCGGCCTGCCTGCTGTGGGGCGACGATCCGGACACCGCTGAGCTGCAGGGCATCGTCGCCGAGGCCCGCGAGAGCCTCGAGGCCGGGGACCTCGCCGCGGTCGCCGCGTGCAACCAGCGTTTCCACCGCCGCATCGTCGCGACCTCCGGGGCCCCGAGCCTGGCGGAGTTCAGCGACCGGATGCTCGCGCGCATGCGCCTGGTCTTCCTGCTGGTCACCCGATTCGAGCCGGACTTCCACGCCGACTACGTCGAGCAGAACGCCCGGGTGACCGAGCTGGTGGCCGCCGGGGACCGCGAGGGCGCGGCCGCGGCGCTGCGCGAGAGCCTGCTGGCCACAGCGCAGCGCATCATCGCGATCCTCGAGAGCGCGGAGAGCACAGAGAAGTAGGCCCCCGGTCCGGCCCTACCGGCCCCATCTCCGGGCCGGCCGGTCCCATCTCCGGGTCAGCTGGCCCCATCTCCGGGTCGACCGGCCCCATTTCCGGGTCGACCAGCTCCATTTCCGGGTCGGCCGGTCCCGTCTCCGGGCCGACCGGTCACATCTCCGGGCCGACCGGTCACATCTCCGGGTCGACCAGCTCCATTTCCGGGTCGGCTATCCGTGCACCCGCCCGTCACGCCCTCCGGAACCGACTTTTTGTGTCATCCCAGGAGTGAGGCCAAAAGCTGACCTGGGAAAACCGGTTCGTTGGACTCCCCCATGACACATTTTCTCGGTTCTCACCCCCTGAAGGACCGAAACGCGGAGGAATGACCGACGGCATGACCGAAACGAGAGCCAGCCAGCCTCACTATGGCTCGACCGATCCCATTTCCGGGTCGACCGGCCCCATCTCCGGGTCGACCGGTCCCATCTCCGGGCCGACCGACCTCATTCCTGGGTCGGCTACCCGCGCACCCGCCCGTCACGCCCTCCGGAACCGACTTTTTGTGTCATCCCAGCCCCGAGGTCAAAAGCTGACCTGGGAAAACCCGGTTCGTTGAACTCCCCCATGACACATTTTCCTGGTCACCGCCCGCGGGATAACAGCCGCCCTCACGGGACCTGGAAGTCAGAGTCCTTCAGGTCCGTGATCAGCATGTGGCCCGGGGCGTGGCTGACGGCGAACTCCGGCTTCGAGGCCATCACCGCCGCCTGCGGGGTGACACCGCAGCCCCAGAAGACGGGGATCTCGCCCTCGGCGATCTCGACGGCCTCGCCGAAGTCCGGCCGGGAGATGTCCTCGATCCCGATCGCGGCCGGGTCTCCCACGTGCACCGGCGCCCCGTGCACCGACGGGTAACGCGAGGTGATGCGCACGGCGTCGGCGACCTGCGCGGCCGGCATCGGGCGCATCGAGACCACCAGCGGACCGGAGAAGCGGCCCGCGGGGCGGGTCGGCACGTTCGTCCGGTACATCGGCACGTTGCGGCCCTGGTCGATGTGGGCCACCGGCACCCCGGCGTCCAGCAGCGCCGACTCGAAGGTGAACGAGCAGCCGATCAGGAAGCTGACCAGGTCGTCGCGCCAGACCTCGCTGACGTCCGCGACCTCGTCGACGAGCTCGCCGTCGCGGAAGACGCGGTAGGCGGGCACGTCGCGGCGGATGTCGCCGCCGGGCATGACCTCGCTCTCCAACTGCCCGGCCTCGAGGACCTCGATGATCGGGCAGGGCTTGGGGTTGCGCTGCGCGAAGAGCAGGAAGTCGAAGGCGTCGGCCGCCGGCAGCGAGAGCAGGTTGCACTGCACGTAACCTGCCGCGATCCCCGCGGTGGGCCGCACCGCGCCGCCGCGGAACGCGGCGCGCGCCTCGGCGGGGGTGGTCGCGGCGCCGAGCACCGGGGCGTCGGAAATCGAAGAAGCCGCCTCAGTCATCTCAGCCCCACAGCGCGACGATGTCGGAGAAGGTGAACACGCCCAGGTAGACGGTGAAGATCCAGGCCAGCGCGCCGAGGACCAGCAGCCACTTCGGGTAGGCCTGGCCGTGCAGCAGGTCGCGGCGGCGCCAGGCGACCCAGCCGACGATGGTGAAGCCGATCGGCAGGATCAGGCCGTTGAAGGCGCCGGCGAAGATGAGCAGCTGCTGCGGGCCCTTGCCCAGCAACAGGTAGCCCACGGCGCACACGGCGATGAAGGCGATGGTCAGCCAGCTGCGGTTGGCCTGCGAGGTCTCCTGGCCGGTCACGAAGCTGACCGAGGTGTAGGACGCGCCGATCACGCTGGTCAGGCCCGCGGAGAAGAGCACCACGCCGAAGAAGCGCAGGCCGATCTCACCGGCGGCGTGCTGGAAGGCGTCGGCGGCGGTGTTGTCTTCGGAGAGCGCCACGCCGGTGGCGACCACGCCGAGCACCGCCAGGAAGAGCAGGATGCGCATGACGCCGGTGACGATGATGCCGAGCACGGAGGTCCTGGTGATCTCGCCGACGTTCTCGGGGCCGGTGTAGCCGGAGTCGATCATGCGGTGCGCGCCGGCGAAGGTGATGTAGCCGCCGACGGTGCCGCCGATGAGGGTGGTGATGACCACGCCGTCGATCTCCTCGGGCATGACGGTGTTCTTCAGCGCCTCGCCGACCGGCGGGGCGGAGACGACCGCGACGTAGAGCATGACCAGGACCATGATCGCGCCGAGCACGACGACGATGCGGTCGAGCGCCACGCCCGCGCGCCGCGAGATGAACACGAGCACGGCGATGACGGCGGCCAGCCCGCCGCCGATGATCGGGTCGAGGCCCAGCATCGCGTTGAGGCCGAGGCCGGCGCCGGCGATGTTGCCCATGTTGAAGGCGAGTCCGCCGAGGAAGACGAGGCCGCCGAGGACCCAGCCCAGGTAGGGCAGCACGGCGTTGCCGAGCTCGTTGGCGCGCAGGCCGGAGACGCCGAGCACGCGCCAGACGTTCAGCTGGATGGCGATGTCGACGAGGATGGACACCATGATGGCGAAGGCCAACGAAGCGCCCATCTGGACGGTGAAGACGCTGGTGGTGGTGAGGAATCCGGGCCCGATGGCACTGGTGGCCATGAGCATCATGGCCCCGTACATCGCGCCGCGGCGCGGGGTGGCGGCCTTGCGCACCTCGGCCTGCGTCATGCGGTGGTGTCCGTCGGTGTGTCCGTCGGCCCGCGCGGCCCCGGCCTGCGCGCCCGCGGGGGACGCACCGGTCTCGTCGGGGGTGGTGGCTTCGGGGACCCGGTCGGCGTTGCTCACGTCGGCGCCGCCTTTCTGCGTCGGGATCTCGTGTGGTGCGGCTCATATTAAGGCCGGGAGTGACGTGTGACAAATCAATTGTTCAACAATTCCCCGCGCCACCCCCGCACCCCGCCGTGTGCGGTGCGACACCGGGCGCGTGCAGGCCCGGAAGCGCAGGCCGCCCGCTTAAACTGGGGCCATGAACCGCCCGCTCTACCCGCTCCCCCTCGTCACCGCCGGCGGCGGCGCCCGCGTCCCCGTCGACGCCGCCAGCCAGGGCGTGCTGCTCTCCCTGCTCGGCGGCACCGACCCCGCCGGCGAGCGCCTGCACCTCACGCGCGACGAGTACCGGGGCGGGCTGATCGTCCACCACGGCCCGGCGCGCATCGGCCGCCTGCCTCAGGCGGTGCTGGACACCTACCCCCAGCTGGGCCACCTGCTCAACGAGGGCCTCTCCCCCGCCCCCGGCGTGGCCGTGACCCCCGAGCCGGGCTCCGGGCGGCTGACCGCCGAGCTGCTGCTGCCGGCCCCGGGCCTGGTCATGCCCGCCAACTCCGCGCCCGATGAGCCGTGGGCGCTGCTCCCCGAGGGCTCCCGGCGTGCCGTGGACACCGCCGCCGGAGAGGGCACCGGCCCGCTCGAGCGCGTGGTGCCCGCGCAGTTCCTCGCGGTGCTGCGCGTGCTCGACGGCACCGTGGTGGCCGCCGTCGACGGCCACGTGGTCGGCCCGCTGACGGCAGCCGACTCCGCCGCGGTGCGCGACCTGGTCGGGCACTTCGCCGCGCTGGGGCTGGTGCCCGTCGCGCGCCTCTACATTTACGACGCCGCGCCCGACGACGTGGGCGGGGACGGTGACGGTTCGCTTGCCGACGTCGCGTCCGGCTCCCGCAGCGTGGTGGTCGACGTCCGCGACGCCGCCTCGGCGACGGAGGCCGACCTCGAGCCGCAGGTCAACCCGTTGCCCGCGGTGCCGGCCTACCGCCCGGCGACGGGCAGCTTCCCGGTCGTCGGCGCGGAGGCGAAGGAGTGGACGGTCACGGTCGCGGGTGCCACGGTCACCGACGAGCTGCCGGCGATGACCCCGGAGCGCATCTCGCGGCTGCGCGAGGTCGCTCCGCCGACGATGCCGATGCCGGCCAGGCCGACGGCCGGCGCCGCCGCGACTGACGGCGGTGCGGCGGACCACGCTGCGACTGACCACGCTGCGGCTGACCGCGCTGTGACTGACGGCGCTGCGGCGTCACGGCCCGGGCGGACCGCGCCCGCCTCCCCCACCCCGGCGCCCGAGCGCGCCGCGGCGATGGGCTTCCCGCTGGTCACCCCTGAGCAGGTCGCCGCCGACCGGCGCAGCAACCCGGCTGCGCCGGCTGACGCGCGGGCGCAGGTCGGTTCGGACGATCCCGCCGGCTACACCACCTCGGGGCCCGCCGAGCCGGGCACCTCCCCCGGGCCCGCCGGGGCCGCCGGGCGCGCCAATCCCGTTGTGTCCGCCGGATCCGCCGGGTCGGCCGGGTTCGCCGGGGCGGACGGACACGGTGAATACGACGAGCCCGACGAGTACGACGGGCCCGCCGACGAATACGACGAATACGTCGATTACGGCGACGACCCCGACTACGCCTACTCCGACTACGACGACTTCGACGATGACGCCCGCGGCGACCACGGTGATCACGGCGATCACGGCGACTACGACGACTACCGCGGGTCGGCGCACTCCCTGGAGGCCGGCGGACACGTACCCGCCCACGCGGCCGGGAAGAAGCGCCCCGCGCTGTGGCCGGGGCTGCTGGCGATCCTCATCGGCGTCGCGCTGGTGGCCGGCGGCGCGATCCTCGGCTTCGCGACCACGGAGGCCGTCGTGGTCGCCGTCGTCGGCGCGGTGCTGACCCTTCTCGGGGTCGCGGCCCTGGTGCGCCGCAGCCGGTTTAAGATGGACCGACGATGACCAGCACACAGACCGGAGACGCCGAGGGCGCGACCGACCGCTCCGCCGCACGGACGGGGAACGGCGGCAGCCAGAGCGGACAGGGCGGCCAGGGCTCCCAGAGCTCACAGGGCAGCCAGGGCAACCGCGGCGGCCAGAGCGCACAGGGCAACCACAGCGGCCAGGGCGACTCCGCCGACGCGAAGTCCGGCGGTAACGGACGCTCCCGCAACCGGCGCCGGCGCCGCAGGCGCGGCTCCCGCCGTCGCGGCGGCACCGGCCGCAACAACCAACAGGCCCGCCACGAGGGCGGCCAGGCCGGCGAGCAGCAGAACGGCGGCCGGAACGACTCCGCCCAGAACGGCACCGAGACGAACGGCCGGGGCCGGACCGACAGCGAGGCGCAGCGCGCTGACGGCCGGGGCGACAGCGGCAACGACGGCCAGGACGCCAACGGCAGCCACGGACAGAACGCTCAGAACGGCCGGAGCGGCGACCGCGACCGGAACGGCGAACACGGCCGGAGCCGTAAGTCCGGCCGCCGCCGGGGCGGCCGCTCCCGGCGCCGCTCGAACCGCAACAACCCGCACCGCGGCACCGCGAACCAGAACGACGCGGACAACGCGAACGGCGGCAACGACGCGGACAACAACAACGGCTCGCGCCACCGCGGCGACGACCGGCACGACGCCCGCGACCGGCGCGGCGGCAACCACAGCGGCAACCACGGCGGCAACCAGAACGACCGCGACCGCAGCCGCGAGCAGCGTCCCGCCCCGCAGCCGGACGAGGAGCGCCCCTGGGTCGTCGTCACGCTGCAGGGCACGGGCATCCACCCGGCCACCAGCCGCGTGGTGGCGGTCGACGCCGTCGTCTTCGACGCCGAGGGCGAGCCGGTGGAGAAGTTCCACGAGGTCATCGACCCCGGCGAGCGCACCGACCCGGGCCCCGTGCACCAGCACGGGCTGACCCACGAGGAGATCCGGGCGGGCCGGCGCTTCTCGCAGGTGCTCAAGAAGCTCGACCGGCTCATCGACAACCGCACGCTCATCGTGCACGATGCCCCGCTGGCCTGGGGCTGGCTCGTTTCCGAGTCGCGGCGCGCCATGAACGCCGCCGCGCGCGCCAACCGTTCGCGCCGCCGCGGCCGCTCCGGCTCGCGCGGCCGGCGCAAGAAGGTCGGCCACGTGCCGCGCCCGCTGGCGATCGTCGACACCCTGGCCGCCGCGCACCGCGCCGGCACCGACATCGTCGACGCCCGCCCCGGCGCCGTCGCCCGCGCGATGGGCCTGGACGCCCCGCGCGCCGACGCGACCGTCGCGCGCGCCCGGCGCACCGAGGCCGACACCTCGCGCGAGCAGACGATGATCGTCGCGCGCATGGCCCGCCACCTCGCCGGGAACGGCGGGGTGGGCCGGAAGTACACGCCCGAGGAGCTGCGCGCCGACAAGCTCGGCCTGCAGCGCTCCCACGAGCGTGTCGACGCCGCCGAGGCGCCGCGCCCGGTGCCCAACCCCGGCGTCTACACCCCGGAGCGCGGCCTCGAGCCGGGCATGGAGATCGTGGTCACCGACGAGATCACCCGCGAGCCCGACGAGATCATCGACGCCCTGATGCGCGCCGGCCTGGCCTACACCGAGAAGCTGACCCGCCAGTCCTCGGCGGTGGTGTGCAACCGCACCGAGGACCTGCGTGGCAAGGCCATGCACGCCCACCGCAAGAACATCCCGATCCTCACCGACGAGGAGTTCCTCGCCGCCGTCGCACGCGCCGAGGGCGCGCAGACGCAGCCCGTGGCGGCAGGCGCGGGCGTCGGCAAGCAGGGCGGGGAATCCGACGCCGCGGCGGACGATGAGGCGGGCGCGGGGGCCGACTAGGCTTGACGCCCATGAGCGACGAGAACGAACCGTCGCGGCGCCCCCTGTGGCGCCGCCTGCGCACCCGAGCCGCAACCACCTCGGCGCGCCTGGCCACCACCGCCTCGCGCATGACCGGCCGCGGCGCCGGCGGCATGATCGGCGGGCTGGTCGCCCAGGCCATCGACCCGACGATCATGGCCCAGCTCGGCGACGGGCGGCCCTGCGCGCTGGTGACCGGCACGAACGGCAAGTCGACGACGACGAGGATGCTGGCCGCGGCGACGCGCACCGTCCACGACGTGGCCACCAACGACGGCGGCGACAACATGGACGCCGGCATCATCTCCGCGCTGCTGGCAGGCAAGGACGCCTCGCACATCGTGCTCGAGGTCGACGAGCTGCACGTGCCGCGCGTGGCCGAGCGCCTGCACCCCGAGGTGCTGGTGCTGCTCAACCTCTCGCGCGACCAGCTCGACCGCGTCGGTGAGATCAACACCATCGAGCGCCGCCTGCGCGAGTGCGTCAACGCCCACCCCGACATGCTGGTGGTGGCCAACTGCGACGACGTGCTGATGACCTCGGTCGCCTACGACCACGAGAAGACCGTGTGGGTCGCCGCCGGCGGCGGCTGGCTCGGCGACTCGGTGTCCTGCCCGCGCACGGGCGGCCACATCGTGCGCGAGGGCGCCGACTGGTACGCGGTCAAGCCGCTTGCCGACGGTCGCGTCTTCCGGCGCCCGGAGCCCGACTGGACCGTGGACGATGCCGGCGTGCACGCCCCCGAGGGCGAGCGGGAGCTGGCGCTGAAGCTGCCCGGCCGGGCCAACCGCGGCAACGCCGCGCAGGCGGTCTGTGCGGCCGTGCGCGGCTTCGACGTGCCCTTCGGGCGCGCGGTGCGCGCCGCCGAGCAGGTCGACGACGTCGCGGGGCGCTACTCCACGGTGCAGCTCGGCGAGCGCTCCGTGCACCTGCTGCTGGCCAAGAACCCGGCCGGCTGGCAGGAGGCCCTGTCCATGGTGGACCGCACCGCCGACGGGCTGGTCATCGCGGTCAACGGGCAGGTCGCCGACGGCGAGGACCTCTCCTGGCTGTGGGACGTGAAGTTCGAGGACTTCGAGAACCTCTCGGTCAAGGCCGCCGGCGAGCGCGGCACGGACCTGGCGGTGCGCCTGATGTACGCCGGGATCGACCACGACCTGGTGCCGGACCCGCTGGACGCGATCCGCGCCTGCCCGCCCGGGCGGGTCGAGGTGCTGGCCAACTACACCGCGTTCCGCGACCTGAAGAAGGCGCTCAACCGCGCGGTGGCCGGGCACGACGACGAGGACGCGGCCGGAGCCGGCGAAGGTGCCGGCTCTGCCGGTGCCGCCGGTGCCAGCAGTGGCGCCGGTGCCGCCGGAGTCGGCGAGGGCGCCGGCTCCGCCGCGGAAGGTGCGGACGGCGCCGCCGACGAGGCCGCCGCAACGAAGGACGAGGAGGCCGGGAAGTGAACCGCGAACCGCTTGCGATCGGGCTGGTGCTGCCCGACGTTCTGGGCACCTACGGCGACGACGGCAACGCTCTGGTGCTGCGCCAGCGCGCCCGGATGCGCGACATCCCGGCGGAGATCCACCGGATCACCCTCGGCGAGCCCGTGCCGGAGTCGCTGGACGTCTACACCATCGGCGGCGGCGAGGACACCGCGCAGATCCTGGCCGCCGAACACCTGATCGCCGACGGCGGCCTGTCGCGCGCGGCGGCGGCCGGGCGGCCGATGATCGCCATCTGCGCCGGCCTGCAGGTCCTCGGCGAGAGCTTCCGGGTCGGCGACCGCGTGGTCGACGGCGTGGGGCTCATCGACGCCACCACGGCCGCGATGGCCGAGCGCGCCATCGGCGAGCTGGCCTCCACCCCGACCGGGGCGGGCGCCTCGGCCGGGCTGACCGAGCCGCTGACCGGCTTCGAGAACCACCTGGGGGCCACGATCCTGGGCCCGGACGCGCAGCCGCTGGGCAAGGTCACCCACGGCAACGGCAACGCGGACGAGACGGCCGCGCAGACCGCGGCGTCCGAGGGCCGCGGCGACGGCACCCAGACCGGTGTCGACGGCGCCGTGCAGGGCAGCGTGATCGCCACCTACATGCACGGCCCGGTGCTGGCGCGTAACCCGCAGCTGGCCGACCTGCTGCTGGCCCAGGCGATGGGCATCGCGCCCGCGGAGCTCGAGCCGCTGGAGATCCCGGTCATCGACCGGCTACGCATGGAGCGCCTGGCCCGCCGGCACTGAGACGGTCCCCGGTAAACCGAATCCCCGCACCCTCCCTCCCGGAGGTGCGGGGATTCGTCTGTGTCCGGCACGCAACGGCACGGTGCGCCACGGCATGGTGCGCCGCGGCGGCCGCCACGCGGCCCAGACGGGGCGGTCAGACCGTCAGGCGCCCCGACAGCGCGCGCGAGAGCGTCAGCTCGTCGACGAACTCGAGGTCGCCGCCCAGCGGCATGCCCGAGGCCAGCTTGGAGATCTTCAGCCCCGGGAAGTCGCGCAACAGGCGCACCAGGTAGGAGGCCGTGGCCTCGCCCTCGGTGTTCGGGTCGGTGGCCAGGATGACCTCGGAGACCTCCGGGGTGTCCTCGTAGGCGGGCGCCTCCGGGGTCGACTCCGCGGTCTCGCGGTCCGGCAGCACCCCGCCGATGCGCTGCAGCAGCTGCGAGATGTTCAGCTCGCGCGGGCCGACGTTGGCCAGCGGGTCGAGCGCCCCGCCGAGCACGTGGTAGCGCCCCTCGTACTCGCCGGTGCGCTCGATGACCTGGATGTCCTTGGGCTCCTCGACCACGCAGATCACGGAGGCGTCGCGGGTCGAGTCCGCGCAGATGCGGCAGACGTCGTCGGCGGAGATGTTGCAGCAGATCCGGCAGAAGCTGACGCCGTCGCGGACCGCCGTGAGCGCGGTGGTCAGCCGGCTGATGTCCTCCGGCTCGACGCGCAGCAGGTGGAAGGCGATGCGCTGCGCGGACTTCGGGCCCACCCCGGGCAGCCGCGACAGCTCGTCGATGAGGTCCTGCAAGGGTCCTTCAAACACGGGCGATCCTCTCCTTCCTCCGGAACCACACAAGTGTAATGCGCCGGGACGGCGCAGCAGGAAGCCCCCGCCCACGGCGCGGCACGCGCGCGGACGGGGGCCGACGGGACGTCGGCAATCTCTCTAGCCGAACAGGCCGCTGGCGCCCTCCGGGCCGGAGCTCGGGGTCAGCGGGCCGAGCTTCTCCTGGGCCAGCTTGCCGATCTTGTCGTGGCCGTCGGCGAAGGCGCCCTGGACGAGGTCCTGCAGGGTCTCGACGTCCTCGGGGTCGACGACCTTCGGGTCGATCTTGACGCCGCGGACCTCGCCGCCGCCGGTGAGCGTGATCTCCACGAGGCCGTTGCCCGCCGAGCCGACGAGCTCGGTGGCGAGAATCTCCTGCTGGGCGGCCTGGAGCTGCTGCTGCATCTCCTGGGCCTGCTGCAGGATCGCCTGCATGTCCGGGGTCCCCTGGTTGGACTGGTCCTGCGGGGTGGGCTGGTTCACGGTCGCGCCTTCCTGGCTCGGGTTCATCGTGTCTTTGACGGGCACAGTCTACCGTCCACCCGGCGCGCCCGCGCCACCCCCTGCGGGGGTGCACGGGCGCCCGGCGGTCACATCGGCTTGGCGCCGAGCTCCCTGCTGAGCAGCTCCTTCGCCAGCGTCATCGCGTCGCGACGGTCCAGGTTGCCCGGCTGCAGCGACGCCTCGCGCATCATGTCCTCTTCCTCGGCGCGCTGGTCGTAGGGCGCGGGCGGGGCGCCGCCGGGCCCGCCGGGTCCGCCGGGTCCGCCGGGGCCGCCGTAGTCCATGGGGTCCGGCGGCGGGGGCACGTCATCGTCCATCGGCTCGGGCGGCGGCGGGACGTCGCGGTACCCGCCGCCACCGCCGAAGCGCCGGCCCGGCGCGGGGCGGCCACGGCCGTTGCCGGCGTGCGGCACGCGCAGCTTGCGCCCGCCGCGCAGAGAGATCACGCGCGTCTCGGAGTCGTCGCCCCCGCTTGCCGACGTCCCGTTGCCCGCCGTCGGCGCCCCGTTCGACGTCGGCGCGGGGCCGGGCACGCTGCGCGTGCCCGGGGCGGCGTCGGCGCCCGGTGTTGTGGGGGCTCCGGGAGCGGTCTGGGCCCCCTGGGGGTTCTGCGGGTTCCGGGGGTTCTGACCGTTGTGCGGCGCGTCCGCGTTCGGGGTGGGCTGAGTGGACGCGGTGGGCTGGGCGGTCGGGCCCGGCCGGCCCGCCTGGTTCGGCCGGTCGGCCTGATCGGCAGGCTGCGCGGCGGCCTCCTGCCGGCCGGGCGCGGGCGTCGGCCGGGTGTCCTGCGCGGGTGCGTCCTGGCTCTGGGCGCCCGCCGACGCGGCGCCCGCGACGTGGCCGCCGGGGGTCTCGTCGCTGCCGCCGAGCGCCGCCGGCTCGCCCCACACCGGGGCGGCCGGGTGGTTCTGCTGCGGCTGCTGCGGGGCCCGCTGCTGCGGGGCCTGCTGCTGCGGCTGTCGGTGCTGCTGCTGATGCTCGGCGGACCGCTCGGCCTGGGGCGCGGGCTGCTGCTCGGCCTCGGGCTGCGCGGGGCCCTCCTCGGGCTCCGACTGCGGCTGCTCCTGGGGTTGCTCGGACGGCTCGGACTGCTCGTTCTGCTCAGACTGCCGTTCCCGGGCAGACTGCTCCTGCCCGGGCTGCGGTTCCTGTCGTTCAGCGGCCGGGGCCGCCCCAGGTTCGCCGCTCTCCGCGGAGTCGTCCTCGTGGGTGCCCTCGGACGAAGGGGCCTGGTGCTCGCGCGTCGTCGCCTGCGGCTGCCACGCGGGCTGCGGGGTCGCCGGCGCGGTGAACCCGGCGGCGACCGGGTCGGTGCCCACCTGGCACTGGACGGCCAGCGGACGGCCGAACTCCTCGGTGAAGGCCGCGGCGATGTCCTTGTTGTTGCTCTCGGCGTTCACACGCGAGGCCAGCGCCCCGGTGTTGTGGCCGAGGTAGACCGTGCCCTCACGCACGCCGAGGACGGTGGCCTCGGTGAGCATGATCTGGGCGATGTGGTTGCGCTTGCCCACGTCGTGGCGGACCTGGCCCCACCGGCGGCGGACCGCCTCGGTGAGCTCCTCGTCCGAGACATCCTCGCCCGGTGCTTCGCCGTCAGGCTGGGCGGCGGGCTCCGTCGCGGCCGGGGCAGCGGCAGACTCCGCCTGCTCATCCGAGCCAGCCGGTGCGGCGTCCTGAGATTCCGGGGCCTCTTCGACCGGCTCAGCGGCGGCCGGGGCCTCCGGTGCCTGCTCAGCGGCGGCCTGGCGCTCCGGCTCGGCCGCCGGCTGGGCCTCCGGCGCCGAATCGGAGCCCTGGGACTCCGGCGCCTGCTCAGCGTCAGGCTGGGCCTGCGGGGAGGACTCGGGCGCCTCGGCGGATTCCTGAGATTCCGCGGCCCGGGGCTCGCCGGCAGACGGGGCATCGGAGCGCGGCGTCTGCGACTGCACGGAAGCCTGCTGCGGCTGCGCTTGCACAGAGGCCTGCTGCGGCTGCGCTTGCACAGAGGCCTGCGGCTCCTGCGACTGGGCAGCCTGCTGCTCCTGCGGTGCGGCCGGAGTCTGCTGGTCCTGCGTGGAAGCCTGCTGAGGCTCCTCCTGCGCGGGAGCCTGCTGCCCCTGCGGCACCGGCTGAGACTGCCGCGGCGCAATCTGCTGCTCCTGCTGCCCAGCCGGGGCCTGCTGCTGCGGCTGCTGGGCCTGCGAGGGCACCCGGCGCTGCGGGACCTCCGGGCGCTCGGGACGCTCGGAGCGGTCCTGGGAGCGCGCGGCCTGGGCACGCGCGATGGCCTCGCGGGCCGCCTGGGATCCGCGGCTGCCGCGCACCGGCGCCTGGCTCGTGGACCCGCCCGCGGAGTCGTGCGGGGCGTAGCCCGGGTTGTGCCCGCCGGGCTGACCGACGCCGGCGCCCGCGCCCGCACCCGCACCGGACTGGCCGGCACCGGAACCCGCGGCGGAGCCCGGCGCGGCGATTCCGTGCCCCTGCCCCGCGGACTGCGCGGTGATCATCAGGTGCGCCAACAGGATCTCCAGGAGCAGGCGCGGCGAAGTCGCCCCGCGCATCTCCGGCATCCGCTCGTTGACCTGGTCCGCGAGCTGCGCGATCCCGGCCGGGCTGAACATCCCCGCCTGGGCACTGAGCACCTCCGCGCGCCCCGCGGGCGCCTCCACCAGACCCATGTCGAAGGCCTCGGGCACCGTCTGGATGACCATCAGGTCGCGCATCCGGTCCAGCAGGTCCACCACGAAGCGGCGCGGCTCGATGCCGCTCTCGATGACGTCGTCGACCGTCGAGAACAACCGCGCGCCGTCGGCGGAGGCCAGGGCCTCCACGGTGGCGTCGAGCAGCGAGAAGTCCGTCAGGCCCAGCAGCGGCTGCGCCTTCTCGTAGGTGACGTGGCCGTCGCCCGAGCCGCCGATGAGCTGGTCCATGATCGACAGCGAGTCACGCGGGCTGCCGCCGCCGGCCTGGATGACCAGCGGGTAGACCGCGTCCTCGACCGTCACGCCCTCGGCGGCGGTGACCTTCTGCAGCAGCCCGCGCATCGCCTGCGGGGTCAGCAGCCGGAACGGGTAGTTGTGCGTGCGCGAGCGGATGGTGCCGATGACCTTTTCCGGCTCCGTCGTCGCGAAGATGAAGATCAGGTGCTCCGGCGGCTCCTCGACCACCTTGAGCAGCGCGTTGGCGCCCGCCCCGGAGATCATGTGGCACTCGTCGATGATGTAGACGCGGTAGCGCGACTCCGCCGGGGCGAACATCGCGCGCTCGCGCAGTTCGCGCATGTCCTCGACGCTGCCCTGGCTGGCCGCGTCCAGCTCCGTGACATCGAGGTTGCCGGGCCCGCCCGGTGCCAGCGCGCGGCAGGACTCGCACTCCCCGCACGGCGTCGAGGTCGGCCCGTTGACGCAGTTCAGTGAGCGCGCCAGGATGCGCGCCGAGGACGTCTTTCCGCAGCCGCGCGGGCCGGAGAACAGGTACGCGTGGTTGATCCGGCCGCTGTCGAGCGCGGCGCTCAGCGGCTTGGTGACCTGGTCCTGGCCCACGACCTCTGCGAAGGTGGCGGGGCGGTACTTGCGGTAGAGCGACACGCGCCCAGCCTACCCAGCGGCCGGACCGCCGGCCGGGCGGGCCCAGTCCCCCGGATCCGCCCCGGTCAGGGCCAGCGCCTCGAGCAGGCGTTCCGGGCCGGCGGCCCGCGCCAGCTCCGCCTCGGCGTCGGTGACCATGACGACCTGCAGCACCGCGGTCAGCCGGCCCCGGGACGGGTCGGTGCCCTCGCCGTGGACGGTGCCGGGGGCCTCGTTGACCTGCGGGACCTGCCCGCCCCACACCGTCGGCGCGGCGAGCAGGCCGTGGCGCACGGTGGTCTCCCCCGCCAGCCCGGCGCGCGCGGCCAGGTCGTCGAGGACGGTGCCCGGCTGGGCGGGCAGGCCACCCTCGGCCAGCACCGCCGCAGCGGTGCCGACGACGCGCACGGCGGCCAGCGCGGCGTCGGAAATCGCGGCGGAACCCGCCACGGCCATCAGCTCGCAGCGCACGTCGACGCCCTGCTCGTCGGCGGCGGCCAGGCCGGTCTCGACGCGCGCGAAGTCGGTCGTGCACGCCACGGCGTGGCCCTCGGCCTCGACAAGGCCGACGCGGAAGTCGCCGCCGCGGGCGACCGTCAGGGGTGCCGGCAGGATGCCGTTGAGCCAGTCCAGGGTCTCGCGCGCGTCCATGCGCCTGCCTCTCCGCGCCGCGGGGCGCCGACGTTCTTCCGGGGTTACTTGTCCAGCTTCTCCAGGGCCGCGAGCAGCACGCAGGTGGCCACGCCGTTCATGGCCTCCTCGAGCTCGTCGACCGGCGGCAGCGAGGGCGCCAGGCGGATGTTGCGGTCGTTCGGGTCCTGGTGCAGCGGGAAGGAGGAGCCCGCGCCGGTCAGGGCGATGCCGGCGTTGCGGGCCAGCTCGACCACGCGGGCGGCCGTGCCGTCCATGACGTCCAGGGAGATGAAGTAGCCGCCGGTCGGCTCGGTCCAGGAGGCGACCTCGTACTCGCCGAGGCGGTCCTTGAGGATGTCGAGCACGGCCTTGAACTTCGGGGCCAGCGAGCCCGCGTGCTTGAGCATGATCTCGCGCACGCCCTCGGCGTCGCCGAAGTAGCGGGCGTGGGCCAGCTGGTTGACCTTGTTCGGGCCGATGCCGCGCACGGCGGCGTGCGAGGCGTACCAGGCGAGGTTCTCCGGGGAGGAGGCGAAGAAGGCCACGCCCGCGCCGGCGTGCGTGATCTTCGAGGTCGAGGCCATGAACCAGAAGCGGTTCGGGTTGCCGGCCTCCTCGGCGAAGCGGATGACGTTGTGGTTCTCGGGGAACTCGTCGGTCAGCGTGTGCACGGCGTAGGCGTTGTCCCACACGATGCGGAAGTCCGGCGCACCGGTCGGCATCTCGGCGAGCTGGCGGGCGACGTCCTCGGAGACGGTGACACCCGAGGGGTTGGCGAAGACCGGCACGAGCCACATGCCCTTGACCTCGGGGTCGCGGGCCAGCTCACGTACGGCGTCCATGTCCGGGCCGTCCTCGTTGAGCGGGACCGGGATCATCTCGATGCCGAAGTGCTCGGTGATGGTGAAGTGGCGGTCGTAGCCCGGCACCGGGCAGATCCACTTGACGTTCTCCTCGGCCGACCAGGGCCGCTCGGAGTCGTTGTTGCCGAAGGTCCACGACCAGCTGACCAGGTCGAACATGATGTTCAGGCTCGAGGAGTCCTCGGCGTAGATCAGCTCGACGGGCAGGCCCAGCAGGTCCGCCCAGATGGCGCGGATGTCCGGGATGCCCTTGAGGTTGCCGTAGTTGCGCACGTCCGAGCCGTCGGCGGCGGTGTACTCGCCGCGCCCCGGCAGGGCGAGCAGCTCGTCGGCGAAGTCCAGCTGCTCGGCCGACGGCTTGCCGCGGGTCAGATTCAGGTTGAGGTTCTTCGCCTTCAGGTCGTCGTACTCGGCGCGGACCTTCTCGGCGAGCTCCGTCAGCTTCTCGTCCGTCATGTCGGTGAGCGACATCGTCCCTCAGATTCCTTCCCCGCGCCGCGTGCGCACGCGGTTGTCGTGTCGGATCAGTTGTGTGGTTCTGCGTGTGGCACGCCACCTTGAGGCGGCGCGCGCTGCGCCCACACATCGTACAGCGGGTCCGACGGGGTGCACCCCTGCGCACCTGCGGGCCGGGTGTGCTTGACGACGTCGCGCGTGCCGGCCGTCTGCGGCCGCTCCCCGCGGCCGGTCGGGGCCGTCTCCTACGGCCCTGGTGGGCCGCTCCCTGCGGGCCGGGTGTGCTTGACGACGTCGCGCGTGCCGGCCGCCTGCGGCCGCTCCCGCACGTGGGTGGGCCGTTCCCCGGCGGCCCATAAAAAATAAGGGGACCCCGCGCACCCGGTAGAGCCCGTTGACCCTTGCTGCATTCCTGCCCTGGGGGAGTTCACGAGATACACGCCGCGCGAGATCCGGACCCCCACTCTAGCCGAGAACCGGAGAGAGGCCAAGACGCGGTGCGCGCCTGCTGATTTGGCCGTGGCGGTGGGCGCCGTGTACGATTTCTTCAGCACGACGGGGAACGCCCCGCCTGTGACGCTGGAGGATTCGACTAGCGGCCTATGTCACACGCTTGGAATGCGTGCGGGAGTGACCCTCCCACGTGGGTTCAAATCCCACATCCTCCGCAGCTGAAAGAGACCGCCGCCCGGGAGACCGGGTGGCGGTCTTTTTCTGTGCCCCGGCGATCCGTGGGCGGCCGCCCCCTCCCCCACGCCGGCACCCCCAACGCCGGACGCACGCGGCGGGGCACACGCGACAGCCGGAGACCCGAGACACCCGGCACACGCAATGGCCGAGGAAGAGCAGCGACGCCGCGCAGGCGCGCGGCGTCGTCAATTGAAGGGTTCTTGAAACGGCAATGGTGGGTTAACTCAACCCTGGAGAATCTCCTGGAGTGATTTCTTGGCCCTGTGCAGACGGACCTTCGTCGCCGAGACCGGCCGCTGCCCGACACGGTTGCACATGCCATGCGCTGAAACCCGCTGTTCCAGCGTCCGGCACATGCCTGCGCAGAATGGGCCGGCCGTCAGTAGCCGAAGTGCTTCTTCCGCAGACGCTCGGCGTCGAGGCGCTGGAATCCGCGCACCATCAGCCCGACGGTGAAGGCCGCGAAGACGGTGCCCTCGCGGGCGCCGACGACCTCACCGTTGAGGATCAGCGAGAGCACCACGGCCAGGCCCACCAGCGACCAGTCGAAGCACTGCTTGACGGTGCCGAAGTTCCAGTCGGTCGCACGCACGATCGCCGCGACGGCCCCCTCCCCCGGCACATAGAGGATGCCCGGGAGCACCTCGACGAAGACGCCGAAGGAAATGAGCACGTTGCCGACGATGATCAGGACCCACTTCTGCCAGTAGGCCTCCGGAGCGAGGAAGTCGGTCACCCCCAGCCAGACGTCACACATGGTGCCGAACACGAACGCGACCAGGAACTGCAGGTAGCCCAGCAGCGGAAAGCGACGGCGCAGCAGGATGATCTGGAAGACCACGAGCAGCGCGTTGAAGATGACCGTCCACTGGCCCACCGTCAGCTGCCACGCGGCCAGAGCGGCCGGCGTGGTCGAGATGGGCGTGGTTCCCAGGTCACCGTGCAGCGTCACCGCGATGCCCAGCGACATGATCGTCACGCCTACGAAGAAGATGATCCAGCGCGCAGGCAGGCTGAAGCGGTCCTCGGGCCGCGGGGGGAAGTGCTCGGGAGTGTCCATATGCGCAGGAACCCTACTCCCCCCCGGCCGGGACCGGGCAGTCGAATTCGCCGGGCGCGGTCAGTACCCGAAGTGCTTCCTGCGCAGGCGCTCCATGTCGAAGTGGTGGAAGACCCGCACGAGCGCGCCGACGGCGAAGGCGGCGAAGACGGTGCCCTCGCGCACGCCGACGATCTCCCCGTTGAGGATCAGGGAGAGCACGACGGCGATGATCACCAGGGACCAGTCGAAGCACTGCTTGACGATGCCGAAGTCCCAGCCGGTCACCGTCACGATCGCGGTGATGAGGCCCTCGCCGGGGACGTAGAGGAGCCCGGGGAGCACCTCGAGGAACACGCCGCAGGCGACGATGACCGTGCCGAGGATGACCAGCAACCACTTCTCCCAGTACGCCTCCGGGGCGACGAAGCCCGTCAGGTGCAACGCGAGGTCGCACAGCAGACCGAACACGATGGCGACACCGAACTGCAGGTAGCCCATGAGGGTGAACCGCCGGCGCAGCAGGACGACCTGGAGAACGACGAGGATGGCGTTGAAGATGATGGTCCACTGCCCCACCGTCATGCTCCACGCGGCCAACGCCGCGGGCGGGGTGGAGATCGGGGTCGTGCCCAGGTCAGCGTGCAGTGTCAGGGCGATACCGAGAGACATGACGGCCACGCCTGCGAGAAAGAGCAGCCACCGGACGGGCAGGGAGAAGCGGTCCTCTGGCCGCGGGACGAAATCAACAACATCTTCATTTTTCATACGACCATTGACCGTACTCCGAAGTTCACGTTATGACACAAGCTCCTGCGTACCCCGTGTCCTCCTGCCAGCCGGGCGCTCAAGAATCTCCGAGGGAAACGCAACCTGGAGTTAACCAGAACTCTTTATGGTTACACCATGGCTGACATCACATACACGCTCGACTCTTCACGTTCCTTCCCCGACCAGGACGTCGTGGGCCACAACCGGTGGCACCCCGAGATCCCCGCAATCGCGAACGTCCGCCCCGGCCAGACGGTCCGCGCGGACAGCCGCGAGTGGTTCGACGGCTTCGTCAAGAACAACGACTCCGCCGACGACATCCTGCACGTCCCGTTCACCAAGCCGCACCAGCTCTCCGGCCCGTTCCGCGTCGAAGGCGCCAAGCCGGGAGACCTGCTCGTCGTCGACATCCTCGACGTCGGTCCGCTCAGCGAGGCGGACAACCCCGGCGAGCTCGCCGGAGAGGGCTGGGGCTACACCGGCATCTTCGCCGGCAAACACGGCGGCAGCTTCCTCCACGAGTACTTCCCGGACGCCTACAAGGCGATCTGGGACTTCAAGGACAACAGGGCGACCTCCCGCCACATCCCGGGTGTCTCCTTCAACTCGGTTTGCCACCCGGGCCTGATGGGCACCGCCCCGAGCCCGGAGCTCCTTGCCCGCTGGAACAAGCGCGAGGCCACGCTGATCTCCAAGGACCCGTTCCGTACCCCGCCGCTGGCCGTCGCCCCGCAACCCATCGACGCCACCCTGGGCGCGGTACCTGAGGCCGACCGCGACCGCATCGCCCACGAGGCCGCCGTGACCGTCCCGCCGCGGGAGAACGGCAGCAACCTGGACATCAAGGACCTGACCAAGGGCTCACGGATCTTCTTCCCCGTGTTCGTCGACGGCGCCAACTTCAGCTTCGGCGACCTGCACTACTCCCAGGGCGACGGTGAGATCACCCTGTGCGGTGCGATCGAGATGAGCGGCTTCATGGAGTTCAGCGTCGACATCATCCCCGGCGGCATGGACACCTACAAGACCGGTCCGGCCCCGATCTTCGTGCCCGGCGAGCAGGCGCCGCGCTACACCGACTTCCTGACCTTCACGGGCATCTCGGTGACCAATGACGGCGAGCAGCGCTACTTCGACACGTTCCTGGCTTACCAGAACGCGGTGCTGCACTGCATCGACTACCTGACCACCTTCGGCTACTCCCGCGAGCAGGCGTTCCTGCTGCTCGGCGCGGCACCGATGGAGGCCCACTACTCGGCGGTGGTCGACTACCCCAACGCCTGTGCGACGCTGCACCTGCCAACGGACATCTTCGACTTCGACATCCGTCCCTCCACGGACGGGCCGACGCAGATCGACAACCCGACGCCCGCCCCGGTCGCCTCGGCGGCCGACCTGCCCGAGGAGGACATCGTGCGTTCAGTGCCGCAGGGCGACGACGAGCGCCTCGCGCTGATCAAGAAGCTCGCCGGCTCCGACGCCACGCTGCGCGCCACCACCCACGAGCCCTGGAAGCAGCACCACCACTAGGACTCGTCCGGCGTCCAGGTCCAGGGCTCGCGGGGCAGCTCTCCGAGGTCGAAGACCTCGGCCAGGCCCGCCAGCGAGTCCACGCCGGGGTGGCCCAGCGAGGCGCAGATCAGCCCGACGATCTCCGGGACCGTGCGCCCGGCGGCGCGCATCTCGCGCAGCGTGACCGCCCCGTCACGCTTGGCCAGCCGCTTGCCGTCCGGGCCCAGCACCAGCGGCACGTGCACGTACTCCACCTCCGGCAGGCCGAGCAGGTGCGCGAGATACGCCTGCCGCGGCGCCGAGGCCAGCAGATCGTCGCCGCGGACGACCTGGTCCACGCCCTGCCAGGCGTCGTCGACGACGACGGCCAGGTTGTAGGCCCAGTCCGGCTGCTGGCCGCCGCGGCGCAGCACCATGTCGTCGACCTCGCCGGTGTAGTCACCGGCCAGCGCATCGTGGACGCGCCAGGTCTCCGTGTCGGTGCGCAGCCGCAACGCGGGCGTGCGCCCCTCGGCGGCGAGTTCGGCGCGACGGGTGATGCGCGCGGCGTCGGAAATTGAACGGCACGTGCCCGGGTAGTGGCCGGGCACGACGTGCGGGGCGCGGGAGGCCTCGCGGATCTCGCGGCGGGAGCAGTAGCACTCGTAGACGCGGCCGGCGGCGCGCAGGCTCTCGAGGGCGGACCCGTAGGCGCCGAAGCGATCGTGCTGGTAGGCGACCTCGCCGTCCCAGTCGAGGCCGAGGGCGGCCAGATCCTCGAGCTGGCGCTCGGCGGACTCCAGCGAGGAGCGCTGCGTGTCGACGTCCTCGACGCGCATGAGGAAACGACGGCCCGTGGTGCGCGCGGCGGCCCAGGCGATCGCGGCGGTGCGCAGGTTGCCCAGGTGGAGGTCGCCGCTCGGCGAAGGGGCGTAGCGGCCGGCGGGCGCGGGGGCGTCGGCGGAGGTGCTCGGTTCAGCCATGATTGCCAGCCTAGGGCGCCCGCGTGGGAAGATGCGGGTCATGTCCAACACCGAATCCTCCCACGGGTCTGGGCGGCCCGTCGCCTCCGGTACCGCGGCCTCCGCGGACACCGGCGCGGCGGGCGCCCCCGACACCGTCCGCTTCATCCCCGTCCAACGCAGCTACTACCCCGTCATCGTCGCGGCGTTCGTTGCGATCTTCCTGATCTCCAACATCCTGGCGACCAAGGGCGTCGAGATCGGCCCGCTGGTCACCGACGGCGCGTTCTTCCTCTTTCCCGCCGCCTACGTGCTCGGCGACGTACTCAGCGAGGTCTACGGCTTCCGCGCGGCCCGGCGTGCGATCCTCACCGGCTTCGCCGTCGCCGCGCTGGCGGTCGTGTGCTTCTACGTGGCCATCTGGCTGCCGGCCGCGAGCTTCTACGAGAACCAGGACGAGTTCTCGCTGGTGCTCGGGTTGGTGCCGCAGATCGTGCTGGCCTCGCTGGCCGGTTACCTGGTCGGGCAGCTGCTGAACTCGTGGGTGCTGGTGCGCATGAAGCGCCGGCTGGGGCCCGCGAACATGTGGGCGCGGCTGATCGGCTCGACGGTGGTCGGCGAGTTCGCCGACACGCTGCTGTTCTGCCTGATCGCCGCACCGGTGATCGGGATCGCGACGGCCGGCGACGCGGTCAACTACGTGGTGGTCGGGTTCCTGTGGAAGACCCTGATCGAGGTCGTGGTGCTGCCGGTGACCTACGCGGTGATCCGGCACGTCAAGCGGCGCGAGGTCGAGTGGAACGGGGGCGGGGTCGCGGTCGACGCCGGGTAGGCCGGAGCGGTTTGGCGTCGCGGCCGAGCTCATCCCCGCTGGCGCGGCGAAAACTCCGGCTCCGGGTCCGGGTCTGCTTCCCACACAGGCTCATCCCCGCTGGCGCGGCGAAGACATCTGGTCCGCCCGCGAGTCGACGTGTAGCCCGGGCTCATCCCCGCTGGCGCGGGGAAGACCTTCGCGAGGTGCACCACGAGCTGACACACCGAGGCTCATCCCCGCTGGCGCGGGGAAAACTTTCAACCGGGCGTCATTCATTGGTTTGTCCCGGGCTCATCCCTGCTGGCGCGGGGAAGACCCGTGTGTCACTCCGAGTAGCGCCTCACTCGGGGGCTCATCCCCGCTGGCGCGGGGAAGACGAGGGATTGTCGGCGACCTTCTCGAAATGCTTCGGCTCATCCCCGCTGGCGCGGGGAAGACACCCCGTCGGGAGTGCACCAGCTGATCTGGACCGGCTCATCCCCGCTGGCGCGGGGAAGACGCGGGCCTCGAACTGCGCGGCCGCCACCCCGCGGGCTCATCCCCGCTGGCGCGGGGAAGACGTGTCCCTGCCCGAGGGTGGGTACGGGGGCCTGGGCTCATCCCCGCTGGCGCGGGGAAGACTTGAAAGGCACGCTGACGATGCCGCGGGCATCGGGCTCATCCCCGCTGGCGCGGGGAAGACAGGTGTGCCAGCCCGGCGCGCCAGTAGCGGGACGGCTCATCCCCGCTGACGCGGGGAAGACACCTTCTTCCTAGCCGCTAGGCGGCGGTGGTGGGGCTCATCCCCGCTGGCGCGGGGAAGACAAGTCCTCGACCTCACGGCCCTGGTCCCGCTGCGGCTCATCCCCGCTGGCGCGGGGAAGACGACCGGGGGTGGGGCGATCATGCGTGTATGAGCGGCTCATCCCCGCTGGCGCGGGGAAGACGTCGGGGCCTTTCTACCATCTGGGGCCGGTCGAGGCTCATCCCCGCTGGCGCGGGGAAGACCTTAAGCCGATCCCCGTCGACGCCGAGGTCGTGGGCTCATCCCCGCTGGCGCGGGGAAGACTATCAAGTCGCCGAGCCGCACGATCCTGTTGTGGGCTCATCCCCGCTGGCGCGGGGAAGACAGATCAAGGTCAACCCAGCCCGCGGTGTGAAGCGGCTCATCCCCGCTGGCGCGGGGAAGACGGTCGACGGCGTAGTGGGCGCTGGCTTGCCTGGAGCTCATCCCCGCTGGCGCGGGAAAGACAGCCCAGGCGATGCCCATGTGGGCGGCGAAGGCGGCTCATCCCCGCTGGCGCGGGGAAGACCGCATGGTCACCTTGTACGGCGATTCGACGGGGGGCTCATCCCCGCTGGCGCGGGGAAGACCTCCCGAGACAAGCGGGTGGGTGGGTAGGCCGGGGCTCATCCCCGCTGGCGCGGGGAAGACAAAAACGGCACCTCCGCGATGATCGCGCCCCACGGCTCATCCCCGCTGGCGCGGGGAAGACGCGGTGACGCCGCGGGCGGCGCGGGTGTTCATCGGCTCATCCCCGCTGGCGCGGGGAAGACTGATTCGGTACCGGTCGATGGCTGGGGTCGTGGGGCTCATCCCCGCTGGCGCGGGGAAGACGCCGAAGAATCCAGAACCGGTGTCGGCCAGTTCGGCTCATCCCCGCTGGCGCGGGGAAGACCTGTTGTCGGTGCATGCGCGTGAGCGGCAGGTGGGCTCATCCCCGCTGGCGCGGGGAAGACCCCGGTACGGCGCTGCCATGCCAGCCGGCGCCCGGCTCATCCCGCTGGCGCGGGGAAGACTCTTACCTGCACGGATTGACGCCTCTCCCCTACGGCTCATCCCCGCTGGCGCGGGGAAGACTGGTTTTGGTGGCTAAGGTTTCTGGTCGTTTGGGGCTCATCCCCGCTGGCGCGGGGAAGACTGGGGGTTTGAGCGTGATGAGTCGCGGTTTTGGGGCTCATCCCCGCTGGCGCGGGGAAGACCCCAGCCGGCCCGTTCTTCACCGTGAAGAAGGTGGCTCATCCCCGCTGGCGCGGGGAAGACGGGATCAGCCAGCCCGCCGGGGCGGAGTCCCAGGGCTCATCCCCGCTGGCGCGGGGAAGACATCCAGGCCGCCGCCCCGAAGAACTCGAAGAAGGGCTCATCCCCGCTGGCGCGGGGAAGACGAGTTCAAGTGGGGCCGGCTCACCGCCGTCACAGGCTCATCCCCGCTGGCGCGGGGAAGACTTCGCCCATTCCGGGTGTGTGTCTAGCCAATCCGGCTCATCCCCGCTGGCGCGGGGAAGACGGAAGGTTCGGGTGCGTATGGACCCGATGTGGTGGCTCATCCCCGCTGGCGCGGGGAAGACCGTAGACCTGCACCGCCACCGGGCACTCACGGGGGCTCATCCCCGCTGGCGCGGGGAAGACATCTCCTGGGCGAATTTCATGATGATGAAGATCGGCTCATCCCCGCTGGCGCGGGGAAGACTTCTCCGGCCTCGCCCTCGACGCCGGTGGCGCGGGCTCATCCCCGCTGGCGCGGGGAAGACGCCATCATCGGCGGGGCCTGGAAACTCGTCAACGGCTCATCCCCGCTGGCGCGGGGAAGACGGAGTGAAGATCACCGCGGCGGTGTGGCAGGACGGCTCATCCCCGCTGGCGCGGGGAAGACTGGACATTGTGGAGCGTGTGTTCCAGGCGCGGCGGCTCATCCCCGCTGGCGCGGGGAAGACCTGGCAGGAGGTGCGACCGTGACCGTCCTCGACGGCTCATCCCCGCTGGCGCGGGGAAGACATCAAGTCCGTCTGGAACTCGCTGCGCAGTGCGGGCTCATCCCCGCTGGCGCGGGGAAGACTTGACACGGTCTACAACAAGGGCATTAGGAAGGGGCTCATCCCCGCTGGCGCGGGGAAGACGTGTCGATCAGTGAGTCGACGAAGCAGGCGATGGGCTCATCCCCGCTGGCGCGGGGAAGACTACTCGCGGCCGGACGAAGAGCTGATCAACGTCGGCTCATCCCCGCTGGCGCGGGGAAGACAAGCCTGGTGCCGCACCGATCAGCGGTGGTGGGGGCTCATCCCCGCTGGCGCGGGGAAGACTTCTTCATCTCATCGGTCGTCACATCGAAGTGGGGCTCATCCCCGCTGGCGCGGGGAAGACCCCGGCACCATCACCGTGCGCCGCTCGTGGGTCGGCTCATCCCCGCTGGCGCGGGGAAGACTTCTTCATCTCATCGGTCGTCACATCGAAGTGGGGCTCATCCCCGCTGGCGCGGGGAAGACGATTTTGACGCCTCCGGCGAGAAGGTCGACGGGGGCTCATCCCCGCTGGCGCGGGGAAGACGTGTCGTTGGGTGCGTGTGTGGAGGCTGCTCGGGGCTCATCCCCGCTGGCGCGGGGAAGACTAACATCTTCGCCATGCGCGACCGCAACGCCGAGGGCTCATCCCCGCTGGCGCGGGGAAGACGCGCCTGCACCACTTATTAACCAGGTCTGCCAGGGCTCATCCCCGCTGGCGCGGGGAAGACGCGGCAGTTGGAGTTGAACCTGGGTGACATGGCGGCTCATCCCCGCTGGCGCGGGGAAGACATTTCCAGGCGACCGGTGAGGCTTGGCAGCTGCGGCTCATCCCCGCTGGCGCGGGGAAGACCTGTTGGACACCTCGATGCCGACGCTGCGGGCGGGCTCATCCCCGCTGGCGCGGGGAAGACAGGAACAGCGCGACCTCTACAACAACGATGATGGGCTCATCCCCGCTGGCGCGGGGAAGACAGGAACAGCGCGACCTCTACAACAACGATGATGGGCTCATCCCCGCTGGCGCGGGGAAGACGTCGTGCCGACATTTCGCGGCATGTCCAAGGAGGGCTCATCCCCGCTGGCGCGGGGAAGACCCGGCCAACTTCGTGAACAACTCGATGCCGGTCGGCTCATCCCCGCTGGCGCGGGGAAGACAGTCGTAGTGGGGGTCGTCGAGCGGGGCGAGGGGGCTCATCCCCGCTGGCGCGGGGAAGACCGCCGACCTCGAAGCCACCCGGTCCCGGCCCGCGGCTCATCCCCGCTGGCGCGGGGAAGACTCGGAGCCGTCAATGATGCCGTCCGTCAGCGCCGGCTCATCCCCGCTGGCGCGGGGAAGACGCTTGTACGCCACGATTTACCCGGACGGGGTCCGGCTCATCCCCGCTGGCGCGGGGAAGACCACTCCTCGTCGTACAGGCGGATACGACGCCGGGGCTCATCCCCGCTGGCGCGGGGAAGACCTGGTCGGTTGCCGGCTTGATGATGGGCATGTGGGCTCATCCCCGCTGGCGCGGGGAAGACTTCCGCTTCGAGGGCGGCGAGGCGGCGGTCGAGCGGCTCATCCCCGCTGGCGCGGGGAAGACCGCCGCCGCGACGAAGACAACCTGGTGCCCACGGGCTCATCCCCGCTGGCGCGGGGAAGACCAACACACTAGAAAAGCGCCAGTTGAGGGGCCGGGCTCATCCCCGCTGGCGCGGGGAAGACGGGCGCTTCGGCGCGGCGCTGCTGGATCCTGTGGGCTCATCCCCGCTGGCGCGGGGAAGACCTTGTCTTGCTCGGGGGTCATGTCGTCAGTTCCGGCTCATCCCCGCTGGCGCGGGGAAGACGAGTAGTCGGCACCATCAGCACCAGCGCCGTACGGCTCATCCCCGCTGGCGCGGGGAAGACACCTCACTGTTTTGCGCCATCATCGCGGCGCGGGGCTCATCCCCGCTGGCGCGGGGAAGACGTGACGATCGAGCCCGCGGCGCGGTTAGCGTCCGGCTCATCCCCGCTGGCGCGGGGAAGACACCCCCGGCAATGGTTGACGCGTCCCCGATCGGGGCTCATCCCCGCTGGCGCGGGGAAGACACGGCGAGCCTGTCGGTTGGCATGGGCCGGATCGGCTCATCCCCGCTGGCGCGGGGAAGACCACCACCAAACCAACCAGGCCCGCTACCGGTTCGGCTCATCCCCGCTGGCGCGGGGAAGACACTTGCAGAGCTGCAGCTTTGGGAGCCTGAACCCTATTCTAGGTACGACTCGTCTATGAAGGCCCGGCCCTAACCGTGCGAGCGACGGGCCCGGCGCGCATTTCTGGCGATACTCCAGCCGGTGTTTCTCCGCGCCGTCCCCGCGCCGGCTCTGGTGTCGCGCATCATCAGTGTCAGCCCATCGAAGTCAGTCGGTGTCCAATCGCTCAAATGCGTGCGGAATTCCATTCCCTGTTCGTTGTCAGTCGAATACACCAGGATCGCTCTCCCCTGTTGGAGAAGCTCCTCAGTTCGATCCCACAGCAGATCCCGGATCCGAGCGGAGGGTCTACCGACGAATACACCGGGAGCGACCTCCATCAGCCATTTCGTCAGATCTCCACGCAAGCCGGCCGGGCAGGCCGTCACCACAAGAACCATCATCAGTGCATCACCGGATCTTCCTCTGACCCCCAATTCACCCCGGATGCAATGACCTCGAGCTCGTTCCACAGCATGAGATCCACGTCAACCAGCTCCGCTCCCTCGACTTTCATCAGCGCATAGAGATCTCGGACCATCCGCTTCATCACGCGCAATTTCGTCACCTTGTGCCGAAGTGCCCGGCGTACTCTTCCACCGATTTCTCCGTCGGGTGCGCCAGCGCATTCAAACGCAGCGGGGATAGCAGTTTCCGCTTTGTAGAGATCTGCGATGTCATACACGAAAGCCCGGTCAGTGCCTGTGTGCACCACCCCGAGGGAGGGGATGAATCCAAGCCCGACGATCACAGCGTGCGTAATCCCGTACAAGGCCGCGTTTGCAGTGGTCAACGCGCGGTTAATCGGATCCCCGGCGTCAAAGTCGTCCGGATCATATCGGCGACGATTCCAGTTGACACCGGTGCGCTCCGACTCCGCGGCGTAAATGCGCTTGACCCTGGCGCCCTCTCTGCCCCGAAGCTGTGCCATCGTCAGCCTGGATACATCCTCACCGGGGAAGCGCATGCCGTACATCTCGCGGGCGCACTGGAGACGCCGACGTTGGTTCGTCACGATCCGGGCCTGTGCCTCAGCCATCCGGGAGGACTTCGCCGGCGGTCTCCCGTGCGCGTAGTACCGCACGCCGCCGGTGCCGACCCAGACGACCGTGCATCCGGCGTCGCCCAGCAACGCCATAGCCGCGTTGGTGATCTTGGTGCCCGGTCCCAGCATCAACACGGACAGCGTGGTCGCAGGTACGTGAGCGATGCCCCGACTGTCCAGGACAGTCAGTGCGTTGTCCTTCCTGTTGACGACCGCCCGCTCCACGTAGAGGAAAGTCAGGCGGTCCTCCATGCGCGCGAGTTCGCGGCGCACGATCGGAATTTCGCTGGGTGTCCTGGGCATCTTTCGGGGTACCTGCCTTAATGCGGCTGCGCCAGTGTCAGCAGACCACACCCGTAGGCTTTGGCCTTACCCAATCCGTGCACGAGAGTCGACCTCAATGCGTCAGCATCAGTCACTTCGAGAACACCGTCGAAACGTGCGGTCCGCACGGTGACAGTCCGATCCCTTCTCCGGAACCTGAGATTGGCCCTCTCCACCACTCGTGCGGTTGGCAAGCCTTCTCCGTCTTCGCCGGACCCGGCCACGGAGAATCCGGCGTTGACGGACTTCTTGATCAACCAGTCCAGCTGTTGCTCCGGGGTGACGTGCGGCACGACTTTGCCCCGGGTACCGCGCTCGCCGGCCTTGCTCATAACCGGATTGGCCACAAGCTCGAAGTGCCAGCGCTGGCCCTTCTTGAGTGCAGCGAGGAACCGTGTGTACTCCGCGGTTTGCGCCGGCCGTGTCGCCCAGCCCGCCTGTTCAACCAGGCCGGTGGCATCCGGCCGCTCCGGTCCCACGACATAGAGAACATGCTCGTGACCCCGGTGATCGACGCGCCACAACACCCGGGCATCCTCTTGTTCGATGTCCGGCGGAAAAGTGGCCCGCACCGCCGCGTGCATGGCCTGCGGATTGGTGAGCAGCTTCCGCGCCTGCCTACGCTGCGGGTTGATCAGAATCCTGGTGAGTGTCGTCGTCACGCCGAGATCACCGCCTCGAAGAACGGGTCGTCGGCGCGTCCCTCGGGGTTGTCGACAGCCACAGGTTCATCCTGGATGACTTCACGCCAGGAGTAGCGGCGGTGTTCCTGGGCGAAGGACACAGGGACGTCCTGGTGCGGAACGCCTTCCTCGCCGGGGTCCGCATCCCGGTAGATCGGAAGCGAGACACTCCGCGTGCGCTCACGCCGGTGTGATCGACTCGCCTGCCAAGCGGTGTCTCTGAGTGCGGTGACGGCGTCACCTTCATGCACCCCGATCACGAGTCCGGCCGGGACCGGGCAATTGCGCCGCCCGAGGAACAACGGGAAACGCGGTTTCCGCAGAGCCTCGGCCAGATTCTCGAGGAATTCACGGTCATCGGCCTCGATCGCCGCGACGAACACGGCATCCGCCAGGTAGTAACGGGTCACCAGACTCGTCCCGCCCCCGGACTGCCATTCTTGTGCCGTCTGATAGTCCCGGAGAAGGGAACCCGGCTGATCCACACGGACAGCGAACCGCAGCCCCGCCAGATCCGTGACCGGCTCAGAGCGCCGCCGGCCTTCGGCGGCGGCGAGCATCCCGATCACACCTGACTTGGTGGGGATCTGACCGGTGGCACGAATCTTGTATCGGCTGGAGTCTCCCCAGGCCTGCATCGGCCCCTTCAGCAGCAGTAGCAGCGTCGCGGTCACCGGGCCTCATCCTCCAGCGAGAGTTCGCGGACCAGCACCTCGTGGAGCTGGGCACCGAGCTCCGGCAGGGTCGTCTCCTTCACGTCGAGCTCCTCGAAGGGCTTGCGCAGGTCACCCAGCCCGATGAGGAAGGCTGCGACGGGGACGAACCCGTACTGCTGCTCGATCTCGCGCTCCTCCACGGCCAAGCGACGCGCGGCCACCACACGTCGCCCTTCGCCCTGTTCAGCGACGACGGGGTCCTCGAAGGCGTTGACCAGGGAGACCGGCCGCGTGTCCCGGACAGCGACGTAGACCAGCTCCGGGAGAGTCTGGTTGGCGAAGGTGTTCAGCTTGCCGGTGGGCATGCTCTTGATGAACGCGTCGACGAACGCCTCCGCCGAGGTGACAGCGGCGGAAGCGTCGCCGAGGTTCTCCGCCAGGGAGTCCAGAGAGACATTTGCATAGCGGTACAGGGTCGACGACATCATCTGGACCGTGCCGATCATTCCGGCACCGGTCTCGGCCTCGTCCTCGTCAAGGTCGTCCACCGCGGTGAAGTAGTCGAATTCCGGCTCGGAGGCGTGCACGCCGATGGCGTGGGCTACCTGGACGGACGCGTCGACGTTGTAGTCCGCGTCATCTGCGACCATGCGGCCGAACATCGCGATGTCGACAGAGTGGTCGGTGTTGAAGAGCTTCTTTGCGTCCGCCTTCTTGATCTTCTCCCCGTCTGCGTCGACGACTGCCTGGGCGATGTTGTGGATCTGCTGCTTGCTCAGGAAGAGCAGGTAGCCGGTCTTGGCGAGCTCCCGCCGGCGGTCGTCGTCCAGCTCGTCGCCCTCGGGGGCGTTCTTCGGGTCGACGAGTTTGATCTTCAGAGTCTTGAACACCGCGGAGGCCTCGGCGACCGCACGGTCCTCGGGCCATGCGTCCTCACCACCGATCTCCTGGATGTCGTCCACCACCAGGTCGAGAGCTCGCTTGGTGCGGAACCCAACCATCGCAGGGTCGAAGTCCTCCTCGAAGGTCCTGCGGATCGCGCGCTTCCACGACTGCGAGGAGACACGCTGACGGGGGACGCCACCGAATACGCCGGACTTGGGCGCGCCGGTGTCGTCCCGGTTGATCAGGCTCGGGGGCAGCGACTGGAGTGCGTGGATTTCGAGGTTGAGGGACATGTCATGTTTCCTTTCGGAGGTCGCCGGAGTGTTCGCCGGCGTGGGTTGATTCTGGTTTCGAGTTGTCGGTACCCGGCCCAACCGGGGCTAGGCCGTCGGGTGGTTTTCAGCCCGCCGGTTCTTCCGGTACGGAGCGAGCGCGAAGTCACGGCCCCACCGCAGCAGGACGCCGTCGCGGTGGCGGGGGTTCATCAGGGCCCGGAGATCCCGGGCGAAGGCCCCGTAGTCGAAGCCGATCTGCTGACCACGCAGCAGTGTGATCAGCGACCGGACGTGGGTGAGACGGGAATGCGGGTTCCGCGCCAGCAGCAGCGCGTCGAAACGGGGCTTCATGGACTTGGATTCGCTGCGCGCGGCGAGCAGGCCGCAGGCGGTGGCGAAGGAGGTCCCGCGGACATGCACCGGTGCCGTCGCGCTCTGCATGTGCAGGGCGAAAAACGCCAGCGCCTGGTAGGCCGCCTCCTCGGACGGGGACGGCCGGTCCTGGGTGCCTACCTCGTTCTCGGTGAGGACCGGATCCATCACGCCCAGGACCCGCTCCAGGGCGAGTGGGTCCGACAGCGCCGGCCGCCCTGCACCACGCCTCAGTTCAGCGAGCACGCCCCTGGCCGCTGGTGCCCGGCCGCCACCGGAGAGGTAGTCGTTCTGCAACCGGTTGACCGTCACACCGACGGCGACGGCGAGTGACGCGCGCTCCTCCGCGTGTGTCTGGGTTTCTGGCATCTTCGTCATTTCTCCTCACTGGTCTCTGGGTTCGTTTCCACGGCGGTCGTGGGCAGTGCCTTCCGTAGGGCCATCTGCAGACTCCGGTATGCGCTGCCTGCGGAGACGATGGAGTCCGGCCCGTCGCCACGCCCGGATACCGTCTTGCCGACGAGTGCTTTGGGGCCGGCGCCGCGCAGCAGTACCCGTGCCTGCGAGAGGGTGGTCTCCTGCGCCGTGGACTGCCAGGCGCGCACCGCCTGATCGAGGTCCTCCCGGTCGAGCTTCCCGATCCACTCGAGGAACTGAGGCTCGAGTTCCTTGAGCAACGCGTCAGTCGGGGAGCTCTGGAATTCGTAGTCACCGCCGGCGGCCTCAAGGAGGTTTCCGGCGAACCTCCCCAGCGCCACCGCCACGTCGCTGGTGGCCGCGGCCTGCTCGATCAGAGTCCGCCGGGCGGACACCGCCGAGGGGGCCAGGAGACTCCGCGGGAGCTCGATGTGGGTCGCCACGGTGGTGCCCATCGTCGAGGCCTGCGGCCCGTACTCCGTGGAGACCAGCTGCAGGTCCACCCAGTCGGGTGCGGCGTCATCGTTCTCGAATTCGGCGATCTGGTCCAGGGTGCGGGGGCGCTTGGGAGGGAGGTCCTTCTTCGACTTGGATCCGCTCTCCTCGCCGTAGCCCTCGTCCTTCTCCGCGATGATCAACGGCTCGAGCGAGCGCCACATCGTCCGCTCCAGGTCATACGGGCGCGGGTAATAGACGACGTGGTCGCGCTTCGACTTGTTCCTGCTGTACCGGTACGGCGTCATCGGGTCGTCGCTCACGTTCGCACCGGCGTCGGGGATCTTGTCGCCGTTGCTCACGAGGACGCCGGTGACCAGGTCCCCCTCTACGTGAAGACGCACGCGGCGCGACTGCCAGGTCGCCAGGTCCGCCGCCCCCTTGGGCGTCGGATCCTTCCGCTCGGCGGGGCCATCGGGTTGACGCTCCCAGGCGGGGTGGTCGTCCTCGCGGGCCAACGCCTCCTCCACCGTGTTGAACAGCAGAGTGTGCCGGAGGGTCTCGCCGACGATAACCGTGCCTCCGGTCATGCCGCTCCATCCGGTGCCGATGGGATAGCCCTTGCCTCCCTTCACGCGGGGGTCACCGAGGGCACCGGACTTGATCCCCGAGTAGTCGTAGGCCTGCAGGTGGACGAGCCAGCGGGCCGCCTCGGCCAGTCCCAGGCTCTGCCGACCGGCGCCGGCACGCATGGTGAAGCCGTCCGACTCAGCCTCGGGGATCATCCTGCTGACCCCGCTGATCTTCCCCGACCCGGTGGCCAGGTCGGCGACCTGCATGAACGGCTGTTCGGGGTGGAGCAGGTCGAAACGGTCACCCCACTTCTCCAGGTATTCCAGGACGGCCGCGTCAGCTTCCCCGGCGTCGACGCCGTCGAGCTGGGTCTCAAACCACACGCCGTGGTCGTAGGTCTCACCCGGCGCGGGCTGCGCGTCCGCGACGTGGGCACGCCAGTAGACTGCCAGCAGCAGTCGCAGCACGGCGTAGTCCTGCGTCGGCGAGTCACCTCGCACACCGCGGATCCCGGTGCTCCCGTCGAAGACCTGGCGGATACTCACCTCCGATTCCGTCCCGTCGGTGAGCTGGCAGCGGATCCACGGTCTGTCCACCAGCGAGAAGCTCTCTGTCATCGGTTCCTTCTCCTTTGCTTCTGTCATTCGTCTGTCACACTACGGCCACCCCGTGACGGAGCCGACAGATCTTCGAAACCAAGTTCGGACGAGTAGCGAACCGGCCTCCCCGCGATCTCGCCGCGACCACTCTCGTCCAGCACCAGGGCCAACTGTCCCTTCAGGAGGAAGTGGTTCGCCCACTCCGCGGGTGTGTGCGCTTCGAGATCGTCGAGGACCTTCACGATGACACCCTCCCGGGTGAAGGTCCCCGGCAAACGCACCGTGGTGCGGGTCAGCAGATCCATCACCTCGCCGTCGGGTTCCACGCCGAAGCTCGCTTCCGCAGGCGATCCCCACGGGTGGTAGCCGTATTCTCCGACCACGATCGGGATGACCTCGATCGAGTCGCCGGCATCGCGCACCTGGGCCACGGCGGCCTGCTCCGGATCAACCTTCCGGTCCGGTGCGTGGTACCTGGTGAACAACGGTTCCAGCTTCATGGCGTGCCCCGGCTCCGGGATCTGGAATACCCCGGCACGCCAGACGGCTTCAGCGCGCGCTGCGCGACTACGCTCCCGGGCCTCGACCCAGGCGTCCTCCCAGCCCGGGGGAGCTTCGCGGGAGGGGTCGTAGACGGCGTGCACCAACGGCTCGATGTCGTCGGGACGCCGGAACCCGCCGGGGATCACCGTCGCCTCGAGCTCGGCCATGGTCGCCAACAGCACCGCCGGGTCGTAGACGGCGGCGGTACCGGGGTCGAGCCTCGGAGCGGGGTCACGGCCGAGGACTCCCCGCACCAGCATCGCCGGGTCCGTGACGGGACCCGGCCGGTCTCCGGCCGGACGGTCGTGACGGTGCATGCGCCCGGCGCGCTGGATGAGCAGGTCCATGGGCGCGACGTCGGAAATCAACAGGTCCACGTCGATGTCGAGGCTCTGCTCGGCTACCTGGGTGGCCACCACAACCTTGCGGTGCGGACGCCCCTGGCCCCGGTGTGCGTCGGGGCCGAGCTCCGCGCGCAGACGGTCCTCCTTCGCCGCGCGTTCGTTGGCCAGGAACCGGGAGTGGTGTAGTTCGACCTCGCCGGGGAACGCCTCGGCGCAGGCCGAGTACATCTCCTGGGCCCGGGCGACGGTGTTGCACACGACCAGTGCGCACCCACCCTCTGCGAGCCTGTCGCTCAGCTGAGCGACGGCAGCCGGCACGGCGTCGTCGATGAATTCCACCACGGCGTGCATGTCCGTCGGCCGTGCGGGCACCTCGATCTCACGCACCCGTTCCCGCGCCACGGTCGTGACCAGAGGGTAGGCCCGGGAGGAGAGCGCGACCGGCGCCGCGGACCACTCGCCGCGGTAGGCGGCGATGAGCTGGTTTTTCTGCTCGGGTGGCAGGGTCGCGCTCATCAGGATCACCGGAACGCGGTAGCGGGCCAGCCACTGCAGGGTCTTCGCCAGATAGGAGTACATGTAGGCGTCGTAGGCGTGCACCTCGTCGATGAGCACCACCTTCCCTGCGAGACCGACGTGGCGGAGCATGGAGTAACGCATCTGCAGGACGAGCATGAGCACCTGGTCAACAGTGCCCACGACGAAGTTGGACAGTATCCCCTTGTGCCGTCCGCTCAGCCAGCGTGACGCGAAGACCTCACCGGCCTCACTCTCGGCGGCGCCCGCGTCCTCGTCGATCCCTTCGAGGAGCAGCCGCCGGTAGGAGTCGGAGAGCGCGGACTTCGAGTGTGCGAGGAACATGGAGGCGATCTCGGACTCGGGGGTCGCGGCGCGCGACCACTCGAGGACGCGGTCGAAGAGTCCGTTGGCCGTGGACATCGTGGGCGCGGCGAAGAAGATACCGTGGGCGCCGTCTTTGACGGCGAGATGATGCGCAGCCGCCAGACCCGCCTCGGTCTTGCCCTCACCGGTCGGGGCCTCGATGATCACCAGCCCGCCGTCACCGTCCGGCATCCCCTCCACCGCCTCGAGCACAGCCTGTTGGACCGGGCGTGCGGTGAAGTGCCCCGGCCAGGCGAAGATCGACCGGAAGTAATCGTCCGCGTCGAGGTGCGCTGGCCACACGGAGTGCCAGGATCCCGACAGGTCGACCGCCGCGGTACCTGCCGCGACCCGGTCGGCCTGGGCGCCGCGCGGGACCATCGGGAAGGCGAACTTGTTGGAGGCGATCCAGTCCGACATCACCACGATGCCGGTGAGCAACGAGAGCGCCGGCGCCGCGGGCCGGGTCCGAAGGTTCGGCAGCACCTCGTCGATCCCGGTCAGCTCGGCGATGTCCGCGAGGATCTCATCCTGGACCTCGTGCCACTCGGCGGGGTGCTCCGCGATGAGTATCCGGGCCTGCTTGACGTCCTGCCCGGCCGGCGCAATGCCGTGGTGGGCCCCTGCGACCGAGGCGATGGCACCGGCGACTCTCCCGCCGACGCCCCGTCCCTTGAGCCACGAAGCGAGAATCACCTGCGACGCGGTGCCGTGGGGCAGGAACGGCATGTCCGCGGCCCGCTGCCAGGCGCCGAGGGGCAGACCCGCTGCACCGACACCGGCGACGATGTCCGCCCCCGGGCCCGTCGCCTCGATCTGGCGGGTGAAGTTCTGGGTGGCTTTGCCGATGTCGTGGGTACCGGCCAGCCAGGTGACCAGGATGAGGGCCTGCTCCTCCGTCAGCCCCGTCATCCTCGCGATCTCCCGCTTCACCGCGTCGGGCACCCAACCGTCCCAGAGAGCCTCCGCGACGCAGGCTGCGTCGACGAGATGCTGCGGGAGCGTGAGCCACCCGGTCTCGTCGCCGGACTTCGCCCACAGGCTACGGGCACGCGCACTCAATCCCGAGACGGCGTCGCCACGTTCCCACAGCGGGCACCTACCAGCCGGGGCGTCCCCCTCCGACGCCGCCTTCGGTCGGTGTTCTCCATCAGCCATGACAGCCGCCCGTCACTTCCGATTCCCTGAATACTGGCCGAAAAGCGCCTGTATTACATCGTTTTTATGAACGCTTTCAGGTTACCGGAATCACTGCGCGGCGGCAGTGAGCATGACGCCACCCCGGTGGGCATCGCAGACAGGACTTCCGCGCGCCCCCTGGCTCCCTTACTTCCTGCCCGCGTAGTACCGCCCGAGGAACTCCTCGCGGTACTCGGCGAAACGCCCCTCAGCGATCGCGGCGCGCATGTTGTCCACCAGCCGGACCATGAACTCCAGGTTGTGCAGCGTGCACAGCGTGCCGGCCAGGTACTCGTGCGCCTTGAGCAGGTGGTGCAGGTAGGCCCGCGAGTAGTTCCGCGAGACGTAGCCGCCGAACTCCTCATCCACGCCGCGGAAGTCCCGCTTGAAGCGCGCGGCCGGCAGGTTGATCCGCCCATCAAGTGTGTAGACCCCGCCGCGCCGACCCAGGCGCGTCGGCGCCACGCAGTCGAAGGTGTCCGCGCCCGCCGCGACGGCGGTGAACAGGTCGTCTGGCTCGGAGATGCCCAGCAGGTGGCGCGGCTTGTCCTCGGGCAGCTCGTCGCAGACCCAGCCGACGATGGTGCCCAGGTTCTCCTTCTCCAGCGCCCCGCCGATGCCGAAGCCGCCGAAGCCACGCGCACCGCGCTGCTGCGCGGCGTCGGAAAGCTCAATCAACCCGCGCGCCGCACGTCGCCGCAGGTCCTCGTACTGCGCGCCCTGCACCACGCCCCACAGCGACTGGCGCGGCCGGTGCGTGCGCTCGCGGGTGAGCCGGTCGTGCTCGACGAGGCAGCGCTCGGCCCAGCGCCGCGTGCGCTCGACGGAGGACTCCTGGTAGGCGCGCGTGTCGACGAGCGTGGTCAGCTCGTCGAAGGCGAACATGATGTCCGCGCCGAGGGAGTGCTGGATCTGCATGGAGCGCTCCGGGGTGAAGCGGTGCAGCGAGCCGTCGATGAAGCTCTTGAAGTCCACGCCGTCCTCGTCGACGTGCGCCTTGCGTTCCTTGTCGACGGCGCGGATGTCCGCCTCCGTCAGGTCGGTCAGGTCCATGGCCAGCACCTTGCGGAAACCGACGCCCTGGCTCATGACCTGGAATCCGCCGGAGTCGGTGTAGGTCGGCCCGTGCCAGTTCTCGAAGGCCGCCACTCCCCCGGCCTCGTCGACGATGTCCTCGCCGGGCTGCAGGTAGAGGTGGTACGCGTTCGAGAGGATCGCCTGCGCGCCGGTGGAGCGCACCTGCTCCGGGGTCAGCGTCTTGACGGTCGCCTTCGTGGCCACGGGGATGAACGCCGGGGTGGCGATCTCACCGTGCGGCGTGCTGATCACGCCCGTGCGCCCGTGCACCGCGTGCCCACCGGAGGCCGCCTCGGCGGGGTCCAGGCGCGTGTCCACGCGGAAGCTGAGGTCGGTGTCCATGGCGGGTGTCTGCATGTTCTCCGATGCTAATGGTCCGATTGACGGCACCGCACCGACGCGCCCCGCCCCCGCGGCGCCCCGGCGCCGCGGCTCGTCAACGCCGACGGTGAGCGGCGGCGCGACGGGGGCGCTGCGCGGCGTCGTCAATCGAGGCGTCCTCGGACTCCCCGGTCTCCCCGGACTCCCCACGCAGGTCCCGGCCGATGAGGCCGGCCTCGAAGTCCTTCTCCAGCTTCGATCCCTCGACGTCGAGGCTCGGCAGGATGCGGTCGAGCCAGCGCGGGATCCACCAGGTCGCCCGCCCCATGAGGAACATGGTCGCCGGCACCAGCGTCATGCGGATGAAGAAGGCGTCGAAGAGGACGCCCGCGCCCAGCGCGAAGCCGAAGATCTGGATGAACGGCAGCGGCTGGTCGATGAACGCGACGAAGACGGCGATCATGATCAGCGCCGCGGCCGTGACCACGCGCGCACCGGCGGAGAAGCCCTCGATGACGGACTCCTCGACGCCGTTGTAGCGCGATCCCTCCCGCGCGCGGCCGCCGTTGTGCGTGTAGTGCTCACGCATTCGGCTGACCAGGAACATCTGGTAGTCCATCGCCAGGCCGAAGGTCACGCCGATCAGGAAGATCGGCATGAAGGAGATCAGCGGCCCCGGCGAGCTGACCAGGCCCCACAGGCCCTCCTGCCAGAACAGCACCGTCACGCCGAAGGCGGCGCCGACCGAGAGCAGGAAGCCCAACCCCGCGACCACCGGCACCATGATCGAGCGGAAGACCAGCAGGAGCAGCACGATCGCCAGCCCCACCACGATGGCCAGGTAGAGCGGCATCGCGTTGCCCAGCTCCTCGGTGATGTCCATCTGGACGGCCGTCAGGCCCGTCATGCCGACCGTCGCACCCGTGGCGGCCTCGATCTCCGCGGCGCGGTCGCGCAGGGCGTGGGAGACGTCGACGGTCTCCTGCTCCTCGGGACCCGTGTACGGGGTGATCATGACCTGGGCGGCGGTGGCGTCGTCGTTCATGCCGACCAGCTGGGCGTTCTTGATCTCCGCCATGCCGTCGATTTTGTCGACGGTGTAGATGTAGGCGGCCTGGGCGGCGGCCTTGTGCTCGTCGAAGGGTTCGGCGGCGGCGTTGTCGGCGCCCCCGGCACCCTCGGCGTTCGCGGGATCGGCCTCGGCTGCCTCAGCCTCCGCGCCCTGACGCTGCGCCTCGACGAATGGGCGCAGGGCCGGCGCGTCGGGGTCGACCGCGTGGGCGTCGACGACGAAGAGCAGCGGGGCGTTGACGCCGGCGCCGAAGCCCTCGGCCATCAGGTCCGCGGCCTTGCGCTGGGTGGTGTCGACGTTCGAGGTCGTGTCCGAGGGCAGCGCCATCTCCAGGCGCGTCACCGGCAGCGAGAGCACGCCGAGGCCCAGGATCACGGCGGCGAGCATGACCGCCGGGATCTTCTGCACCAGCGTGACCCAGCGCCGGCCCATGGTCATGCCCTTGCGGAAGCGCTTCGGCCAGGAGCCGTCGCGCTTCTTGTTGCCGGCCACGCCCGGGATGCGCGCGCCGAAGGCCCGCTCGCCGAAGATGCCCAGCAGCGCGGGCACCAGGGTCAGGGCCACCAGCATCGCCACGGCCACGGTCAGCGCGGCCAACAGGCCCATCCAGGACAGGAACTCGATGCCGGCGACGACGAGGGCCGCCAGCGCGATGATCACGGTCGCCGCGGCGAAGACCACGGCCGAGCCCGCGGTGCCCACGGCCATGCCGGCGGCGTCGGGCGCGGGCATGCGTTCCCGCTCCACGCGGTAGCGCGAGAGGATGAACAGCGCGTAGTCGATGCCCACGGCCAGGCCGATCATGATCGCCAGGGTCGGGGTGACGTCGTTGAGCTCGACGACGGCGGTGGTCAGGAGGATCGAGAGCACGCCGATGCCCACGCCGATCACGGCGGTGATCAGCGGCAGGCCCGCGGCGATCAGGGAGCCGAAGGTCAGCAGCAGCACCACGAAGGCGACGGCCAGGCCGACGACCTCACTGGTGGCCTTGATGGCGATCGGGTCGCCGAAGCCGGCGCCGCCGGCCTCCACCTGCAGGCCCTGGTCCCGGCCGAGCTCCATGGCGTCGTAGACGGCCTGGCGTTGCTCGTCGCTGACCTTCATCGCGGAGTCGACGTCGAAGTCGAAGGTCGTGTAGGCGATGCGCCCGTCGTCGGAGACCAGCGCGAGGTTCTCTGCGTCCTCGCGCGCCGTCGCCTCGGGCAGGCCCTGCTCGACGGACATGTCGTAGACGCCCTGCGTCAGCTGGGGCGAGAGCACGACCGGGTTGCCGAAGCGCTGGGTGTTGCGGATCTCGTCGCTCAGGCTGTCCTCGACGGCGTGGATGACGTCGTCGATGGCCTCCTTGTTGTGCTCCTCGTCGAGTCTGCTGCCGTCGGTGCTGGCGAAGACCAGGTTGACCGTCGCGGCGTCGGCGGGGTTGCCGGCGTCGGGGAAGTTCTCCATCATCAGCTTGGTCGCCTCGATGGACGGGGCGTTGCCGATGCTGAACTGGCTGGAAAACGGCTTGCTGAACCCCACCGCGGCGCCCGCCACGGCACCGAGGATGATCAGCCACGTCGCGAGGACGACCCACTTGCGGCGGAACGACCAGCGTCCCATTTTGAAGAGCAGCTCAGCCACGTCAGTCCAGACTCCAGAGTCGAGGGTGCAGGGCAACAGTCCAATTCTACCCGCGTCCCGGAACGGTACCGAGGCCCCGCGGGCACCACAAGAGCTTTCCGACGCGCGCGGCCCCGGCGTTACATCGCCCACGCGGTGCGCGCGCCGTCTGCGGGGCGGGTGGGTCCCCCGCCCACGCGGTGCGCGCGCCGTCTCCGGGGCGGGTGGGTTCCCCACCCGGGCGGCGGTGCACAGTGACGAAGAGCGCGGGTGTTCCCAGGCTCCGGTACCCGACGAACCGGCGACCCGACGAGCCGACGACAAAAAGGGACCGCGCCCCCTCCCGATCCAATCGGGGAGGGGACGCGGTCCCGCTGCGCGGTGGCGGAGGGATTTGAACCCTCGGTTGGGGGTTACCCAACAATCGCTTTCGAGGCGATCACCTTCGGCCGCTCGGACACGCCACCGCCGAATAGGCTAACCGACCGGTTCCGCCGCGACCAAATCACCCGTTCGCGACGCTTTCCCCCGCCCGCCCCGCGGCACCGCACAAGCCCCACCGGACACGCCCGGCCGCACCCCACCGCACACGACCGGCCGCCCCGCCGCACCCCACCAGACACGCCTCGCGGCACGGCACGCGCCCCGCCGCACCCCACCGGACACGCCCCGCCGCACCCCACCAGACACGCCCCGCCGCACCCCACCGGACACGCAAAACGGCCCGGGGAAAATCCCGGGCCGTGCGCAGGGCCGCTCGCGCGGACCCTTGAGGGAGACAAGTCTTACTTGTCGTCCTTGAACTTGCCGATGACCTCGTTGGCCTTGTCCTTGACGGCGTCGCCGGCGTCGGAGAGCTTCTCCTTGGCGTCGGAGACGACCTGGTCGGCCTTGCCCTCGTTCTGCAGGTCCTTGTTGTCGGTCACATCACCGGCGGCCTCCTTGGCCTTTCCGGCGAAGTCCTCAGCCTTGTTCTGGATGTCACCCATATGCATGCTCCTTTCGTCGGTGTTCTTGTGCCCTTCAGTCTAACGACGCCGCGCGCGCCGTGACGGGCGCGGAATCGTCGACGAACGCCGTTCACCGGCAAACGACCAGCTCACAGCACAGAATTTGTTTCATACATAGTGCACGGTCTGCGCGGTCCCCACCGCCGCGCGCGTTTCCACGGTCGCTTTCCGACGCCCCGCCACTCACCGCCGGGCGGCGAAGAACTCCGCGAGCAGACCGGCGCACTCGTCGGCGAGCACCCCGGCACGCACCTGCGGGCGGTGCATCGTGGCGGTGTCGCGCAGCAGGTCGAAGGCCGATCCGCACGCGCCGGTCTTCTCCTCCCACGCGCCGAAGACCAACGAGCCGACGCGCGCGCCCACCAGGGCGCCGGCGCACATCGAGCACGGCTCGAGGGTGACCACGAGCTCGCAGTCGGTCAGCCGCCAGTCCCCGCGCGCCTCGGCCGCGGCGCGCAGCGCGAGGACCTCCGCGTGCGCGGTGGGGTCGCCGTCGGCGTCGCGGCGGTTCGTCGCCGCGGCCAGCTCCTCCCCGTCCGGGGAGTAGACCACCGCACCGACGGGCACGTCGCCGGCCGGGGTCGTCCGCGCGACCTCGAGGGCGCGGCGCATCCGCTCGCGTGCGCGCCGCTCCCCCGCCGCCTCGGGCAGAACGTGGGCCCCGCGCTCGGCGGAACCGGCTCCCGGAGAATCTGCCGACGAAAAACCACCCAGGGCGGCGCCGACGCCGGAAGAAGAAGCCGGCGCAGGACCGGCACCGCCACTGCCCCCGCGCTCGGGCGCGCCAGGGCGCCGGGCGCCGGGGGACGGGACGTCGGAAATTGAACTCAGTGCTCCGGGATGTCGACCTCGTCGAAGAGCTCGTCGTCGAAGCCGAGCTCCTCGGCGATGCGCACGATCTGCTCGCTGGCCCAGTCGTCGAGGTCATCGGTGATCAGACCCATGACCTGCTCGGAGAGGCCGAGGTCGGCGAGGATGTCGAAGTCGCCCTCGGCCCAGGGGTCGACGTCCTCGACCTCGTCGGGGTTCAGGTCCGGCACCTCGGCGCCGATCTCCTCGAGCGCCGCGGCGGCGATGTCGTCCTCCACCCCGGCGGTCGCGTCCGAGAGCAGCACGCGCGTGCGGTTCGGCGAGGGGCGCACCACGATGAAGTAGTCGTCGTCCACGCACAGCAGCGCGAACGCGGGCCCCTCGGCGCGCAGCGCACGCACCGCGCGGACCGAGGTGTCCAGGTCATCGAAGTCGTCGTCGAACTCGCGCACGTGCCAGTGTGCGTCCGTCCTGGTCACGGTCACCGCGAAACTGGCGAAGTCCTCGCCCTCGCCGTCGAAGTCCACGCCGTCCGTGGTCTGGGGCTGCATACCGGCAACGGTAGTCGTCTTGTGTCATGCTTGTCAGGTGAGCTCACAACGCATCTCCCGCCCCGTATGCATCCTCGGCCTCGGCCTGATCGGCGGGTCCCTGCTGCGCGACCTCGTGGCCGCCGGCGAGACCGCCTACGGCTACAACCGCTCCCCCGACGCCGTCGAGGAGGCGAAGAAGGAGGGCTTCGACGTCACCTCCTCACTTTCCGACGTCCTGTCCCGCGCCCAGGGCGATGACGCCCTGGTGGTCGTCGCCACCCCCATGGGGGCCGTCGGCGCGATGCTGGACGCCATCGCCGAGTTCGCCCCCGACTGCGGCTTCACCGACGTCGTCTCCGTGAAGGGGGCCGTGCTCGAGGCCGTGCGCGAGCGGGGGATGGCCGAGCGCTACGTCGGCTCGCACCCGATGGCCGGCACCGCCGAGTCCGGCTGGGCGGCCTCGCACGAGGGGCTGTTCCGGGGTGCCGCGTGGGTGATCGGGTTTGACCTGGCGTGCGGGGACGCGGGCTCGGGTGCCGCCGGTGCCGGTACCGCCGCCGGTGCCGGGGCTTCCGGGGCGGGTGCCGGTGCCGCGGCTGGGGCCTCGGGTGCCGGAGCCGCGGAGGTCCCGGCCTCCTGGGTGGAGCTGTGGAAGGACGTCGCCACCCTGGCCGGCGTGGTCCACGCCGAGGTCGTGCCCGCCCGCGTCGGGGTCCACGACGCCGCGGTCGCCCGCATCAGCCACATGCCGCACGTGCTCGCCGAGGCCCTGGCCGTGGTCGGCGACCAGGGCGGCGCGCTGGCGCACTCACTGGCCGCCGGCAGCTTCCGCGACGCCACCCGCGTCGCCGGCAGCGAGCCGGCCCTGGTCCGCGCCATGTGCGAGACCAACGCCGCTGCCGTGGTCGACGTGCTCGACGAGGTCATCGAGCTGCTCAACGAGGCCCGCGAGTCGCTGTCGCGCCCCGAGCCCGACATCGCCGAGCTCGCCGACGCCGGTCACAGCGCGCGTATCCGGTTCAAGGCACGCGAGGCCTCCGGCGCGCGCGGCGGCGAGTCGGTCAGCCCGGTGCCGGTCTCCTCGCGCCCGGTGCTGCGCGTGCGCCCCGGCGAGGGCGAGTGGGTCCAGGTGCTCATCCAGGCCGAGTCGCTGGGCGCCCGCGTCGAGGTGTTCTAGGGGTCGGGCGGCTCGGGGGAGCCTGTTCGCACCTGCTTTTACCGGGTGTGGGCCGGTAAACCCGAAAACCGCCTGACAAACCCGCAGGTCACCGAGTTGAGCGAAATCGCTTACCGACCCCGGGTCGGTAAAACCGTGCGGATCCGGGCGGGAAACCATCCCTGTTCCCCCGATCAGCCCCCGATAACCGGCCGGCCGATCCGGTCAATAGGCCGACCAGCCCTACCAATCGGCCGACCGACCCGGCCAATCGACTGGCCGACCCGCTCAATCAGGCCATAGACACGAAAATGGGCCCCGCCTTTCGGCGGGGCCCTGATCGTGCGCCCGGAGGGATTCGAACCCCCAACCTTCTGATCCGTAGTCAGATGCTCTATCCGTTGAGCTACGGGCGCAGTCCGTCACCGGGGCTAGCCCCTGCAACGAGGAGATACATTACCCCCGGGCCCCGTGGCCACCAAATCCCCTGCTCACCAGGCAGAAACCCCTAGGGAGCGAGGGCTCGCCCGGAGGAACACCTGGCCGGGCACCCGCACGCCCCGCAGGAACACCCGCCGAGACCCCCCGCCCCGCAGACTCAGAACTGCGCTCCCCCGCCTCGAAGTCCACCAACAACACAACCACCCCACGCCCCGCAGACGCGGAACCGGCCCGGACCCACGAGGGGTCCGGGCCGGTTCCGGGGTCACGCGGCTCCGGCGATCGCCGCGGCTAACAACCGGGCGATCACCGCGCCGACGTCACAACACGATGCCGAAGACCGGGATCGCGATGAAGTAGACCGTGATGGTAATCAGCACGACGGCGATCAGGTTCAGCCAGATGCCGCCCTTGATCATGTTGCCGATACTGACGTAGCCGGAGCCGAAGGCGATCGCGTTCGGCGGGGTGGCCACCGGCAGCATGAACGCGCAGGTGGCGGCCAGGGCGACCGGGATGGTCAGCAGCAGCACGTTCTGCTCGTTGCCGCCCGAGGTCAGCCCGATGCCCACGGCCACGCCGGCGAGGATCGGCAGGAAGGTCGCGGCGGTCGCGGTGTTCGAGGTGAACTCGGTGAGGATCAGCACCAGCGCGGCCACGGCGGCGACCAGCAGGATCACCGGCAGGACCTTCAGGCCCTGGGCCAGGTCACCGATCCACAGCGAGAGGCCGGACTCGGAGAACATCTTGGACAGCGCCAGGCCGCCGCCGAAGAGCAGCAGCACGTCCCACGGCAGGTCGTTGGCGGTCTTCCAGTCCATCAGCTTCACGCCGGGCTTGTAACCGGAGGGCAGGATGAACAGCAGCAGCGAGGCGGCCAGGCCGATCGCGGCGTCGGCGATGGTGACGGACCAGCCGAAGTTGTCGATGAGGATCGGCACGAAGATCCAGCACAGCGCGGCACCGGCGAAGACGACAGCGGTGACAGCCTCGGGCTGGTGCATCTTGCCGAGCTTCTTGAGCTCCTCACGGATCAGCTCCTTGCCGCCGGGGATCTCCTTCATCTCGGGTTTGAACACGGTGACCAGCACCAGCCACGCGACGATCAGGAAGACCACGGCGATCGGCACGCCGACGAGCATCCACTGGCCGAAGCCGATCTCGATGCCGTGGTTGTTGGACATGTAGGCGACGAGCAGGGCGTTCGGCGGGGTGCCGATGATGGTGCCGACCGAGCCGATCGAGGCCGAGTAGGCGATCGCGAGCATCAGGGCCGTGGCGAAGTTGCGCTGCTTGCGCATGCCGCCGACGGTCTCGGCGGTCAGCTGCAGCACGGACATGCCGATCGGCAGCATGACCACGGCGGTCGCGGTGTTGGAGACCCACATCGACAGGAAGCCGGTGGCCAGCATGAAGCCGAGGACGAGGCGCTTGGGCTGGGTGCCCACGGCGAGCACGACGGTCAGCGCGAGCCGGCGGTGCAGGTTCCAGCGCTGCATGCCGAGCGCGAGGATGAAGCCGCCCATGAACAGGAAGATCGTGGGTTCGGCGTAGGAGGAGGAGATCTCGCCGAACTCGATGACCTGCAGCAGCGGGAACGCGACCAGCGGCACCAGGGCGGTGGCGGCCAGCGGGATCGCCTCGGTCATCCACCAGGCGCCCATGAGCACGGCGACGGCGGCGGTGATGCGCATCGCGCTGCCGGTGTACTCGACGCCGTCCTCGGCGTAGGCCTCGTTGATGCGCTCCGCCGCGCCGTCCGGGAAGATCAGGTAGATGACGACGGCCAGCAGCAGGCCGACGATCAGGCCGGTCACCCGCCGGCGGATGTCCTTGAAGTCTGGGGTGCGGGAGTCCTCGCCTACGGCGTGCGACGAACTCTCTTGGACCTTGGGTGTGGTCATGGGTACGGCGTCCTTCGTGCTGGGGGTCCCGAGTGTTTCCGGGGGTTTTCCCGTGGGTCACCGCGCCTCCCGCCCGGGGAGGCCAGCACCTCCCGCCCGGGGAGGTCAACGGGGTGGACGTCGATGTTCTCCACCACCGGCGGTTACAATAATGATCCTAACCACCGGAACACCGGACTCCCAGACGCCTCACACTCTGACCTCATCTGTCACACATATGCGCAGGTCCGGCCACTCAGGTCACCCTGAGTACGGGGGTGGACCCACCCCCGAAGCGGAAGAAGCGGACACGCCCCGATTTCCGACGTCCCGCCACGCACCGCAGGCGCGCACCTCACCCGCCGCGCGGCTCACCCGCCGCGCGCCGCAGGCGCGCGGCCGCCCCACACCGGACGGCGCGGGGTGCGCGCCCGGCGGTGGGGCGGGACGTCGGCAATCGAAGGTCAGAGGCCGAGCACGGAGATGGCGATGAGGAAGTAGATGATCAGGCCGGTGGCGTCGCAGAAGGTGGAGATGAACGGGTTGGAGAAGACCGCGGGGTCGGCGCCGACGGACTTGGCGACGATCGGCATCGCGCCGCCGACAGTCGCCGACATCGTGCACACGGCCAGCAGGGTGCAACCGATCACGGCGCCGATCGGCACGCCGTAGACGAGCGCGGCCAGGCAGAAGCCGATCGCGCCGAGCAGCGCGCCCATCATCAGGCCCACGCGCAGCTCGCGCCACATGACCTGCAGGATGTCGCGCTTGCGCACGTCGCCGAGCGCCAGCGCGCGGGTGACCGTCGTGGCCGCCTGGTTGCCCGTGTTGCCGCCGGTGCCCGTCAGCAGCGGGATGAACAGCGAGAGCGTGACCACCTTCGACAGCGTCTCCTCGAAGACGTCGAGGACCTGCACCGTCAGGATCGCCGAGACCGCCAGCACCAGCAGCCACACCACGCGCGAGCGCACCAGCTTGGCCACCGGGGTGGACAGGTAGGGCTGCTGCAGCGGCTCGGAACCACCGGAGCGCGCGGAGTCCTCGCTGTCCTCCTCCTCGACGATGTCCTGGGCGTCGTCCCAGGTCAGAAGCCCCACGAGGCGGTCGGTGTCGTCGACGACGGGCAGGGCGAGGTAGTCGAGCGGCAGGAACCAGCGGGCGGTGTCCTCGGCGTCGTCGTGCGCGCGGCAGTACACCGGCGGGTTCATGATCTCGGCCAGGCGCGTGTCGTCGTCGGCGGTGAAGATCTCGGTGAAGGAGCAGAAGCCCTCGAGCTTGCGGTCGTGGGCGACGACGGGCACCGCGTAGATCGTCTCGACGTCCTCGGCGGAGCGGCGCAGCTTCTCCAGCGCCTGCGCGGCCGTCATCGTCGAGTAGATCGTGGCGACCTCCGGGCTCATGCGGCGGCCGACCGAGCCCTTCGGGTAGCCCATGACGACCTCGGTGACGTGTGATTCGCCGGGGTCGAGCTGGCGCAGCAGGGCCTCGGCGATCTCGGCGGGCAGCTCGTCGAGCAGCGAGACGCGGTCGTCCGGGTCGAGCTCGTCGAAGAACTCGTAGATGTCGCGGTTCTGCAGCGCGCCGATCAGATCGGCCTGGTGGCGCGGGTCGAGCGCGTCGAAGACCTCGATGGAGCGGCGCCGGCTGAGCAGCCGCAGCACCAGGGCCGCGCGGGTGGGGTCGCTGCGCTCGACGAGCGCGACGACGTCCTGGATCGGGGGTTCGGCGAGCCGGGCGGCCAGCTCGTGGGCCTGCTCGGGGCGCAGGTTGTCGGCGCGCAGGATGCGCTTGAGTCCGTCGAGATCCCAGGTTTCGGTGGCGCCCACGGCGCACCTCCCGTCTGTCGTGGTGCTTGTCCCCCGCCGCGTCCACCGACGCCGCGGCACGAATGAGGCCCCGCGCCCGCCCGCTGCACGCTGCAGCCGGCGGGCCACGAGGCCGTCACTTCATGGTGGTGCGCCCGGAGGGATTCGAACCCCCAACCTTCTGATCCGTAGTCAGATGCTCTATCCGTTGAGCTACGGGCGCGTGGCGGAGACGAGAGGATTTGAACCTCCGGACCTCATCACAAGGTCAACTCCTTAGCAGGGAGCCCCATTCGGCCGCTCTGGCACGTCTCCTGACCGTCCGACTCGAGGCCGGACTGCGTAGAGCCTACCGGAGCGTCGCGTGCGAATTCAAACTTGCTTGACGACGTCCCGGGGCGCGCGCCCGGCGCGCACCTGCGCCGTGGGTGCGGCTTGGGCTCGGCGGGGGTGGCTTGGGTGCGGCGGGCGGGGTGGCCCGGGCCCGTGGGGCGGGGTGGCCGGCCGGTGGAGCGAGGCGGCCGAGGCCGGACCGGCGGGCCGGTCGGCCCGGCGCTCAGGTTTCCGCTGATTCGGTGTTTCGCCCGACACAACTGCGACTAGGGTGAACCCCATGATCCGCCCTGACCTGGACACGCTGCCCTCCTACGCCCCCGGCCGCAAGCTCGCCGACGCCCTGAAGCTCTCGTCCAACGAGGTGACCTTCCCGCCGCTGAAGGCCGCCGTCGACGCGATGGCCGAGGCCGCCGCCGGCGCCAACCGCTACCCCGCCATGCCCCCCGCCGAGCTGACCGCCGCGCTCGCCGACCACCTGGGTCTTTCCCCGGAGCAGGTCACCGTCGGCTGCGGCTCCTCCGCGCTGTGCCTGCAGCTGCTGCAGGCGACCACCCGCGAGGGCGACGAGGTGATCTACCCGTGGCGCAGCTTCGAGGCCTACCCGATCTTCGTGCAGGTCGTCGGCGCCAAGTGCGTGCCGGTCGAGCTGACCGGGACCGGGCACCTGGACCTCGACGCGATGGCCGCCGCCGTCACCGAGCGCACCAGCGCGATCTTCGTGTGCAACCCGAACAACCCGTCGGGCCAGACGATCACGCGCGCCGAGTTCGCCGAGTTCATGGACAAGATCCCGGAGCGGGTCACCGTGGCCCTCGACGAGGCGTACTTCGAGTTCAACCGCGCCGAGGACACCCCGGTGGCCACCGAGGAGATCGCGTCGCGGCCGAACGTGGTGGGCCTGCGCACCTTCTCCAAAGCCTACGGCCTGGCCGGCGCGCGCGTGGGCTACGCCTTCGGCGAGCCGGGCATCATCGACGCGATGACCAAGGTCGGCATCCCCTTCGCGGTCTCCGCCCCGGCGCAGGCCGGCGCGCTGGCCTCGCTGAACGCGGTGGACGCCCTGATGGAGCGCGTCGAAGAGATCGTCGCCGACCGCGACCGGGTCTCCGAGGCGCTGGGCACCGAGCCGACCCAGGCGAACTTCGTCTGGCTGCCCACCCCGGACGGCGACGCGGACTACCCGCAGCGGGTCTCCGAGGCGCTGGCCGAGGCCGGCGTGGTGGTCCGCGCCTTCCCCGAGGGCGTGCGCGTCACCGTGAGCACGCCCGAGGAGAACGACCGGCTGCTCGAGGCCTGGCGCACCGCGGGGCTGTAATTCAGCCGGGCCGCGAAACCCCTCGCCGCGGTCGGGGTCTTGCCTACACTCGCGAGGCATGAGCCACTCCCCCGCCTCCCCCGCCCATGCCGTCGTCGTCCGCGAGCTCAAGCAGCCCGCGGAGCTGACCGAGGTCGACCTGGACGCCGTCGAGGTCGCCGACGGTGACCTGCTCATCGACGTCGCCTACTCCTCCCTGAACTACAAGGACGCCATGGCGCTGGCCGGCGACCCCGGCATCGTGCGCACCACCCCGCTGATCCCCGGCATCGACGCCGTGGGCACGGTCGTCGAGGCCCCCGGCGGCGGGTTCCGCCCCGGCCAGACCGTCGTCGTCAACGGTGCGGGCCTCGGCGAGCGCCGCGACGGCGGCTATGTCGCACGCACGTCGGTGCCCGCGACGTCGGCAATCGTGGTGCCGGACCGCTTCGACGCGCGCCAGGCGGCCGCGGTCGGCACGGCCGGGTTCACCGCCGCGCTGTGCGTGCAGGCGCTCATCGATCACGGGGTGACCGCCGGCGACGCGCCGGTGCTGGTCACGGGCGCGACCGGCGGCGTGGGCAGCATCGCGCTGCACCTGCTGGACGCGCTCGGCCTCGACACGGTGGCGCTGACCGGGCGCGTCGACGAGCACGGCGACTACCTGCGCGGGCTCGGCGCCGGCGAGATCCTCGACCGCGCCGACTTCGCCGACCAGGGCAAGCCGCTGCAGAAGGCGCGCTTCGCCGGGGTGGTCGACACCGTCGGCTCGCACACGCTGGTCAACGCGCTCGCGCAGCTCAAATGGGGCGGCGTCGCGGCGGCCTGCGGCATGGCGCAGGGCCCGGACCTGCCCGGCTCGGTGCTGCCGTTCATCCTGCGCGGCGTCACACTGGTGGGCGCGAACTCGGTCGACGCCCCGGCCGAGCTGCGCGAGCGTGCCTGGGCGCTGCTGGCCCGGCACCTGGACACGGAGATCCTCGAGTCGCTGACCGAGGAGATCGGCCTGGACGAGGTCATCGACGCAGGCGGAGAGCTGCTGGCCGGCCGGCGCCACGGGCGCACGGTGGTGCGCGTCGCCGATTGACGACGCCGCGCGGGTCGGCGCCGTGCGGACGACGCGGGTCGGCGCGTGCCGGGGTGGCAAGACCGCCCCGCGGATCCCGGGCCTGGGACCTGGCGCCACGCGGGTCGCGGGCCTGGGACCGGGGTCTGCGGCCCGGGTCTGAAGACCTAGGTGCTGGGTCCTTGCCCCGAAGAGAGACGACCGCCCCGCGGATCCGGGTGGACCCGCGGGGCGGTCTCTCGCGCGGAGGCGGGGGGATTTGAACCCCCGGACGGTTGCCCGTCGCCGGTTTTCAAGACCGGTGCATTCGGCCGCTCTGCCACGCCTCCCTGCCCCCGGAACAATACCGAAGCGGGGCCGCGCGACCCGCATGGACCCCGCCGGCACACCAGGGCTGCACCGGTGCCGCTCGAGAGGCCCACGTACCACGAGCGAGCCCGCACCGGGGCTGCGCGACTGCCGCGGGTGGAGCCTGCACCAGCGCGAGGTGCGGTCCTGCACCGGTATCAGGACCGGGATGATCCCGGGGCCGGAAACGGTGGCCGCGGCCCCGCGGTCACCCTTAGGGTGGGGCGATATGAAGGCCATCACACAAAAGGACCTGAACGACCCGACCTCCCTCGTCCTCGAGGACGTCGCCGACCCGGTGCCCGGCGAGGGCGAGATCCTGGTCAAGGTGCACACCGCCGGGGTCAACCGCGGTGACCTGCTCCAGGCCCGCGGCCACTATCCGCCGCCGCCCGGGGCCTCCGAGATCATCGGCATGGAGTGCTCGGGCACCGTCGTCGCCAACGACACCGGCGAGGGCCCGGCGGTCGGCTCCGAGGTCGGCTGCCTGCTCGCCGGCGGCGGCTACGCGGAGCTGGTGGCCGTCCCGGTCGGTCAGACCGCGCCGCTTCCGGAGGGGCTGAGCCTGGCGGAGACGGGCTCGATCATAGAGGTCGCCTGCACCGCGTGGTCGAACCTCGGCATGGCCGCCGGACTGCGGCCCGGTACGGCCGAGGGCAAGAAGGTGCTGGTCCACGGCGGATCCGGCGGCGTCGGCTCCTTCGCGGTGCAGATGCTCCACGCGCTCGGCTGCGAGGTGGCCGTGACGGCCGGGTCGGCGGAGAAGCTCGAGTACTGCCGCGAGCTGGGCGCCTCGAAGCTGATCAACTACCGCGAGCAGGACTTCGCCGAGGAGCTCAAGGGCTGGGCGGACGTCATCCTCGACATCATGGGGGCGAAGTACCTCAAGGGCAACATCCGGGCGCTCGCGCCGGACGGGCAGCTGGTGATCATCGGCATGCAGGGCGGCACGAAGGCGGAGATCAACCTGGCGCCGCTGCTGCCGAAGCGCCTCTCGATCCACGGCACGACGCTGCGCGCCCGCCCGGTGGAGGGCAAGGCGGAGATCGTGGCCGACGCGGTGGAGAACGTGTGGCCGCTGATCGCGGACGGGTCGATCACCCACCGCGTGCACGAGACCTTCCCGCTGGCCGAGGCCGCCCAGGCCCACGCCGCCCTCGACTCCGGCGAGGTGACGGGCAAGCTCGCGCTGCGCGTCACGGACTGAGGTCGGGGTTCGGGGCTGGCCCGGGTTTGACGGTCAGCCCGGGGCCCGCCCGACTTTTTGTGTCATCCCAGGACTCCGCGTGACGGACCCGGGGTTTTCGGGCAGCCCGATCCCGCGGATTTCGGGGAACCCGGGGTCCCGCCCGACTTTTTGTGTCATCCCAGAACTCCGCTTGGTTGCCGACCTGGGAAAACGGGGTTCGTTGAACGCCCCCATGACACATTTTCTCGGTCACCCCTGCCCGTCCCCGGCCGTCGCCGGCCATCCCCGACCCCACTCACGCGCACTCCCAGAGATCCCCCCCCCCTGTTCCCTCGCAGCCGCGGAGATCCCCCTGTTCCCTCGCAGCCGCGGAGATCCCCCACTCACGCGCAGTCACGCAGATCCGGCGGCGGATACCGACCGTTGTTCCCGGTCCGGTATCGGGCTCCCCGGTCCCACTGTTCCGGGGAAGGCGGCGGGGCCCAGAATCGCCTGTCGACCGGCGCGTCCCTCTGCTGGAGCGTCCGGTGGAGGTCCTTCACCTCGAGGAACGAGCTAGGGTCCCGCAGTGCATCGGCGTCGAGGTGGCGCAGCACCATCCCCATGTTGTGGAAGCCACGGCTCCGGTAAAGCTCTCGCAGAGCGGTGTTCCGCCCTTGGGCACCCGCCGTCTTCGCGGCTCCCTCGTACTCCAGGATCAGCCCGACGTCCGGGAAGAAGAAGTCCACTCTCCCGATGAACGCCCCGTCCCCGCCGAAGATCGACACCTGCCGTAGGGGCCTCGGCAGTCCGACGGCGGCGATGTGCAGGGCCGAGATGCTCTCGGCCGGTTATTCGCCGTAGGGCGTGCCGATCTCCCGGGCCTTCCTCGCACGCGGCATCCCGGGCGCCCCGGCCAAGAGATCCAGGTGGGCGTCCAGTTCACTTCCGGTCAGTCTTCCCTCGTGCCAGGCGTTTTCGAGAGGCACCAGCCCCGCCGCCTCGCCGTCGAACCGGGCTGCGTCGATGGCGGCCCGGGCCGGAGAGACCACGCGGACCGGCATCCCCGCCACCGTCGTGGCGCCCGCCGGAAGAGCGCCCCGGGTCTTCGGCCTGTGCAGGCGGACTCCCGGTAGCCGTCTCGGCCGACGCCCCTCGGGAAGGTAGAGGTCAATGCGCATGCTCCCCGGCCTGGTCCAGGTAGAGAGGCCCATCGCGAGTGCCGCGGCCTGCCCCGTCAGTACACCGCCCGGCACTGCGTGCTGAAGGGCCGCGACCCTCAGGAGGAATCTCTGCTTCGCCGTCAGCCGGCGCCAGTCCCGCGGAAGCACATAGGCACCCTTCGCCAGCTTGATCATCTTCGATTCCCCGTGAGTGTCCCGCCTCCGCAACTTTTCCCGCTCCCAGGAGGAGAGCCTGTCGGTCAGGATCAGCGCCGCCCCGAAGTCCATGACTCAACCCCAGCAGATGACGGGCCGGGAAGGCGCTCCCCGAGCTCAGGTCTGTGGATGCCGCTCCCCGGTCACGGCGGTTCTCCACAGCCGATCGACGCCGTCCGCCACGGGGCGCCGGCGGGTGCTATCGGCTGTCCTGCCGCCGTGGAGCGACTCTCGAGCCATCGAGGACCGACTTTTTGTGTCATCGCGGACCGGAGCTTTTCCTCCGACCTGGGAAAACCCGATTCCTTGAAAGCCCCCACGACACATTTTTCCGGTCGGAGGGTGCTAGAGCACGGGGACGCTAGGCCTCAGAAGCACCAGGCACAGGGGCCCTACACCGGCCGAGGTCCTGAGCTGCCGCAGCCCTACGCCGGTCGGGGCACTGGGCCGCTGCCGCGCTACGCCGGCGGGCCCGAGAAGCAGCAGCCGAACGCGACCGCGATGACGACGAAGGGCGCGGCCGCGGCCAGCAGCGCCGCCAGGAACAGGTCGTACTTCTTCCTCGTGACCGCCAGATAGCAGTTCGCGGCGAAGACACCGACGAGAATCACGCAGGTCACGATGACCGTCGGCCACCACCACTCCCGGCCGATGATCCAGAAGAGATAGCCGACGACGTAGGCGAGGACCGTGAGTCCCCAGCCGATCAGACGGGGCGAGCGGCCCTGCGGAGGACCACCACCCGGGTTCTCACCACCGCCCGGATTCTCGTTGACCGTGTTGTCCTCGACCACGTTGTGCCTCCTGGAATCTGCGTACCGCACTTCTAGGAAAATCTGCGTGCTGCGCTTCTAGGAATAGGTACACGTTAAGTGACCCGCGTATCGCGCACAAGGGTCGGGAACGCGGCTGCGGCCTACGCCAGCGGGGCCACCCCTCGGCCTTCGACGGCGAGCGTCGCCCACGAACCTCACCCGCGACATCCGCCCACGAACCTCACCCGCGACATCCGTCCTCGAACCTCACCCGCGGCCTTGACCGGCCGGCAGCCCACGCTCCCCACGCCGGCGGCCCGCTAACGCACCCGCGGCCTAAGCCAGCGAGGCGACCACGCGGGTCAGGTGCTCGATGTCGTGGCTCTGGTTGAACGGGGCCAGGGAGACCGTGACGGCCCCGCCGACCTCGTCGGCACCCATGTCGGAGAGCAACCCGCCCGTCGGCGCGACGGTGGTGACCAGGCCGTTGTCCAGCAGCCGGCGGTGCACCGTCTCGGCCGGCACGCCGCGCACCGCGAAGGAGATCCGCGGCACCCGGTCGACCCGCGCCCCCTGCGCGACCTCGCCGGTCACGCCCAGGATGTGCACCGCGGGCAGCGAACCGATGAAGGTCACCAGGTCGCGCCCCAGCGAACGCAGGTAGGCCGCCATCTCGGTGGCCGAGCGCACCAGCCGGTCGCGCCGCGGCCCGCCGGCGCCACCGCGCGCCCCGGAACCGCCGCGCGCCCCGGAAGCACCCGAGCCCGCCGGGTGCGCCAGCGAGGCCAGGTGGTCCACCAGCGGCGCGACGCCGCCGGCCAGCCCCTCGGAGACGGGGAACTCGAGGCTGCGGTTCGTGCCGCGCTCGGCGGCCGGGTCCACCGGGTCGAGGCGGCGCAGCATCAGCTCGTCGCGGAAGACCAGGGCCGCCAGCTGCGGCCCGCCCAGCCGCGCGAGGTCCACACCGACGATGTCGGCGCCCCACTCGCCCATGTCCACCGGGCGGTAGGCCGCGTAGGTGGTCGCGTCGACGAGCACCCACAGCCGGGCCGCACGGTGCGCGGCGTCGACGATCTCGGTGACCGGGGTGACGGTGCCCAGAAGCTCGTGGGCCGCGGGCAGGGAGACCAGCCGGGTGCCCGGCTCGACCAGGCGCTCGTACTGGTAGGCCGGCAGCTCCCCGGTGCCCAGGTCGGGCTGCGCCCACCGCACGTGGTCGGTGGCCGCGGCGAGCTGGTGGCTCAGCTCGGGCCGGTCGAGGTTGGTCAGCAGCACGCTCGAGCCGCGCCGCCACATCGGCCGCATCGCGCGCGCGAGGGTGGCGTAGAGCTGCTCGAGGCTGGAGCCGAGCACGACCTTCTCCGGCGAGGAGCCGACCAGATCGGCCACGGCCAGACGCGCGGCCGTCAGGTGCAGCTCGCCCTCGAAACCGCCGCCGCTGGTTCGCGTGTGCGAGCCGACGCGCCCGGTGGTCGGCGGCAGGGGCGCGGCGGACGTGCGGAAGGCACGCGCGACCCCGGCGGCGACCCGCTCGGGGATCTGGGGCCGGTCGTGCGCGTTCAGGTACGTCCAGCCGTCACCCAGCGACACGTACTGACCGCGCACCTCCGCGACGTCGTAGACCATGGTTCTCCTGACGAGAGTGTGCGCTGTAGTCCCCACCAGTATGCCCGTCCGCGCCCGCCGTGCCACATCGCCAGGTCAGGGCGGGCATGCGTGACGACCAGCACAAAATGTGATCCGTCACCGACGCCCCTCCGCCTCCCCTCCGCGCGCCGACGTCCCACCGCGCACCGCCCCACGCACCCGCGGCGCCGGCGCGCGCGACGCCGGGCCGCACGACGTCGTCAAGCACGCCACGGCTCACGATCCGCGCACCCCGACCGCTAGGCTTGGGTGCCGTGCAGGAACAAACACGTACCCAGCAACTGCGCGCGGACCTGGCGCGGATGACGTCGGAGCCCGAGGGTGAGGCCCCCGCCTCGCAGTCGCGCACGATGAAGGCCGCCTGGGCCGACCTGGTCCGGGGGCTCGGCCAGCATGAGCTGTGGCTCCTGCTGGGCTGGCAGGACATCAAGCAGCGCTACCGGCGCAGCGTGCTCGGCCCGCTGTGGATCACCATCGCCACCGGCGTCATGGCGCTCGCCCTCGGCCTGCTGTACTCGGTGCTGTTCAAGGTGCCGATCGCGGAGTTCCTGCCGCACGTGACCGTCGGCCTGATCATGTGGGGGTTCATCTCCGGGTGCATCAAGGAGGGCGCGGACATCTTCATCGACAACGAGGGGCTGATCAAGCAGCTGCCCTCGGCGCTGTCGGTGCACGTCTACCGCCTGGTGTGGAAGCAGACGCTCTTCCTGGCGCACAACATGGTCATCTGGCTGATCCTGGTGCTAATCTTCCCGCGCAACCTGGGCTGGGACCTGCTGCTGGCGATCCCGGCGTTCGCCCTGCTGATCATCAACGGGGTGTGGGTGGCGATGTTCTTCGGCATCGTGGCCACCCGCTACCGCGACATCTCCCCGCTGCTGGAGGCGGGCACGCAGCTGCTCTTCTACGTCACCCCGATCGTGTGGATGACCTCGACGCTGCAGGAGAACATGGCGGAGATGGGCTCGCGGGCCAAGCTCGCCCAGCTCAACCCGCTCTACCACTACCTGGAGATCGTCCGCGCGCCCCTGATCGGCGCCCCGCTGCCCGCCTACCACTGGTGGATCGTCATCGGGTTCACGGTCTGCGGCGTGATCCTGGCGCTGATCGCGATGCGGCAGTGGCGCTTCCGGGTCTCGTACTGGGTCTAGGCGGATAAGGAGCACATCATGGTTTCCATCGACACCCACCACGCGTGCGTGGACTTCCCGATCTTCGACGCGAAGACCCGCTCGCTGAAGAAGGCGTTCCTCGGCGCGGCCGGCGGCGCGATCGGCCGCAACACGGACAACGTGGTCGTCGTCGAGGCGCTCAAGGACGTCAACCTCCACCTGCGCGAGGGCGACCGCGTCGGGCTCGTCGGCCACAACGGCGCGGGCAAGTCGACGCTTCTGCGCCTGCTCTCGGGCATCTACGAGCCGACCCGCGGCTCGGCGACGGTGCGCGGCCGCGTCGCGCCGGTCTTCGACCTGGGCGTGGGCATGGACCCGGAGATCTCGGGTTACGAGAACATCATCATCCGCGGGCTCTTCCTGGGGCAGACGCGGCGGTCGATGAAGAGGAAGATGGACGAGATCGCGGAGTTCTCCGAGCTCGGCGAGTACCTCAACATGCCGCTGCGCACCTACTCGACCGGTATGCGCGTGCGCCTGGCGCTGGGCGTGGTGACCTCGATCGAGCCGGAGATCCTGCTTCTCGACGAGGGCATCGGCGCCGTCGACGCCGCCTTCATGGCCAAGGCGCGCGTGCGGCTGCAGGAGATGGTCAAGCGCTCGGGCATCCTGGTCTTCGCCTCGCACTCGAACGACTTCCTGGCGCAGCTGTGCAACACGGCGGTGTGGATCAACCACGGCGAGGTGCACCGCACGGGCCTGGTCGACGAGGTCGTCGAGGCCTACGAGGGCCCCGAGGCCGGCGCGCACATGCGCCGGATGGTCCGCCAGTTCCAGGGCGAGGACGCCCCCGTCTCCGTGGCGCCCGAGGACGAGGAGGCGCACGCCCGTGCGTTGGGCCTCGCGATTGACGACGCCGCGTCCCCCGCCCCGGGTGCGGACACACCCGCCCCCGGCGACGAGGCGTAGCAGGCCGATCCCGGCGGGATGCCGGGGCACGGCGTGGCCGGCCTGCCCCGCCCGGCTCGCGCGGCGCGGGCGGCGCGCCGGCGACCGTGTGCCAGAATTAAGCCCATGGAGATCCCGCCGCTCAACCGCGAAAACCCGACGATGGCCGTCATCGTCACCCACCACCGCGCCGAACTGCTGCGCAACTCGCTGAAGGTCGTCGCGGACCAGACGCACCGCGTCGAGCGGATCATCGTCGTCGACAACGGCAATGAGGAAGCCGTGCGCGACGTCGTCAATCAGATCGCCGGGGACCGCGGGGTCTACCTGCCCAGCCGCACCAACCTCGGCGGCGGGGGCGGATTCGCCTACGGGTTCCTCACCGCGCTCGCGCTCGGCGCCGGCGCCGTGTGGTGCGCCGACGACGACGGCCGGCCCGCCAACGAGCACGTGCTGGAGAAGCTCTTCGACGCCGCCGAGGCCCACGGCCTGCACGAGGTCTCGCCCGTGGTGTGCAACATCGACGAGCCCGACCGCCTGGCCTTCCCGCTGCGCCAGGGGTTGACGTGGAAGCGGCGGCGCTCGGAGCTCGAGGGCGACCTGGTCGAGGGCATCGCCAGCCTCTTCAACGGCGCGCTGATCTCCGCGCGCGCCATGGAGGTCATCGGCGTCCCGGACTACCGGCTGTTCATCCGCGGCGACGAGGTCGAGTACCACCGCCGCCTGGTGCGCTCGGGGCTGTCCTTCGGCACCGCGCTGACCACGGCGTACCTGCACCCGGACGGCTCGGATGAGTTCCGGCCGATCCTCGGTGGGAGGATGCACACGCAGTACCCGGACAACGAGAACAAGCGCTTCTTCACCTACCGCAACCGCGGCTACCTGATGAACCAGCCGGGCATGCGCCGGCTGCTGCCGCAGGAGTACGCGCGCTTCGGCTGGTTCTTCCTGGTGCAGCGTCGCGACCCGAAGGGCTTCCGCGAGTGGCTGCGGCTGCACCGGCTGGGCCGGCGCGAGCACTTCGAGCGGCCCTAGCGGGGGTCTGTGGGGTCGCCGGGGTCGAGGCGGTCACCCGGCTGTTCACCCGGACCGGGCCCGTCCCCCGGACCGGCCGCCGGGGCACCCTCCAGCTCCTCGCCGGGATCGTCACCGCGGCGGCGCCGCAGGAACAGCGCGGCCGAGGCACCGAGCAGCACCGCGATCGGGCTGAGCGCCACCAGTTCCGCCACGCGCAGGAACGTCGCCAGTCCCCCGGTGCCGATGGCCGCCGAGTAGACCAGCGACCACGCCGCGCGCACCGCCAGGTAGGCCAGCGCGCCGCTGAGCGCGATGCGCGCGTGGGCCCGCCGTTTTCCGGTGGTGCGCCGGAGGATGAACCCGGACACCGTGGCCAGGCCGAGGGCCGCGGCCACGCCGATGAACTCGACGCTGGCCATCACCCAGCTGATCGAGCTGCGCACGCCGCTGCCCAGTTCCGCGAACGAGTCGCCCATGAGCACGACGACGACCACGGCCAGGACGGCGGAGAGCACCCCGGCGCAGATCAGCTCGGCCCGGCGCGCGTGCACGGAGGTCATCGGCGGCTCCTCTCCTCGTCGTCCTGGTCCGGTGATTCCCCCACGAGAGTACCGGGACGGGGACAGGAGATCAGATCATCGGATCAGCGGGCGCCGCGGAAGATGATGGTGCGCTGGATGACGAAGTTGGCCACCGTCGCCGTGCCCTGCGAGACGACGAAGGCGATCACCGTGGACAGCCAGTCGGGCAGCCCCCAGCCGGACAGCAGGATGAAGCCGTACTTGTAGCCGCCGACGTTGATCAGGTACGTCACGCTGTAGAGCAGGCAGACCGCCAGGAAGCGGCGCACCGACGGCTCGGCGCGGAACGTCCAGCGCCGGTTGATCATGTAGGCGCTCAGCGTGCCGAAGATGAAGCCGACCGTGCGCGAGACCGCCAGGCTCTGCCCGAACAGGTACTGCATCACGGCGGTGAAGCTCAGGTCCACCACCGCCGAGACGACGCCGGAGATGATGAAGCGGGTCGCCTGGGTGCGCAGGCTGGATTCGTCGGTGCCTTTGATCACGGTCGTCTGCCTGCCTGAGTGGTGCGCTGAGTCGTCGTGCTTGCCGACGGCGCGCGCCTCGCCGGCGCGCGGTTCCCCTGCGGGTCCGGCGTCGGTGCCCCGCGGGTCGCCGAGGGCACCGACCGCCTCGTGGCCGGTCGGTTCGGTGCGGGAGTCGTCCTCGCGTGCGTCGCGCATGGTGGGAAAGCCTAGTCCACCGGGGCCGTACCGCCCGCGAGCAGCGCGCGGTAGAGGTCCAGGCGGCCGACCGGCGGGAGGCGGTCGGGCCCGTAGCCGCCGTGCGCGGCGAGCTGCTCGAGCGAGGCCCGGCACAGGTCGCGGACCTCGTCGGCCCCGAGGTTGCCGCCGTCCGCGGCGGTCCAGCCGAGGGCCGCCATCGTGGTGGTGATCACCTCGTCGGTCAGTTCCTCGTCAGACAGGCACGTCAGGGCGAGCACGGTCGCCCAGAAGGCGTCGGCGCCGCGCTGGTCGTCCTCGAGGGGCAGCTCGGCGAGCGGCACGAGTTCGGCCGCGCCGGGATGCGCGCCCTGGTCGGCCCCCGCACCCACGCCGGGGGCCGCGCCTGTGCGCGCACGGGCTCCGGGCGGGACGTCGTCAATTCCGTCGGCGTCGATTCCGTCGGCGTCGATCCGCTCCGGCCGGGAGGAGACCGCCGCGGTGAGGTCGAGGGCCTGCAGCAGCGGGACGAAGTCGAAGAGCCCGCTGCGCGAGATCAGCCCGCGCACCTGCGGGTGCACCGCCGCGAGGACGTCGGTGATCGTCTCCGCGCCGGTCAGGCGGGCGTTGATGCCCGGCAGGTCGAAGGGCGCGCCGGTGAAGCTGCCGTAGCCGCCGACGCACAGCGCGTCCGGGGTCGCCGCGTCGCGCGGGAAGCCGCCGACCACGGTCACGGGCACGGCCCACAGGCCCCAGTGGTAGGTGACCTCGTCGCCCTCCTCGGCGAGGTGGAGGTGCAGCTCGTCGTCCCCGTGCAGCTCCTCGTCGGCGCCGGGACCTGCGCCGCCGCCTGTGCCCCGGTCGCCGCGGCCAACGCCGCCGCCCCGGCCCGGGCCGTCGTACCTTCCGCCGGGCGCGTCGATCCCCGCGCCGGCGGCGGGGCCGAACCACCAGGCCACGGTGCCGTCGCCGGTGGCCTCGGGGGTGTCGAAGCCGAGGCAGACGTCCAGGATCTGGTGCAGGTCGAACAGGTGCAGGTGGTCGTTGACGCCGATGTGGCGGTAGACCTCCCCCTGGCGCTCCGCCCCCGCGACGCGCAGCACCACGGTGCGCGCGGCCGGGTCGTCGCGGGGCCCGCGGCTGCGCTCTCGGCGCGCGGCTGCCAGATCGACGACGGTGTCGTCGTCGATCCTGTGGCGGACGCCGGCCGGAGACGGTGACATGGGCCCCAGCGTAGCTGCGTCCGCCCGCCTCCCGCCGCGGCGAAACCCGGGGGCCGGTCGGGTTGCGGTCGGGTGGGTGAGTTCTGGGGCAGGGCCCGTGGGCATTTTGGGTCGGTTTGTCGGGTGGGCGCGGCATTTCCCCAGGTCAGATTCCGGGCCTCCGCGCAAACTGCAACAAAATGCCCAGGGTGGCCCCGGGCCACCCCCAACCCAACCCGGCCTCGACCCCTACCCCAGCTCGGGCAGCGGCAGCGGGCGCACCGACCTGCCGAAGGCGTCCTTCAGGAACGCCCGCGTGCGCCGCCGGTTCTCCACCGCGTGCCACCCGTCGACCACGTCGGCCACCGCGCGCGCCAGCGACCAGCAGGCCTCAGCCTCCGGCTCCCCGTGGTAGGCCTCGGCGAGGTGCCCCGGGTCCGGGACCTCGACCTTCGGCATGCGCAGCCCCTGGGCCTTCGGGTTCTGCTCCTTGTTCTCTGCGACGGCCTCGTCGATCCGGCCGACCGCGGCGCGGATCGGCTCGACCAGCGCCGTCAGGGTCCCGGCGCCGGAGCCGGGCAGCACGCCGGCGGCCGTCGGGAAGCTCAGGCCCCGCTCCACCGCGGCCTCCGTGCGCGCCACGACGGTGCCCTCGAGCAGGTCGTCCAGGCGGCCCGGGTCCACGTCGCCGTCCTCGTCCGAGAGCACCCACGCCCCCGAGAGGATCGCCGCCGGCGAGGAGAAGTCCGGGTTGGTCTGCACGTGCCAGACCACCGTGCGCGCCTCCCCGGCGTCGACGACGGCGATGACGGGGTGCTCGGCGGGGGCGGCGGTTTCTGCGGCGGTGGTCTCAGGCGGCGTCATGGCTCCCGACGTTACCGCCCCGACCCCGCTAGCCTGGGTGCCATGTCCGAGATCAGCCACGACGAACGCCACGGCGTCCACGAGGCCGCGCAACGCACCAACCTGCCGCTCGACGACTTCATGGTGCGCCTGGTCGCCCAGGAGCTGCCCATGGTGGACACCACCAGCCAGTCCCTGGTGCTCAAGGAGCTGCGCGAGTACTCCGGCCCCACGATCACCAGCCAGGAGGGGCTGCCGGAACCCGTGCGCCGTCTGCTGGACCTCTGAGGCCCCGATTGCCGACGTCGCGCCCCGCCCCGCGGGCGGTTCCCGCCCCGTGGGCGGGCGCCCCGGGACGAGTCCCGCCGCGGGCGGGCACCACACCGTAGGCGGGCACCAACTCAGGGGCGGACACCGCCCCGTGACGGGATCCACCGCACACCGGAAGGGTGGCGCAGAGCGCATGTGACGGGACGTCGGCAAGCACAACCGGGCAGAACCGGAAACACGGACACCCAGATGTACGCAGACTCACCCCCTGGACACAGCTGTTACATTGTGGATTCCCACGCCCACCCGGGTATCCTTGACCGCGTATGAGACCGAAAAGGTCAACATATCCACCCTGCGCGTCGCGTAGGGCCTCTCGTCTGCCCCGAGGCCACAGCCACGGAACCGGGCACAATCCCACATCCATCGGCACCGAGCACAAGGAAAGATAGCTTCCCATGGCACAAGAGACCATCCCCACGACGGAACAGTCGCTGCACGGCTGGGGCCGCACCGCCCCGTCGACGGCCCACGTCCTGTCGACCCCGGACGTCGAGACCATCATCGACGCCGTCAAGATGACCGCCGAGCGCAACTCGTCGCTGCCCGAGCGCGAGCGCCGCGGCATCATCGCCCGCGGCATGGGCCGCTCCTACGGTGACCCGGCCCAGAACGGCGGCGGCATCGTCGTCGACATGCAGCCGCTGAACAAGATCCACTCGATCGACCCGGACACCGCCATCGTCGACGTCGACGGCGGCGTGACCCTCGACCAGCTGATGAAGGCCGCCCTGCCCTACGGCCTGTGGGTCCCCGTCCTGCCCGGCACCCGCCAGGTCACCATCGGCGGCGCCATCGGCCCGGACATCCACGGCAAGAACCACCACTCCGACGGCTCCTTCGGCGACCACGTCACTTCCATGGAGCTGCTCGTCGCCGACGGGCGTGTGCTCCACCTCGAGCCCGAGGGCAGCGAGGACGACCCGGAGGGCACCCTGTTCTGGGCGACCGTCGGCGGCATGGGCCTGACCGGCATCATCCTGCGCGCGCAGATCCGCATGACCAAGACCGAGACGGCCTACTTCATCGCGGACACCGACCGCACCGCCAACCTCGACGAGACCATCGCCGCCCACTCGGACGGCTCGGAGAAGAACTACTCCTACTCCTCCGCCTGGTTCGACGTCATCTCCCCGGAGCCCAAGCTGGGCCGTGCCACCATCTCGCGCGGCTCGCTGGCCACCCTCGACCAGCTCAAGGAGTTCGCCCCGAAGCTGGCCAAGGACCCGCTGAAGTTCAACGCCCCGCAGCTGATGACCGTGCCGGACATCTTCCCGTCCTGGACGATGAACAAGCTGACCCTGTCCGCCATCGGCGAGGCCTATTACATGATGGGCGCGCCGGCGCGGAACCAGGTCAAGAACCTCACGCAGTTCTACCAGCCGCTCGACCTGATCGGCGAGTGGAACCGCGGCTACGGCAAGGCCGGCTTCCTGCAGTACCAGTTCGTCGTGCCGACCGAGGCCGTCGAGCCGTTCAAGGACATCATCAAGCAGATGCAGGCCAGCGGCCACTACTCGGCGCTCAACGTGTTCAAGCTCTTCGGCGAGGGCAACCGCGCCCCACTGAGCTACCCGATGCCGGGCTGGAACGTCTGCGTCGACTTCCCGATCCGTCCGGGCCTGAACAAGCTGCTCGACGACCTGGACCGCCAGGTCCTCGAGTTCGGCGGCCGCCTCTACCTGGCCAAGGAGTCGCGCACCACCCCGGAGATGTTCCACAAGATGTACCCGGGCATGGAGGGCTGGCTGAAGACCCGCAACGAGATCGACCCGACCGGCGTGTTCGCCTCGGACATGTCGCGCCGCCTCGAGCTGCGCTGATCCGCCCACCTACACTCACCGCAAAGCCAAGCGAAGCTACAAGGTAAGCAACAAGGAGAGTCACCAAATGCTCAACGCTGTGGGACAGGCCCAGAACATCCTGCTGCTCGGGGGTACCTCGGAGATCGGCCTGGCCGCCGTCACCGAGTTCCTCGACCGCGGCCCCGCCCGCGTCATCCTCGCCGCCCGTGAGGACTCGCCACGCATCGAGGCCGCCGCCAAGCAGGTCCGCGAGGCCGGCGCCTCCGAGGTCGAGGTCATCGACTTCGACGCCACCGCCTTCGACACCCACGAGGAGGTCATCGACAAGGCCTTCGGTCACGGCGACGTCGACGTGGCCATCGTGGCCTTCGGCACCCTGGGCGACCAGGAGGAGCTGTGGCAGAACCACGACAAGGCCGTCGCCTCCGCGCAGGTCAACTACACCGGCCCCGTCTCCGTGGGCGTGCTGCTCGGCCAGCGCATGCGCGAGCAGGGCCACGGCACCATCGTGGCGATGTCCTCGGTCGCCGGCGTGCGCGTGCGCCGCTCGAACTTCGTCTACGGCGCCTCCAAGGCCGGCCTGGACGGCTTCTACACCCAGCTCGGCGTCGCCCTGAAGGACTCCGGCGTCAACGTGCTGGTCGTCCGCCCGGGCCAGGTGCGCACCAAGATGTCGGCCGGGGTCAAGGAGGCCCCGCTGACCGTGGACGCCAAGGAGGTCGGCGAGCGCATCGTCGACGCCGTGCTCAAGGGCAAGGACATCATCTTCGTCCACCCGGCCTTCGAGGCCGTCGCCGGCGTGTTCAACTTCATCCCGCGCCAGATCTTCAACCGCCTGCCGCTGTAAGGCGGTGGTCAGAGGCTGACGCGGCGGTGCCGTTGTGAGACGGCCTGCCGCTGTAGGCGGTGGTGCTTGAGGCGGCGGCGCCGTAGCGCGCCGCACGCCCTTGCGCATCCCCCGCACCCCGCGGGGTGAGACCCGGGTTCCGGTCCTTTCATGGGCCGGGGCCCGGGTTTTTGTTGTTTGAGGGGTGGGTGGGGTTGGTGGGCTTGGTTTTGGCTGGGGCCCGTAGGGTTCGGCGCGGGATCGGTGGGGTTCGGCGCGGGATCGGTGGGCATTTTGTGTCGTTTTGTGCCGGAGCCACGAAATCGACCTGGGGAAACGCCGACGCGGCCGGACAAACCTACACAAAATGCCCACGTTCGAACCGCCACAGCCCTCGGGCGGCCTGCCACAGCCCTCGGGCGGCCTGCCACAGCCCACGGCCGGCCCGCCACAGCCCACGGCCGGCCCGCCACAGCCCACGGTCGAACCGCCACAGCCCACGGCCGACCCACCACAGTCCACGCCCGGCCCGCCGGAGCCACCCAGGAAACCCCACCAACCCCATCCACCCCAGGTTCCCCGCGTCGCAACAGCCCGCGTTCCCCAACCGACCCCGCCGAACCCCACACACGACCCGGGCTGCGGGGTTTCGGGCCGCGGCGCACCGGTGTGCAAGACTTAGGCCCATGGCAACCAGCAGCACCGCCTCCCCCACCGGCGACTCCGAGACCCCGGTGGGCGCCTCCGCGACCCCGGTGGTCGGGGGATCCACCACCGACACCGAGGCTCTCCGCCTCACCCCGCCGCCGGCGCCGGTCCGCCCGGACCGCTGGGGCCGGGGCGCCTCCGTCGCCGCAATCCTGCTGGCCGCGCTGGCCGGCGCGGTGGCCACGCTGGCCGGCTGGCTGGTGCTGCGCGCGGTCTCGCTGCCCGCCTTCAACACCTCGATGGTCACCCGTGCGCTGGCCACCGCGGGCACGGTCGTCGTCGTGGCGGCCGTGGTGGTGCTCTGCGCGCTGTGGATCCGCGACCGCGATGCAGACGCAGACGCGGACACAGGCGCAGACAAGACCGGCACCGACCGCGACACAGACGCAGACAAGGCCGGCACCGACGCCGGCGCAGACGCTGACAAGACCGGCACCGACGCCGACAGGCCTCGCCCCCGCTGGCGCACCTGGCTGACCGTCGTCGTGACCTACCTGGCCCCCGCGGGCCTGGTGCTCACCTCCACGGGTGTCCCGCTCTCGGCGAGCCGCCTCTACCTGGACGGCCTGCAGGCCGACCAGTCCTTCCGCACCCAGTTCCTCTCCCGGATGACGCAGACCGCGCACCTTGCGGACATGAACTACTGGGACCTGCCCAGCTACTACCCCTCCGCCTGGTTCTGGGGCGGCGGCCGCCTGGCCAACCTGCTGGGCGTGCCGGGCTGGGAGGTCTACCAGCCGTGGGCGCTGGTCTCCATCGCCGCGGCCGCCTGCGCGCTGGTGCCGGTCTGGCAGCGGCTGACCGGCTCGCTGCCGCAGGGCGCGGCGATCGCGCTGGTGACCACCTCGATCATGCTGGTGATGAACCCCGAGGAGCCCTACGCGACGATCATCGCCATGGGCGCCGCCGCCGCGGTCCTCATCGCCCGCCGCGCCGTGGACGGCTCCTGGTTCGCCACCCTCGGCATCGCCGTCTACCTGGGCGTCTCGGCCTCGATGTACACGCTCTACACGGGTCTGCTCGCCGGCACCGTGGTGGTCCTGGCCTTCTGGGCCGCCGCCGCGCGCCGCTCGATCCGCCCGCTGTTCCACCTGCTCGCCGCGGGCCTGGGCTCGATGGCGATCGCCGCGGTCGTCTGGGCGCCGTACCTGATCGAGGAGCTGACCGGCGGCTACGCCTCCGGCGCGACGGCCATGCACTACCTGCCCGGCGACGGCACCCGCCTGCCGATGCCCTTCCTGGCGTTCTCCCTGGCCGGCTTCCTCTGCCTGGTCGGCCTGGTCTACCTGATCGCCGGGTGGCGCGACCTCGACGCGCGCGCCCTGGCCATCGCCACCGCGTGCTTCTACGGCTGGATCCTGCTGAGCATGCTGGTCACGGCCCTGGGCACCACGCTGCTGGGCTTCCGCGCGGACGTGCTGGTCACCGGGGCGCTGGCGACCGCGGGCATGCTCGCCCTGGCCCGCCTGCGCGCGATCGGCCCGGACAAGCTCTACCCGGACCGCGTCACCCCGTCCGCGCGCCGCTCGATCAGCCTCGTGCTCGTCTGCCTGCTCGGCCTGGCCGGTCTGGCCTACGCGCAGCAGATCCCGGGCCGCAACGAGGAGCACATCGACCACGCCTACGTGGACACCGACGGCTACGGCGAGCGCGCCGACCGCTTCGCCCCGGACGCCGCCCAGTACTACGCGGAGGTCGACCGGAAGATCCGCGAGGCCGGCCGCGTGCCGGAGGACACCGTCGTCTTCACCGACGAGGTCCGCTTCATGGCCTACTACCCCTACTTCGGCTTCCAGGCCTTCACCAGCCACTACGCCAACCCGCTCGGCGAGTTCGACCACCGCAACGAGACCATCGAGCAGTGGGCGGACGGCTCCTGGGAGGAGGACCCGCAAGGCTTCGTCGACAAGCTCGAGGACACCCCGTGGCGTGCCCCGGACGTCTTCGTCATGCGCGGCGACGTCGAGGACGGGCTCGCCGGCGAGGACGCCTACAAGGTCCACCTCGCCGAGGACATCTACCCCAACCAGCCCAACGTGCGCTACCGCGCGGTCTTCTTCAACCCGGAGGTCTTCGACGACGCGGACCTGTGGACCGTCGAGCAGGTCGGCCCCTTCGTCGTCGCGGTGCGCCGCTAGAGGAGAGATTGCCGACGCCCCGGCCTCGCCGCCCAGCGCCGTCGGCGGTGGCGCGTGCGGCGGGCGCCGCGGGTTCCGGCCGGGAGCCCGGCCGGGCGCACTCCCGCCGACACGGCACAGCGCACTCCCGCCGGCCCGGCGCGCCCGTCGGCCGGGCGGGCACCCACCGGCCGCCCCGGGCGCGGCTTGGGGCCGCGCCCCGGGGCTGCCGTAGACTCACGATGTGTGACTGACCCGTCGAGATCCCCCAAGAACCCGCACCCCGACGCGCCCGCGGCGGAATCGCCCGCGGCGGCCACCGCGGCGTCGGCAAGCGTGCGCGGTGACCACGACGCACGGCGCACGCACACCGCGGAGCTGCCGCAGCCGGAGCGCCCGCTCGCGCCGAGGTGGCTGAAGACCCTGGCCGCCGTCACCGGCGTGCTGGCGTTCCTGTGCTTCCTGGCCGTGCCGTTCCTGCCGGTCAAGCAGACGCAGTCGACGCTGAACTGGCCGCAGGACGGCGACCTGGCCAGCGTGAACGCGCCGCTGATGTCGTATGCGCCCGAGGAGCTCGAGGCCACGGTGCCCGTCAGCGCCGTCGACCGGCTCAACGAGGACGAGACGCTGCTTCTGGGCACCGTGCCCCCGGACTCGGAGAAGTCCGGGCAGCGCGGGCTGTTCGTGCGCTCCGTCGACGGCGACCTGAGCGTCGCCAGCGCCGGCACCGTCTTCTTCCGGCTCTCGCCCGAGGAGGTCGACGCCCTCGACGACGACGCGGCGCTGGACGTCAAGGTCACCGAGGACTCGGCGACCGTCGACGTGACCGGCCAGAAGGCCGGCGTGGGCGCCCTCGACGAGGACACCCTGACCGGCGAGGAGCCCGACGAGGACCTGCGCCCGATGGTCACGGGCGTCTACTCGGAGATCGCCGACACCCCCGAGAACGCCGCCGCGCTGACCGACGCCGGCCTGGACGTGCACGTGGAGATCAACTCCCGGTTCACCTCCTCGCCGACGGTGTGGAAGTCGCTGGCGATGTGGCTGGGCGTGGCGCTCACCGCCGTCTCCCTGTGGTGCCTGTGGCGCCTGGACCGCCTCGACGGGCGCGGCCGGCTGCCCGTGGTGCGGCCCGGGTCCTGGCGCCCGCGGGTGCTCGACTGGATCGTCGGCGGCGTGCTGGTCTTCTGGCACTTCTTCGGCGCCAACACCGCCGACGACGGCTACCTGCTGACCATGGCCCGCGAGGCCGGGCCCAGCGGCTACATGGCCAACTACTACCGCTGGTTCGGCGTGCCCGAGTCGCCCTTCGGCACCCCCTACTACGACCTGCTGGCCCTGATGACGCACGTGTCCACCGCATCGGCGTGGATGCGGCTGCACGCGCTGGCCAGCGCGCTGATCATCTGGTTCGTGCTCTCCCGTGAGGTGCTGCCGCGCCTCGGTGAGGCCGTCGGCGCGCGCAAGGTGGCGCTGTGGACCGTCGCCGCGGTCTTCCTGGCCTTCTGGCTGCCCTACGACAACGGCACCCGCCCCGAGCCCGTCATCGCGATGGGCGCGCTGGTGACCTGGGTCAGCTTCGAGCGGGCCATCGCCACCCGGCGCCTGCTGCCCGCGGCGGTCGGCCTGATCATCGCGACGCTCTCCCTGGGCGCCGGCCCGACCGGCCTGATGGCCGTGGCCGCCTTCCTGGTCAGCCTGCCGGCGCTGTTCCGCGTGCTCTTCGCCCGCCGCGCCATGGTCGGCTCGGTGCTGCCGATGCTCGCGCCCTTCCTCGGCGCCGGCACCGCGATCCTCATCGCCGTCTTCGCCGACCAGACGCTGGCCGGCGTGCTCGAGTCGACGCGCGTGCGCGGCGAGATCGGCCCCTCGCTGCCCTGGTACCAGGAGTTCGCCCGCTACGAGTCGCTCTTCGAGGTCGGCACCGTCGACGGCGCGTTCACCCGCCGCTTCCCGATGCTCATCCTCTTCGTCGCCCTGGCCGTCGTGGTCCTGGCCGTGGTGCGCTGGCGGCGCATCCCGGGCACGGACCTCGGCCCGGTGCTGCGCCTGGTGGGCATCGTCGTCGGCGCGATGTTCTTCATGATGTTCACCCCGACGAAGTGGACGCACCACTTCGGCGTCTACGCGGGCATCGGCGCCGCGCTCGCGGCGGTGGCCGCGCTGGCGGTCTCGCAGCTCGCGCTGCGCTCGCGGCGCGCGCACACGCTGATCGTCGGCGGCTTCCTGCTGCTCTACGCGCTCGCCCTGGCCGGTGACAACGGCTGGTGGTACGTCTCCAGCTTCGCGGTGCCGTGGTGGGACCGCCCGGTGCAGTACCACGCGGTCTTCGCGACCACGATCGTGCTGCTCATCGCCATCCTGGTGCTGGCCGCCGGCGTGGTGCAGGCCCTGATCGCGGAGGTGCGCGGCACCAGCCCGGCGCCGAAGCAGAACGCCTGGACCCGCCTGGTCGCCGCCCCGATCGCGGTGCTCGGCGTGGTCACGGTCGCCTTCTCGGTGGCCAGCTTCGCCAAGGGCTTCGTCGACCAGTACCCGGCCTACTCCGTGGGCAAGGGCAACCTGAACGACCTGCGCGGCAACACCTGCGGGCTCGGCGGCGACGTGCTGGTCGAGTCCGACACGAACGACGCCTTCCTCACCCCGGTCGACGGTGTCGCGCTGGGCGACTCCCTCGAGTCGGGCGAGGTCCGCGGCTTCGACCCGAACGCCGTGCCCAGCGACATCGCCCCGGACGACGTGGCCACCGGCGACGCCGGCTCCTTCGCCCAGCAGGCCTCCCAGCAGCAGAACAACGCGGGCGGCGACGACGCCACCTCCGGCACCACCGGCGGCGAGCGCGGCGGCGAGGCCGTCGGCGTCAACGGCTCGACCCAGGACCTGCCGTTCAACCTGGACTTCCGCCGGGTGCCCGTCATCGGCTCCTACACCCCGGAGGGTGAGCTCGGCGGGTCCGCCATGGCCAAGACGTCCTGGTACGAGCTGCCCGCCCAGCGCAGCGAGGACAAGCCGGTGCTGGTCGTCTCGGCGGCCGGCTCCATCGAGCACCACGACATCAACGGCGAGCTCCAGGAGGGCCAGCGCCTGGTCCTCGAGTACGGCACCCGCGGCGCCGACGGCAAGGTGACCGACACCGGCACCGTCGAGCTCTACGACGTCGGGCTCTCCCCGACGTGGCGCAACCTGCGCCTGCCGCTCGACGAGCTGCCCGAGTCGGCCGACGTGGTGCGCATCAACGCCCGCGACACCTCGCTCGACGAGGACGAGTGGCTGGCCTTCACCCCGCCGCGCGTGCCGACGCTGGAGCACCTGAGCGACCGCCTCGACGCCGACGCCCCCGGCATGATCGACTGGTCGGTCGGCCTGCAGTTCCCCTGCCAGCGGCCCTTCGGCCACTACGCGGGCGTGGCGGAGATCCCCGAGTTCCGCGTCTCGCCGGACGGCCCGGGCAAGCGCACGCTCTCGCCGGTGCAGGACTACGCGGGCGGCGGTGCGCTGGGCCTGGCCGAGACGGTCAACTGGTCCTACGAGCTGCCGGCCTACCTCGACGGCGACTGGCAGCGTGACTGGGGCTCCCTGGAGATCTACAGCCCGCGCTCGAACTCGCAGGGCGACGAGCCGCGGGTGGCGCAGATCGACCACGAGGAGATCACGCGCTCGGGGCTGTGGAAGCCCTCCGAGATGAACATCGACACCCAGGACGAGGAGAAGAACTAGGGCGCGGGCTCCGGCCCGCGGCCTGAGCCGACAGGCCCCGCCTGTCCACGGGGGATCAGCTAGATCCGGCCCTCGGACTCCGCGGCCCAGCCGCCCTGCTCAGGCGGCTGCGGGTAATAGGGCCCGTAGGCGCCCTGGGGGTCATACGGGGAGGCCGGGTAGTGCCCCGGCGTATCCCAACGGGAGCCGTGCCGGCCGCCGATTTCCGACGGGCCCGGCGTCGGCTGCGTCCCCCAGCCCGGCGCGCCCTGCGCGCCCGGCGCGCCCTGCGCGCCCGGCGCGCCCTGCGCGCCCGGCGCGCGAACGCCCTGGCCGCCCCACCCGTTCCCGGGCGCGGGGAACCCGGCCGCCGGAGCCCCGGGAACACCGTGGCCACTCCACCCGGCCCCGGCCCCGGGCACCCCACCCGGCACCTGCGCCCGTTGCCGCGCACGCCGGCGCATGCTGCCGTCGTAGTGCCACGGGCGCGCCCGGCGGTCCGCCCGACCGAGCAGGTACCCACGCCACATCAGCCAGATGAACAGCGGGTAGCCCACCAGCGCGACGGCGATGTAGACGACGATCTGCACCGGAATCGAGCCGGTCATGAGGTTCCAGCAGAAGTGCAGGCCGAATCCGGCGCCCACCCACGCGCACGCCGCGCCCCAGCGCCGGGCGGTGCTCAGGCGGGCGTCGAAAAGCGCCACGCCGATGCCCCAGCCGGCCAGGCCGGTGAACATCACGTGCAGGCCGGGGCCGAAGACGATGCGCAGCAGCCACATCTGCAGGGTGCCCTCGACGTCGGTGTTCGGGTCGAGCATCGCACCGAAGCCGGCGTAGAGGGTGTTCTCGTAGGTCTCGAAGCCGAGGCCCACCAGCGCGCCGGTGACCAGCCCGTGCCAGGGGCGGTCCACCCCGCGGAAGCTGAGCAGGATCACGGCCACGGCCGCGGACTTGAGGATCTCCTCCGGGTAGGCGCCGCCGAAGGACATGTTCACCACGTCCCAGCCCAGCTTGGTGACCACCGAGGAGATCGGCCCGGCCCACGGCAGCACGGCCGTGGCCACGCCGATGCCGCCGGCCACGCAGGCGAACGCCCAGCCGAAGCCGGCCGCGGGCCACTGCGCGAGCAGGCGCAGCAGCAGGATCCACGCGGCCGCGTAGACCACGGCGAGCGGCAGGCTCAGCCCGATCCCGACCGGCGCCATGAAGGCGCTGGGCACCAGCAGCAGCCCGGAGATCGGCACCGTGACGACCACGAGGATCCACAGGGTGACCTGGAAGAGCCTGCTCATGCGCGCACCTCCCCGGCGACGGCGGCCGTGCCCGCGCGGTTCACGCCCGCGCGGTTCACCCCCGCGTGGCGCACGCCGGCGCCCGCCGCGTCATAGAAACTGCCCCAGTGGTCGGAGAGATCGGGGATGTCCGGCACTTCGGAGCGGTCCGGGCGTCCCGGCTGCCCCGCGTCCTCCCCGCCGCGGCCGACCTCGGGCCTCCCGGCCGTGCTGAGCAGCGCCCGCGCCTCGGCCGGGATCTCCCCGCCGCCGAGCGCGCGCCAGACCGGCGCCACGAGCCGCGCGGCGTCGTCACCCTCGACGACGGCGACGAGCATCGGGTCCGGATCGTCGGCGCCGGCGCCCCCGCCGCGCGCGTCCGGGTCGATCATGGCCACGCCGATCACGGGCTCCTCGGGCGAGACCGCCACGCCCACGCGCCCGTCCCAGTGCACCTCGACGTCCGCGAAGTCGGACACGGCGGCCTGCGACAGCGCCCGCATGGCGCGGCGCACCGACCGGTCGGCGTCGCGGTAGCCCTCGGCGGCCAGCGCGTCGATGCGCGCCCCGCCGCAGTTGTAGGCGGCGCCCGACAGCGACTCCATGTCCGCCGCACAGATCATCGTCTCGCCGGTGGCCGGGTCCTCGACGGGCAGCTCCCAGTCGAAGCCCTCGGCGCTCAGGACCACCTCGTCGTCGGCGTCGGCCTCGGGGAGGACGAGGTCGAGGACGAAGGGGACGATCAGGGTCAGCGCCAGCAGCCCGGCCAGCAGCCACCATGCCCGGTACGGAGGTACGGGGCCGGGCCGCCAGGCGCGCGGATCGGCTATGGCCGCCCGCTCCCCCGGGCTCACGCGCGGTGCCGTCAGTTGCATGGCGCCCAGGCTACGCGAGGCCCCCAACACCCGCTCTATGGTGGACGCCATGAACGATCTCTACCACTACGTCAACGGGCCGTGGATCGCGCGGCACACCATCCCCGCCGACCGCGGCGTCGACGGCACCTTCCACGCGCTCCGCGACGCCGCCGAGTCCGACGTCCGCGACATCCTCACCGCCGACGAGGGCCTGCCGGGGCGCCTGTTCGCCTCCTTCATGGACACCGAGGGCGTCAACGCCGCAGGTGTCGCGCCGCTGGCGCCGGAGCTGAAGAAGATTGACGACGCCGCGTCGGCCCCGGCGTTGGCGCGCGTGCTCGGCGAGCTGGACCGGGTGGGCGGCAGCGCCCCGGTCGGCTTCTGGGTGGAGAAGGACTCCGGCGGCGAGGAGGCCCTGGCCTACCTGGTGCAGGCCGGACTCGGCCTGCCGGACGAGGCCTACTACCGCGAGGAGGCGCACGCCGAGACGCTGCGCCGCTACCGCGAGCACGTCGAGCGCATGCTCGGCTTCCTCGACGACGTGGACGACGCCGCGGCCGCCGAAGCCGCGAAGCGCGTCGTGGACCTCGAGACCGAGATCGCGGCCGGCCACTGGGACGTCGTCGCCTCGCGCGACGCGGTCAAGACCTACAACCCGACCGAGTTCGCCGAGCTGCCCGAGGTCGTGCGCGAGATGCTCGCCGGCGGCGGGCTGCCCGAGCACCGCATCGTGGTGATGATGCCGAGCTACCTCGAGCACCTCGCCGGGCTGTTCACCGACGAGCGCCTGGAAGACTGGAAGCTGTGGGCCCGCTGGGCGCTGCTGCGCGCGAGCGCCGGGGTGCTCTCCGAGGAGATCTCGGCGGCCAACTTCGACTTCTACGGCCGCGTGCTCTCCGGCGCGGAGGAGCAGCGCGCGCGCTGGAAGCGCGGCGCGGGCCTGGCCGAGCAGATGGTCGGCCAGGAGATCGGCAAGAAGTTCGTCGAGGAGCACTTCCCGGCCTCCTCGAAGGAGCGCATGCTGGGCCTGGTCGACGAGCTGGTCGCCGCCTACCGCGGGCGCATCAGCAAGCTGGAATGGATGACCCCGGCGACCCGCGAGCGCGCCCTGGAGAAGCTGGGGCTGTTCCGCGCGAAGATCGGCTACCCGGACAACTGGCGCAGCTACGAGGGCCTGGAGTTCTCGGACAAGGGCGCTGACCTGGTGGCCAACACCCGCAAGGCCGCGGCGTTCAACCACGACTTCGAGGTCGCCAAGATCGGCAAGCCGGCGGACCGCGACGAGTGGGTGACCACCCCGCAGACGGTCAACGCCTTCTACAACCCGGTGGTCAACGACATCACCTTCCCGGCGGCGATCCTGCGCCCGCCGTTCTTCGACCCGGAGGCCGACGCCGCCGAGAACTTCGGCGCGATCGGTGCCGTGATCGGCCACGAGATCGGCCACGGCTTCGACGACCAGGGCTCGCGCTACGACGGCCACGGCAACCTGAACTCCTGGTGGACCGACGAGGACCGCGAGGCGTTCACGAAGCTGACCGACCGGCTGGTCGAGCAGTTCGACGGGCTGGTGCCCACCGAGCTCACGGAGGCCGGCATCGAGTCCGGCGGGGTCAACGGCTCGTTCACGCTGGGCGAGAACATCGGCGACCTCGGCGGCCTGGGCATTGCGGTGGTGGCCTACCTGCGCCATCTCAAGGCCGAGGGTGTCTCCCCGGAGGAGACCGAGAAGAAGGCCTTCGAGGTCTCGGACGCGGACCCGGAGATCACCGGGCGCAGCTTCGACGGCCTGCAGCGGCTCTTCCTGGCGTGGGCGCGCGTGTGGCGCACGGCGATCCGCCCGGAGATGGCCACGCAGTACCTGGCCATCGACCCGCACTCGCCGGCGGAGTTCCGCTGCAACGTCATCGCGGCCAACATCGACGAGTTCTACGAGGCCTTCCCCGAGGTCGGCGAGGACAACCCTATGTACGTCGCCCCCGAGCGGCGCGTCACAATTTGGTGACCCCCGCTTGACGACGTCGCGCCGCACCCTCGGTGCGCACCGCGCGGCGTCGCGCGCGTGACGGCGCTCCGCACGTGACGGCGCTCCGCACCATCACCAATAGATAAGGAGGCCGCCGATCCCGAACCGGGACCGGCGGCCTCCTTGTCTGTTCTCCGGCGGCGGCGCGTCAGCGTCGCCGCGCGTCAGCACCGCCGCGCGTCAGCACCGCTGCGCGGGTGTTTACTCGGCCGCGTGGCGCCCCGCGGCGTCGTCACCCGACACCTCGCCGTTGGGCACGCGGTCGGCGACGCCGGTGCTGCCGGCCAGGTCCGCGGCGATCTCCTCGCGGTTCCGCTCCGGCACGCCGTCGACGCCGGCGCGGGTGGTCAGCATCGGCACGTCGAGGACCACGTCCGGCACCCCGAAGCCGTCGACGAGCTGCTCGGCCCACGGGCCCAGCGAGTCGACCAGGTCGTTGACCGCAGCGCGCGCGGCGGAGATCCGGCCGCCGGCGAGCACGTTCTTCTCCTGGTACCAGCCCGAGTTCTTCAGGATGGTGTCCAGCGCGAAGAGCTGGCGGATCTGCTCGAAGACCTTGCGCAGCAGGGAGTCCTCCGGCAGGTCGTCCATGTCGGCCTCGGCCTCGAGGAGCGCCTCGAGCAGCAGGGTGTCCACGCGCGCCCAGGCGCAGTCGATGAGGTGGTCCTGGGCCTTGTCCACGACCTCGGCGGCCTCGGCCAGCGGCAGGTCCTTGGCCGTGCGCAGGCGGCGCCCCAGCGCGCGCAGCATGTTCTGCTCGCGCTCCTGGAAGAGCTTGAGCTGGTAGGACGCGTTGAACAGCGAGTTCTCGTCGTTGCGGCTGATGCTCTCGACCCAGTTCTGCACGGTCAGCGGGATCGGGGTGCGCTTGCGCAGGATCTCACTGACGCTGTCTACGCCGAACTTGACGATGTCGATGCCCGACAGCCCGGACATCTCGCGCGAGTAGGCGGTGATGATCTCCTTGCCCACCAGCTGCGCGAGCACCGTGTTGTCGCCCTCGAAGGTGACGAAGACGTCGGCGTCCGCGCGGAAGGTGGTCAGCAGGTTCTCCGCCATGTAGCCGGCGCCGCCGCAGGCCTCGCGGGCCTCCTGGATGGCGTCCATGGCGTGGGCGGTGTTGGCGATCTTGACGGCCGCGGCGCGCGACTCAAACTCGCGCTGCTTCCACAGGTCCTCGCCGGTGCGGTTGACCGTCTCGGTGTCGCGCAGGCGCTCATCGGCGGTCTTGATCAGCTGGTTCTGCAGCAGCGCCAGCGCGTAGGAGCGCGCGATGCGCGGGATGAGGCGGCGGCGGTGCTGGCGGTGGCCGATCAGGAGCCGCTCCTTGCCGGGCACCGTCTCAAATTGACGACGTCGCGTCGCGTACTTCGTGGCGATGGCCAGCGCCGAGCGCGTGGCGGCGCCGGCGGCGGCGCCGACCGCGATGCGGCCGCGGATCAGTGTGCCGAGCATGGTGAAGAAGCGGCGGTCGTCCGACTCGATCGAGGAGGTGTAGTGGCCCTTCTCGTCGACGTCGCCGAAGCGGTTGAGCAGATTCTCGCGCGGCACGCGCACGTGGTCGAACTTCAGGGTGCCGTTGTCGACGCCGTTGAGGCCGCCCTTGTGGCCGTTGTCCTCGATGGTCACGCCGGGCAGGGGGTTTCCGGAGTCGTCGCGGATCGGCACGATGAAGCAGTGCACGCCGCGGGACTCCTCGCTCTCCGGGGTGTAGAGCTGGGCGAAGACGGCGGCGATGGAGCCGTGCTTGGCGGCGTTGCCCAGGTAGGTCTTCTCCGAGGAGGGCGTCGGCGAGTGGATGTCGAACTCGCCGGTGGCCGGGTCGAAGTGGGCGGTGGTCTCCAGGTCGCGGACGTTGGAGCCGTGGCCGCGCTCGGTCATGGCGAAGGCGCCGAGCAGCTTCAGGTCGATGGTGTCCTGCACGTACTGGCGGTGGCGCTCGGTGCCGAGGGCGTCGACGGCACCGCCCCACAGGCCCCACTGCACGCCGGCCTTGACCATGAGCTGCAGGTTGACCCCGCCGATCATCTCGAGGCTGGTGAGCATGTTGCCGTTCTCGCCCTGGCCGCCGTTGGCCACGGAGAAGGCGCCGGACTGGATGCCGGTGGCCCCCATGGCCTTGACCTGGCCGAGCAGGCGCTCGCGCTGCTCGTCGAGGCTGAGATGCGGGGCCGGCAGGAGGTCCGGGTTGTTGATGGTCTCGCGCACCTCGCGGCGCAGGCGGGCCCAGGGGCCGTCGAGGATGGCGCGCAGACCGCGGCCGATCTTGTCGTCGGTCTCGGTGGGCAGGACGGCCGGGCTACCGGACTCGGGCTTGGCCGTGGTTGTTTTGTTACTCATAACATAGTCCTTTCCTCGTGTGCTGTGGCTCACTTTAAAGGAGCCGACACTCCCCTGTCATGGAAAAACGAATAACGATTCGGTTGAGGGCACCCGGTCCGACCCCGCCCCGGCGCGGCCCGGCATGGCCCGGCGCGGAGGCGCACCGCCGCGCGAGGCGGCCGGCGCGGCCCGGCGCGGCCCGGCGCGGCCCGGCACTCGAGGCCAGCGCGAAGGCCGGGGCGGTGGCGCGGGTCAGCGCTCCAGGATGGCGACGATGCCCTGGCCGCCGGCGGCGCAGATGCTGACCAGAGTGCGGCCGCCGCCGTTCTCCTCGAGCGTCTTCGCGGCGGTGGCCAGGATGCGCCCGCCGGTGGCGGCGAAGGGGTGGCCGGCGGCCAGCGAGGAGCCCTTGACGTTGAGCTTCGCGCGGTCGATGGAGCCCAGCGCGCCCTCGAGACCCAGGCGCCCGCGGCAGTACTCGTCGGACTCCCAGGCGGCCAGGGTGGCCAGGACCTGGGAGGCGAAGGCCTCGTGGATCTCGTAGAAGTCGAAGTCCTGCAGGCTCAGGCCGTTGCGCTCGAGCATGCGCGGCACGGCGTAGGTCGGGGCCATCAGCAGGCCGTCCGGGCCGTGGACGAAGTCGACCGCGGCGATCTCGGTGTCGACCAGATAGGCGCGCACCGGGATGTTGTGCTGCTCCGCCCACTCCTCGCTGGCCAGCAGGGCCACCGAGGCGCCGTCGGTCAGCGGGGTGGAGTTGCCGGCGGTCATGGTCGCCTGCGCGCCGTGGCGCTCGGCGTCCTTCTTGCCGAAGACCGGCTTGAGCTTGGCCAGCTTCTCCGTGTCGGAGTCCGGGCGCAGGTTGGTGTCGCGCTGCACGCCGAGGAACGGGGTGAGCAGGTCGGAGAAGAACCCGGCCTCGTAGGCGGCGGCGAGGTTGCGGTGCGAGGCGACGGCCAGCTCGTCCTGGGTCTGGCGGGTGATGCCGAACTCACGGGCGGTGATCGCGGCGTGCTCGCCCATCGACAGCCCGGTGCGCGGCTCGCCGTTCTGCGGCTGCTCGGGCGCCAGCTGCTTCGGGCGGATCGAGCCGACGAGCTTGAGCTTGTCCGCGGTGGACTTGGCGGTGGTCAGCTTGATCAGGGTGCGGCGCAGTTCGTCGCCGACGGCCAGCGGGGCGTCCGAGGTGGTGTCCACACCGCCGGCCAGGCCGGCCTCGATGCGGCCGCGGGCGATCGCGTCCGCCACGGAGACCGCGGCGGCCAGGCCGGTGCCGCAGGCCTGCTGGACGTCCATGGCCGGGGTCTGCGAGCTCAGCGCGGAGCCGAGCACGCACTCGCGGGTGAGGTTGAAGTCGCGGGAGTGCTTGAGCACGGCGCCCGCGACGACCATGCCGAGGCGCTCGTCCTGCAGGCCGTAGCGGGCGACGAGCCCGTCGATGGCGGCCGTGAGCATGTCCTGGTTGGAGGCGTCGGCGTACTCGCGGTTGGAGCGCGCGAAGGGGATGCGGTTGCCGCCGAGGACGGCGACGCGGCGGGTGGAGGTGGTCATGGTGTACTCCTCGGTTGTCGTGGCCGCGGTTTTCCCGCGGGCGTTCCCGGGGAATGATCGCACACTCCGACGTGGCATGTGCAACTTTTCTTTTTTGATTTGGCTTGCGCCACACATACCGCTGCTACGGTGTAGCCGAACCGTGCAGCGCCACCGGTGCCCCGGGCCCGCCCGGGCGCCGCACGCTGCACCGTGCACCGACACCTGCAAGACAGAAACCACCTGGGTCCAGGACCGCCGGGTCCGACTCCACACGAGTACAGCACCACCGACCAAGGGAGCCAACACCATGCCGAAGTCCGGACTGCTCGAACAGTTCATCAACTCCCCGCTCGCCGCCAAGGCCGGCGTGCCGCAGGGCGAGAAGCTGCGCCGCCACGCCCCGGGCGAGCCCGCCCTCGACGGCCCCGTCGTCATCGGCGGCGACGGCCGGCTGGCCGGCGGCCTGCGCGACCTGCTCGGCGGCGACTACCAGTACCTCTCCGCCGAGGCCGACACCAAGCGCGCCGCCCTCGTCTTCGACGCCACCGGCATCACCCGCCCCGAGGACCTCGAGGCCCTCTACGACTTCTTCCACCCGCAGCTGCGCAAGGTCACCCCCTGCGCCCGCCTCGTCGTCCTCGGCACCACCCCCGAGGCCACCGCGGACATCGACGAGCGCATCGCCCAGCGCGCCCTCGAGGGATTCACCCGCTCGCTGGCCAAGGAGCTGCGCCGAGGCGCCACCTGCCAGCTCGTCTACACCGACCCGGCGCTCGGCGCCGGGTCCGCCGCCACGGGTGCGGGAACCGGCGAGGGCGGGGCGCACGCGGCGTCGGCAAGCGGACTCACCCCGCTGGCCTCCACGCTGCGCTTCCTGCTCTCCGGCAAGTCCGCCTTCGTCGACGGGCAGGTCATCCGCGTCGGCGCGCAGGCCGCCGAGGAGCCCGCCGACTGGGAGCGCCCGCTCGAGGGGCGCGTCGCCGTGGTCACCGGTGCCGCCCGCGGCATCGGCGCGACCATCGCCGAGGTGCTCGCCCGCGACGGCGCGCGCGTGGTCTGCGTCGACATCCCCGCCGCCGGTGAGGGCCTGACCAACACCGCCAACAAGGTCAAGGGCACCGCGCTGCCGCTCGACGTGACCGCCGACAACGCCGCCGAGGTCATCGCCGAGCACGTGCGCGAGCGCTTCGACGCCCCGATCGACACCATCGTGCACAACGCCGGTGTCACCCGCGACAAGCTGTTGGCCAACATGAACGAGGGCCAGTGGAAGATGGTGCAGAACATCAACCTCGTCGCCCCGGTGCGCATCACCGAGGCCCTGCTCGAGGCCGGTGCGCTCTCCGACTCCGCGCGCGTGGTCGGTGTCTCCTCGATGGCCGGCATCTCCGGCAACCGCGGCCAGACCAACTACGCGACCACCAAGGCCGGCGTGATCGGGCTGGTCGACGCGCTCTCCGGCAAGTTCGCCGAGACCGGCGCCGGCCTGACCGTCAACGCCGTGGCCCCCGGCTTCATCGAGACCGCCATGACCGCCGCGATGCCGCTCGGCCCGCGCGAGGTCGGCCGGCGCATCAACTCGCTGCAGCAGGGCGGCCAGACCGTCGACGTCGCCGAGACCATCGCGTACTTCGCCGCCCCGGCGTCGTCCGCGGTCAGCGGCAACACCGTGCGCGTGTGCGGCCAGAACATGATGGGGGCGTAAGAACATGGCTGCTGCGACCAACGGTTACACGAAGCTCGCTGCCGTCCCCGACCTGATGGGCGAGTACCGCGCGGCGCTCGGCGGGATGGTGCCCGGGCTGGGTGCGCTGAAGAAGGGATCGGGTGCCGGCGGTTCCGGCTCTGGTTCGGGCGCCCGTTCTGGCGCCGGTGCCGGTGGCGCCGGAGCGCGGGAGATCCCGGCCGAGCGCTTCGAGGTCCACGGCGTGGTCCCCGACACCGCGCACCTGGCCGAGTACTGCCGCACCACCGGCCTGCGCTTCGGCGAGGAGCTGCCCGCGACCTACCCCTACGTGCTGGCGTTCCCGCTGGCCATCAAGGTGATGAACTCGAAGGGCTTCCCCTTCGGCGCCGTCGGCGTGGTCCACCTGACCAACGCCATCGAGCAGACCCGGCCGCTGCACGTCGGCGAGGCGCTCGACATCCGCGTGCGCGCCGAGAACCCGCGCGCCCACCGCGCGGGCATGCTCATCGACATGGTCACCGAGATCACCGTGCCCGCCGAGGGCGACGAGGTGGTCTGGCGGCAGGTCTCCGGCTTCCTGGGCAAGGGCGCCAAGACCGAGGGGCTGCCCGCCGCGGCCGACTCCACGGTCAAGGCCGCCGGGGAGCCTGCGGCCAACCCCGCCTTCGTGCGGGTCACCCAGGACACGATCTCCGCGTACGCCGAGGCCAGCGGGGACAAGAACCCGATCCACGTCTCCAAGGTGGGCGCGAAGGCCTTCGGGTTCCCGAGCACCATCGCCCACGGCATGTGGTCGGCCGCCGCGATGCTCGCCGGGATGGAGGGCCTGGTGCCCGAGGCCGCGCGCTTCGAGGTGGAGTTCAGCAAGCCGGTGCGGCTGCCCTCGAAGGTCGCGTTCACGGCCGACCGGGATGCGGACGGTGCGGGGGCGGCTGGCGTGTCGACCGGCGGGTCGACCGCCGTCTCCGCGACCGGTTCCGGCTGGGGGCTGCAGCTGCGCTCGGCGAAGAAGCCCGAGGTCATCCACGCCGTCGGGCGGCTCGAGCCGCTGAACTGAGTCGGGCCGGGGCGCCGGGGACGGAGCGGCCGGTTCGGGCGGCTCAGCCCGCTCGCCCGGCCGCTCCGCAGGGCGCCGGGCACCCGGGCCGCCGGGGTTTTACCGGGTCCGGGTCGGTAAACCCGAAATGGGCCCACTAAACCCGCAGGTCACAGAATCGGGCGAAATCGCTTACCGACCCTGGGTCGGTAAAACCGTGCCGGCGCCCCGGAAATCACACCGGCCCCTGGGCCCCTACCCCATCCAGTACAGGTCGGCCAGCACGACCTCGGAGTCACCGAAGAGCTCGGGCGCCGTGGTCGTCAGCCGCAGCTTCGGCGTCTGGTACCCGGTGCTCGAGGGGCGGGCCGGGCCGGGCTGAGCGGCGATACGCAGCACGAAGTTCCTGTGCGCGCCGTCGACAAGCGCCACGCCGGAGGCGCGCTGACGGGTGCACTCACGCACCTCCACCTCGCCGACCTCGCTGATCGGGTCGTCGGCCACGCAGCCGCTGCCGTGCGCGGTGAGCACGGGGCTGCCCAGCGAGAAGTCCGCCGAGGTGTCGCCGGTAAGGATCGCGCGGATCATCTCGCGCACCGCGACCGGGTCGGCGGTGGCCATGGTGACCGCGCGTCGGCCGAGTTCGCTGTGGTCCATCTCGGTGAAGGTCACGCCCTCGTCGAGCGCGTCCTCGATCGGCCGGTAGGTCACGGGCAGCTGGAGCACGCGGCCGTAGAAGTCGCGGCCGACGAGGATCTCGATGCCGACCTGGTCGTCGGGGTCGACCAGCCGCCAGGACCCGACGACCTCGTCGAAGCCGGCGAAGCGGCGGGCCAGGTCTTCCTTGGTGGGGTTCAGCTCGGCGTCGTAGATGTGCGCGGTTCCGCTCATGGCTCGCTCCTGCCCTTCGAGGCGATTCAGCACGCTTTCTCCTCCTTATGTACCACAACCGGCTGTGAGGCCGACTTAGACTGGGGCCCATGAACGACGCATCCCACGAGCACGACCAGGACCTCGAAAAGCAGGCTGACCAGCGCACGGAGGCGGAGATCGACGCCGCCGAGCGCGCGGCCTTCCACGTCGGCGGGGTCGACCGCACCCCGACCGAGGAGGAGCAGCTCGAGCAGATCGGCTCCTACATCGACGCGCACTACCCGCTGCCGCCGTTCACCCCGCCGTGGGCCGGCGGCGACGGCGACCCGGAGCCGGCCGACAAGTGGACCGCGCTGCTGCCGGACCGCCTGACCCACGCGGGCATGCTGATGCTGGGCGCGGGCCTGGACCACTCGATGCCGGGCGTGGCCTTCGGCACCCCGGCCACGGTCGAGGAGCTCCCCGAGCTGAACGCCGCCGCCTTCGTGCCGCCGGAGCCGACGGGCGCGTGGGCCGTCTCGCTGCACTCGGGCGGCTGGTGGCGCGGCGCCGGCGAGGCGATGGAGATGCAGTGGCGCCCCGAGGTCGCGGCCGCGGCGGTGCTCTCGGGCACGACGATCATCGACCTCGACTACCCGCTCGCCCCCGAGCACACGGTCCCGGAGATGGTCTCCGCCGTCGAGGCGTGCATCGACCACGCCCGCGCGCAGGGCGCGAAGACGGTCACGGTGTGGGGTTACTCCTCGGGTGGCGCGCTGGCGGTGCTCGCCGGCGCGCGTGCCGACGCCCTGGTGCTGACGTTCCCGGACCTGGGCAGCGTGGCCAAGCTTCCCGACGCCGTGCGTGACGGCGCCGAGCTTCCCGCCCCGTCCGAGTGGGCGCCGACGCTGGCGCAGATCGGCCTACAGGACGAGATCGCCGCCCGCCCGGAGGGGATTGACGACGCCGCGCAGATCACCGTGAGCGAGCTCGTCGCCCGGCACCGCATCCAGACGCCGGCGGTGGCGCGCAAGAAGGTGCAGCAGGTCGCCGACTACCTGCGCGAGGTCACCCCGCGCGAGGGGAAGTAGGCGGGAGCCGGGTCAGCTTTCGGGTTTGACCCGGTAGAAGGTCCGGCGGCTGCCTTGGCCGCCGACCATTTCTATGGCTTCGGCTTCGATCAGTTTGTTCACCGCGTAGCGCGCCTGCCCCTGAGTCAGCCCGGTGCCGTCCACGATGCCGGCGAAGTTCAGCGGGCCGGCGACCAACGCCTCCATGACGAGCTGCTGGTTGGTGGGGATCCGATCGATCCCTCGGCCGGTCGAGGACGGTACCGGCTGCTCGTCAGGCCCAGCGGACTGTTCCTGCGGGAAGCTCGAAGACGGACCGGTATCGCGGTCATTTGCCGGGCTCAGCGGGGTCGATGCCGTCTCCAGGTAACCGTGTTCCCGCAACCACTCGATCTCCCTTCGAGCGCTTTCCCGGTCCAGCGGCGAGAACTCCTCGACTACCCGCTCCGGGGTCCACGTCTCTCCGGCGTCGCCGGCCAGAATGACCGTCTTCTGGATCGCCGAGAGATCAGTGCCGGGGAAACGCCGCTCCAGAGCCTTCTCGTCGTCGGCGGTGAACCGTCGTTTCCTGGGCAGCATGACGGTGAATTTCACGCCGTTGTCGAAGAGCCTGGGCCTGGCCAACCCCGCCTCACGCACGGAGTCGAACATCTCCCGGATTCCGCCGCCCTCTCCCTCGACCACGCGGGAACCGTCAGGGGTGACGGCGTACTTCATCAGCTGATAGAGACGCTGGTTGACCTCAGCGGTGTGGACCTCGGTGCTCTCCAGCTGCTCAACCGACACGCCACGCAGACCGCCCGGGCTGGTGATCACCATTCGGTCGTTGTGGACCCGGACGTCGACGTGTCGGCCCGGCTCATCGAGGGACGCCGGGCCGAGATCCCGGTGGACCAGGGCATTGGCCACAAGCTCGCGGATCGCCCGCCCGGGGAACTCCGGGCGCTGCTCCATGTGTCCGTCCTCGCGGTAGGCCTGCTCGGTACCGGTGTTCGCGGCGATCCAGTCCACCACGTCAGTGAGCATCTGCGGCACGGGTCCCTCGAAGTGAGTCAGATTCCGGGTTCGCGCCGGTCCCCGCCCCCGATCGAGACGCACCGCCGCGGTCACAGACAGCGAAGGCAACCGTCCCTGCGGGTAGTAGCCGAGTCCGTAGAGGCCGGCGACCGTCAGTTCCCCGTCCTTTGTCAGGACTCCGACTGTGCGAAGAAGATCGTCATCGGAGGACAAAGCCCCGAGACGCCTGCTGCGCCGTCGGATGCTGCCCAGGTAAGCGCCGGTCAGGTCGCCATCGAGGTCTTCTCTCGAAGTGCCGGCCACCGGCCGTAGCTCGCCGGGCACCTGCTCCCTGAACAGCAGCTTGTCGATCTCGAGAAGACGCAGGTCATTGGCGTTCATCTGGTAATCGCCGTCGCCCTGACGCAGGTACGCGACACCATCCACCTCTGCGGGGCGCAGACTCGGGTGGACCGGTCGAACTTCCGCGACCACGACGCTGACGCCCTCGATCTCCACTGAGCTCGTCACTACATGGGGCGCGGGATCCACCGTGGCACGGGTCCTGTCGACCAGGCCCTGAGCGAGCACATTGGGTTGGCGGACACCGGAGATGGCGAAACCGTCATGCTGGTCGACTCCGAGCAGAATGACGCCCCCGCCCGGCATGTTCGCAAAAGCGCACACTGTCTCCGAGAGACTCTCGGGCAGTCCCCCGTCTGCGCGTTTGGCTTCCACCGAGACGAAGTCGTCACCGTAGCGCCGCATGTCCTCGACGGCTGCACGCACCTTGTCCGCGGTCCAGTCCATATCGCCAGAGTACAACCAGAGTCATACTTTTACAATGAGTCAGTACAACTTTTAAAGTGAGCGCCCATACCGCACGAAGCCTCAGGGCAGGCGACCAAATAGCCGAGGAAGTACCTGCACAAGGGAACTATCCGGCTTCACGACCTCCAGGCGAGACTCCCGGATAAACCACCGTCGTCCGCCCCAGAGTGTGAAACTTTCACACTCTGTTTGCACTCTGGCAACCACAATGAGACTCTCACTGTGGTTTCACTCTGACTTTCTCAGTGAGACTTTCTCACTCCGGCGATCGCGGCCGGACTCCCGCCGCCTGATCAGCAGGCCGGGATCGCGTCGGCGATCTGGACCGGGATCAGCCAGGCGTCGACGATGCCGGCGCGCAGGTTGTACGGGTCGTGGCAAGCCAGGCGCGCCTTGAGCTCGGCGCCGCTGACCGCGGGGATCGCCGAGGAGCCCAGGTCGATCGACAGCTGGCCGGACGGGGCGCCGGGCAGCTGCGGCAGGCCCGCGGGCAGCGCGGCGTGCACGTCTGCGGTGTGGGCCTCGCGGGTGCCGTAGGTGTTGGCCGCGAGCACCACGCCCGGGGCGATCGAGGCGGTCGCGTGCACGCTGCGGCGGTCGTCCGACCAGCCGAACTTGGTGCCGGTCACGCCGGGAACGGTCGCGGTGCCGTAGTCCTGGCGGTAGCCGTCGGCGGCCACCGGGGCGGCGGTCTCCATGCCGCGGAACATCGGAGCGGCGACGGGGTCACTGCGGGTCGCGTCGAGGAAGCGCGTCAGGTCATTGGCCGAGGTCACCGAGTTGCCCCAGAAACCGTTGCGGTGGGTGTTGGGCAGCCCGAACCAGTCGGCCGTCTCGTCGATGGCCTGCGGGTAGCGCGCGTCGAGTTCGCTGGCGATGCGGTCGTCGGAGAAGCGGATCATCTGCTCGACGCGTGCGGCGTCGCCCGGCGCGCCGTGGTGGAGGACCCAGTGGCCGAGGTACAGCTTCGACAGCGAGAGCGCCGGGCGCGGCTCGTCGGCGTTCGGGGTGGCCAGGCGCGGGCCGTTCTGCACCTGGACCGAGGCCTGGGTGCGCGGCGGGGTCGCCCCGAGCGGCAGGGCCGAGGCGACAGGCTGAGCGGAGACGGCGACGCCCACGGCGAGCAGGAGAGCTGCGGCGGAACTGGCTGTGCGCTGGGTGTTCCTCATGGAAACTCAGTCTAGACCCGCGAGGTCGCCGCGCACGTCAACCGCGTCGCCTCGTCGCGCCCCCCCCATTACGATGCCGCCTATGGGCTCCGGTTACGTCGCGTTCGCAGATGAGTCGATCATTCAGATGCCTTCTGGTCGACAGGCGTACCGAATCGGAGCGGCTCTCCTAGCTACAACTGAACTCGAAGCAGCACGTGATGTCCTTCGTCCTCTTCTCCTGCCGGGCCAAAGCAAACTTCATTGGAGAGACGAGAGTCCTCCCCGCCGCGATCAGATTTCACGACAGGTCGCCGCTACCGGGTCGATGCTCACCATCGTGACTCATTGGAGCGAAGTCCCTGCCAAAGAGGAGAGATCTCGCCGGAAGTGTCTCGAACGGCTCTACTACGAGCTTGCGTCGATGGATGTCCAAGATGTCTCCCTCGAATGTCGTCAGCAGGCACAGGACGCGAAAGATATTCGCCACATCGTTGCCCTCCAGGCACGCAATCAAGCGAAGAATCTGCGGCTCTCCCACCTACGCGGCAAAGACGAACCTTTGCTATGGATCCCCGATGCCGTCTTGGGGGCGCTGAATGCGGCGCAACTCGGCGAGCCCAAGTTCTGGGATCAGGTCCGGGACACCGTTGTGCTAGACATCACGACTTCGTAAGGCTCTAAACCTGCACATTAAAATGCGGCAACCCCGGGTCCAGTCGTCCGGCTGGCATCCCGGGGTTCCCTTCCGATCCTGTCGTAACAGGTGGCGTCAATGCCTAACTTAGCTGACGGCACATGTTGATGTCGAGGCTAAATTTCTCCCGGTCGCAGACCCGCCCAACGCATATCCACGCGGTAACGCGCGCCCTCGCGGGTGCGGGTCACCGTGTACGGGATGCCCTCCTCGTCCCAGTGGACACGTGCCCGCTCCCCCACCGGCGAGGTGCCGTCCGCGCGCACCACCCGCCACCAGGCGGTCAGGTGGCCGTGGGTGCGCATCGCGCGGCCCGCCCGGCGCGCGGTGGTGCCGGCGGCCGCACCGACCGCGCCGTAGCTGGCCACCCGGCCTGCCGGGATCTTGTCGACTACTGCGAGGACGGCGTCGGTGACGTCGTCCAACGCCAAGGGCGAGTCGGGCGCGGCGTCGTCAAGCAAACTAGCCCAGGCCCTGCGCGCGCAGGGCCTCGAAGACGTCGTTGCCCTCCTGGATGTCGAGCTCCTCGTACTCCTCGACCTCGCAGAGCGTCACCGTCGCGCCGGTGGGGTCGGCGATGATGAGCAGGCGGCCGAACTCGGCGTCGAAGGGGCCCTGGATGACCTCGCCGCCGAGCTCGGGCACGCGCGCGGCGGCCGTGTCGACGTCGAGCACACCCAGGAAGGTCTGCCAGAAACCGGGCACGCCCTCGGGGAAGTGGCCGGCGGCGTCGCGGAGGCCGGCGAAGGGGGCGGAGTCGGCGAGCAGCGTGCCGTAGCGCGGCAGGTCGGTGCCCTCGCCGCCGACGGTGGCGGACTGCCAGCCGAAGAGGCCGGTGTAGAAGTCGAGCGCCTTATCGAAGCCGGAGGTGCAGGTCAACTCGTGCCAGACGGCGCAGCCGGGCTCGCCGCCGGCGACGAAGGCGTCCTCGCCGCGCGGTTCGACCAGGCCGAAGAGCGCGCCGTTCGGGTCGGCGGCGACGCCCATGCGCCCGATCTGGGCGTCGGTGGGCCCGGCGAGGACCGTGCCGCCGAGCTCGCCGATGCGGTCCAGCTGCGCCTCGAGGTCGTCGGCGAGGAAGTAGGTCACCCACGTCGTCGCGCCGCCGGTGGCGGGGATCAGGCCCGCCACCGGCAGGCCCTGCACGCGGGCGACGAGGTAGCCGGAGCCCTCGACCTCCTCGTTGACCTGCCAGTTCAGCAGCCCGGTGTAGAAGCGGGCCGCGGCCTCGGGCTCGGGGGTGTTCAGGTCGATCCAGTAGGGCATGCCGCCCTGGGCGTTGAACGCGGGCATCTACATGTTCCTCCACTTCTCGGGGTCGAAGTCGTCGTCAGCGGTGGCCTCGTCGAAGTAGTCGTCCTCGCCGTCGTCCTCGGCGACCACGGCGCAGGCCTCGGCCACGCAGACCCGGTCGCCGATGGCGAGGTGGCGCCCGCGGCGCGTGTCGGTCTCGCCGTTGACGGTGACCAGGCCCTCGGAGATGACGGCCTTGGCCTCCCCGCCCGTGGCCACGAGGCCGGCGAGCTTGATGAACTGACCCAGTTTGATCGACCCGCCGGAGACGGGAACCTCAACGTCCTGCATGCGCACGAGTCTAACGGGCGGGCGGGACGGGCGGCCGCGCGGACGGGGCGGACGGGTGGGGCGGGTGCGGCCCGCGGGCAGGCCTATCCGCCGAGCAGCCCGACGGCGCCCTCGAAGATCATCACCGCGGCGAGCAGACAGAAGATCGCGCCGGTGACGATGTCGATGACCGCGGAGTTCTCCGCGATGCGCGCCGAGAACGCGCGCACGGCCAGGGCGAAGCTGACGAACCAGGCCAGGCCCACCGCGATGAGCAGCACCGCGATGAACGCCGTGATCCCCCAGCTCATGCCGGGCTCGATGAACTGCGCGAAGACCGCGCCGAAGAAGAGGACGGCCTTCGGGTTGGCCAGGTTGGTGGTGAAGCCGGCCCGCCACGCCTGCCCGGCGGTCGGGTCCGCGTCGGTGCGCTTCGGCGGGGCCTCAGGCGTGACGGAGTCCCGGGGCCCCGAGGGGTGGTCGGCGTGCACGGCCCGGGCGGCCTGGCGGCGGGTGGCCAGGCCGCCGCGGATGGAGCTGACGCCCAGGTAGGCCAGGTAGGCCCCGCCGATCAGCTGCAGCCAGGCCAGCAGCGCCGGGCGCGCGGTGAGCAGGGCCGAAAGGCCCAGCAGGCTCGCCAGGATCCAGCCGGCGTTGCCCGTCATCACCCCGAGTGCGGCCCAGACTCCCGCGCGCTTCGAGCGCGCACCCTGACGAGTGATCTGCACGACGTCGGGGCCGGGGCTCACGATGGCCGCGACCCAGATGCCCAGCAGGGTGAGGATCGAGCCGACTGTCATGGTGGTGCAGGTTACACCTGATCACGCGGCATGATGTGGATGCGGTCGATGTTGACGTGCGCCGGCAGCGAGGCCACCCAGCGCACGGCCTCGGCGATGTCCTCCGGGCCCAGGTTGAGGTGGCCCTCGTAGACGGCGTCGGCCTTGTCCCGGTCGCCCTTGAAGCGCACCAGCGAGAAGTCCGTCTTCACCCGCCCCGGGTCAATCTCGGTGACGCGGATGTTCGTGCCCTCGGTGGCCTCCTCGATGCGCTGCACGCGCGTCATCGCTCGCAGGCCGAACTTCGCCGCGTTGTAGCCGGCGCCGCCCGCGTACGGGTTGAGCGCGGCGACCGAGGCCATGTTGACGATCAGCCCCTCGGAGGCGACGAGCTTGTCGCGCAGCGCCAGGGTGACGCGCAGGGTGCCGAGCACGTTCGTCTCGTACATCCACTGCCAGTCCTCGAGGTCGGCCTCCTTGACCGGGTCGAGGCCCTTGGCGCCGCCGGCGTTGTTGACCAGCAGGTCCACCCGGTCGATCCGGGCGGCGAACTCGGCGACCGAGTCGTCGTCGGTGACGTCCAGGCGCACCGCCCCGCCCCCGATCTCGGCGGCGATCTTCTCCAGGCGGTCCACGCGGCGCGCGGCGACGATCACGTACCAGCCGTCGCCGGCCAGCGCCCGCGCGGTCGCCTCGCCGATGCCGGAGGAGCCGCCGGTGACCACGGCGACCCTCTGGTCGTCCTGTGCAATCTCTTTGTCAGCCATAGGACCATTCTGGCAGCGCCGCCGGGGCCGCGCAGTCGGGATCCGCCCCGCCCCCACATCCGGGGCGGGCCACTCCCCTGCCGCGGCCCGGGCCCGCGGCCCGCACCACCGACGCCGGACCGCAGCCGACCCCGCGCCTAGTAGTCCACCTGCCGGATCGTGATGTTGATGCGCCCCTCCTTCAGTCCCGCGTGCGCGGGCGCGGTGCCGTCCTCGACCTGTGTGATGCCGTGAAAGGCCCTGCGCGCCGGCCCGCCGAAGACGAAGGCGTCGCCGCTGATCAGGGGCACGTCCACGAAGGGCCCGGTGCGCTCCTCGGCCCGCCCGAGCCGGAAGAGCGCGGTGTCGCCGATCGAGAGCGAGACCACGGGCGCCTCGGCGACCTCGTCGGCGTCGACGTGCAGGCCCATCCGCGAGCCCGGCGGGTAGTAGTTGACCAGCGCGACCTCGGCGCGCATGCGCCCGGCCCAGGGCGCCAACGCCGCGGAGCGCCCGCCCGCGGCGACCAGCACGGCGTCGACAATCTCCTGGTAGTTGGCGGGAATCGGGGGCACGGGCACCCCCTCGAACTCGCGCACGTAGCGGTACGGGTTGGTCGCCCAGTGCCGCCCGAGCGAGAGGATGTGCACGCTCATCCGCCCCGTGCGCGTGCGCGGGCGCGCCATGGCCACCGGGGTGCCGGCGACCGAGCGGGCGATCTCTCGCGCCTGCGTGACCAGCGCGGACTGCTGTCGCGCGTCGAGGAAGCCCGGCAGGTGCACCGCGCCCGGGGCGAGTTCGCGGGGCGGGCGGGGCAGGCCGGCGGCGTCGAAAAGCGTGGGCACGGGCACTCACCTCCTGGCACGATGGGGTCATGTCCGACTTCGACGCCCAAGCCTATTCATCGATGGCCCGGATGCGCTCCGGCGCCTGGTACCTCACCCACGGCGAGGACATCGCCGCCGAGCAGCACCGCACCGCCGAGCTGATGCGCGAGTTCAACGAGCTGGCCAACACCGACCTCGCGCGCGGCCGTGAGATCATCCGCGAGGTCACGCGCGCCGACCACGCCGAGACCACGCTCTTCGCGCCCGCGCGCATCGAGTTCGGCGAGAACGTCCACCTCGGCCGCGACGTCTTCATCAACTTCGGGGTCACGATCCTCTCCTCGGCGGAGGTCACCGTCGGCGACCGCACCATGATCGGGCCGAACTGCCAGCTGATCACGCCCACGCACCCGACTGACGACGTCGCGATGCGCCGCGGCGGCTGGGAACGTGCGGCGTCGGTGCGCCTCGGCTCCGACGTGTGGCTCGGCGCGGGCGTGACGGTGCTTCCCGGCGTCGAGATCGGCGACGGCACCACCGTGGGTGCGGGTTCCACGGTGACGCGTTCCCTGCCGGCGAACTGCATCGCCGTCGGCACGCCGGCCCGGGTGATCCGTGAGTGCGACCCGGAGCGCCGCGAGCGCGTGCAGCTCGACGAGGGCAGCCCGGTCGAGCCCTTCGCCTGAGCGGCGGTGTGGCCCGGTGCCGAGGCGGGGCGCGGCGGGCGGATGAGTGCGGCGGCCGGGGCGAGCGGGACGTCTGACCGCCTCCGATTAGCGAATCCGCATGATCTGAGGTAGAGACAACGCCTCGCCGCCTCGCACTACCCCCGCCCGGCGGGCCGACGGGTCCGAAAAATGCGAATACCCTCCCGGGGTACCGGCGTTTCCGCAGTTCACAGGGTAGATACAGAAATCGTTCAACATTCTCCAAAAAGGTTCCAGGGCGACAGTACGCTACCCCCGGTGATGGTTGACGCGTCCCCGATCAGACACCCACAGTGACACATGCGACCGGAGTAGATGAATTAGATACCCCTGGATTAGGGTATTTCATTTCATGACTTATGAATGCTCTTCATTCCATCGGCGGGGCGACTATCAGGGGGAACGGTCTTACCTACGGGGCCGAAAGTTGCATACGGTGGTAAAACTTTCGCAGACGAAGCTGTTGCGCGGCGGCGGGCCCGGCGTCACCATTCACAGCGGCCCGTAGGACGCTGTTCAGCTCCCACGGATTCGATTTTCATTCCCGGCGTGGCTTTGCCCCCGGTATCTCTCACCGCAACACCTCTCACACCAGGAGAAAAATTCCATGAAACTGACCCGTCGCGTCTGCACGTGGCTGGCTGCCGCCTCCGTCGCGGCCACGGGCATCATCGCCCCGACCGCCGGTGCCGACACCTTCCACGAGACCTACCCCGAGACCCCGGCCCTGAACCCGGACCTGCCGATCGTCCACACCACGCACGGCTCGGACCACATCAAGGCCAACGTCCTCAACCCGCGCCCCGTGTGCAACTCCGGTGAGGACTACCGCACCGTGGTCTACAAGGTCACCGACGACTTCTCGCCGGCCGGCACCATCTCGGCGACGAACAAGTCGAAGAACACCATCCCGCTGACCCAGAACCTGTCGAAGTCGCAGACCGTCTCCCTGTCCATCAAGGGCGACCGCACCGACGAGACCTCCATCAACCTCGGCGGCTCCCACAGCCAGGACGGCTCCGAGGGCTCCATCGGCATCGCCAAGACCATCACCGAGCAGATCGGCGGCGAGTTCTCCTACTCCCTGAGCTGGGAGGCCGGTCAGCAGATCGGGCCGTACGACGTCCCCGCCGGCCACACCGGTGAGGCCACCTACGGCTTCCGCACCATCAACCTGGACGGCACCCAGCAGTACTGCCGCCCGAACGGCACCTGGTCCACCCCGACCCCGTGGCGCGTCTTCGCCCCGATGAAGAACGAGGTCGAGGTCAAGCTCTACAAGAACGCCTCCGACTCCTGGATGGGCACCGCCGACGAGGCTGACGAGGACAAGACCGCCGACGCGTCCACCCAGACCGAGGGCGTCGACGAGTCCACCCAGACCGAGGACGTGACCGACGAGGTCGCCGAGGCCGACGCCGATGCCGTGGCCACCGACGGGAACACCGAGGTCGACCCGGAGGTCGACACCTCCGTCGCCGACCCGGAGGTCGAGGAGGGCACCGACGCCGAGCCGGAGATCGAGCCGGAGACCGCCACCGACCCGGAGGGCGACCTGCCCGCCGACGGTGAGACCGTGCTGGACGAGAACGCCGCTGAGAACGAGGCCGCCGACGAGGAGGCCGCTGAGGACGAGGCCGCCGAGAACGAGGCGACCGACGAGGAGACCACCGAGGACGCCACCGACGAGGCGGCTGCCGAGGACGAGGCCACCGAGAACGAGGCCAAGGCCGACTACGACCTGGAGCCCTACTTCACCGTGGCCGCCGGTAAGTCCGCCGGCTTCGCCGGCCTGGTCGCCCTGCGCGTCAAGAACGTCGGCGACAAGCGCTACTTCCAGGACAACATGGCCACCCGCTTCCGCATCGACGTGCACACCGCCGAGGGCCCCGAGGGCGTCGACCGCCTGATCACCCCGGGCTGGTTCAACGGTGCCTACACCCGTGACCTGGGCTTCGACGCCGAGAAGGGCGTCCGCTCCTTCGAGGTCACCCTCTCCAACCCGATCAACTCGGGTGACACCGCCCTGCTGGCCAACCTGAACTTCGGCGACGGCCAGACCAAGGAGGGTCGCCTGAAGAACTACATCACGGTCACCCAGACCGGCCGCATCGACGGTGACGAGACCACGTCCAACGACCAGGACGTCGACTCCCGCGAGCACACCTTCGACCACATGGGCCGCAAGAACAAGGGCATCTTCTAAGCCCTCACCTTTCCTGCGCGACTGACCGGGCGCTCCGCCACCGCGGCGGGGCACCCGGTCTTTCCGTGTGCGCGGCAGGCGCGGCGCCCCGGCTACCCTGGGACAGGCCATGAACATCCCCGCCAGCCCCTTCGATCTCGACGCCATCGGCGCAGGTCTGCCCGTCACCGGCGCGCTGCCGGAGATCGCCGAGGCCCTCGAGGCCCACCACCGCGCCGTGGTCGAGGCCCCGCCCGGCACCGGTAAGACCACGCTGGTCCCGCCGCTGGTCGCCGACCTGCTCGCCCGCCGCGCCGGGGACGCCGACGCCGAGGCCGCGGACACCGCGGCCGCCGGGACCGGCACCGCCCCGCTCAAGACCATCGTCACCGCCCCGCGGCGCGTGGCCGTGCGCGCCGCCGCCCGCCGTCTGCACCACCTCTCCGGCAACGCCAGGGCGGTCGGCCACCGCGTGCGCGGCGACTCGCAGGCCGGCTCGGCCGTCGAGTTCGTCACCCCGGCGGTGCTGGTGCGCATGCTGCTCTCCGACCCCGAGCTGCCCGAGGTCGGCGCCGTGGTCATCGACGAGGTCCACGAGCGCGAGCTCGACACCGACCTCGCGCTGGCCTTCTCCGCGGAGCTGGCCGCCCTGCGCGAGGACCTCGACCTGGTCGTCATGTCCGCCACCCTGGACACCACGCGCTTCTCCGAGCTGCTCGGCGAGGCCCCGGTCGTCTCCACCCCGGCGGTGACCCACCCGCTCGAGACCAGCTACCACCCGCACCCCGGGCGCATGGCCGCCGACCGGCGCTCCCGCGACGCCTTCTGGGCCCACCTGGCCGCTCTGGCGGACGCGGCCGTCGAGAAGTCCGGGCACTCCGCGCTGGTCTTCGTGCCCGGCGCCCGCGAGGTCGAGCAGACCGTCGCCGCCTGCCGCACCCGGGCGCTGCCCCTGCACGGCCGCCTCGAGCGCGCCGCCCAGGACGCCGCCCTCGACGGCACCGGCCCTGCGCGCGTGGTCGTCTCCACCGCCGTCGCCGAGTCCTCGGTGACCGTGCCCGGGGTGCGCACCGTCGTCGACTCGGGGCTGTCGCGTGTGCCGCGCCGCGACTCCGGGCGCGGCATGTCCGGGCTGGTCACGGTCTCGGAGGCGCGCTCGACGGCCGAGCAGCGCGCCGGCCGCGCCGGGCGTGAGGGCCCCGGCACCGTGCTGCGCGCCTTCACCTCCGACGACCTGCGCCACTTCGACGCCCACGTCACCCCGGAGATCGACACCGCCGACCTGACCCAGGCCGCGCTCTGGATGGCCTGCTGGGGCACCCCGCGCGGCGAGGGCCTCGCCCTGGTCAGCGAGCCGCAGCCGGCCGCGATCGCCGCCGCCGAGGAGACCCTGCGCGCCCTGCACGCCGTCGACGCCGAGGGCCGGCCCACCGAGCTCGGCCGCCGGCTCGCCGACCTGCCGCTCGACCCGCGCCTGGGCCGTGCGCTGCTGACCGCCGGGCCGTCGGCGGCCGAGGTGCTCGCCGCGCTTTCCGACGGCGCGTCGGGCGACCTGGGGCGCGCGAGCGCACCGTCGCGGGAGGTCGCCCGCCTGCGCGCCGTCGGCGCGCGGGGCGCCGGCGGCGCAGCCGCCGACGCCGGGGATACCGCCCACCGCAAGAAGGGCGGCGACAGGCGCGGCGCGACGTCGGCAAGCGACGGGGTGGCCGTGGGCCTGGCCTTCCCCGAGCGCATCGCCCGCCGCGAGGGCGGCGGGGAGTACCTGCTGGCCTCGGGAACCCGGGCGGTGCTGCCCGGGGACACCGGGCTGAGCGGGGCGGAGTGGCTGGCCGTCGGCGAGGTCACCCGATCGGGTACACCGGGGCGGGCCGGGCGGGCCGGCGCGACGATCCGCTCGGCGGCGCGCATCGACGAGGCCGACGCCCTGGAGATCATCGGGGTGACCGAGGAGCTGCGCGCCGACTTCGCCGACGGGAAGCTGCGCGGGCGGGCGGTGCGCCGGGCCGGGGCCATCGAGCTCGCGGTCACCCCGACCACCGTGCCGCCGGAGCGGGCCGCCGAGGCCGTCGCCGCCGCGGTGCGCGAGGAGGGCACCGGCATGTTCCGCCTCGGCGAGAAGGCCGCCGCGCTGCGCGACCGGCTGGCGTTCCTGCACGAGCGGGTCGGCGAGCCGTGGCCCGACCCGGAGACCGCGGAGCCGGAGGTGTGGCTGGCCCCGGAGATCCAGAAGGCCGCCCGCGGCACCCCGCCGGGGAAGATCGACCTCTTCGACGCCCTGCAGCGTCTGCTGCCCTGGCCCGAGGCGACCCGCATGGACGAGCTCGCACCCCAGCGCCTCGAGGTGCCCAGCGGCTCGCACCCGCGGGTGGACTACTCCACCGGCCGGCCCGTGGTGCGCGTCAAGCTGCAGGAGTGCTTCGGGCTGGCGGAGTCGCCCCGGTGCGCCGGGGTGCCCGTGCAGTTCCGGCTGCTCTCGCCGGCCGGGCGCGACCTGGCCGTCACCGACGACCTGGAGAGCTTCTGGTCCGGGCCCTACGCGCAGGTGCGCGCCGAGATGCGCGGGCGCTACCCGAAGCACCCGTGGCCGGAGGACCCGTGGTCTGCGACGGCGACCGCGCGCACGAAGAAGCGGATGTGAGCCGGGCGCGGCGGGCGCGCTGAGCGGGCCCGGCCTGTCAGCCCCACTGCTGCCAGGCCAGGTAGCCGCCCATGACCACCACGACCACCAGCAGCGCGGCGCGCAGGAAGCGGGTGCCGCCGGCGATGACGGTGCGCGCGCCGAGCTGCGCTCCGACGACGTTGGCCGCCGCGAGGACCAGCGCCAGGCCCCAGGCGACGTGGCCGGTGACGATGAAGACGGCCAGGCCGCCGACCGCGGTGGCCGTGTTGACGGTCTTGGCCAGGGCGGCCGAGGCCAGGAAGTCGCGGGCGAGGATGCCGGCGAAGATCATGATGAAGAACACGCCGCTGCCGGGGCCGAACATGCCGTCGTAGTAGCAGAGCACGGCCAGCGCCACCAGGGCGAGGAGCCGGCGTGCCCGCCCGGGCAAGGGGGCGGAGGTCTCCCGGCCCAGGGCGGGGTTGGCCGCCACGACGAGACCTGCGGCCAGCATGAGCACGATGACCAGCGGGCGCATCACCTCGGCGGGCACCAGCGAGGTCGTCGCCGCCCCCGCCATCGCGCAGATAACCGCCACGGGCAGGTAGTAGCGCAGCAGCTGCACGGGCGGGCGGGCCTTGCGCATCAGCGTCACCGCCGCCGAGCCGGTGCCGCAGATGACGGCGACCTTGTTGGTGGCCACCGCGACCGCCGGTGCGAGCTCCGGGGCGACGGCCATGATCAGCGGGATGAGGATCAGGCCCCCGCCGCCGACGACGGCGTCGACCCAGCCGGCCACGAGCGCGCCGCCCGCGAGCACGGCCAGCGCCTCCGCCGAGAGTCCGAGGAAGAGCACGCGCGGGTCTCCTCTCGCTGATCGTCCCGCGTCTTTTCTCGGGGCAGGATGTGCCCCGCCCTTTCAGCCTAGGCCCGGTGGGTGCCCCACTAGGATCGGGACCGCACCACAGAGAGGAGGCCCACAACTCCGATGGCTCTCACCCGCCCCGACAGCCCCTTGCGCTGGCTGTTCGTCGTGCCGGCCTCGATCGGGCTGGGCTGGCTCTTCGACCGCTGGAACGTGCCCGCCGGCTGGATTCTGGCCGCCATCGTCGTCTCCGGCACCGTGGCCCTCGGCACCGGCCACGACCTGCAGGTCAACAAGTACTACCGGCGCTTCGGCCGCGGCATCATCGGCATCCTGGCCGCGATGCCGATCGTCGGCGTCTCCCTCGGCGAGATCGCCGGCACCCTGATCCCCGCGGCCGTCTTCGGGGCGGTGACCGTGGGCGCCGGGGTGGGCGGCGGCATCCTGCTGGGCCGCTCGGAGAAGGAGATCTCCACCGAGACCGCGATGCTCTCCATGCTGCCCGGCGGGGCGTCGACCATGCCCGCGCTGGCCGACGAGATCGGCGCGGACTACCGCTACGTCGCCCTCGTGCAGTACCTGCGCCTGCTCATCGTCTCGGTCACCCTGCCGGCCGTCGCGCACCTGCTGACCCCGCCGGCCGAGGGCGGCCACGCCATCGGCGCGGACTTCCACTTCAATCTGCTGGCCGCCGTGCTCATCGTCTCCGCCGCCATGTTCGGCGACCCCATCGGCCAGAAGCTGAAGATCCCGGCCGCCGGCGTGCTCTGCCCGATGCTGCTGGCCGTGATCGGCAGCTGGGTCACCCCGGACTCGATCAGCTTCGAGCCGCCGATGGTCTTCGCGGTCATGGCGTTCCTGTCCATCGGCTGGATCGCCGGCGGCGCGCTGTCGGTGCCGACGCTGAAGCTCTTCGCCCGCCAGCTGCCGGTGACGGTGGCCTACATCGTCTTCATGATGGCCGTCTGCGCCGGCGCGGGCGTCCTCGCCGCGCTGTGGACGGGGGTCACCCACTTCGAGGGCTACCTGGCCACCACGCCCGGCGCGCTCGAGACGGTCCTCGCGCTCTCCGCCGAAGGCGGGGCGGGCTCCGAGGTGATCACCTTTCAGATCCTGCGCCTGGTCGCGGTGCTGCTGCTGGCGGCTTGGCTGCCGCAGATCCTGCGGCTTCTACGAAAATAGATTACTAGTGACCATAAAAGCGATTATCAAACCATAAACCTACCCTGAACATTTGCTATGTTTTACATGCGATTTAGATAATTGGCGATTTTCCCCACCAAGACCTTGACATCGTTCAACGCATAAGAGACAGTGACTTTTGCCTGCCGAAACTTAAAGGTAGGGAACATGTCCATACTTGCCCACTCAATGAGCAAAGCGCCCGCTTTGCAGCTTCCAGACGAAGCCTGCAAGCAGCATGACCTGTGTCTGGCGAAAAACACCCCGACCTGCGATTGCGACCACGCCTTTACACGGCGCCTTAAAGAATTGCGTGGCGAGTACACGAATATCGCTTCCAAAGAGCGTATCTACCTCGAAGCCGCCATGAAAGGGGTTCCAGTGTGGCACCGCTGCTTCCAGAGCCAAAATCCCGCTCGCACACCCGCCTCGCGTGGGCGCTCATCGGCATCGTGTTCGCCGCCAGCGTGCTCACCTGGTTCTTCCGGGACGGCAACTCCTGGCTGACGGTGGTCATGTGGATCGCCGGGGCGGCGGTCGGCGTCTTCGGCCTCCTCACCGCGGTGCGGGAGCGCCGCCTCGGGCTCGGTATCGCCGCGGTGGCCACGATCTTCGCCGACCCGATCGTCTTCGGGGTGATGTTCGCCGGCGCGATGGTCGTCCAGGGCGGGTTCGCCCCCTAAACGCCGCGGCCCCGTCGATCCCCCGGCCGAGCAACCCCGCCGCTCGGCCTCAGTCCAGCAGATCCTCGCGCAGCACGGACATCGGGATCGAGCCGCGGCGCAGCGCCTCGTTGTGGAACTGGCCCAGCGTCATGCCCTGATCGAGGGCGTCGTCACGCAGCTCCCGCCACATGCGCTCGCCGAGCGCGTAGGCCGAGCCCTGGCCGGGCCAGCCGAGCAGGCGGTCGAGCTCGAAGACCAGGTTCGGCTCGGCCATCGCGGTGTTCTCGCGCAGGAAGGTCTTGGCGTAGGAGGAGTCCCACACCCCGCCGTCCGGCGTCTTCTTGCCCAGGTGCACGCCGATGTCCAGCGCCACGCGCGCGGCGCGCAGACGTTGGGCGTCGAGAAGCCCCATGCGGAAGCCGGGGTCGTCGCAGTAGCCCAGGTCGGCCATGAGCTGCTCGGCGTAGAGCGCCCAGCCCTCGCCGTGGCCGGCGATCCAGGTCACCGAGCGGCGCCACAGGTTCAGCGAGGACTCCGCCAGACCGATGCCGATCTGCAGGTGGTGGCCGGGCACGCCCTCGTGGAAGACGGTCGAGAGCTCCTGCCACATGTGGAAGGTCTTCTGCTCCTCCGGCACCGACCACCACATGCGCCCCGGGCGCAGGAAGTCGTCGGACGGCGGGGTGTAGAAGATGCCGCCGGTGCCGGCCGGGTCGATGCGGCACTCGATGGTCTTGATCTCGTCGGGCAAGTCGACCTCGGTGCCGTCGAGGTGCACGATGGCCTGGTCGGCCACGCCCTGCATCCACTCCTGGAGCGCCTCGGTGCCGTTGATCGTGTAGTGCTCGTCCTGGTTCAGCTGGTGCATCGCCTGGCGCACGGTGGTGCCGGCGCCGTATAGCTCGGCGGCGACCTCCTCCTGGCGGGCGCGCAGCTCCGCGATGCGCTCGAGCGACCAGGTGTAGGCCTCGTCGAGGTCGACCACGTCGCCGAGGTGGTCGTGGGAGAACAGCTCGAAGCGGTCGCGGCCCACCGCGTCGGAGTGCGGGGCGACCGGGGCGAGGTGCTCGTTGAGCCAGTCGGCGAACTCGCCGAAGGCCTCCTTGGCGGCGGTGACCTCGCGCGAGTCGGGGTCCAGGCCCAGGCCCTCGAAGACGGAGCCGGTGTCGGCCAGCTCCTCGCACTGGGTGTTGACGGCGTCGACCTGGCGCAGCGGGGCGACCAGGCCGTGGCCGGCGGCGTCGTCCAGCGAGGTGCGGTAGCCGTCGAGGGCGGCGGGCACCTTGGCCAGGCGCGCGCGCACGGCCTCGAGGTCCTCGGCCGTCTCGTGCGGCATGAGCAGGAACGAGTCGCGGATCGTCTGCACCGGCGACTCGATGACGTTGAGGTCGCGCAGGTCCTCGGCGTGGTGGTGGCGGTCGAGGAAGACGCCCAGCCGGTCGCGCAGCGCGGCGGCGGTGACCTGGTCGACGTCGTCGAAGTCGTCCTCGTCATCGGAGCTGTCGGTGGCCTCGTCGAAGGCGTCGACGTCCATGACCATCTCGCGGGTCCGCTCGCCCAGGGCGTCGTAGTACTCCGGGGAGAAGTCCTGCAGCTCGCCGTCGTGGCCGGGCAGGCCCCACTCGGTGGCCCACGTCGGAGACAGCTCCGCGAGGTCGGCCACGAACGCCTCACAGGCGGCGTCGAGCAGGGAAGGCTCCCGGGATGCCTCGTCCGAGGAGCTCAGCGCAGTCGGAGAACTCATAAGCGGACAGTCTAGCCCCCAGCCCCGGGGCGGGGCCACCCGTGGAAAATTAGCGCCTGACCTGGAATTTCCGGCGTGGTTCCCGCGCGCGCCCGCGCGGGCGCCGGTAGCGTCGAAGGCACAGCGAAGAGATAAAGGAGCAACCGGTGCACAACTCAGACACCCTCGACGCGGACATCGCGCGCGCCGCGGAGCTCATCGCCGCGGCCGCCGGGGCACACTCCGGCACAGCCGGCGCCACCGACGCGGCCGCCACCGTCCCCGCCGCCGACCCCCACCACGACCTGCGTATCGAGGTCTTCACCGGGGCGGGCATGTCCGCCGACTCCGGCCTGGACACCTTCCGCGACGCAGGCACCGGCCTGTGGGAGAACGTCGACCCCACCGCGCTGGCCAGCATCGACGCCTGGGCGCGCGACCCGGAGCCGATGTGGGCCTGGTACCTGTGGCGCGCGCGCAAGTCGCTGGACGCCGCACCCAACGCCGGGCACGTCGCGGTGGCCGACTGGCAGGCCGAGGGCCCCGGCCAGGTGCACGTGACCACCCAGAACATCGACAACCTGCACGAGCGTGCCGGCGCGCGCGACGTCGCCCACCTGCACGGCTCGCTCTTCGACTTCCGCTGCACCATCTGCGCGCGGCCCTACCGCGGCATCCACGACGGCGACATCCCCGTCGAACCGGTGGAGCGCGCCACCCCGCCGACCTGCCCGCGCTGCGGCAACCTCATCCGTCCCGGGGTCGTGTGGTTCGGCGAGGCGCTGCCCCACGACGAGTGGGACGCCGCCGAGCGCTGGGCGCGGCGCGCGGACGTGATGGTCGTCGTCGGCACCTCGGGCGTGGTCTACCCCGCGGCCGGGCTGCCGGTGCTCGCCGCGCAGTCCGGCGCCGTGATCATCGAGGTCACCCCGCAGCCGACCGAGCTGACCGGGCTGGCCGCGGTGTCGCTGTCGACCACCGCCGCCCACGGGCTGCCGCTGCTTTACGACGCCGTGCGGGACGCCGTCGGCTGACACGCGCGGCGTCGGCGCGCCGCGCCGGCGGGGCCCGGGCGCGCCGCCGCGCGCCCGCCACGCGCCCGACGGCGCGGGTACCGCACCCGGGGGACGGACGGGACGTCGGCAATTTCCTGTACCTTTACCCCGATCCGGGTGAAACCGATGGTGGATCCCCGGGCGTGCGAGCTGGTGGGGAACGCCCGTATTAGACCGAGCGGTACAGATCAGGGGGGATTTTTTGGACAACTTTGTCTATACGGGTTTATTGTGAACTCATGCACCGTCGTCCAGGCACCACAGCTTTCGCCCGCCCGCAGTCCCCTGCGGCGAAGTGCCTGCACCTGATCCGTCTGCGCAGGGCACGCACCCGCCCCGAGCTCATCGAGGCCACCGGACTGTCCCAGCCGACGATCACGCGCGCCGTGACCGCGCTGATCAACGCCGGCCTGATCCGGGCGCGCGCCGACCTGGCGGTCTCCGAGGGGCCGGGGAGGCCCACCACGCCGCTGGAGCCGGCCGACTTCCCGGCGGTCTTCGTCGGCGCGGCCGTGGGCACCTCCTCGACGTACCTGGGACTGTACGACGCCGAGGGCCGCCGCCTGCGCGACCTGGACCTGAAGATCAAGGTCTCCGAGCACGAGGACTCCGACTTCCTCGAGCACCTCGTCGCCGGCATCAACCGGCTCACCGCCGGGGTCGACGCCCCGCTCGGCGCACTCGGTGTGACCACCTCGGGGCGGGTCACCGAGCGCGGGATCGTCGACGCGCCCAACCTCGGCTGGCACGGCGTCGACTTCGCCGGGCGGCTGCGCTACCACTTCGACGTGCCGGTGACCGTCTCCGCGGCCGTGCCCGCCATCCTCGGCTCGGAGACCCAGTCGGCCAACCTGCCGGCGGCCGGCGACGAGCCGCCGCGCACGCTCGCGCTCTTCGCCGACGACTCGATCAGCGCCGCGGTCACCCACGCCACCGGGGTCACCCAGCTCAGCTCGCTGCCCGCGCCCGCACCCGGGCCCGGGCTGCCCACCACCGCCGAGGAGCGGCTGAGCACCCAGGGCTTCCTCGAGACCGTCGCCGCGGCGGGGCTGGGCACGATGTCGCTCGAGGACGCGGTGAGCCGCGCCGAGCACTCCAGGGAGCTGCGCGCGCTGCTCGACGAACGCGCCCGGCTGCTCGGCGACATGTGCGCCGCACTCATCGCGCGCCACCACCCGGACACCCTGGTCCTGGCCGGCAGCGCGCTGACGGCCGACCCGCGCGCGCCGCGGACCTTCGCCAAGACGGTGCGCGGCCGCGTGGGCAACGACGTCGAGCTGCGCATGATCCCCGGCCACCGCGAGATCGTGGTCGCCATCGCGCGCGCCGTCGCACTGGACAAGCTGCTGCGCGACCCGGTCGAGGTCGCCGACGGTGTGACCGCCGCGGCCTGAGGGCTGAGCGCTTAACGCCCGGTCTTACCCACCGCAGCCGCCACCTCGCGCGCCACGGCCTTGGCGTAGGGCCCCACCCCCAAGATCGTCGCCGAGCCCGGGCCGGTGCGGTCCCCGTAGCCGACCAGGTGGAGGCCGGCGACCGGCTCATCGGCGCCGGCGTCCGCTGCGGCACCCGCCAGCAACCCGCGGAACGGGCCGAGCGCCGGGCGGAATCCGGTGCACCAGATCAGATGCTCGGCGTCGACCTCCGAGAGAGAGTTGAACATCGGGGTCGCGCTCAGGCGGCCGGCGTCGCGCATGCGACGCACCTGCGGGAGGACCACGATGTCGCCCAGCTGTGAGTCCGCACCCGGGTCGGGTCGCCCGGCCGCGATGCTGCGGAAGCGTTCGCGGTTGCGGCGGAAGAGCACCCGCCCGTCGACATCGTCGGGCATCCAGCGCGGGGCGTGCCGGGCGTACCAGGTCACCTCGCCGACGTCCGGATCCTCGATGAGCTCGGCGGCGATCTGGGCGGCCGAGTTCGCCGCGCCGACCACCGCCACCGTCCGCCCGGCGAAGGGGTCCGGGCCCGGGTAGTTCGCGGAGTGCCACTGCCGGCCGGTGAACCGCCCCGGGTACGCGGGCACGAATGGCGCCGACCAGGTCCCGGTCGCGGCGATGACGTGCGCGCACCTCCACTCCCGGCCCTCGCGCCCCGCCGCCGCGGCGGCCCGCACCCGGAACCCGGTGCCCGCGGGCGTGCCCTCGCGCTCGACGCGTTCGACGTGGACCGGCCGCTCGACGGGGATGCGGTGGCGCCGCTCGTACATCTCCAGGTAGTCGACCACGTGCGCGGCGGGCGGGAAGCCGTCGTGGGCGGGCATCGGGGTGCCGGGGAGGTTGGAGAACCCCGCCGTGGAGAACAGGGTCAGCGACGGCCAGGCGTGCCGCCACGCGCCGCCCGGGCCCCGCTGGTCATCGAGGACCAGCACGTCGACCCCGGCGCGCAGCAGGTAGAAGGCGGTGGCCAGGCCGGACTGCCCGCCGCCGACGACGATGGCCTCGTGGTCGAGCTCCCGACCGGCGAGATCGCGCGCAACCACGGGCGTCAGTCCATCTGGAGGACCGTGCGCAGCTCGGCGAACGGTCCGGGGCAGACGGTGTGCACGACGTGGCGCCCCCGACGGCGGCGCTCAAGAAGGCCGGCGGCGGTGAGCTTCTGCAGGTGGTGCGAGACCGTCGGCTGACTCAGCCCGAGCATCGCCGTCAGGTCGTTGACGCTGAGCGGCGCGCACCCCTCGGCGGCCAGCTGCGCGAGAATGCGCAGCCGGTTCGGTTCGGCGAGGACCTTGAAGAGTCCCGCGTAGCGCGTCGCCTGGGCGTCGTCGAGCGGGCCACTGCCCAACGAGCAGCACCCGGCGGTCTGGTTCTCCTGCATGTCTCCACACTATCGCATGTCAGTGCATAGATATTTACACCTGTCTATATTAAGCCTAGGATCGTGCCCACCGCCCCGAGAGGAGAATGCCCCGTGCCCGACGCACCCGCCCACCGCCCCCGCATGTCACTGCTCGACCGGTTTCTGCCGGTGTGGATCCTCGTGGCCATGGCGGCCGGACTCGCCCTGGGCCGCCTCGTGCCCGGCCTCGGCGAGGCCCTCGGCGACCTCAAGGTCAACGGCATCTCCCTGCCGATCGCCGTCGGGTTGATGGTGATGATGTACCCGCCGCTGGCCAAGGTGCGCTTCGACAAGGCGCGGCAGGTGGCCGCGGACCGGCGGGTCATGGTGGTCTCGCTGATCCTGAACTGGCTCGTCGGCCCGGCCCTGATGTTCGCCCTGGCGTGGCTCTTCCTCTTCGACCAGCCCGAGCTGCGCACGGGCGTGATCATTGTCGGGCTGGCGCGGTGCATCGCGATGGTCCTGGTGTGGAGCGACCTCTCCTGCGCCGACCGCGAGGTCACGGCGGTGCTCGTGGCCGTCAACGCCGTCTTCCAGGTGCTCATGTTCGGCGTGCTGGGCTGGTTCTACCTCGAGGCGTTGCCCGGTTGGCTCGGGCTGCCCGGCTCCCCCGTCGACTTCTCGCTCGGCGCGATCGTCGGTGCGGTGCTGGTGTTCCTGGGCGTGCCGCTCGCCGCGGGCGCCGCCTCGCGCGTGATCGGCGAACGGACCCGGGGCCGGCGGTGGTACGAGGAGCGGTTCCTGCCGGCGGTCAGCCCGCTGGCGCTGATCGGCCTGCTCTACACGATCGTGCTGCTGTTCTCCCTGCAGGGCGAGAAGATCACCGCGCAGCCGCTGACGGTCGCGCGGGTGGCGCTGCCGCTGCTGGCCTACTTCCTGCTCATGTTCGCCCTGGCGTTGTTCACCGCGCGGGCGGCCGGGCTGAACTACGCGCGGTCGACCTCGGTGGCCTTCACCGCCGCGGGCAACAACTTCGAGCTGGCCATCGCGGTGTGCATCGGCACGTTCGGCGCGGCCTCCGCCCCCGCGCTGGCGGGCACGATCGGCCCGCTGATCGAGATCCCCGTCCTCGTGGGCCTGGTCTACGTCGCGCTGTGGGCGGGCCCACGGCTCTTCCCGGGTAACCCGACGGTGCCGGTCGCGCGCTGAGCGGCCGCCGCGCCCGATGCCGGGCGTGCGGGATGGCCGCACCCGGGCGCAGCACCGCCGCGCCGGGCGTCCCCTACGGCCGGTCCGGCTCGACGCGCGCGCCCTGCTTCTGCGCGGTCTCCACGTAGTTCGCGGCGTGCGGGATGAAGGCCTGGGACTCCTCGGCCGTCAGCTCCCGGCGCACCTTCGCGGGCACCCCGGCGGCCAGCGAGCGCGGCGGGATCTCCGCGCCCTCGAGGACGACCGCGCCGGCGGCGATCAGCGAGCCCTCGCCGATCCGCGAGCGCGAGAGCACCTTCGAGCCCATGCCGATCAGGCAGCCGTCGGCCACGTGCGCGCTGTGCACCAGGGCCAGGTGGCCGACGGTGACGTCGTCGCCGAGCACGCACTCCTCGCCGGTGTCGACGTGCAGCACGCAGTTGTCCTGGATGTTGGTGCGCTCGCCGACGCGGATCGCGCCGACGTCGCCGCGTAAGACCACCCCGTAGAAGACGGAGGCGCCGGCGGCGACGGTGACGTCGCCGATCAGGGTCGCGGTCGGCGCGATCCACGCGTCCGGGTGCACGGTGGGCCGGCGGCCGGCGTACTCGTAGAAGTAGGGCCCGGTCATTTGATCCCCAGCTCCCCGGCCACGGAGTCCCAGCCGGTGAAGAGCACCGCGCGCAGCCCCGCGGCCTCAGCGCCGGCGATGTAGTCCTCGCGGTCGTCGAAGAAGACGGTGTCGCGCGGCGAGGCGCCGAGCGCGTCGACGGCCACCGCGAAGGCCTGGGTGTCCGGCTTGGCCACACCGATGTCGCAGGAGAAGGTCACCGCGTCGAACTCGTCGAGCCACCCGGAGTGGCGCCGACGCACGCGCGCGGCCAGCCCGGTCGGGATGTTGGAGAGGATCCCGATCCTGTAACCCTCGTCGCGCAGGGCCAGGACCTTGTCGACGACCTCGTGGTCGGCCTCGAGGCAGTCGCCGTAGTCGGCGGCGATGGCCTCCTGGATGTCGAGGTCCTCGACCCCGGCGCGCAGGGCGACCTGGCGCCAGTAGTTGACCTCGGTGACCCGGGCGGCGTCCAGGGCGGGGCGCAGCTCCGCGTAGACCGGCCAGATGTCCTCGTTGCCGCCGGCGGCGGCGAGGACGCCGCGGCGGAAGCTCGGGCCGGGAAGACGCATGAGCACGCCGTACATGTCGAACAGCAGGGTGGGGTTACTCATCAGGCATCCTTTCGTCGATCACCACGATACGTACATTTTCAGCCCGTAGGATCGGGCCCATGCGCATGATCTGGAACCTCTTCGTGCACGCCGTCGCCACCGCCTTCGCCCTGCTCGTCGTCACCGCCTTCGTGCCCGGGGTGGACGTCTCCGTCCCGGCCACCCCGCTGGTCGGCGACGGCGAACACGACCGTCTGTGGGTCTTCCTGGGCGTCGGCGCGATCATCGTGCTGCTCAACATGCTGGTCAAGCCGGTGCTCCAGCTGCTCGGCCTGCCACTGACCATCCTCACGCTGGGCCTTTTCGCGCTGGTGATCAACGCCGCGATGCTGCTGCTGGCCGCCGCGGTGGCCCAGTCGGTGGGCCTAGGGCTGACGGTCTCGGGCTTCTGGGCCGCGGTCTTCGGCTCGATCGTGCTGGGCCTGGTCAACGCCATCGTCAGCCCGATCACCGCGGGACTGACCCGGCGCTGAGTGACGGTCGCTTGCCGACGCCGCGTGGGCCGGCGCCGGCGCGTCCCACCCGGCCCCGGCGCCGGCGCTGAGGCGCCGGGGCCTCAGTAGCGGTCAGTAGCGGTCGTTGACGCGGCGGCTGGCCGCGCGGCCCGGATGGGCCGGGGTCTCGTCGGGGTAGCCGGCGGCGACGACGAGCGCGATGGAGCGGTCGGCGCGCCCGCCGAGCCCGATGGCCTCCTTGACCTTCTCCTCGTCCCAGCCGGTCGTCGGGCTGGTCGCCAGCCCCTCGGCCTGGGCGGCGACGAGCAGGAAGCCGGCGACGAGCATCGCGTCGCGCAGGCCGTGCTCGCGGCGGACGGCCTCGGAGCGCTTGGCCCGCCCGGCGCGCAGGTTCTTCGCGCGCTCGGCGCCGAGGATCTCCTCGTCGTCGTCCTGCTCGACCTCGGAGCGGCCGACGGCGACGAAGACGACGGGCGCGTCGAGGAACTGCCGCTGGCCGGAGGCGTCGAAGAGGGCCTGCTTGACGTCGTGGTCGCGCACGACGACGAGGTCGCGCATCTGCGCGTTGAAGGCGCTGGGCGCCTCGAGGGCGAGCTCGGCGACGCGGTCGACGACCTCGTCGGAGGGCACCTGGTCGGTGTACTTACGGGTGGCGCGGCGCGAACGGATGGCTTCGTCGACGGTGAGCATTCTCGGGACTCCTCGGCACATAGTTGACACGTAAACGTTTCCCGGCGATCCTACGCGAACCCGTGCCGCGGCGACACCCCCTCGCCCCAGGCTGGACACCCCTCACCCCAGGCCGGACGCCCCCTCACCCCAGGTAGTCGGCCACCGCCAGGCGCCCGCCGGCCGCCTCGAACTCGGCGCGCGCCTCGGCCAGCAGCTCCGGCTCATTGAGCATGTCCACGGCCACCTGGGCCAGGCCCGCGGCGGCGTCCACCGCGGCGTCGACACCCGCCCCGCTGCGGGAGCACTCGGCGAAGCGCGCAGTGTGCAGCGCGGCGTCGTCGGGGCCGATCTTGATCATCGGGTGGATGCCGGGCACCAGGTGCGAGACGTTGCCGAAGTCGGTGGAGGCCGCCAGCGAGTCCGGCAGGATCCCGCCGGGCAGCGCCGTGCGCCCGCGCAACGCCTGGGTGCGCGCCCAGCGCCGGGCGAGCACGTGGTTGTTGCGCACCGGCAGGCTCGGCGGGTGGATGTCCCAGTCCAGCTCGACGTCGACGCCGGCCATGCGCGCGGCGCCGAGCAGCACGTCGTCGACACGCGCGGACAGGTCGCGCAGCGCCGCCGGGATCAGGGAGCGCACGTAGACCGACAAGCGCGCCTCGTCCGGGATGACCGAAGGGCGCCGCCCACCCGAGTCGATGACGGCGTGCAGCCGGTCGCTCGGCGGCATCTGCTGGCGCAGCAGCCCGAAGCCCTGGTAGGCCAGCGTCGCGGCGTCCAGCGCATTGCGCCCCATGAACGGCTGGGAGGAGGCGTGCGCGGAGATGCCGCGGAAGGTCGCGGTCATGGTGCGCCGGCCCACCCAGGCGTGTTCGGCGAGGTCGTAGCCGAAGGGGTGGACCATCACGGCGGCGTCGACGCCGTCGAAGGCGCCGCCGCGGATCATGTGTTCCTTGCCGGTGTGGCCCTCCTCGGCCGGGGTGCCCAGCAGCACGATCCGCCCCGGGCCGGTCACACCCCGCTCGAGTTCGCGGGCGGCGGCGAGGAAGGCGCCGACCCCGGCGGCGGCGATGATGTTGTGCCCGCAGCCGTGGCCGAGGCCGGGCAGCGCGTCGTACTCGGCGAGGATCGCGACGGTCGGCCCGGCGTCGCGGGCGTCGCCGGCGTCCCCGTCCCCCTCGATTGCCGACGTCCCGCCGCCCGGCGTCTGCGCCACCGCCCGCAGGGCGGTGGGCAGGCCCCCGACGCCGGTCTCGACGCGGTGGCCGTGGGCGCGCAGCAGCTGCGCGAGCGCGGCGGCGGCGTGGTGCTCCTCGAAGGCCTCCTCGGGGTGGTCGTGCAGGTCGAAGGCCAGGTCGCGCAGCTCGCCGCGCAGCTCCTCGGCGTCGGCGGCGATGCGCTCCCAGGACAGGGAGGCGACGTCGCCACCGGCCCCGGAACCGGATCCGCCTCCCTCGGATGAGGCCCCTCCCCCGGAACCGCCTCCCGCGGGCGCACCGCCGGCGTCGGCGGCCCCGGCGCGCGCGGCCTCGGCCCGCTCACGGGCACGGGCGGCGCGGGCGTCGAGAAGCTTTCGGGTGTGGTCCAGGTACGCGGTCGACGGCGTGTCCATGGGCACTACCCTGCCAAAAAGACGCCCTGGCCGGGGCCCAACGGGAGATCGAGGTAGAACCAGACGGCCAGCAGGCCGACCCAGGTGATCCAGAAGGGCACGACGAAGACGACCAGCCGGCTCATCAGCGTGCCGAGTCCCGCCTTCGGCTCGTAGCGGCGCAGCAGGCCGAGGATGACGATCATGTACGGGTTCATCGGGGTGATGATCTGGGTGGCCGAGTCGCCCACGCGGAAGGCGGCCTGGGTGAAACCGGGCTCGTAGCCGAGCAGGGCGAACATGGGCACGAAGACGGCGGCCATCAGGGTCCACATCGCGGAGCCGGAGATGATCAGCAGGTTGAGCACGCTGGCCAGGACGGCGAAGCCGACGATGGCCGCGAAGCCGGTCAGCCCGATGGACTCGAGCAGCGCCGCGCCCTTGACGGCGGTCCAGGTGCCGATGCCGGTCCAGTTGAACAGCTCGACGAACTGCCCCAGGATGAACGCGAGCACGAGGAAGCCGGAGAGGTCGACCAGGGACTTGCCCATCATGTCGACGACGTCCTCGAAGCGGCGGATCGTGCCGGCGACCATGCCGTAGGCGATGCCCATCACCGCGAAGAAGACCACGACGATGAAGACGATCGAGTTGAGCAGCGGGGACTGCGGCAGGTAGCCGCCGTCCTCGTTGCGCCAGGGGGAGCCGGGCCAGAGCACCGCGGCGGTGATGACCACGCCGACGAGCAGGGTCACCCCGAGCGAGACCTTCAGGGCGGCCCACTCGCGGGCGGTCAGCTCGGGGTCGAGGCGGTGGTCGTCGGCCTTGGCGGTCTCGAACTCCTGCTGGCCGGAGGCGGTGCGCTCGACGGGGACGTCCTGGCGCCACATGCGCGGCTCGAGGACGCGGTCGATCAGCCAACCGGCGACGAAGCCGAGCAGCACGGCGGAGGCGATGTTGAAGAAGTAGTTGGACACCGGGTTGACCTCGGTGGCCTCGTGGCCGGGCAGCGTGCCCATCACGGCGTTGGTGATGCCGGCGAACAGGGCGTCGAGGCTGGTGGGCACCAGCGCGGTCGAGTAGCCGGCGCCCACGGCGGCGAACCCGCCGAGCAGACCGGCGACCGGGTGGCGGCCGGCGGCGCGGAAGACCATGGCGGCCAGCGGCGGCACGACGACGAAGGCGGCGTCGGCCATCACCGAGGCGGTCACGCCGATCACGCCGACGGCGTAGGGCAGCACGGTCTTGTTGGCGCTGCCGAAGAGCTTGCGGATCAGCGCGGAGAGCATCCCGGAGCGCTCGGCGATGCCGACGGCGAGCATGATCGGCAGCACGGTGACCAGGGGCGGGAAGCCGATGTAGTTCTCGGCGACGTTCTCGGTCAGCCACACCAGGCCCTCGCCGGTGAACAGCCCCTTGACGTGGAGCTCCTCGTCGGAGCCGGGCACCGCGACCGAGACGCCTGCCCAGGCCATCACCGAGGAGGCCAGGGCGGTGATCAGGAAGAGGTAGGTGAACAGGAGGAAGGGCGTGGGCAGCTTGTTGCCCACCTTCTCGATGCCGTCGAGGGTGCGGTCGCCGAGGCGGCCCAGCCGGGAGCGCGGGGCGTCGGCCTGCGCGGTCGAGCCGGACCCGGTCGGTTCGTGGGTGCGGTCGGTCTTGTCGTCCATGAGCCGCGCCTTTCACTGGATTCAGCCGGCGGGAGACGGGACGGTGGACCCGAGGGCCTGCGACGCGACGTCACCTCCGCACCGGTATCAACTTGTGGTGTGGCTCACTTTATTGCACCGGAGTGTCGCGCGTGGTGGAAACCGGGCCACGGGCGATAAGGGACCGTTGTGTCGCGGCCTCCCACTAGACTCAGTGCACGCATCACAACCCCAACACCGACCCTGCCCCGGCGGGCGGGCCGGCCGCGAGGAAGGACACGAATCATCGTGACGGTCACCGCCGCCGCAGCGCCGACGGCCAGCACCGCGGCGACCACCGCGGGCATCCCCGAGCTGGTTCTGCTGTGCGCGCTCATGCTCGCCGCGCTGGTGGTCCCGGGTCTGCTCATCGGTCTGGCGCTCACCCGCCGCCCCGGCCTGTCCGCGGCGGCCTCGGCGCCGGCCACCGTCGGTGTGCTCGGGTTCTTCGGGTGGGCCTTCGGCGGGCTGGGCGTCCCGGTCAACCTGATGAGCCTCACCCTGTCCTGGGTCTTCGTGCTCGCCCTGGCGCTGCCCCTCGGGGTCATCGCCACCCAGCGGCGGCGCGAGCGCGAACGTGCCGACGCCGAACGCGGCGGGGAGTACGACCCGCGCCGGCCCGGCGCGCTCGGCGCCGGCCACGCACGCGGCGGGCGGGGCGCACACGCGCTGCGACGCGACGTCGGCAAGCGGGGCGCGCGCCACGCCGGCGGCAACCCGGGGGCCACGCCGTGGGCCTGGGCGCAGGCGCTGCTCTCGGCGGGCACGGTCGCCGCGCTCGTAGTCTGGGCCGGCACGGACGTCGCCCGGCGCATCATGGACGCCGGCGACCGGGGCCTGCGCTCGATCCCGCAGGGCTGGGACATGCACTGGCACGCCTCGCTGGTGCACTGGGTCCACGAGACGGGCGTGATCTCGCCGACGCGCACCGGCGAGCTGCGCTACGCCGAGGACGCCAAGGAGGTCTACTACCCCACCGGATGGCACGTGGCCTGCGACTACGCCGGCGAGGTCGCCTACCGGATCACCGGGCGCGAGTGGGACACCGTCGAGGTGCTCAACCTGTTCATGGGCGTCTCGATGGCGGTGGCGGCCGCCGGTGCGGCCGCGGCGCTGGTCTGGATCGGCGCCGGGTTCCTGCTGCGCCGCAGCGGAAACTTCCCGCTCGACCTGGCCTCGGTGGCCACCCGCTGGGCGGCGACCACGCTGGCCGCGGCCTCCGCGCTGCTGCTGCCGGCCTGGCAGATCATCTTCTTCGACGGCTCCTGGCCGGCCGGCTTCGGCATCGGGCTGGCGGGCATCGCCGTGGCGGTCGCGGCGGCCGCGGCCGTGACCGTCGACGCGCGCTGGGCGGCCTCGGCGCTGGCGGCGCTCGCCGTCCTCGGCGCGGTGCAGACGCACGCCTCGGCGGCCACCGTCGTCGGCGCCGGCCTGGCGTTCTGGCTGATCCAGCAGCTGGTCAAGCCCGCGCTCGGGGCCACTCGGCTGGGCGCGCTGTGGCACCTGGTGCTCACCGCGGTGCTCACGGCCGTGCCGTTCATCCCGCAGTTCCTGGTGGGCCTGGGCAACGTCGACGAGGTCACCGGCTACGACCAGCAGCTGGTCGACGACCGCGCCGACTCGCTGAGCCAGGCGCTGATGATGGAGACGAAGTTCTGGGACATGTACGGCGACGACACCGTCTGGTACGCCCTGATCATCGCCGGCCTGGTGGGCCTCGCCGTGCTCGCGTTCACGGGCGGGACGTGGCTGACCGCGCTGTGGACGCTCGGCTTCGGCGGCACGGTCTACTGCCTGATGCCCTTCGACAACTGGCTGGGCACCGCCCTGGAGATGTTCACCGCCTTCCACTACAACGCCTCGCACCGCGTGGTGCTCATCTGCGCGATGGCGGTCTCGGCCGGGGTCGGCGCGCTGATCGCCGCGCTCGGCGCCGCGTTGCAGCTGTGGGCGGCGCGCGCCCGACGTGGCGGGCGGGAGCAGATTGACGACGCCCCGGTGGCCGACGCCGAGACCGACCTCGCCGTCGGCGGGGTGGACGACATGGACCGCACGGACGCGGGCCGCACCGATCTGGACCGGACGGACGCGGACCGGGCCGACGGGGACCGCACCGCCGGGGACGTGGAATCCGCACGGCCCGGCGGCTCGCACGCGGTGGGCCGCGGGACGGTCACGGGGGCGGCGGCCCAGGACCCCGAGACCGGTGTCATGCCCGTCGTCGACGCCGCACCGGCGGTCATCGAACCGGCCGGGCGGGACGCCGGGGACGACGCGGAGGAGGCCGCCGGCCGCGGCGGCTGGGTGCAGGCGGCCCAGGCCGCGGCCGTCGTCGGCGCCGCCGCGCTGGTGATGACCACGCAGCTGCCCGCGGTGGCCAGCGCGGAGGACCACGGCCTGCAGCTCATGACCGCCTCGGCCGACCGGCAGGGCCGCGTCATCTCGAAGGCGGACCTGCGCGCGTTCGACTTCCTGCGCGAGCAGGTGGACGCCTCCCCGGAGCCGTTCTCCATCCTCTCCGCGCCCGAGGAGGGCATGGGCTGGGGCTACATCATCGACGACCTGCCGATGGTCTTCTCGCACTACCTCAACGACCGCCAGACCGACCCGCTGGACACCACCCAGCTGGTCTTCCACGCCGACCTGATCAACGGCGACCCTCTCAACCCGATGGACGAGGCCGCCTGCCGGCTGGGCGTGCGCTACATCATCGCCTCGCCGCCGATGTTCTGGCCGAACCTGGAGCCCTACGGGTCCTTCGTGAACCTCGCCAACGCCCCGGGGCTCACCCTGGTCCACGAGGAGCGCGGCGCGGAGCCGATCGACGACGTCTTCGTCTACGAGGTCGACAGCTGGGACCCGCGCTACTGCCGCAGCGTGCGCTGAGAGGTGGGGCACGCGCGGCGTCGGCAATCGCGGCGCACGTGGCACCGGAAGGCACGCGGCCGGCACGCGCCATAACGGGGACAGCGGCGACGAACGCGTGTTAGCTTCGTTGGCATGACGGACAAACCTTCCCCTGCAAAAGCCTCCGCGGACGCCGGCTTCGACCACGACCCGGCCTGCGATTTCGCGCCGGACGTGATCGTCGTCGGCGCGGGCCTGGCCGGCATGGTCGCGGCCTTCGAGGCCCAGAAGGCCGGCGCGCGGGTGCTCGTCGTCGACCAGGAGAACGCCGCCAACCGCGGCGGCCAGGCGTTCTGGTCGCTCGGCGGGCTGTTCCTCATCGACACCCCCGAGCAGCGCCGCCTGGGCATCCACGACTCCCTCGAGCTGGCGCGCCACGACTGGTTCGGCTCGGCCGGCTTCGACCGCGCCGAGGACCACTGGCCGCGCCGCTGGGCCGAGGCCTACCTCGAGTTCGCCCACCACAAGAAGCGCGCCTACCTGCGCGAGCTGGGGCTGCGCACCATCCCGATGGCCGGCTGGGCGGAGCGCGGCGACGGCACCGCCGACGGCCACGGCAACTCCGTGCCCCGCTTCCACGTCACCTGGGGCACCGGCCCGGAGGTCGTGCGCGTCTTCGACGAGCCGCTGCGCGCGGCCGAGGAGCAGGGCACCGTGCGCTTCGAACACCGCCGCCGCGTCGACGAGGTCATCGTCGAGGGCGGGCGCGTCGCCGGGGTGCGCGGGGCGAAGCTCATCGAGTGCGACGAGCTGGAGCGCGGCGTGGCCAGCCCGCGCGAGGAAATCGGCACCTTCGAGTACCGCGCCCCGGCGGTGCTTATTTCCACGGGAGGCGTCGGCGGCAACCTGGACGCGGTGCGCCGCTGCTGGCCGGAGGACCGGCTGGGGCCGATGCCGGCGGACGACCGGATGGTCGTCGGCGTGCCCGCCCACGTCGACGGGCGCGGCATCGAGATCGCCGAGGCCGCCGGCGCGCACCTGGTCAACCGCGACCGGATGTGGCACTACACCGAGGGCATGATGAACTGGGACCCGATCTGGCCGGGCCACGGAATCCGGATCATCCCCGGGCCCAGCGCGATGTGGTTCGACGCCGAGGGCGAGCGGCTGCCCGTGCCGCTGATCCCGGGCGCGGACACCGTCAAGACGATGACGCACATCCTGGCCACCGGACACACCTACTCGTGGTTCGTGCTGGACAAGACCATCGTGGGCAAGGAGTTCCTCTTCTCCGGCTCGGAGCAGAACCCGGACCTGACGGACAAGGACCTGCGCAAGCTCGTGGGCAAGCTGACCTCCGGGGTGGCCGAGCCGATCCAGAAGTTCATGGACAACGGCGAGGACTGGGTGGTCGCCGACACCCTCGAGGAGCTGGTGGCCGGCATGAACGCCACGGCGCGTGAGGCCGATCCGGAGGCCCCGGAGCTCGACGTGGAGCGGCTGCGCGCCCAGATCGAGGCGCGCGACACCCAGATGGCCAACAACTTCGCCAAGGACTACCAGGCCAACGTGGTCAACGCGACGCGGCGCTACCTGGGCGACAAGTTCGCCCGCACCGCCGCCCCGCACCGGCTGCTCGACCCCGACCACGGCCCGCTGATCGCGGTGCGGCTGCGGCTTCTGACCCGCAAGACGCTCGGCGGGATCGAGACGGACCTTGACGGCCGCGCGCTGACCCTGGGTGGCGACCCCCTGCCGGGTCTCTGGGCCGCGGGCGAGGCCAGCGGCTTCGGCGGCGGGGGCATGCACGGCAACAACGCCCTGGAGGGGACCTTCCTGGGCGGGTGCATCTTCTCCGGGCTCACGGCCGGGCGCGCGATGGCGGCGGCCGCGCGGGAGGCGCACGGGTAGGTCACGGCTGTCAGCGTCAGGCCTGCGCCCGGCCAGGTCCGGTGCCGGGCCGGGGTCCGGCGAGATGCCGGGTCCTCGCCATATTCGGGGAAGGCTCCCGACACGGCAAAGGCACCCGGCTGGCGGCCGGACGCCTTTTGTGGTTCAGGCCGCGGCGGCAGCCGGGTCGATCGAGCGCAGCTTCCCGTCGCGCATCTCGACGGCGACGTCGGCGTACTCGAGCAGCGAACGGTCGTGGGTGACCAGGACCGTGGCGGTGCCCAACTCATCGGTCACGCTGCGCAGCAGTCCCGCGATCTCGTGGGAGAGCTCGCGGTCGAGCGCACTGGTCGGCTCGTCGGCGAGCAGCACCGAGGGCTTGTTCATCAGCGCACGGGCGATGTTGACGCGCTGGCGCTGACCGCCGGAGAGCTGGTGGACGTGGCGGTCGCCCATGCCGGCCAGCCCGACGGTCTCAAGGAGCTCGTCGGCGCGTCCGCGGTCCAGGCGGTTGCCGCGCAGGTGGTCGGCGATGAGCAGCTGGTCGCGCACCTTGAGCGAGGCCAGCAGGTTGGGGTTCTGGAAGACCACGCCCTCGCGCTCGCGGCGCACGCGGGCGCGCTCGTTCTCGTCGACGGCGGCCAGGTCCACGGCGTCGGCCTCGGCCGAGGCGGCGGAGGTCGCGGAGGCGGTGCCAATGTTCGCAGCGGCGCCCGCTGCCCCGGCGCGGCCGCGCACGAGCACCTCGCCGGAACCCGGCACGACCAGGCCGGCGGCCACGGACAGCAGCGTGGACTTGCCCGAGCCGGACTCGCCGACCACGGCGGTCAGCGTGCCGGGCACAGCGGAAAAGTCGATGCCGTCCAGGGCGGTGACGGTCTGGTCACCGTCGGGGTAGGTCACGGTCACGGAGCGCAGGTCCAGGGCCGGGATGGTGTTCTTGTGGTTCATGGTGGTTCTCCTCAACGTCTGGTGTGTCCGGTTGTTCTTCAGGTGCGGGTCACGCGTTGAGCGCCAGCTGCGGGTCGACCCGGGCGACGCGGCGGGTGGCCACCACGGCGCCGATCAGGCCGAGCACCACCACGCCGACGACCGGGCCGGCGACGGTGGCCAGCGTCAGCGCGAAGGGCACGGCGCCGGCGGCCAGGGCACCGAGGCCCCAGCCGACCAGGCCGCCGCCGACGGCACCGGCGAGCACCACGGCACCGGCCTGGGCCAGCGCATCGCGCAGCACGTAGCCGCGGGAGGCGCCCAGGGCGCGCAGCACGGCGATGTCGCGGGTGCGCTGGATGGTCCACACGCTCAGGAAGGCGACGATGACCAGCGCGGAGATGCCGTAGAGCAGCGCCTGCATGGTCACCAGCGAGCCGCGCTCGGAGCGGTAGGCGGCCAGGCCGTCGTAGGAGTCGCGCAGGGTGACGGCGGTGGAACCGGTCTGGTGGGTGACCTTGTCCGCAACGTCGTCGGACGGGGCGTCGGCAAGCAGCACCGTCGGCTCGTCGCTGTGGGTGACCTCGCGCCAGGTGGTCATGTCGGTCCAGACGACCGGCAGGTGCGAGTAGTACTCGGTGGGCACGGTGTCGCTCACGGCGACGTCCTGGCCGCCGAGGACCAGCTCGCCGGAGCCGAGCTCGTCGGGGATGAGCGCGCCGGACTCCGGCACGGTGCCGCCGGGCACCTCGGTGCCGGCGGGCAGGCCGAAGACGGCGACGGCCGTGGCCTGGCCGGACATGTCGGCGCGGGTCTGACCGGCGCCGAGCGGGGTGGCGTCGGTGACCTCGCGCCAGGCGCGCTCAGTGGACTCTTCGATGTGGGATTCGGCGAAGTCGATCTTGGGCTCCTCGCCGGCCGGGGCGCCGGCGAAGACGACGCGCTCGGGCTCGAGGGCGTCGAGCGCGGAGGTGTTGCGCTGGGAGAGCCCGCCGGTCAGCCCGGTGAGCATGACGAGGAGCAGCGTGACCAGCGCGATCACGGTGCCGATGAGGGCGAAGCGACCGCGGGCGTGTGCGATGTCGCGCAGTGCGAGAAACATTGTCGGGTCCTTTCTTCGATGTACTCTCATCCTCCGTCCAAGCCTGTGACCTGCACATCGGCCGCGGACCTCACTTTCCGGTCAACCGGTCGGTTGATCCGTCACCGATGCGGTGGCGGCTAGGTTGGGCGCCATGGCCCCCTCGATTTCCGACGCCGCGTCTTCCGCACCGTCGGCGCCCGCCGCACCGTCGGGCGCGGGTACGACGACCAACGCTCCGCCCGCGGCCCCGTCGGCCGCTTCGGCCGCTTCGGCGGCTCCGTCGGCCGCTTCGGCCGTCGCCCGGTCTGCCGCGGGTACCCCGCTGGCCCGGCTGCTGACTGCGATGCGCGTCGGCGTGCACGTCCTCTTCGCCCTCCTGCTCGCGCTCGCCGCGGTGTTGAGCTGGCAGGGCGCCCGGTACCTGGAGCAGGAGGCGCCGGGCGGCGGGTGGACGGAGAACCCCGCCCATCCGTTCCTCGGCGAGGCCGCGGGGTACTTCCCCCACGACGCCACACCGGTGCGCTGCCTGGTGCTGGCCCTCACCGCCGCGCTGGCGGCCTGCTACCTGGTGGGCACGACCTGGGACCACCGCCTGGCCATGGGACGCACCACCCGCGGCCCCGGCGCGCTGCGCGGCTGGTGGCTGGCGGTGGTGCTGGTCCTGTGGTTCGCGCTGCTGATGCTCAGCACGGACTTCCTCTGGCTGCTCTTCCCGCTGGTCTTCGTGATCATGCACGTCGCCGGCGACGGCTGGCCCGGCATGGCCGTGGTCGTGGCGACCCTGGTCGTGGGAGTGGCGGTGCCCGCGTTCGGCCTGCCCGTGATCTCCGACGCCGAGGGATGGAGCGTCGGCGGGCTGATCGGCCCGACCATCGGCGTGGCCTTCGCGGTCGCGGTGCGCCACGTCTACCGCGCGCTCGTCGAGGAGCTGGAACGCCAGCGCGAGATCGCCCGCCAGCTGGCGCTGACCCGGGCCCGGGCGCTCTCGGCCGAGAACGAGGCCGGGCGGCTCGCCGAGCGCGAGCGCATCTCCCGCGAGATCCACGACACCCTGGCCCAGGGCTTCAACTCGGTGGTGCTCTTCTCCCGGGCGGCGGGCAAGGCGCTGGACAGCGGCGACACCCGGAAGGCGGCCGAGCGGCTCGGCGTGATCGGCGAGGTCGCCGCCGAGAACCTGGCCGAGGCGCGCCGCCTGGTCGCCGCCGGGCGCTCGGGGGCGCAGGCCGGACGCACTGGCGCGAAGGCCGGGAAGGGTCCGCAGCCGGCAGCCTCCGGTGCCGGCGGCGCGGCGGCCGCCGCGCCCGCCGGGCCCGGTCTGCGCGCCCGGCTCGAGGAGCTGGCCGCGGCGACCACGCGGCGCTTCGGGCTGCCCGTCGAGGTCGTCGTCGACCCGCCCGGAGAGGTCACCGGACCGCCCGCCGAGGTGCTCGAGCGGGTCACCCGCGAGTCGCTGACCAACGCGGTGCGCCACTCCGGCGCCGACCGGGCCCGCGTCACGCTGGGCGTCTGGGAGCACGAGGCGACGCTCGACATCCACGACGACGGCCACGGCTTCGACCCGGACGCCGTCCCGGAGGGCCACTTCGGGCTGGCCGGCCTGCGCGACCGCGCGGCCGAGGCCGGCGGATCGCTGGCGATCGACTCCTCGGAGCGCGGCACGACTATCACCGCCCGGATCCCGCTGGCGCGGTGAGGCGGCCGGGTCAGGGCCACCGGGGTCGGGGCCACCGGGGTCGGGACGCCTGGGCCGGTGTGCGGGGCCGGGGCTGACCGGCCGCTGAGCCTGGCGCGAGGCCGCAGACCGATCCCACCTTCCCCTCCAGCCCCACCGGCCCCACGCTCGGTGCATCCGGGCCGAGCGGACCGACAAAATGTGTCACTGCGGCTCCGAACCCCCGGCGTTTCCCCAGGTCGGCTCCGGCTGTTAATTCTGCAACGACACAATTTCCCGGTGCCTCATATCCTGGGGGCACGATGACACCTCCCGCCCAGCGCCCCTCCCCCGCCACCGAGCACGCCGCCGCCACCGCCGGCACCGGCAACACCGGCAACACCGCCGGCACCGGCAACACCGCCGCCACCGAACCGAGCGTCCGCGTCGTGCTCGTCGACGACCACCCGGTCGTGCGCGCGGGCCTGCACGCGATCCTGGAGTCTTTCCCGGAGATCACGGTCGTCGCCGAGGGCGCCAGCGGCGAGGACGCGCTGCGTCTGACCGGCGCAGACGGTGCCACCACCACCGGCACAGCCGGTGCCACCGCAACCGGCGCAGACGGCGAGGGACACACCGACGGGTCCGACGGGACGTCGGAAAGCGTGGACGTGGTGGTCATGGACATCCAGATGCCGGGCATCGGCGGCATCGAGGCGATCCGACGGCTGCGGGCCGCGGGCGGGCCGCCGGTGCTGGTGCTGACCACCTACGACACGGAGGCCGACATCGTCGCCGCCGTGGCCGCTGGCGCGCTGGGTTACCTGCTCAAGGACGCCCCCGAGGAGGAGCTGCACCGGGCGGTGCTGGCCACCGCGCAGGGGCGGCGCACGCTGTCCCCCGAGGTCGCGGCGGCGCTGGCGGAGCGGCTCTCGAGTCCGCAGGAGGCGCTCTCAGCACGCGAGATCGAGATCCTCGACGCGCTGCAGACCGGGGCGTCGAACCAGGAACTGGCCGACCAGCTGTTCATCTCGCTGGCGACCGTCAAGACGCACCTGCTGCACATCTACCAGAAGCTCGAGGTGGACAACCGGACCGCGGCGATCACGACGGCGCGGGCGCGGCGGCTGATCTAGCGGCGAGAATCCATCCTTCGAGGGCACGCGTCCGTACCATGGCTTCTGAGAGACGCCCCGGATACAGTGACCGGGTAATTCAACGCCACGAGAGGAGGAATCATGACACGCATCATCGACGTCGCCCAGTACATCGTCGAGCACCAGCCCGACGTCGACCGCATGAAGCTGCAGAAGCTGTGCTTCTACTCCCAGGCCTGGCACCTCGCCTGGGCGGGAGGTCGCCTTTTCGAGGAGGACATGCAGGGTTGGACGTACGGCCCTGTCGCGCCTCGGCTCTGGAAGGCCGTGAAACTGGCCGAGAACGATGCACAGTCCTCCTCCGCCCCCGTCGAGAGCATCCGAAGCGGTGATTCCGCACGGCTCTCCGAGTACGAGCGCGCGGTCATCGACGCCGTGGTGGTTCACTACGGCAAGCTGAAGGGGACGGTCCTCTCCGACAAGAGCCACAGCACTCGTACGTGGCGCGAGAGCCGGGCGGGCCTGACGCGGACGGACCGCGGGAACGTCCCGCTCAGCCTGAAGACACTGAGGGCTGAGGCCGTCGCGTCCTCCATGACCGGAGATTCACCGACCCCTCCCGCGATATTTCCCCCCGTCAGCGCGGATGGACTCGCCACTGCGGTCGACCGCGTGGAACGCCGGAACTGGGACACGCTTCGTGCGCTGGCTGACCTGTGAACGACGATTCCTATTGCGATGAGACCAAACGCCAGGTCGAGGCGCTGAAGGGCGCGGCCCGCACAGCCAACCGGCGGTGCGGGGAACGCATCGATCCCGTGCACGGCCCCGAGCACTATCGCGGGTACGGAGTGGACGAAAAGGCCCTCGACTCCGCGATCGGGGCTGCGTTCCAGACGATATTCGGCGAACCGGCCTTCCCGACCGTGTTCGAGCGCGCGGCGGCCCTCATCGTATATCTCGCGAGAAGGCACGCCTTCGATGACGGAAACAAACGCACATCCCTCAGCGTCGCTCTGGCCTACCTTGAGAGCCGGGGCGTGGTCGTGACCGCACCGAAGCAGGCGATGATCGACCTGATCCAGGAGATCGTCGGATCGAAGGCGGCCCCACGCCAGGAAGACATCAAGCGGGTGGCCAAGCTCCTGCTGGGCTGGTCTAGCCTCTGACCCGCCCCCTCACGCGAACGCGCCGAGCCCCGTCAGCTTCCGGCCGAGGATGAGCGTGTGCACCTCGTCGGTGCCCTCGTAGGTGCGCACGGACTCCAGGTTGACCGCGTGCCGCAGCGGCGAGTGCTCGGTGGTGATGCCGTTGCCGCCGAAGACGGTGCGCGCCTCGCGGGCGATCTCGATGGCGGTGCGGCAGTTGGCCAGCTTCGCCGCGGAGATCATGTGCGGCTCGAGCGTGCCGGCGTCCTTGGCCCGGCCCAGGCGCAGCGCGAGCAGCTGGCCCTGGTTGAGCGCCACGGTCATGTCGACCAGCTTCTTCTGGGTCAGCTGGAAGCCGGCCAGCGGGGTGTCGAACTGCCGGCGCTCACCGGCGTAGTCCAGCGCGGCCTCGATCGAGTCGCGCGCGGCACCCATCGCGCCCCAGGCGATGCCGTAGCGGGCCTCGTTGAGGCAGAGGAACGGCCCGCGCATGCCGGGGTTCTCCGGCAGGATCGCCTCCGCGTCGAGCTCCACGCCGCGCAGCTCGATGTCGCACTGCAGCGAGGCGCGCATGGACAGCTTCGACTCGATCGGGGTGGCGGTGAAGCCCGCCGAGCCGGTCGGCACGATGAACCCGCGCACCTGCTCGGTCACTCCCTCCTTGAGCCGGGACTCGTCGAGCACCCCGGCGGCACGGGCGGACTCGTTGTCCACCTTCGCCCAGATGATCGCGAGATCGGCGATGCTTGCCAGCCCGATCCAGCGCTTGGCGCCGTCGATGATCCAGCGCCCGCCCTCGAAGCGGGCGCGCGTGGTCATCCCGGCGGGGTCGGACCCGGCCTCGGGCTCGGTCAGGCCGAAGCAGCCGAGGAGCTCACCGGCGGCCATGCCGGGCAGCCACTTCTCCTTCTGCGCCTCGGAGCCGTGCTTGGAGATCGCGCTCATCGCGAGCGAGCCCTGCACGGAGATCACCGTGCGCAGCCCCGAGTCGCCGGCCTCCATCTCCTGCATGGCGATGCCGTACTCGACGGCGCTGCGCCCGGGGCAGCCGTGGCCCTTCAGGTGCATGCCGAACAGGCCGAGCTCGGCCATCTCGGGGACGAGTTCGACGGGCAGGTGGGCGGCGTCGAACCAGGCGCCGATGTTGGGGCGCACGCGCCGGTCGACGAAGTCGGCGACGCGGTCGCGCACCTCCAGCTCCTCGGCGCTGAACTCGGATTCGATGTCCATCAGGTCGGTCACGCTCGGCATGTCGGTCTCCCTCTCGGCTGCGCCCGCGGCGGGGCGGTCGGTTTCAGGTCGGCGCATGTCATCTTGGCGTGCCCGGGCCCGCGGCGTGCAGGTTTTGCTTAACGACGTCCCGGTTGTTGCGACCGCGGTATCAATGCGCCGTGGGCGATGCGTAGAGCTCGCGGGCGAGGTCGACGAAGACCTTCAGCGCCTGGCTGCGGTTGTCGCGGCGCCACACCAGGCGCAGGTCGAGGGTGGGCCGGCCGGGCAGGCGGGAGAAGGAGACCCCGTGGGCGGTGAGGTTCTCGCGGATGGAGTCGAGGGTCAGCGCCACGCCCATGCCCGCGCCGACGAAGAGGAACTGCGTCATCGAGTCGGGGGCGACCTGGCCGACCTGGGCGGTGAACCCGGCGGAGCGGGCCTGGTAGTTCAGGCGGTTCTGCAGGCCGGCGGAGAGCCCGCCAGGCAGCACGATCCAGTTCTCGGCGGCCAGCTCGGCGAAGTCGATGTCGTCCTGACCGGCGAGGCGGTGGTCGTCGGGAAGGGCGACGAGGAGTTCCTCACGGGCGACGACCAGCGAGTCGATCTCGGTGGGCCAGGTGTCCCAGCGGCCGAAGGTGGCGTCGAGGGTGCCCTCGGTGACCTGGCCGATGCCCTCGGGCGAGAGGCGGCCGGAGTGCAGGTTGAGCTCGATGCCGGGGTGGGTGCGCGCCAGCTCGCGGGCCAGTGTCCCCACCCCGCGCTGGAAGGAGGTGCCGGAGAAGCCGACGGCGATGCGCCCGGTGCGCCCGGACGCGGCGTCGCGCACGGCCTGCTCGGCGCGGTCGGCGGCGGCCACGAGCTCGCGGGCGGGGTCGACGAGCGCGGACCCGGCGGGGGTCAGGGCGACATGCCGGGTGGAGCGGGCGAAGAGCTCGGCGCCGAGGGTGGTCTCGAGCTGCTTGATCATGCGGGACAGGGGCGGCTGCGCCATGTGCAGGCGCTTGGCGGCGTGGCCGAAGTGCAGTTCCTCGGCGAGGACGAGGAAGGCCTGTGCCTCGCGAACCTCCACGGCGGGCTCCTTCCGGTCGTCGGTCTGGTCGTCTGTCGGTCTGGTCGTTCGCGGACGGGTGGACCGTGAACAGGGAGATTGCGGTCGCGGGTCGACCGTGAACTGGTGGATTGCGGTCGCAGGTCGTATTGATACCGAATGCGGAACCAACTTATCCGACCGTATGCCGTACGTCACCTTTTGCATGTGTTTAGTGTCCACCTCACCACCCCAGGTGCCGGAGATGGCGCCGGTACCCGAAACGGTCACCGCGCCGGCGACGGTGCCGGTACCGGCAACGGCCCGGGTGTCGGGCAGCGGCGCCGGTGCCGGAGCCCAGGGCCCGGCGCGCCTGAGGCCCGACCCCGACGACCCGACGACGAGGAGAGACGATGACCCGACCGCCGCACGACACCGGAGCCGAGGAAGACAGGACCGCACCGAGCGGGCCGCTCGCCGGGCTGGTCGTCGCCGACTTCTCCCGGGTGCTCGCCGGGCCGTACGCGACGATGCTGCTGGCGGACCTGGGCGCGACCGTCGTCAAGGTCGAGTCACCCGGCGGCGACGACACCCGCGAGTGGCGCCCGCCGGTGCGCGACGGGGTGAGCACCTACTACCTGAGCGTCAACCGCAACAAGCGCTCCATCGCGCTGAACCTCAAGGACCCGGAGGATCTCGCCACGGCGCACCGGCTGGTGGGCGCGGCGGACGTGTTCATCGAGAACTTCAAGCCCGGCGGGCTGGTCAAGTTCGGTCTGGACCCGGAGTCGGTCGCCGAGCGGTGGCCCCACCTGGTGCACGCCTCGATCACCGGTTTCGGCACCGCCGGCGGGGCGGGCCTGCCCGGCTACGACATGCTGGTGCAGGCGACCAGTGGACTGATGACGGTCACGGGCGCGGCCGACGGCCCGCCGCAGAAGGCGGGCGTGGCGATCTTCGACGTGATCACCGGGCTGCACGCCGCGGTGGGGGTCCTCGCGGCGCTGCGCGAGCGCGAGATCTCCGGGAAGGGCCAGCACATCGCGCTGAACCTGCAGTCCTCGGCGCTCTCCGGGCTGGTCAACGCGGCCGGCGCGGTGGTCGCCGGCGGGGTGGAGCCGCGCCGGATGGGCAACATCCACCCCTCGTTGTTTCCCTACGGGCCGTTCGCCGCCGCCGATCGCGAGGTCGTGATCACCTGCGGCAACGACGCGCAGTTCGGCCGGCTTGTCGCCGCGCTCGGGGCGCCCGGGCTGGCCACCGACGAGCGGTTCGCCACGATGGAGCAGCGCAACACCCACCGCGGGGAGCTGCAGGCGCTGCTTGAAGAGCGCCTGGCGGCCGGTACCGCCGACGAGTGGACGCAGCGGCTGCGCGAGGTGGGGGTGCCGGCGGCGCCGATCATGAGCATCGGCGAGGGCGTCGCGTTCGCCGAGGAACTGGGCCTCGACCCGGTGGCTGACGCCGGCGGAGTGCCCACAGTCGCCGACCCGATGGGGTTCTCCCGCACACCGGTCGACTACCGGCTGGCTCCGCCCGGGGTTGACGAACACCGCGCGGAAATCCTCGCGTGGCTGGAAGATCGTGAGCCGACGACGGCCGGGGCGTCGACTGGGGCGCAGCCGTCGGAAGAGCCCGCCCGCCCCCGGTGATCGCCGGGAACACGCTCGTCCCCGGCGATCCGGAAAGCGGGCCACTGACGAACCGCGGCGCCCGTACCTAGTCCGCGTGCAGGTGGCCGTGCGGGTGCTTGATGACGATCACGACGGAACCTCCACCCGGCTTATCGAGCTTGTCGGAGCCGTCGGACTTATCGGAGTCACCGGGCTGACCGGAGTCATCAGCCTTATCGGAGTCACCGGGCTCGTCGGTCTCGCCGGGATCGGGCCGGTCAGAGTCCCCCGGCCGACCGGTGTCACCGGGCTCATCAGGCACGTCCGGGTCATCCGGGTCGTCCGGCTTGTCCCGGTCACCGCCCTTGTCCGGGTCCTCCGGATCGACGGGCTGCGACGGGCCCACCGGAGTCCAGGGCACCCAGTGCCCGGTCCCGCCGGGCTCGGTGGTCCCCGGCTCGGTCGGCCCAGGCTCAGACGTACCCGGCTCGGACGTACCCGGGTTGTCCGGGTCGTCCTCGTCCGTCCCGCGTTGCGTCGACGACCCGGAGGAGTCCGAGGAGGAGCCACCCGTGCCCGGCTTCGGGGTCTCACCCGGCGCGGCCGGGTCCCCGGGCTTCGAGGGCTGGCCCGGCTCAACCGGCTCGAGCATCCCGCCGGGGACGGAACCGTTGCCCGGGACCAGGACGAGGCCGCCGGAACCGGCGTCCTCGCCGGGCGGGGTCGGAGTCGGTCCGGCGATGACGGTCGTGCCGTCGCCCCCGCCGGCCGACACGCCGGAATCGCCCTTGCCACCGTTGCCGCCGTTACCGGAGCCACCGTTGCCGCCGCCGTTGCCCGGAGCAACGGTCCAGCCGCCCCAGCCGTGGCCGCCCTGATCCGGCGCCGGGGCGCCACCGCCCCAGCCGTTGTCGTTCTGGCTCGGCGCCGGAGTGCCACCACCCCAGCGGCCCCATCCGGTACCGCCGGTGCCATTACCGCCGGCACCACCGCCGCCGGCGACGACGGACGCACCGCCGGAGCCCCCGGCGCCGTTGCCGCCGGTGCGCCCCGGGGCCACACGGGAACCCGCGGAGCCGGCGGAACCGGCAGAGCCCGCCGAACCGGCGGAGCCCGCGGCACCGCCGCGACCCTGCGCGATATTGGTCTGCCCGGACGGACGCGCGGCGGAGGAGCGGCGCGGGGCCTTTCCGTCGCGCTCGGCCTCCCACTCGTCCCACATCAGGTTGAAGCAGCGCCCGGTCAGCCCGACGCTGCCGTCGGCGAAGTAGGTGGTGCCCAGCTCGTCGGCACGCCAGTCGCCGCAGCCGGAGATCTCGCCCATCGCGCCGCCGGGGCTGAGCCCCTCGGGGCTCTCGCTGACCTTCGGCCGCTTCAGCCCGTCGCGTCCCTTCGCGCCGATGTGGGACCCGACGGAATCACCCCCGTCTACCCCCGTGTCACCCCCGCACGCGGCGAGGCTCAGGACGAGAGGTGCGCAGACAAGCGCAGCCAACAAGCCCCGGACACTATTCATGGGCTTATTCTCTCATATGCGCCCCCTGTGAACCACCTGGATGGTGGAGATATTAGCCACGTCGCACACATCGCAGCGCGGAAGAACTCACGGAAACGGGGACGCACGGGACGTCGGCAATGTAGCGTGCATCACAAACGAACGGCGATTCGTATCGCCTTCGCACAACCCCGTACGCACACGGAAACCCACACACCCGGACCCGAGGAGGCCGACATGTCCCTGCAGCCCACCCCGCACCCCGAGGCCAAGAAGCTCACCGACGCTGACTACCCCGACTTCCTGCTGCTCGACGCCGACCTCCCGGCCGACGTCATCGAGCTGCGCGACCGCATCCGCGCCTTCGGCCGCGACGTCGTCTTCGACGTGATCAACGAGTACTGGGAGCGCGCCGAGTTCCCGCCCGAGGTCATCAAGGGCCTCGCCGAGCTCGGCATCGCCGGCGGCCAGATCTCCGGCTACGGCTGCCCGGGACTGTCCGAGCTGGCCATGGGCATCGTCGCCCGCGAGCTGGCCATGATCGACGGCTCCGTCAACACCTTCTTCGGCGTGCACTCCGGGCTCGGCATGGGCGCGATCCACACCCTCGGCGACGAGGAGCAGCGCGAGCGCTGGTTGCCGGCGATGGCGCGCTTCGAGAAGACCGGCGCGTTCGGCCTGACCGAGCCCTACCACGGCTCCGACGCGGTCTCCCTGGAGACCTCCGCGCGCCGCGAGGGCGACGAGTGGGTGCTCAACGGCCACAAGCGCTGGATCGGCAACGGCCACCAGGGCGACGTGATCGTCATCTTCGCCCGTGACGAGGCCGACGGCCAGGTCAAGGCCTTCGTCGTGGAGAAGCGCGAGGACGGCAGCTACCCGGAGGGCTACCGGCCGACGGCGATCGAGGGCAAGTTCGGCAAGCGCGCCATCCAGCAGGCCGACATCGAGATCGAGGACCTGCGCATCGCGGAGACCGAGCGCCTGCAGAACTGCAACAGCTTCAAGGACGTCAACAAGGTCCTCGGCGCCACCCGCGGCGGCGTGGCCTGGGAGGCCGCCGGGCACGGTGTGGCCGCCTTCGCCGTGGCGCGCCAGTACGCGCTGGACCGCACGCAGTTCGGCGCCCCGATCGCCGGCTACCAGCTCGTGCAGGAGAAGCTGGCCACGATGCTCGCCGGGGTCACCCAGAACGAGCTGCTGTGCCGCCGGATGATCGAACTGATCGACCGCGGCGAGTTCACCCACGCGATGGCCTCCATGATGAAGATGCAGACGGTGCGCAACTCGCTCGAGGTCTGCCGCATCGGCCGCGACATGATGGGCGGCAACGGCGTGCTGCTGGAGAACCGCGTGGCCCGCCACCTCTCCGACATGGAGGTCGTGGCCACCTACGAGGGCACCGACTCCATGCAGGCGCTCATCCTCGGCCGCGAGATCACGGGTGTCTCGGCGTTCACCAACGTCAAGCGCTGAGGGGCGGCCCGGCGCGGGCGGCGGCGGTGGAGGGCCGAGGCGCGCGGGTACGCAGGGACACCGCAGCCTGGTTGCGGGGCCAAATTTCCGACGCCGCCGTGGGCGGTGTGGGCCTCAATTAGTTGCGGTGGCGGCGGTGGGCGCACAACCGTGCAGCCCCGTTCGCCGCCCCTAAAGCACCTCGCGCTTTCGCTTCGCGGCCTACCTTCAGAACCGCATACCCAGCTGGCGGTAGAGATCGAGTGGGTTTTTGTAACCCACACCATGAGCGGTGCAGGCATCAGGAATCTTAATGTTCTTCTTCGAGTTCGGCTCTGACACCTCGCTGGTTACCACGACGTGGCCCTCCGCGAGCGCCATCGCAACCAGGAAGGAATCGGCGCCCGTCAGGAACTTAGCCCGCGCAGCTTCTTTGTAATCCAGATCTCGGCACGTTGCCCACCGCGTGACGCGCTTGATCTCGCGCTGGGCATCAGCGTGGGGGTCCAACCAGAAGCTGTCAGGAAGAGGCTCGATCCAGCGCTTCAGAAAGTCCCCATCATCGCCGCCCTCGATCTCTTCCCGAACATTGACGATCGAATGGACATGCCCGGCCGCTACTTCTCGTTCCAACCAGCCCCAAAACGACGGGACAAGTTCCGGGTGGTAGTAAGTACGGGCCGCCGCCATGAAAATATTTGCATCTAACAGGTAACTCACGCCGCGTTCTCGTTCCGGTCAAGCAGCCGGTCGAGGGTGCCCAGCCGCACATCGAGGAGGCTCATCGCCTCGGTGTAAGAGGTCACCCCGTCGCGCACCTGGCGCAGGATGGCCTCGTAGGCGGTACGACCGATGCGGGCGGGCAGCGTGCGGTAGAAGTCTCCGCCGCCTTTGCCGGTCTTGGCCGCCAGGGCCGCAAGCCGGGCGCTTTCGCGGCTGAAGACCCGGTCCGCGCGCTCAGCGTCCACAAGTCCCGCCGCCTTGGCGGCGAGGATCACCACCAGCGGGGAGCACAGATAACGCTCGCGGGCCAAGCGCTCCGCGTCCTCGGCGAGCGCGGCGGCGCGGACGCCTTCCGCCCGCAGATCGTCGGCCGGCACCAGCACTTCGGCGGCGACCTTGTTGCACCAGGCTTCCACCCCGCCGCCGGCGCGAGAATCCGGGGAGATATCCACGCTGACCCCGCTGTCCCCGCGCCAGATATGCGCGCACTCGTGGAAAAAGGAGAACAGTTGGCCCGCCTTGGTGTCGGCACTGTTGACAAAGATCAGCGGGGCAATATCACTGTTCAGGCTCAGCCCACGTACCTCCTCGAGGAAAAGCGTGCGGTGAGTGTTGTTGCCGACTACGGAGTTGAACATCGCCAGGCCACCGAGCTTTTCAAACCGGTCGGCCACGTAGCGCAGGGCGGTTGTCGCGTCCCGGAGTTTGCCTCGCCGCCGCGCGGGCACGGTGAACTGGAGCGTGGTCGCGATAGCGGCAGCGGTTTCGCCTATGCCCTTTCCGGCGCTCCCAGGAAAGCCCAACGGCTCCGCGCCTTCGTCCCGTGCGTAGTCGACGTACCAGTCCTGGACCCGCTGACATGCATAGACCGTGTCCAGCAACTGCGGGCTGACTCTGCAAGAGCGGCCTCGGCCGGCGCGGAAGTCGGCGACGGGCAGGTTCACTTCCGGCGGTTCGTCGAGGAGCAGGACCCCGAAGGGGATGTGGGTGCGTTTGGCGAAGGCCCGAGCCTGCTGCACCGTCGGCTGGGCCGCGCCGTCAAACCAGGCACGCCACTTCGGCCACGTGGCCAGCTGCTCTTCCCCGAGCCCGGCACGCTCGGCCGCCCAACGCATCATCGTCGGGTTGACGTTGACCCGCTTCGTCATATCCGCCTCCTCCCCCTGGGGAGTCATCTCATGCTGCCCGTCGACTCCATTATCGCGGCCTCACGCGCGTTTCTCTCTCCATTGACTTAGACGGCGTGGCACGCGCGCCGGTTCCCACCGCTTCGCTGGCCAAAGCCCCACTCATCTTCGCGGAAGGATCAGCCCAGCTCCTCGTCCTCCTCGAAGAAGTCCTCGTCGATCTGGTAGATCTCCAGGTCCTGCAACGGTTGGACTGCGACGCCGTAGTGCCGCATCAGGGCGGTGAGCCTGATGCCGTCGATGAGGACCATCTGCCCGCCGTAGCGCTGAGCTTCCTCACGGGCGCCGCGGGTGAATGTGGAGGTGGTGATGAAGACACCCCTGCCGGCACCTTTACCGCTCAGGGCGCCGAAGAATTGCTGGATGGCGGGCCGCTGCACGGCGTTGCCGTCGGCGTAACGCTTGGCCTGGATGTAGATCTTCTGCAGACCGAGGGCGTCCTGATCGATGACCCCGTCGATGCCACCGTCGCCGCTGCCGCCGACCGTACGACCACGCCCGTTCGTCCCGCTGTATCCCATCTTTTTGAGCAGTTCGACGACGGCCTTTTCAAAGAACTGCGGGGACGCCTGCTGCAGCCGAGCACGCAGGCGGGTCTCCACCGCGTTGTTGAGCTCGTCGATGCCGCCACGGACCCGCTCCAGAAGACTCTGCCCGTCTTCATCGCTGCTTTGGGCCGCCGGGGCGGGAGAACTGCCACCCGCCCCGGAACCGCCGGCCCCCTCCGACTCGCTTGCTTTATGTTCTCGGCGCTCGGCCAGTTCCTCTTGATAGGACCGCCACTGCGGCCACTCCTCCAGGTCACGTTCGCGGTAGGCCTCGAGGTGACGCTCGGCGACCGCACGCCCGTTGTCGGTGATCCTGTAGAAGCCCCGCTGTGGCCGCTCGAGCAGATCGGCGATGGTCAGACTCGAGCACGCGTAGCTGACCCGGAGCCGCAGCCGGTTTCCGCCGGAAGCAAGGGTTTCCTCGCGCATGTCCTCGTCGAGCCCTACATGGTCGGCGGCCATGACCAGTAGGTCGAGGAGGCGGACCGGCTCCCGCTTGGCGGCCAGCACCGCCAGCACTGCGGGACGGAGGCCGTCGATGTTGGGCATTTCCGAGATCATCAGGTGCGGGCTCCTTCGGGGCTACGAAGTTCGTTGAACTGTAGGGAGCGGCAGATTCCCTGGGCCTTCGCCTCAGGCGAATGCATACTTCCCCTGCATGTGTCCACTCTACGGACGCCCAGGTCTCCCCTGGCCTGTCCGCTCGCGGCCGAGGTGTACCGCGCGGTGACAGCTCCGGCACCCACCGACCCCACCAAGCCCCGCGACTCCGCCCCCAGACCATATGGAGTGAGCCACATCATGCGCGTTATTAGCTACTTATTGTGGCTCAGTAGGTCATCCGTCCGTACTATAGAATCAGTTCCACATAGGTTTAACCTTCCGCCACGATAGCCACAGAGATCCCGCGACGGGCCGAGCCTTGTGGACGCCCATCCCACCGCCGGCGACGCGGCCCGCACCAGCGCGCCTCCGCCGCCGACGCACAGGGTCCGGCCCCCGGCACGGCCCCGGCCCCGCAAGGCCCGACCGTTCCCGGCCCCGGACGACGCGGCGGCGCTCCGGCTCAGCCCAGGCGCCGCCCACAACCCGGAACGACCGGGTACAACACGACCCGGCCCCGCCCGGGCGCAGCCCGCGGCCCGGCCCAACCAGGCCAGGCCAGGCCGAACCCTCACCACACAATCAAAGAAAACTCTTTAGGAGCCCCCTCATGACATGGATCCTCATCGCCGAGCTGGCGGTGATGCTCGCATGCATCTGGCTGGGATCGCGTCACGGCGGCATCGCCCTCGGTTTCTGGGGCGGCGTCGGCCTTCTGATCATCACGTTCGTCTTCCGCGAGGCACCTGCCAAGCCCCCGGTCGACGTCATGCTGATCATCCTCGCGGTCACCTGCGCCACCGCCACCATGCAGGCCGCCGGCGGCATCGCGTTCTTCGTGCGCATGGCGGAGAAGATCATCAAGCGCTACCCGGAGCGCATCACCATCATCGCCCCGCTGGTCGCCTACCTGTTCACCTTCGCCGCCGGCACGGGCCACATCCTCTACCCGCTGTTGCCGGTCATCCATGACACGGCACTGCGCAACGGCATCCGCCCGGAGCGGCCCATGACCGTCTCCGTGGTCGCCTCCCTGCAGGGCATCACGGCCTCGCCGGTCTCCGCGGCGATGGCCGCCTTCATCGTCGTCGTGGAGACCCAGGGCTACTCCCTGCCGAAGATCATGCTCATCGCCGTGCCGGCCACGCTGATCGGCGTGATCGTCGCCGCCCTGGTCATGCTGCGCTGGGGCAAGGAGCTCGAGGACGACCCCGAGTTCCAGCGCCGCGTGGCCGCTGGCGAGGTCGAGGACATCCCCGTGATGGTCCGCGCCCAGCGCAAGGCCCGCCGCGAGAAGATCAGCATGGACGCCGCGCTCGCCGAGCTCGGCCACGACCCCGACTCCGAGGCCGACTCCCAGGTCGCCGTCGCCTCGGCCTCCGTCAGTGCCGACGGCCGCCTGGAGGAGGACATCCTCGCCGAGAAGAACGGCGCGCGCCCCGGTTCCCCGCGCATCACCGCGGCGGTCTTCCTGGCCACCGTGGTCCTCGTCGTGGTCTTCGGCGCGTTCCCGGGCCTGCGCCCACCGGGAGAGGACGGCGAGCCGATGGGCATCGCGCTGCTGCTGCAGATCCTGATGCTCTCCGCGGCCGCGATCATGGTCGCCGTCACCCACGTCAAGGTCGGCCCGATCGCGTCCTCGTCGATCGCGCGCACCGGAGTGATCGCCCTGGTCGGCATCTTCGGGCTGGCCTGGCTGGGCCTGACGGTGATCGCGGCGAACGAGGAGCTGATCGTCGGCGGGCTCGAGGGCCTGGTCACCGAGCGCCCCTGGACGTTCGCCGTGGCACTGTTCGCCTGCTCGATCGTGCTGTTCTCGCAGGCCTCGACCACGCGCACCCTGATGCCGCTGGGGCTTTCCCTGGGCCTGGGGCCGGCCTCGCTGGCGGCGATGTGGCCGGCGGTCAACGGCGCGTTCTTCCTGCCGACCTACGGCACGATCGTCGCCGCGATGAACTTCGACCGCACGGGTACCACCGGCATCGGCAAGTTCGTCTTCAACCACTCCTTCATGGTGCCCGGCGTGACGGCCGTGGTCGCCGCCGTCGCCTCCGGCCTGGCCATCGCCGGCGTCGTGGGGTGACCGCGCACCTGCGCCGCGTACGCCCGGCGTCGTAAGTGACCGCTTGCCGACGCCGCGCGAGCACACCCACCCCGGGTACGCACCGCGTGGTGCGCCGCCCACTTGCCCGCGCCGCGCCGGCGCACCCGCGCCGGGTACGCGCGGCGCGCGCAAACACCCCGAACCTGAACCAACCGCCCCGGCCGGCAGGCCGGGAGAGAAAGGAAAGAGAAATGTGTGAGACCCGCGATTTGACCGAACCGGTCGCCCCGAACCCCGCCTTCACCCGGCACCTGGCCGCCGCCACGCAGGAGGCCAAGGACACGATGCGCTACCACGAGCCCACGCAGGCCGGCGCGCCGGAGAAGCTGAGCGGGCGGCTCGAGGAGCTGGTCGACTCCTTCCGCGAGGACATCGTGGGGCTGTCGCAGCACCTTCACGCCCACCCGGAGACGGCCTTCGAGGAGTACGGCTCCGTGGACAAGATCGTGGAGATCCTGAACAAGCACGGCCTGGAGGCGGAAAAGGGCGTCTACGGCGTGGAGACGGCCTTCGAGTCGCACCTGGAAAACGGCGAGGGCCCCACTATCGCGATCCTGTCGGAGTATGACGCGCTGCCGAACATCGGGCACGCCTGCGGCCACAACGTCATGGCGGCCACGGGCCTGGGCGCCTATCTGGGGCTCGCCGCGCTGGTCAAGGAGGACCCGGAGGCCTTTCACGGCACGGTGAAGTACATCGGCACCCCGGCCGAGGAGGGCTCCTCGGGCAAGGAGGTCATGGCCCGCGGCGGGGCCTTCAAGCCGGAGGACATGGACGCGGCGATCATGCTGCACTCCTACGGCTACGACCTGGCCGACCAGATCTGGCTGGGCCGCCGCGTGCTCACCGCGACGTTCACCGGCGTGGCCGCGCACGCGTCCTCGCAGCCGTTCATGGGGCGCAACGCCCTGGACGCGGCGGCGCTGGCGTACCAGGGGCTGGCGGTGCTGCGCCAGCAGGTGCCGCCGAGCGACCGCATCCACGCGATCATCACGGAGGGCGGCACCCGGCAGTCCATCATCACCGAGCGCGCGGAGATGAAGTTCTACGTCCGCTCGAAGTACCCGGACACGCTCAAGGACCTGTCGCGGCGGGTGGAGAAGGTGCTCAAGGGCGCGGCGATGATGACCGACTGCGCCGTGGAGCTCGACTGGGACTACTCACCGGCCACCCTGGGTGTGCGCACGAATGACCAGCTGACCAGCCGGTGGGTGGAGGCGCAGCGCAAGCGCGGCCGCGAGCCGCTGCCGCTGGGCGTGGTCTCTGAGATCATCGCGGCGTCGACGGACTTCGGCAACGTCTCCTACCGGGTGCCGGGCATCCACCCGCTGATCAAGGTCGGCGCGGAGGACGAGGCGCTGCACACGCGCGCCTTCGCCAAGGCGGCGGGGACACCTGCCGGCGACAAGGCGGCCGTCGACGGCGCCTACGGGCTGGCGCAGGTGGCGCTGGACTTCATGACGGACGCCAAGCTGCGTGAGGCGGTCAAGGAGGAGTTCGAGGCCGCCGGCGGCACCGTCGACGTCGAGCACTACTTCGACGACTGAGTTGGTCTAGGGCGGCGGCCGGTCTCCGTGCGATGAGCGCTGCGGGGCCGGTCGCTTCCGCATAGTTGGGGACCTACGTTGCCCGGTGCGGACGCCTACCGCTTGACGACGTCGCGGTGAGCCGCCTGGGGCGGGAAGGGTTGCGGTTGTGGTTACACACCGTTTGTTTCCTCTGAGACCTCCGGGTACAGCGACAGGCACAGGTTGGTCAGGGCCAACGGGTCCGAGAGTGACTCCCCGAGCAGCCCCTCGATGCGCCGAAGTCGATATCGCACCGTGTTTTCGTGGACGCGTAACTTGCTGGCCGTACTGAAGACAGTCATCCGCGAACGCAGGTAGACGATGAGGGTCTCAAGCAGCTCGGGATGCTCGCCCAGCGGCGCGACGAATCCGGTGAGCGCTTCCCGGCCGGCCCGCATGCGGTTGGCCGCGAGCAGCCACTCCGCCGGTGTGAGTTCCTCGGCCGCGATCACTGTAGCCACCGCGCCCGTTTCCCCGTCAGCTTCGACCGGAGCCCGCCGCCGCGCGACCTCGACGGCCGTACACGCCGTCCGCACTGCCTCCGGGACGCGCGTGAGCTGGTCGAAAGCGGCTGAGAGTCCGGCGGCCACCGGCGACGCAGTTTCATCATCCGCAGCGTCGCCGGGCTCCCCCTCCCCCGCTCCGAACCGGTCGGCCACCGCTGCGAGCGCAGCGGCGAGCCCGGCGCGCGCGGTCTCCGCGGGCAACGCCAGGAGCAGTTCAACCCCGTCCTGTCCGCTCGCCTCGAGGGCGAGCAACGGCAGGCCATCGGTGGCTGCGGCATCGGCGAGCGCGGCCACCGCCTCGGGAGGCAATCTGCCACCGGCCACATCGGTGCACACGGCCAGTCTCAACGGGGCATAGGGGGCGAAACCGAACTCGGCCATGCGACGCCAGGCCCGGTGCTCACCGGCCGGGCTGACCCCGAGCCGCAGGTCGCGCAACAATTTCGCGGACCCGATACTGCGCTGGGTGCGCGAGAACTCGTCGACGGCTCCGTAGGAGCCGAGAATCGCCTCGACCGCCTCGAACGCCGGCGAGGCGACGTCGCGCACGTGCCCGGCATCGAAGGCGGCTAACACGAACTGGTAAGCGTGCGCACCGACGCGAATCTCGCGGGCGGCGGTGAACCAGCGTCCTATTTCTCCGTCACCGCCCGTGCCGGCCAACCACTCCCGCACTAGAGCCACCGGGGCCCCGCCCGAGGAGGCGAGGAGTTGCGTCCCATCGCCGAAGACGAGTGCCGCACCGTTGACCGCCTGCGCGAGAGCCTCGACCAACCCGGTCAGGGGCGCGGGACCGGTCCCGGCACGAAGTACGGCGCGCATGACCGCGAGCTCGTCTTGTGGTTCGCCCATTCCCGCTCTCCTCGTCTGGCCGGACCTGGTCACACGGCAATTTGTGGTTTCCACAAATCCGGTTGGGAAGAATCATAGTTTTTTCATGGTCGTCGCGGACACACCGAGCGCAAGATATGGCACAACTCATACAGAGGAGGAAACCATGTCAGAGCTCAGAGTCGCGGTCGACGTCGGCGGAACCTTCACCGACGTCTGCATCTTCGACGACACCGAGAAGTCCATGCGAGTCACCAAGGTCCCGTCCACCCCCGACGACCCGATGCGGGCCGTCATCGCCGGCGTCGAGCGCGGCGAGATCGACCTCAGCAACGTCGAGTTGTTCTCCCACGGCACCACCGTGGCCACCAACTCCCTGATCACCCGCCGCTTCCCCAAGGCCGCGATGGTCACCACGAAGGGCTTCCGGGATGTCCTCGAGATCCGCGACGGCACCAAGGACGAGCTGTGGGACGCCTACAAGGACGTCTCCGGGCCCTACCTGCGCCGCCGCGACCGCTTCGAGGTCACCGAGCGCGTCGACTCCGCCGGCCGCGTCGTCGAGCCGCTCGACGAGGACGAGGCCCGCGACCTGGCCCGGCTTTTGCGCAAGCGCGGCGTGGGCACGGTGGCCGTGTGCTTCATCAACTCCTACGCCAACGGCGACAACGAGGTGCGCATGCGCGAGATCCTCGAGGAGGAGTTGCCGGAGGCGACGGTGTCGACCTCGGCGGAGATCCTGCCGGAGATCTTCGAGCACGAGCGCTTCAACACCACCGTCTCCAATGCGGTGCTCGGCCCCCTGGTCTCCGGGTACGTCGAGCGCCTGGACGGCAAGCTCAAGGACGGCGGCTACGACGGCGACCTGCTCCTGCTGCACTCCGGCGGCGGGTCGATGACGCCGACGATGGTCAAGCGCTTCCCCGTCCGCCTGGCGGCCTCGGGCATCGCGGCCGGGGCGATTGCCGCCCAGCACATCGCCGAGCAGTGCGGCTACCGCAACGCCGTCGGCCTGGACATGGGCGGCACCTCGACGGACATCTCGATCGTCGCCGACGGCGAACTGCGTGTGACCAAGGAGTGGGAGGTCGAATACGGCCACCCGATCGTCTTCCCCAGCATCGAGGTACTGACCATCGGCGCCGGCGGCGGTTCGCTGGCGCACATCGACATCGCCGGTTCCCTGCGCAACGGCCCGCAGTCCGCGGGCGCGGACCCGGGCCCGGCCTGTTACGACCAGGGCGGCACGGAGCCGACCAACACCGACGCGAACCTGGTGCTCGGCCGCCTGGGCACGCAGCTCGCGGGCGGCGCGATGAACCTGAACGCGGAGCTGGCGGAGAAGGCCGTCAACGAGACGATCGCCGGGCCGCTCGACCTGGACACCGCGGAGGCCGCGGAGTCGATCCTCAAGGTCGCCAACGCGAACATGGCGGACGCGGTGCGCCTGGTCTCCATCCGCCGCGGCCTGGACCCGCGCGACTTCGCGCTGATCGCCTTCGGCGGCGCCGGCGCGCTGCACGGCGCGGAGGTCGCCCGCGAGCTGGGTATCCCGACCGTGGTGGTGCCGCCGAACCCGGGTGTCACCTCGGCGATGGGCTGCCTGCTCGTCGACGTCCAGCACGACCTGGCCACGATGTACACCACCTCCACCGATAACGCGGACCGCGACCACCTGGAGCACGAGTTCGCCGCCCTGGAGGACGAGGCCACCGAGCGGCTGCGCCACGAGGGTGTCGCCGAGGAGGACCGGGAGCTGCGCCGCGGTATCTCGATGCGCTACGCCGGGCAGTGGCGCTCCCTGCAGGTCCCGATCGGCTCCGGCCCGGACGCCCTGGACTCCGCGGTCGCCCGCTTCCACGAGGAGCACGAGCGCCAGTTCTCCTTCCGCAACGACGAGACCCCGGTGGAGATCTACCAGCTGCACCTCAAGGCCGTGGGCAAGACGCCGAAGCCGGCGTTCACCCCGACCGCGGATGCCGGCGAGAAGACCCCGGAGCCGACGGGCACGCGCCAGGTGCACTTCCGCCGCGACTGGCACGACACCCCGGTCTACGACCGCGACGCGCTGGGCCCCGGCATGGAGATCGCCGGGCCGGCGATCATCAACCAGCTGGACTCGACCACGGTCGTGCCGCCGGAGACTCGCGCCGAGATCGACGAATGGCTCAACATCCGCATCCACCTGACGGGAGACGACCAGTGACCACCACAACCGATTCGCCCACCAGCCTGCACCCGGTCACCTTCGAGGTGCTCAAGAACGCCTTCGCCACCAGCGTGGACCTGATGAGCGAGCAGATCCTGCGCACCTGCTACTCCTTCGTGATCTACTCGCGGGACTTCTCCTCGGCCCTGTGCGACGCCGAGGGCAACACAGTCATGCAAGGGTCCGGAGACATCGCCGTGCACGTCGGCACGCTGCACTTCCAGTGCAAGGCGGTGCTCGAGGAGTTCGCCGGCGACATCCACCCGGGCGACGTCTTCTGCGTCAACGACCCGTACCGCGGCGGCACCCACATCAACGACGTCAGCTTCATCCGCCCGATCTTCGTCGGCGACGAGATCATCGGCTTCGCCCAGAACAAGGGCCACTGGGCGGACATCGGCGGCAACGTGCCGGGCTCCTTCGACGTCAACGCCCGGGAGCACTTCTCCGAGGGCCTGCGCATCACCCCGGTGCGCGTGCGCAGCGAGGGCCGTCTGCTTCACGACGTCGCGCAGCTGCTGGTGTCCAACACCCGCGCGCCCGAGCAGGCCTTCGGCGACCTCAACGCGCAGACCGAGGCGACGGCCGTCTGCGAGCGCGAGGTGCTGCGCCTGGTGGACAAGTACTCCAAGGACACCGTGGTCACCGCGATGCGCGAGACGCAGGACTACGTGCGCCGCACGGTGCTCGGCAGCCTGGCGGACCTGCCGCACGGCGAGTGGGAGACGGTGGACTACATCGACTCCGACCCGGCCTTCGGCGAGGGCCTGGTGCCGATCAAGGTCAAGCTCACCCTCGACGGCGAGGGCATCCACTACGACCTCTCGGAGTCGGCGCCGGCGGTCTCGACGTTCCTCAACTCCGGTTACGGCGCGACGCACTCGGCGATCTACGCGGGCACGAAGACCTTCTTCCCGGAGGTGCCGCTCAACTCGGGCTTCTACGCCGCGGTGACCGCGGAGCTCGGCGAGGAGGGCTCGGTGGTCAACGCCGGTTGGCCCTACGCGGTCTCCGGCTTCTGCTCGGGTCCGTACGAGAAGGTGATGAACGCCGTCTTCGAGCTGTGGAGCCAGATCATGCCGGAGCGTGCCATGGCGTGTGCGTTCAACCTGGAGTACTTGCTGGTCGGCGGGCATGACGCGCGCACCGAGGAGCAGCGCTACTTCATGTGGTACGACTGGATGGCCGGCGGCTGGGGTGGCCGCTCGACCAAGGATGGTTCCTCGGCGACGGCACCGGTGTTCGGCACGGGCCTGGCGGTGCAGTCGGTCGAGGGCCAGGAGCGCCTCAACCCGGTGCTGACCACCGGCCACGAGATCAAGGCGGACTCGGGCGGCCCGGGTAAGTTCCGCGGCGGCTGCGGCGTGGAGAAGGGCGGCACGCTCACCGACGCGCTCAAGGCCGTGATGAGCTACTGCTGCGACCGCGGCCGCTCGGTGACCTGGGGCATCGAGGGCGGCCTGCCGTCGGTGCCGCACGGGGTGTGGCTGAACAAGGGCAGCGAGGAGGAGCGCTACCTGGGCGCGACGTTCTCGGACGTGAAGATCCGCCCGGGCGACACCTTCACCCGCCCCTCGGCCGGTGGCGGCGGCTACGGCGACGCGCTGGAGCGCGATCCGGAGGCGGTGCTGGAGGACGTCATCGACGGCTACGTCAGCGTGCGCCGCGCCGAGCGCGACTACGGCGTGGTCATCCACGAGATCGACGCGGAGCTCGACGAGTACGAGATCGACAAGGCCGCCACCGCCGCCCGCCGCGAGGAGTTCCGTGCGGCGCGCGCGGAGTGGCTCTACACCGATCCCGAGGAGGTCGCCCGTGGCTACCGCGAGGGCGAGCTGGACGTCTACGACGTGGTCCGCCGGCACGGCGTGATCCTCGAGTGGGGCTCCGGCGAGCTGCTGCCGAAGACCACCGAGCAGTACCGGGAGACGATGCAGCGTCGGTCGGCGAGCGCCTGGTGATCGCCTCGCACTTCAATTGACGACGCCCCGGGGTCACCCGGGGCGTCTTTTCTTGCGGTTGGTGGAGCGCGACGGCTGCGCCGTCGCGGCTCAGATCTCGTCGTCGAAGAACTCCTCGTCGACCTCGAAGACGGTGAACTTCTTCGCCGGCTGAACCGCGACGCCGTAGTGGAGCATCAGCTCCGTGAGCCGAATGCCGTCGACGAGCACCATCTGCCCGGCGTAGCCGCGGGCCTCGGTGACGGCTCCCGAGGTGAAACTCGAGGTGGTGATGAAGACGCCGCCGTTGGCACCCTTGCTGTGCAGGGCGCCGAAGAACTGCTGGATCTCCGGGCGGCCGACGGTGTTGCCGTCGGCGTAGCGCTTGGCCTGGATGTAGATCTGCTGCAGGCCGAGGGCGTCCTGGTTGATCACACCGTCCACACCGCCGTCTCCGGTGCCGCCGATGTGCTGGCGGGTGCCGTTGGCACCTCCGTAACCCATCGCCCAGAGCAGCTCGACCACGGCGTTCTCGAAGAACTCGGGCGAGGCCTCCTGCAGGCGGGTCCGCAGCTCGGTGGCCACCGCGGCGTTGAGGGCCTCGACGTTCTCGGAGATGATCTCGACCGGGTCCTCCGCCGGCTCTTCCGGGGTCGGCGAGGTCGCAGAGACCCGAACCCCGGGAGCCGAGGCCGACACCTCGGAGCCTTCCGACTGCTTCTTACCCTTTCGGGCGGCGACCTCCTCCTGGTACTTCGCCCATTTGGGCCACTCGACCATGTCTTTCTCGGTGTACGTGGTCAGCCCCCGGCCAGCCACCTCGCGGCCGTCGTCGGTGACCAGGTACACACCTCGGGAGGGTTTACTCACCAGCCCGGCGTGAGAGAGCCCCGAACAAGCCCAGGAGACTCGATTGGCCAGCCGGTTTTGCCCCGAGCTCACGGTCTCCGCCCTCGCGGCCTCATCGAGGCCCATCCGGTCCGCGACAAGCTTCATGAGATCGCGCAACCGCACCGGCTCTTCTTTATCGACGAGGACGGAGAGTACGACCGGACGGACGTCATCGAGCTTCGGCACGGAGGTGTTCATGACCACCACTTTACGGAGCGAGGACCGCTCCCGGCGCCGACGCAACCGGGTGCCGACGCCCTAACCGCTACGCGGCAGCCTCGTCCTTCCGCACCTTGGCGAAAGGCTTGGCCGGCCACCAGAACTTCTCGCCGAGCAGCTGCACCACCGCGGGGATGAGCAGTGTGCGCACCACCAGGGTGTCCAGCAGGACGCCGAGGAAGATAACGATGCCGATCTGGGCGAGCACCACCAGGGGCAGCACGCCGAGGGCCGCGAAGACGGAGGCCAGCAGAATGCCCGCGGAGGTGATCACGCCACCGGTCGCGGAGAGTGCGCGCAGCACGCCGCGGCGGGTGGCCTCGCCCGGCGCGGCGACGCCGACGGCGACCGAGCCGCCCTCAGCGCTCGAGCCGGTTGCGGCACCATCGCCGTCCCCGACCCCGGAGCCGCCGACCTTGTCCCCAGCCAACGCGGCCGCCTCCTCCTTGGCTCGGGTGACCAGGAAGATCGAGTAGTCGATGCCGAGGGCGACCAGGAAGACGAACGCGTAGAGCGGGGTGGTCGAGTCGAAGCGGTCGAAGCCGAAGATCCCGGTGGAGACCCACCAGCCCAGGCCGAGCGCCGCGATGTTGGTCAGCAGCACGGTGGCGGTCATGATCAGCGGCGCGAGGAAGCTGCGCAGCAGGAACACCAGGGCGATGAAGATCAGACCGAGGATCAGCGGGAAGACGACGGTGCGGTCGCGCGCGGCGGCCTCCTCGGCGTCGACGAGCTGGGCGTCCTGGCCGCCGACGAGGGACTCGGAGCCGACGCCGGAGAGCGCCTCGCGGGCGGCATTGGTGTCGAGGTTGGAGACACTCAGCATGGCGTACTCGCCGGCGGTGCCCTGCTCGCGCACGGTCGCACCGGCGTCCTCGAGGGCGGTGGTCGCGGCGGCCGCGTCGCGGGTGGCCACATGCGCCGGGGTGGCGTCCTGCTCGGGGAAGGCCGCCTCGAGATCCTCGGCGGCGGTGATGGACTCGGGCGTGTCGAGGAACTGGTCGGACTGGTTCAGCCCCGTGGTGATGCCGAGTGCACCGGTGCAGGCCGCACCGATGACGATCAGCGAGGTCACGGTGACGGCGACCGGCTTCTTCTCCACGAAGCCGGCGACCTTGTCCCACAGCTTGTGCTCGGGCTCGTCGCCGACCTTCGGGATGCGCGGCCAGAAGACCCAGCGGCCGAAGGTCACGAGCACGCCGGGCAGCACGAACATCGCGAAGATGAAGGCGACGACGATGCCGATCATCGCCGAAAGGCCCAGGCCGCGGGTGGTCGGAACGACGCTGGCGAGCAGGCAGGCCACGCCGAGCACGACAGTGGAGGCTGAGGCGGTCACGGTGCGCAGCGTCGGGGTCCAGGCCCGCGCCATGGCGGCGAAGCGGTCGTCGGTGGCGGCGAGTTCCTCGCGGTAGCGGGAGATCAGCAGCAGCGCGTAGTTGGTGCCGGCGCCGAAGACGAGCACGGAGAGGATGCCGGCAGTGGACTCGTTCCACACGGTGCCGGTGGCGGAGAGCACCCAGGTGAACACGGTGGCGGCCACGCGGTCAGCGATGCCGATGACGATCAGCGGAAGCAGCCAGAGCACCGGCGAGCGGTAGGTGACGATGAGCAGCACCGCCACGATCGCGCCGGTGACGGACAGCAGCAGCACGTTGGCGCCGGAGAAGACGCCGGAGAGGTCGGCCTCGACTGCTGCAGGACCGGTGACCTGAGAGCTGACGCCCTCGGGCAGGTCGGCGGCGGCGTCGTCGCGCAGTTCGGTGACGGCGTCGGCGTTCTCGGTGAGCCCCTCGGAGGTCACCTCGACGGGCACGATGGCGGCCGTGGCGTCCTCGGAGGGGATGAGCGGGCCGCCCAGTTCCTCGGCGCGCTGCTGCAGCGTGGCGAGGGCGTCGGGTTGCAGGGTGGCGCCGTCGTCGGTGTTGAACAGCACGACGGCGGCCTGGGAGTTCGCCTCGCCGTCCGAGCCCGCCTCATCCTCCGAGGCCTGCTGCTGCAGTTCGGCGACCCGGGTGGAGTCGAACCCGTCGGGAAGGGTGGCGGTCGGTGAGTTGGGTTTGTCGGCCGCTCCAATGGCCATCGCCCCGATGCCGAGGGCGATGAGCAACAGCGCGAGCCAGCGGAAGGCCTTCATACGTGTGGAAGTCACAACAACGACACTACGTGTGGTGCCCGCTACCCCGACTTCCGGTGCTTACCGTCGTCCTGATTGGACCGCCAGTACGAGGGGGCTCTTCGCTGTGAACGAGCTCCACATCTCACTGGCCTAGGTTCGGTGGACGTCTCCATCACCGAGGAGATCTTGGTGGCCAAGATCCCCTAGCGGGTGTAGATCACATGGAAATGATTCGAGCCTTCAAGAAAATCAGCGTTGTTTATATAACTGGGGACGCGACAAGACCTGGCGCCGCCTACAGACGTAAACAGCTAAGCGCCAGGCCCCTCACGCTTACTCGAGTTCGCCGTTCTCGCGAAGACGGATCATCTCTTCCAGAAGCTGCGACGCGAACATCCGTCGCCCCTTCTCGTCGAACATCACCAGATCGCTGATCTCTTCGTTGCTCTTGCGCTGCTGCCAGAGCAATTGCAGGAGCTTTTCTGAGAAGGCGGTGGAGTTGCGCAGTTGTTCCGGTGTGTTGTCCAGCACCGTCCCCTTAATTTCTTGATTAGCCATCACCTTGCCCCACGTGGTCGAGATGAAGCCTGCCACTGCCTGGCGCTCGACGCCGGCGTTTTGAGCAGCCAGCATCTCGTTAACCGCGTCCACGACCTTATCCAGCGGCCCAAGCTCAGGTGTGTCTGCCCCGCCACCAATGCGTGATGGCACGAACGACAGAGCACCCCACTCGTCATCTTCGCTGTCAGTTTTCGTCAAGCCCAGGTCTTCCTCGATAAGTTTCGGCTGCATCGACAAACCTTCAAGCCGCACGCGAGCAGCATAATCCTCCTCAGACGGGCCGTGGCGGTCAACCAGGTAGCGTTGCAGGTGCGACAGGAGTAATGCACGTTTATGTAGGTCAGCATCGCGGTAGTCGAGGATCTGGGTGTAGAGCTCCCACGCCGAGATGTATGAGCGCACCAGCCTGCGGAAGTCCATGACGGTCTTCACGGCATCGTCGTCACCGGTACGGCGGGCATCCATCAACTCAGTCAGCCACGCATCTGCGATGGGCTGCAGCACCTTCACGAAGTCCCGGTGCGTGGCGTCCTTGCCATCCAACTCAGCCTTCGTAATGGCGTCCATGTCGTCATGGTCGTAGAAACCGTAGGCGTCTAACTGCGTACCCATCTCCGGCAGCTCGGCCGGGTCCAGTTCCTCGGTGATCGACGCCGACTGGTAGTACTTCTTGAAGTCCGTAAGAATCGACTCTGGATCGTTCACGAAGTCGAGCACCATCGTCGTCGTCTTGCCCGCGTGCGTGCGGTTAAGCCTGGACAGTGTCTGTACCGTGGCGACGCCATTGAGCTTCTTGTCCACGTACATCGCGATCAGGCGTGGCTCATTGAATCCCGTCTGGAACTTGTTCGCCACGATCATCACGCGGTAGTCCTGCTTATCGTCCTTAAATTTCTCCTCGACATCACCGCCCCCATTCATCGACGCCTCGGTGTACTCAAGGTCACCTGTCTCCTTGAGCGTTACTTTCTCGGAAAACGCCACCAACGCCTTGAACAGCCGCCCGTAACCCTTCGCCTCGATGTACTTGTTCATCTGCAGAGCCCACCGCACTGCATTGGCACGTGACGATGTGACGACCATGGCGCGGGCCTGGCCATCCAACTCACCGAGCACGTTCTCCTTGAAGTGCTCGACGACGATCTGCACCTTCTGTGAGATCGCCGTGTCATGGAGCCGAACGAACTTGTAGACATCTGACACTGCACGGTCGAGCTCCACCTCGTCTGACTCCTCAGCCTTAGCCGCCACGCGGGCGAACATCTCGTAGGTCGAGTAGTTCGTGAGCACGTCCAGGATGAAGCCCTCCTGGATTGCCTGTGCCATCGTGTAGGTATCGAACGCCGCTTTCTTGCCGCCATGCGCGGTACCGAAGAGCGCCAGCGTTTTTTCCTTCGGCGTGGCAGTAAAAGCGATGAAGGTAATGTTCGCAGCCTGTGCCGTCCGGCGCTTCTTCAAAAGCAACAGGTCATCGGCTGCGATCTCATCTTCGTCATCACCCAGCTCACCATCATCAGCCAACAGTTCGCGCAGCGCATTCGCCGTGCGACCCGTCTGGCTGGAGTGAGCCTCATCGGCAATGACTGCCCAGCGCCTGCCTTCGAGATCCTCACGGGACTCGATACGACTAAGCACCTCGGGGAAGGTCTGCAGCGTGCAAGTGATAATCGCATTACCAACGGTCAGAGCCTCATTCAGGCGCTCCGACTTCGCTTCTGAGCCATGTTCGATAGGCACAACCAAGCCTTCGGACGCGCGCAGCATCTGCACGCTGTCACGCAGGTTCTTGTCCAGCACCGTCCTGTCAGAAACAAGGATCACCGAGTCAAAGGTAGGCTCACCATTGGGCATCACGTGGCGGCTCAGCCGGTGCGCCAACCACGCAATCGTCTTTGTCTTGCCGGAACCCGCCGAGTGCCAAATGAGGTATGGCTGTCCCGGACCCTGCTCACTGATATCGGCTACAACACGCTCCACAGCGCGAAGCTGGTGGTAGCGCGGAAAGATCAACGTGCCGTCCGCACCGACACGTTTGTTCTTTGGCTCGAAAAAGGCGAAATTACCCAAAATCCGCAGGAACAGCTCGCGTTCCAACACCTGCTTCCACAGATACTCTGTTGCGATGCCACCTGGGATGGGGTCGTTGCCCGCATGGCCGTTCTCGCGCCCACGGTTGAACGGCAAGAAGGTTGTGGCGTTGCCGGCCAGCTTCGTGGTCATGTAGACCTCGGCATCAGACACCGCGAAATGCACCAGGCACCGGCCCGGTCGCAGCACGCGTGACGTCTTGACCGGCTTGCGGTCGGACTTGTACTGCTCCATTGCGTCGATGACATTCTGCGATGAGTCGGCTTTCAACTCCATGGTCACCACGGGTATTCCGTTGACCAGCAGCATCACGTCAATGGTGTCCTTGGTGCGCTCCGTGTCGAAGTGGACCTGGCGGATCACGCGCAGGACGTTCGCCTGAGAGCGCTTTCTTGCTGCGATGATGGTGGGATCAGCAGGGGAGAACGCCACCATGGCGCCGAATCTCGCCGTGCTGCGCCCCGGGCGTGAGTAGACAAAGCCCGTATGTAGGACACCCATCAACCCGCCTGTGGACTGTCCGGTCTTGCGGTTGACCACGGGCTTCTTGTCCAGCTGCGTGGCCAAGTCCTCCAACAGCGAGCGCTGCGCCCGCTTAAGGTCGCGGCCCGTCAGCCTGTCCGGGATCACCTTGCGATACTCGTCGGGGTACTGGCTACTCAGCCACGCCAGTACATCTTCGGGGTAGAGCGCTAGGCCGGCGTCGAAGCCCTTGTCGGCGCCGCCTGCCTCATACAGCCAGCCGTAGTCAGTCAGCTCTGAGCAGATCGTGTCTTCGAGACCGATCTCGAGATTTGCCTTAGCCATGGCTAGACCTCTTTCTGGCCAGTAACGACTGCTCTAATCAGTGCTGCACGGCGCTCCCGAAGTAACTCTCGCAGCTCCGTACATTTGTCGATCATGGTGTCGATTCGGGCTGTCCTCTCGTCCAGATCAGCAACGATGCGACGCTGTTCATCGAGGGAATGCACAGGGAATCGCCTTTGCAGGAACAAGTCCATTTTTAGGTTCTGAATTCCTGTCGTTTGGTTATAAAGGGTAGAAAAATCGCCTTTATCATAGGAATTGACTAATAGATAAAACCAGTACCGTGAATCATTCTTGCTATCAAAGCGCAGCACTTCGATGAAGTTCGCACAAACAGCTAGAGAGCTTCCTTCGTAGAAGAACGCACTTCCGACGGGCTTCTTCTCTGAACCACCCGACCTTTCTACGAGCAGATCCCCCGATTTCAAAGCTTTACTAAAAACCTTTCCCGGGACAATCGACCGTATTGTTCGCACATCATCGTTTGCCGTCTTGGTAGCTCGGTCGAAATCAGCTACCCTCACGCATTTGACATCCAGCCCCCCTCTTCCGGGATCGTCTCCCCATTCACCTGGGAAGTGCGTCTCAAGTTGCAGCCCCAGCGAAGTGCTGCCAGTGCTCGGAAATCCCGCTAGAACATCCTGCACCACCGATACCCGCCTCTCCCGCAAAAGCTCCACCTGCTCGTCCAGCTTTGCGGTCATGGCGTCAATCCGATCGGTCTCGGCATCAAGGTAGCTAGCAATGCGGCGCTGGACGCGGAGGGGTGGGAGTGGAACAGGTATCGCCAAAATCGTGTCTCGCGACAGCTCGATCTGGTTCGTACTCCCCCGTGACTCGAGCACCAGCCAATCCTCACGACAACTCAAGTAATAGGCCAAGAACTCACCCATCAGTGAGGATCCGTTTGGCCGGACTAAAGTTACGTGCCCGTCAATAGTTGCCGCTGGAACCTCATCAACTACACACACGCTTCTACCCAATGTGCCTGTACCTGTCGAGTTGATGAGAACATCTCCAGGTCTAACTAGAAGCTCGAACGGGACATTCTTTTGCCTTGAATCATTCCGTTTCGAAAAGCTCAAGTCGAGTGAGGATCCCGGCCTCACACATTTCTGATTGATGACTTGGACATCGCCATCATCAGCGTAAACAGGGGAAATTCCTCGCCGTACAAGCTCCGTGTGTGGACCGAGATGAGACTCCCCGAGGTTTCCCAACCTCGGGGAGATGACCGCATCTCGCCGCTCCCGCAGCAGCTCTACCTGCTCGCCCAGCTTCGGCATCATGGCTTCCATCACTCTTTCACCGACTCGAAGAGTTCAGCCAACTCACCCATGACGCGCTGGACATCGGCGTCGATCTCGTCGAGATCCCGTACCGGCTCGGGCTTGTAGAAAATCCTGGTAAACGGAATCTCGTAGCCGGTCTTCGCCTTGGACTCGTCCCAAACCACATCTGATGCAAACGGCACCACCTCGCGCTCCATGTGCTCATCGACATCCTCACTCAGTGGGATGCGCTCTGTCATCGAGAACAGGGGGTCGAGTACCGGCTTGCCTTTCTTATCAATCACTGGCTCTATCTCGGGGTCATGCACCGTAATCGCCGCGATGATGTCCTTCTTCAGTGTTGCTGGCAGTTTCAGACCTGCACCCTTGGCGCGCGCCTTGAGCGTCTTTTCCAGCTCAGCGAAGCCCAAGCCGTCAAGACCGTCTAACAGCGCGACATACTCCTCGCCACCCTTCTCATGCGCGCGCACCTGGTCGCGTGACTCATCGGTGACGACGACACGCAAACGAGCCTGCCGTTTCACTGGCACATCCTTGAAGCCCAGGTCATTCGCGGTGACGATGCGAGACATGTAAGTGTTCTCGAAGGCCTGGTACTCCGCCAGAATCTTGAGGCGCCCGGACTCGCTGATCTCGCGTCGTTTGTCACCCATGCCCTTGGCCATGGGCTGCCAGCACTCGGAGCCGTCAATGAGCTGAATGTAACCCTTGCGACGATCCTCTTTGTTGGTGTCGAGAATCCAAACGTAGGTCGAGATACCGGTGCCGTAGAAGATGTTCGTCGGCAACTGGATGATGCAGTCCACCAGATCCGAAGTCAACAGCCACTTACGAATCGAGTCCGGGCCTGACTCCGGTGCACCTGTGAACAGTGGCGACCCATTAGAGAACACCGCACCACGGCCACCCTGGCCGTCAGGACCGGCAGGGCGCAGCTTATGTGCCACGTGGCACATAAATAGTGACTGGCCATCACTCTTACTTGGCAGGCCGTGGCCAAAGCGCGTGCCATCAACCGCCGACTCCTCCAGGACGGACTCGTATTCATTCGACCAGTCCGAGCCAAACGGCGGATTTGACAGCACGTAATCGAAGGTCATGCCCTCGTAGAGGTCTTCCAACAGGGTATTACCCTTGCGCACAGAGTCAGGACGGCCACCCGCAATGAGGATGTCAGACTTACCCGTGGCGTATGCAACCGGCATCTTCTCCTGGCCAAAGATGTCCACCGTTGCGTTGGGGTTCATCGACTTAATACCCTTGGCACCGAAGATCAGCATGCCTCCGGTACCCGCGGTGGGATCATACACAGAGCGCACCGGCCTCGCGCCTGCCTCCGTCAGCCCGTGGTCATCGCTGGCCAACAGCACATCAACAGCCAACGCCACAGCATCGCGCGGGGTGTAGAAAGCGCCGGCACCCGCACCCTTGAGCGAGAAGGAGCGGTACATCAGGTTCTCGAAGAGGTCGCCCATCGAGTACTCGTCCATCGTTTCCGGCGACAGGTCGAGACTGGCGAAGTGGCGGATCATGGGCAACAAAATGCCTTCCGCGTCGAGCTTGTGAATCTTGTCCGAGAACTCGAAGTTCACCCAGATGTCATCGATGTCCTCGGAAAACCCTGAAAGGTATTCCTCCATCGCGTCAATCAGCGCATCGTCAGTCTGGGCAATGCGCTTCAGCGACTTCGTTGACGTGTTGTAGAACGGCAGCTGCAGCCCGTGACGTGCCATTGAGTCAAGCCGGGAGATCGACCCGCTCGTCAGCGGCACGGCATTGTCAGCGTCCGCATCACGCTCACCGCGCGCGACTTCACGTGCCTTGAGACTCTCGATCTCATCGAGGAGTTCCTGCTTCGTCGGCTCCAGCACACATTCAATGCGGCGCAGAACTGTAAACGGCAAAATGTAGTCGCCATACTCGTGCGGCTCCACGACATTGCGCAGGTGCTTGTCGGCAGTATCCCATACCGCGCTCTGGGTCAGTTTCTGGTGGCTCATCGTTGTTTATCCTTTGTGTTGCGCCCTACCAGCATTCACACTAGCTGGCTGACGGGACATGAACTGAAAGTTCATCGAACACGTGTACTAACAAGTGGCATCCGGCTCCCGTTCGCTGTAGGTCATCCGGGTCCAGCTCGCCAGCCTCAATGAGGTGCCGGTTCGTCCTCGTGATCGTCGATGCGGAGACGCCAAAGGCGGCGACCACCTCTCGATAGCTCATCTTGTCGGCCGGAGGCCACTCTTTGACCAGCTGCCCTTGCCGCTTCATGAGCTTCGGTGGAATACCTCTCGAGTGACCGCGCTGGCGAGCGACCTCCATGCCCTTTTCCGTGCGTACCGAGATCAGGTCCGCTTTGAGCTGGGCGATGGTCGCTACCATCTTGAACATCAGCGCACCCATGGGCCCCGCCAGGTCGTAGGTGTCCGCGCCAACCTGCAGCCGAACGTCCGTGGCCTCGATTTCCCGGGCGGTGGCATGGGCCCCTGCCACCGAGCGGGCTAGGCGGTCGAGCTTGGTCACCACCAGTGCGTATCCGACACACGGGCGATCCAGGGGGGAGTACCGGCCCAGCAGATCGAGCAGCATCTGGTCCGCCACCGAGAGCTTCGGCTGGTAGAGCGGCACCGGGGTGTTGCGCAGCGTGGACTCGAGCCAGATGCGGGAGTGCCGGTAGCCGCCGGAGGTGTCCGTCTCCGGGTGACGTCCGTGGGGTCGATGACCTCGACCGGCTCCAGGGAGGTGAAGAAAGTCGCCGTCTGGTCGCGCACGTAGTCCGAGACGCCGCGGGTGTGGACCTCGTAGGCGGTGCCGGCGGGCTCCTCCACCGTGTTGACGGAAGTGGCCAGCCACTTCTCGTCGCAAACCTCGCCGAGGACGCCGGGGGCGAGGCTGTCCTGCGCGGCGGTGATGTCCGCCGTCTCGATGTCTGCCATGAAGGAAAGACTACTTTGGGCACGGACGAAAGCCCCGAAGCGCGGAGGGTAGCTATGGGAAGACCCCCGGGTAGAAGCAGGACCAGCGATCCGTCTCGTCTTAGAGCCCCGACGGAAGTAAACACTTTCTATTGATACCTAGCTACTCCAGCGATCAGTCCCACCATTTCCCATCGCTTAGCGATGCAGGGCTCAGCGTGGCAGCTTGAACGCCTCTCCGTCGCGGAAGTTGCGCGCGTACTGGATCAGCTGCGAGGCACCCGCCGGTAGCTTTCTTAGCTTGAAATACATGGCCTCCCCAGACTCCCGCAGGACACTCTGCACGTGTGGCAATGCCACAGAATAGGTCGCGAGAATCTCGCGCAAACCAGCTAGCCCATTCTTCTTCGATTCCTTGTGCCCTATCCAGCTCAGGCCAGACCCTCGCAACCCCTCCATCTCGTCTGGATTCCGCAGTTGATTCAGATCTCTCGTGATCAGCAAATCGAAACCTCGAGAATTCAATTCCTCGAAAAGCTGCTGATCTGACGCCTCCATCAACCCCAGGTCTCTTACATGAACAAACTCTATATCCGTAAACAAATTCCCAAGCAGCTGAGCCAATCGAGGCATTTCATTGGCGTCGATCACAACCTTCACGCTGTACGCCCCGCATTCTCCAGGGGAACCCACCCTTGCCCTGCGTCGACTTGCGCTGCGAGATCAACAGCTTGGCGTGCATGCTCAGCGGTCACTCCGGGATAATATTCCGCAACCTCTTCTGGTCGGACCTCGCCGGTTGCAACCAGTGCCGCTACGTCGTCATATGGGATCCGGGTGTCACCAACCGTCGGATGACCCCCGAGGCGATGCTCGTTGACGCGGAGCCGTTCTCTGGGAGCGCGAAGATCAACGACGACCCCATCCTCATGAGGATGCGGGAACTGATCCATAACGTCGACAAGCGTTGGGAAGACCATGTGATGCTTAACGCCCAAGAGATCAGTGATCTCTTCCCCGTTTGCTTCCACTAGATAGATACCACGCTCGTCCTCGATGAGAGTCACTCCAGCAGGATGGTCCGTCAAGTTGAGCTCACGGAGACTCTCGTAAGCCTTACGAATCTCCTGTAGCGAATGGCGCATCCGAAGCCGAACCATTGTCCGAAGCGCAAGAATATCCCGGAAAGACCATAAGAAGCCTTCATACGGGTCCTGTGAAATTTCTGGCACCAAAAGGCCATCCCGATTCCACCTGTAGAGCTGATCACGACTCGCCCCGGTTAGAACTATGGCGAGCTCAACCGTGTAAGCCATCGCCCACCTCCAACACAAGTAGATCCCGGGATGCAAATCGCGCCCATTCGCGCCAACAAGCTTACCGGGCAAGTTAAAGAAATCTCCCCCACCCTCCCCCGGTCACGATCCGATCTCATCCCACCCCCGCCTCTTGCCCCCGCCCCACATCCTGGCTAGCGTTGACTCTAGTGCAAACGTTTGCACGCCACCCCCGTGGCACGGGAGACGAGGAGTCGACATGACCGTCAGCCGCACACACCGCCCGACGTTGAAGGACGTCGCACGCGCCGCCGACGTCTCCGTGTCCACCGCCTCCCGCGCCCTCGCCGGAAGCGACCGCATCTCCCGGGCCACCCGCGAACTCGTCGCCCAGGCCGCCGCCGAGATCGGCTACCGCCCCAACATCCAGGCCCGCGCGCTACGCATGTCGCGCTCCACCACCATCGCCGTGGTCGTGCCCAGCCTGGTCAACCACTACTTTGCCGCCATGGTCACCGCGATCCAGGAGCACGCGGCCACCCGGGGGATCACCACCATCGTCGCCGCGACCAACGAGTCTGCCACCGAGCAAACCAAGGCGCTTAACGCCCTGACCGACCAGCGCGTCGCCGGCATCATCTGCGTGCCCCACGAGGACTGCGCCGCCCAGATCCGGGCACTGGCCGCCGGCGGCACTCCCGTCGTCCTCGTCGACCGCACCCTGCCCGACCCGGCACCGCAGACGGCAGGCACCGCCAAGGACGCGGCGTCGGCAAACACACCTGCACCGCAGACGACGCCCACCATTCCGACGGTGACCTCGGCCCCGCGCCCCGGCATGACCGCCGCCCTCGAGCTGCTCGCCGACGCCGGCAGCCTGCCCGTCGGTTACCTCTCCGGGCCGATGTCCACCTCCACCGGACGCGAGCGCCTCGAGGTCTTCATCTCCGCCGCCACCAAACTCGGCCTCGACACCTCGCACGTCTTCCACGGCGGCTACGAGCAGGAACTCGGGCGCCACGGCGCCGAGGAACTCATCGACCAAGGTGTGGCCGCCCTCTTCGCCGGCGACTCCATGATGACCGTCGGCGTCATCGAGGCGTGCCACCGCCGCGACCTCGAGGTCGGCGTCGACATCGCCGTCATCGGATTCGACAACCAGCCCCTGTTCGACCTGCAGCCGCGCCCCATCACCGTCATCGACCAGGACGTGCGCCGCATGGCCCTGACCGCCCTGCAGATCCTCACCGCCCTCGTCACCGGCACCCCCGGCGACGCCACAACTGAAACCCATCCCACCGGCACCCCGGCACACGTCCGCGTGCCCACGCGCCTGATCGCCCGCCGCTCCGTGCCGCAGATCCCCTGAACACCGACACCCCTCCCCACCATCAGCCACCACCCCAGGAGGTGAACGATGACCGCCCCAGACACCGCGCCGCTGATCGAGCTGCGCCACGTGAGCAAGTCCTTCGGCCCGGTCCGAGTGATTGACGACGTCTCCGTGGCCGTGCGCCCGGGCCAGGTACAGGCCCTGCTCGGCGAGAACGGCGCCGGAAAGTCCACCATCATCAAGATGATGGCCGGCGTGCACGAACCCGACTCCGGCGAGATCCTCGTCGACGGAGAGCCCGTGCGCATCCCCGACACCAAGACCGCCGAGTCCTTCGGCATCGCCACCATCTACCAGGAACTCAACCTGGTGCCCACCCTGTCCGTCGCCGAGAACATCATGCTCGGGCGCACCCCGGCGCGCGGCGGACTGGTCAACTTCACCGAACTGCGCCGCCGCGCCGCCGAGGCGCTCGACCGCGTCGGCCTCGAGGCCGACCTGGACACCCCCGTCGGCGAGCTGTCCGTGGCCCGCCAGCAGCTCGTCGAGATCGCCAAGGCGCTGTCCACCAACGCCCGCATCCTCATCCTCGACGAGCCCACCGCCTCGCTGACCGGCCACGAGATCGACCAGCTCTTCCGTGTGGTCGACGAGCTCAAGGCCGCCGGCGTGGGCATGGTCTTCATCTCCCACCACCTCGACGAGATCGCGCGCATCTCCGACTCCGTGAGCGTCTTGCGCGACGGCTCGTTCGTCGCCGAGGTCGCCCCCGACACCGAGGAGGCCGAGTTCGTCCGCCTCATGGTCGGCCGCGACATCGACGACCAGTACCCGCGCCAGGCCGGCACCCCCGGCGAACCGCTGCTCGTCGTCGAGCACCTCTCCTCGGACGGCAAGTTCGAGGACGTCAGCCTCACCGTCCGCGGCGGCGAGGTCGTCGGCGTCGCCGGCCTTGTCGGCGCCGGGCGCACCGAGCTGGTCCGCGCCATCGCCGGGGCCGACTCCTACGACTCCGGCACCGTGACCGTGCGCGGCAAGAAGCTGCGCAAGGGCGACGTCAAGGGCGCGATCGACCACGGCGTGGGCCTGGTGCCCGAGGACCGCAAGAACCAGGGCCTCGTCCTCGACGCCTCCGTCGGCGAGAACATCGGCCTGGCCACCCTGTCGTCCTCGGCGACCGCCGGTCTGGCCGACCTGAAGGGCCAGCGCACCCTGGCGAACTCCGTCGCCGAGAAGCTGCGCGTGCGCATGGCCGGCATCGACCAGCCCGTGCGCGATCTGTCCGGCGGCAACCAGCAGAAGGCCGTCTTCGGCAAGTGGGTCATGGCCAACTCCATGGTCCTGCTTCTCGACGAGCCCACCCGCGGCGTCGACGTCGGCGCCAAGGTCGAGATCTACAACATCATCAACACCCTCACCGCCGCCGGTGGCGGCGTGCTCATGGTCTCCTCGGACCTCCCCGAGGTCCTCGGCATGTCCGACCGCATCCTCGTCATGTCCGGCGGACGCCTCGCCGGCGAACTGACCCCCGAGGCCACCCAGGACGAGGTGATGACCCTCGCGGTTTCCCGCCTCTCCGACGCCACCGACTCCACCGACTCCGACAGCACTGGCACCACAAGCACCGACACGACCGACACCGCCGGGCGCACCGGCACCGACACCGCCGAGAAGGAGAACCAGCAATGACCACCACCACAGCCTCCCCCGGCTCCGGCGCCACCGCCGCAGCGGAGAAGTCCCCCTCGTTCGGCCGCCGCCTGGGCAACTGGGCGATGGACAACGGCGCCCTCGTCGGCCTGATCGCCCTGATCGTCATCCTGGTCATCGCCACCCCGCACTTCCTGAGCGTCGACAACCTCATCAATGTCGGCGTGCAGGCCGCCGCCATCGCCATCCTGGCCTTCGGCATGACCTTCGTCATCGTCACCGGCGGCATCGACCTGTCCGTCGGCGCAGTGGCCGCCCTCGGCGGCATGGTCACCGCATACTCCTTCGCCGAGATGGCCCTACCCGGCTGGATCACCCTGATCCTCGGCCTGCTCACCGGCCTGGCCTGCGGTGCGATCGCCGGCGCCTCCATCGCCTACGGCAAACTGCCCGCCTTCATCGCCACCCTGGCGATGATGTCCATCGCCCGCGGCCTGACCCTGGTCATCTCCGAGGGCTCCCCGCAGCCCAGCCCGGACGCCGTCAACTGGATGGGCACCGACGTCGGCTTCCTGCCGATGCCGATCGTGATGATGCTCCTGGCCGGTCTGATCTGCTGGTTCGTGCTCTCGCGCACCGTGCTCGGCCGCTCCATGTACGCCATCGGCGGCAACATCGAGGCCGCCCGCCTGTCCGGCCTGCCCGTGCGCCAGATCCTCATCGCCGTCTACACCCTCTCCGGGCTCTTCGCCGCCTGGGCGGGCCTGGTCATGACCGCCCGCCTGTCCTCGGCCCAGCCGCAGGCCGGTGTCAGCTACGAGCTCGACGCCATCGCCGCCGTCGTCATCGGCGGCGCGTCGCTGTCGGGCGGCCGTGGCAAGGCCACCGGCACCTTCGTCGGCGCGCTGCTGCTCGCCGTCATCCGCAACGGCCTGAACCTGCTCAACGTCTCCTCCTTCTGGCAGCAGATCGTCATCGGCATCGTCATCGCCGCCGCCGTCGGCTTCGATGTCATCCGCAACAAGACCATCGCCCAGTAGCGACCGCACCCGGAAAGGACAGAGGAGCACAACATGTTCACGTTCATCAACCGGTCACGCGGCCGTCGGGCGGGCGCAGCCCGTCCCGCCCGCCGGGCCGCAGCGTTGGTCGCCGCCGTGGCACTCGCGACGTCGTTAAGCGCATGCGGGCGCGGCGAGGCCGAGCAGGAGATCACGCTGGCGCTGTCCACGCAGTCCAACCCGTTCTTCGTGCAGGTGCGCGACGGCGCGCAACAACGCGCCGAGGAGCTCGGCATCCCGCTGAATATCCAGGACGCCGGCGACGACGCCCTCAAGCAGGCCGACCAGCTCAACAACGCCGCGGCCATGCACACCGGAGTGGTCATCGCCAACCCCGTCGACTCCGACGCCGTGGCCAACTCCGTGACCGCGCTCAACCAGGCCGACATCCCCGTCGTCGCCGTCGACCGCACCTCCAACGGCGGCGAGCTGGCCTCCTACGTGGCCAGCGACAACATCGCCGGCGGGCGCCAGGCGGCCGACGCCATGGCGAAGGCCATCGGTGGCAAGGGCAAGATCATCGTCCTGCAGGGCATCGCCGGCTCGTCGTCCTCGCGCGACCGCGGGCAGGGCTTCAAGGAGGGCATCGCCAAGTACCCCGACATCGAGATCGTCGGCATGCAGACCGCCGGCTTCGACCGCACCAAGGGTCTCGACGTCGCGTCCAACCTGCTGCAGGCCAACCCCGACGTCGTGGGCATCTTCGCCGAGAACGACGAGATGGCGCTCGGCGCGATCGAGGCCGTCGGCGGGCGCGCCGGTGACGACATCGCCGTCGTCGGCTTCGACGGCACCCTCGAGGGCCTTGAGGCGGTGGCCGCCGGCACCATGGCCGCCACCATCGCCCAGCAGCCCGACCAGCTCGGCGTGGCCGCCGTCGACCAGGCCGCCCTGCTGCTGCAGGGCAAGGAGGTCGCCGACGTCCTGCCCGTCGACGTGGTCACCGTGACCGCCGAGAACGTCGCCGAGCACCAGTAAAGGAGAACACCATGCTCAAGAAGGGCATCCTCAACGCCCCGCTGGCCGGACGCCTCGCCCGGCTGGGCCACACCGACACCTTCGTCATCGCCGACTGCGGCCTGCCCGTGCCCGCGGACGTGCCCGTCATCGACCTCGCGATCGTCTTCGGCATCCCCCGCTTCGTCGACGTCCTCGACGCGCTGACCGACGTGCTCGAGATCGAGCACGCCACCATCGCCACCCAGGCCCCAGAGGAGATCCGCGCGATCGTGCCCGCCGAGGTCGAGCTCGACGAGGTCGACCACGAGGAGCTCAAGGCCCGGGTCGCCGACGCCAGCTTCGTGGTCCGCACCGGCGAGACCACGCCCTACGCCAACGTCATCCTGCGCAGCGGGGTGCCGTTCTAGAGACCGGGATCGTCCGGGCGCCCGACTCCATGCCTCGCGCCCGGGCGGTCCCCCTCTCTTTTTGTTGTTCCGGGGGTCGGAGTCAGCCCTCGACGCTCGTGATGTCGCTGATCAGACGGGCAGCGACCTTCGCGGTGCGGTTGTCCACGTCGAACTCGGGGTTGAGCTCGGCGACGTCGACCAGGCGCAGCTTGCCCGAGGCCGCCGCCGCGCGCGCCATCGCCCGGTAGTGCGCCAGGCTGACACCGACCGCCGCCGGCGCGCTCACACCGGGCGCGACCGAGGCCGGCAGCCCGTCGAGGTCGATGCTCAGGTGCACGTGATCCGCGTCCGCCACGGCCTTCGCGACCAGCTCGCCGGCCTGCTGCGGGGTCATCTCCGCCAGCTCGTCGTCGAGCACGGTGCGCACGCCGAGAGCCTCGGCGGTCTCGAAGAGGACTCGGGTGTTGTTCGGCTCCGAGATGCCGAGCACCGTGTAGTCGAAGTCGTGTGATTCGGACTGCTCAGCGGGCGCCGAGTCCGGGATCGGGGCGTCCGCCGCGGGACCGCCCGCGCCATGCAGGCGCGCGATCTGCAGGAACGGCGTGCCCGAGGTCGGGCGGTCCGCGGCGCGCAGGTCGAAGTGCGCGTCCAGGTTCACCACGGCGATGCGCCCGCGCTCCCCCGCCGGTGCCGGCGCGGCGTCGCCCGCGCCGGAATCGCCCGCTCCCGAACCTGCGGCACCCGAACCGGTCACCGCCTCGAAGAGCCCGCGGTGCGTCGCCCACGCGATCTCGTGGCCGCCGCCCAGCGCGACCACCAGGCGCCCGGCACGCACGAGGTCACGCACGGCGTCGGAGAGCTCGCGCTGCGCGCCCTCCAGGTCCGGGTCCTCGGTGCGCACGGTGCCGGCGTCGGCGCGAGCCACCTCGTCGTGGACGGCGAGGCTGGCCAGCGCCGAGCGGATCGCCGCGGGCCCGGCCGCCGCGCCGCGGCGCCCGCCGTTGCGCTCCACGCCCTCGTCGCTCTCGAAGCCGAGCAGCGCCACCCCGGCGGCCCCGGCACCGGAACCGGAGGCGCCCCCGACACCCGAGCCAGAACTCGAACCCGCCTCCCGCGGGTCGAGGCCCTCGATCACCGAGTGCCAGCGGGCGTGCTCGCGCCCGGGTCCGTCGTCGCGTCCGGTCCAGTCTGCGGGGTCAAAGGGGGTGTACATGCCGCGCACCCTAGTTCCCGCGCACCCGGCGCGCCGCGCCTCGACCCACCGGCGCGTCTCGGATGCGAGACTTGCACCATGGCCCAGGTCCCCGCCGCCCGGAACACGCTGCGCATCCTCGCGCTGCTCTCGCGAATCGACGTACCCGTCTCCGCCGCGCGCATCCGCGCCGAGCTCGACCTGCCACGCTCGAGCACCTACCACCTGCTGCGCGAGATGGAGGCCGCCGGATTCGTCATGCACATCCCCGGCGAGCAGACCTACGGACTCGGCGTGGCCGCCTACGAGATGGCCCAGGCCTACACGACCCAGCAGCCGCTGGTGCGCCTCGGCCAGAAGCGGCTGCGCGAGCTGGCCGTGCAGGCCGGCGGCTCCGGGCACCTCTCGCGGCTGGTCGGCCCCGAGATCGTCTACCTGGTCGAGGTCCGCTCCCCCGGCGCGCAGGCGCTGATCACCGACGTCGGCGTGCGGCTTCCCGCCCTGCGCACCGCCTCCGGCCTGGCGATGCTCTCCGTGCTCAACGACGCCCAGGTCAAGGCCGTGTTGGCCAGCCTTCCCGACGTCCCGTCGGGCCCCGCCCCGGTTCCCGCACCGTCGTCGGCGGGCGACGCGGACGCCGCCGCGCCTGCCGCCGAACACAGCGCCGGCGCAGACCTCAACCCCACCCCCGCCACCGGCGACTTCGCCGCATCGACCGGCACCACCCGCCCCACGCTGCGCCGGCTGCTCGCGGAGCTCGGCGAGATCCGCACCCGCGGCTTCGCCCTCGAGCGCGAGGCCGTCGCCCGCGGCCAGGAGTCCGTCTCCGTGCCCGTGCGCGACCACCTGGGCCGCCCGGCCGCCGCGATCACGGTCACCCACCCGCTCGACAGCCTCGACCAGGCCGGCCGCGCGGGCCTGGTGCGCAGCCTGCGGGAGGCCTCGGCCGCGCTTGGCGCGGCCGTCTTCGGCGCGCGCTGAGGCGCGTGCCCAGCAGCCCAACCCCGCGACCGACACCGCACCCGGCCCCGGCGCCCACGCCTCCCCGCACCCGCCCGCACGGCACCGCCGCCGGCGACCACCGGGACGTCGTCAATTTAACTGCGCCTGCCTGCACTGTCTCGGATACCAGACACCACCCCCTCGACAGATCTACCGCGCCACATGTGACCGCCGTTACCGTCACGGTCACAGTTGATCCACGACATAGCGCGCCGCACCGGCCGCGCCCGGATGTCGCAGACCCGAGGAGGAACAGTGACCGAGCAGAACACCGACACCGCCCAGTCCGGCCCGCGCACCGTGCGCGCCCCGCGCGGCACCGAGCTCAGCGCCAAGAGCTGGCAGACCGAGGCGCCGCTGCGCATGCTGATGAACAACCTCGACCCCGAGGTCGCCGAGCGCCCCGAGGACCTCGTCGTCTACGGCGGCACCGGCAAGGCCGCACGCAGCTGGGAGGCCTTCGACAAGATCGTCGAGACCCTCAAGGACCTCGAGGAGGACGAGACCCTGCTCGTGCAGTCCGGCAAGCCCGTCGGCGTGCTGCGCACCCACGAGTGGGCCCCGCGCGTGCTCATCGCCAACTCCAACCTCGTCGGCGACTGGGCCAACTGGCCGGAGTTCCGCAAGCTCGAGGCCGAGGGCCTGATCATGTACGGCCAGATGACCGCCGGCTCCTGGATCTACATCGCCACCCAGGGCATCCTGCAGGGCACCTACGAGACCTTCGCCGCCGTCGCCCAGAAGCGCTTCAACGGCACGCTCGCCGGCACCCTGACCCTGACCGGCGGCTGCGGCGGCATGGGCGGCGCCCAGCCCCTGGCCGTCACCCTCAACGGCGGTGTCTGCCTGATCGCCGACGTCGACGAGACCCGCCTGAAGCGCCGCCAGTCCAAGCGCTACCTCGACGAGGTCTACACCGACCTCGACGAGGCCGTCGCCCGCGCCCGCCAGGCCAAGGAGGACAAGGAGGCCGTCTCCATCGGCATCGTCGCCAACGCCGCCGACGTCTTCCCCGAGCTGCTCAACCGCCACCGCGCCGGCGAGATCACCGTCGACGTCGTCACCGACCAGACCTCCGCCCACGATCCCCTGAGCTACCTGCCCAGCGAGATCACCGTCGAGGACTGGCACCGCGAGGCCGCCGACGACCCGGAGACCTTCACCAAGAAGTCCCGCGAGTCGATGGCCATGCAGGTCCAGGCCATGGTCGAGTTCCAGGACGAGGGCGCCGAGGTCTTCGACTACGGCAACTCCATCCGCGACGAGGCCCGCCACGCCGGCTACAACCGCGCCTTCGAGTTCCCCGGCTTCGTGCCCGCCTACATCCGCCCGCTGTTCTGCGAGGGCCTCGGGCCCTTCCGCTGGGTGGCGCTCTCCGGCGACCCGGCCGACATCAAGGTCACCGACGAGGCGCTCAAGGAGCTCTTCCCGGACAACGAGCACCTGCACCGCTGGCTCGACGCCGCCGAGGAGTACGTCGAGTTCGAGGGGCTGCCCGCCCGCATCTGCTGGCTCGGCTACGACGAGCGCCAGAAGGCCGGCGTGCGCTTCAACGAGCTCGTCGCCGAGGGCAAGATCTCCGCGCCGATCGCCATCGGCCGCGACCACCTCGACTCCGGCTCCGTGGCCAGCCCCTACCGCGAGACCGAGGCGATGATCGACGGCTCCGACGCCATCGCCGACTGGCCGCTGCTCAACGCCCTGACCGCCACCTCCTCCGGTGCGACCTGGGTGTCCATCCACCACGGCGGCGGCGTGGGCATGGGCCGCTCCATCCACGCCGGCCAGGTCTCGCTGGCCGACGGCACCGAGCTGGCCGCCCAGAAGCTCGAGCGCGTGCTCACCAACGACCCCGCCATGGGCGTGCTGCGCCACTACGACGCCGGCTACTCCCGCGCCAAGGAGGTCGCCGACGAGCGCGGCGTGCGCGTGCCGATGGACTTCAACCAGCGCGACTGATCCGATTGCCGACGCCGCGCGTGCCCCACGTCGGGTGCGCCGGCTGCGGCCCAGGCGCCGCCTGGGCGGCGCCGCGCCGCGGTGGTGCATCGCGTCGGTGGGGCACTGCCCCGGCGACGCGGCGAGCACCGCGCCGGTGGCGCGAACCCGAAGAAGAACCGAGAGACACGAAGACAACAGCAGCAGACGACAAGCCGCAGAGAAAGGACCGAGACAATGGCCGGACGTTACCCCGAGGGCGACTTCTACGGATTCGAGCAGGAGCTCTCCGCCGAGGAGCGCGAGATCCTGCTGAAGGTGCGCGACTGGGCGCAGAACACCGTCAAGCCCGTCGCCGCGGACTACTGGAACCGCTGGGAGTTCCCCCACGAGCTGATGGACTCCATCGCGGACCTCGACATCATCAGCCTGGTGCGCCACAAGGGCCGCAGCCGCCTGCTCGCCGGCCTGGTCACCGCCGAGATCCACCGCGCAGACGCCTCGGTGGGCACGTTCTTCAGCGGCCACGACGGCCTGTTCACCGGCTCAATCGAGCTGCTCGGCAGCGAGGAGCAGAAGCAGCGCTGGCTGCCGGACCTCTACGCCGTGCGCAAGACCGGCGTGCTGGCGATCACCGAGCCGGAGGCCGGCTCCGACGTGGCCAAGGGCATGCGCACCACCGCCGAGAAGGTCGACGGCGGCTGGAAGCTCAACGGCACCAAGCGCTGGATCGGCAACGCCACCTGGTCCGACTACGCGGTCATCTACGCCCGCGACATCGCCGACGACCAGGTCAAGGGCTTCGTCGTCGACACCTCCGCGGAGGGCTACCGCGCGGAGCTGATGGAGAACCGCATCGCGCTGCGCGCCGTGCAGAACGCGGAGATCCACCTGACCGACTGCTTCGTGCCGGACGCCGACAAGCTCGAGGGCGCCAACACCTTCAAGGACACCAACAAGGTCTTCAAGTCCGCCCGCGCCACCGTGGGCTGGCAGGCCGTCGGCCTGCAGATGGGGGCGCTCGACGCGACCCTGGACTACGCCGACGAGCGCGAGCAGTTCGGCAGGAAGATCAGCTCCTTCCAGATCAACCAGTCGAAGCTGGCCACCATGCTGGGCAACCTCATCGCCTCCGAGTCGATGATGTACACCCTCAACCGCATGCAGGACCGCGACGCCGACCACAACGAGCACTCCGCCCTGGCCAAGGCCCAGGTCACCCGCCTGATGCGCGAGACCGTCGCCCTCGGCCGCGAGGTGCAGGGCGGCAACGGCCTGGTCACCGACTACCACATGGCCAAGATCTTCTGCGACGCCGAGGCGCTCTACTCCTACGAGGGCACCTACGACATCAACCAGCTGATCGTCGCCCGCTCCATCACCGGAGAGTCCGCCTTCGTCTAGACACCCCCTCGAGCCCGCCGGCCCGGACCGCACCGCAGTCCGGGCCGGCGGGCCCTACGGCATCGGGCCCGCCCGCGGCCGACCGAAAGGAGACCACCATGACCACCGCCGACCACCGCAGCGCGCTCGACGGCATCCGCGTCCTCGACATGTCCCGGGTCCTCGCCGGACCGTTCTGCGCCTCCATCCTCGCCGACCTCGGTGCGGACGTGATCAAGATCGAGACCCCCTGGGGCGACGACTCCCGCGAGTTCGGCCCGTTCTGGGAGGGACACTCCGCCTACTACCGCCTGTTCAACCGCACCAAGAAGGGCATCACCCTCGACCTGAAGTCCGACGAGGACCGCGAGACCCTCATCGAGCTGGCCAAGCGCGCCGACGTGCTGGTGGAGAACTTCCGTCCCGGCGTCATGGAGCGCCTCGGCATCGCCCCGAAGGACCTGCTCGAGGCCAACCCCGGCCTGATCATCACGAGCATCAGCGGCTTCGGCCAGACCGGCTCGATGAGCAAGGCGCCCGCCTACGACCTCGTCGCGCAGGCGATGAGCGGCCTGATGTCCGTCACCGGCTGGCCCGGCGGCCGCCCGACGCGCACCGGCGTCAGCCTCGGCGACCTGATCCCGGGCCTCTACGCCGCGATCGCCACCCTCGGCGCGGTGCTCGAGCGCAACCACTCCGGTCGCGGCCAGCACGTCGACCTGGCGATGTACGACTCGCTGGTCTCCGTCCTCGAATCGGTGGCCATGCGTGAGCTCTACGAGGACGAGACCCCCACCGCCGTGGGCAACGACCACGCGATGACCGTGCCGTTCAGCACCTACGCGGCCAAGGACGGCGAGGTCGTCATCGCCGTGACCAACGAGACCCTCTTCGGCCGCGTCGCCGAGGCCCTCGACCTGGGCTACATGGTCGACGACCCCCGTTTCAACACGAACGCCGCGCGCCGCGAGCGCCGCGACGAGGTCCGCCGCCTCTTCGAGGAGAAGCTGGCGGACTACACCGCCGACGAGGCGCTCAAGCACCTCGCCGAGCACGGCGTCCCGACGTCGCGCGTGCACGACGTCCACGACGCCCTCACCGGCGAGCTGGGCCGCGAACGCGGCGTCGTCGCCGAGGAGTCGGACGGCTTCCGCACCCTCGCCTCCCCGATCAAGCTGCACGGCTCCGTCGCCCCGCGGCCGGCCCCGGGGCTCGGGGAGCACAACGACCTCATCGCCGAATGGCTCGCCGAGCCTGAGCGCGTCCCCGACGAGTCCGGTTCCGCCGAACGCTGACCCGGCCCATCCCCCGAAACGGAGGACACCATGTCCGAGAACTCCACCGCTGATCCGGTACGCCCCGAGGAGGCGCCCACGCAGGCGCCCGGCGCGCGCCGCATGGACAAGCCCGTGCGTGGGCGCTGGCGGTTTTTCGTCTACAGCGCGATCGGCATCTTCGCCTTCTTCGTGCCGTTCCCCTACCAGGGCTCCAACTCGATCCTCCTGGACCACCTGGTGACGATCATCGACGACGTGCTCGGCGACGCCAACAAGTTCGTCGCCTACGCGATCATCCTGGCCGGCACCGTCTTCCAGTTCGCCTCCGGGCGCTGGAAGCAGTCGATGGCCCGCCGGGTCTTCGCCTTCCTCAACGTCCTGGGCTCTGTCGTCGCGACGATGCTCGTGTTCAACTTCGGCCCGGCCTTCCTCTTCCGCGAGGACCTCGGTCCCTTCCTGATGGACAAGCTGGTCATCCCGGTCGGCCTGCTCGTCCCGGTCGGCTCCGTGTTCCTGGGGCTGCTCGTCGGCTTCGGTCTGATGGAGTTCATCGGGGTGCTCGTCCAGCGGATCATGCGACCGGCCTACCGGGTGCCCGGGCGCTCCGCGGTCGACGCGGTGGCCTCCTTCGTGGGCAGCTACTCGCTGGGCCTGCTGATCACCAACCGCGTTTACAAGGCCGGCGGCTACACGGCGCGTGAGGCCGCGATCATCACCTCGTGCTTCTCCACGGCCTCGGTGACCTTCATGGTCGTCATCGCACGCACCCTGGACCTGATGCCGGTCTGGGGCATCTACTTCGCCGCGACGTTCATCATCACCTTCATCGTCAGCGCGATCATCGTGTGGATCCCGCCGCTGTCGCGCATTCCGGACGAGTACTACCCCGGCTCCCACCCGGATCCGGAGGAGCAGGTCACGTCCAACCGCCTGCGCCGCGCCTGGGGCGAGGCCGAGGAGGTGCTCAAGCGCTGCCCCGGCGTGCTGCGCGTGCTGTGGGTCAACTTCGCCGACGGCGTGCTGATGACCATGCAGATCCTGCCGGGCATCATGTCGGTCGGCTTCATCGGCCTGACGCTGGCCTTCTACACCCCGGTGTTCACCTGGCTGGGCTTCCTCTTCCTGCCGTTCACCTGGGCGCTGCAGGTCCCGGACCCCCAGCTGGCTTCCGAGGCACTGGCCATCGGCCTGTCCGAGCTCTTCCTGCCGGCCACCCTGGTCGCCGACGCCCCGAGCGAGACGCTCCGCTTCATCGTCGCCGTCGTCTCGATCTCGCAGATCTTCTTCTTCTCCTCGATGATCCCCGCCGTGCTGGGCACCGACATCCCGATCAAGATCTGGCACATGGTGGTCATCTGGTTCCAGCGCGTGGTGCTGACCCTGATCATCACCGTCCCGGTCGCGTTCCTCGTCACCGGCGGATAGACCGTAGGCGTGACCTTCTTCCTCTGACTCTCGTCACCGCTTCCTTCCAGCTACCGCGAACCCCAGAAAGGACCCCATGACCTCCACCCTGTTCACCAACATCGGCGAGCTGCGCACCGTCTCCGAGCGCGGCACCCTCAACGACGCCGCGATCGTCGCCGAAGACGGCGTGATCACCTGGATCGGCGAGGCCGCCAAGGCCCCCGAGGCCGACCGGGCCGAGGACCTCGGCGGGGCGGCCGTGCTGCCCGGCTGGGTGGACTCGCACACCCACATGGTCTTCGACGGCAACCGCGCCGAGGAGTTCGAGGCCCGCATGTCCGGCGGCGAGTACGCCGCCGGCGGCATCGCGGTGACCATGGAGGCGACCCGCTCGGCCGGGGCGGAGCGCCTCGACGAGCTGGTGGCCGGTCGCGTCGCGGCCGCCCGCGCCGGCGGCACGACCACCCTGGAGACCAAGACGGGCTACGGGCTGGACACGGCCAGCGAGAAGCAGGCCGCCGAGATCGCCGGCCGCCACGTCGACGAGGTCACCTTCCTCGGCGCGCACCTGGTGCCGCCGGGAGCCGACGCCGGCGAGTACGTCGACCTGGTCTGCGGCGAGATGCTCGACGCGGTGGCCCCGCACGTCGGCTGGATCGACGTCTTCTGCGAGCGCGGCGCCTTCGACGAGGACCAGTCGCGCCGGGTCATCGAGGCAGGCAAGGCCAAGGGGCTGGGCGTGCGCGTGCACGGCAACCAGCTCGGCGAGGGGCCCGGGGTGAGCCTCGCGGTGAACTACGACGCCGCCAGCGTCGACCACGTCAACTTCCTCACCGACGCCGACGTCGAGGCGCTGGCCGCCTCGAAGACGGTCGCGACGATCCTGCCCGCCTGCGACCTGTCGACGCGCATGCCGCTGGCCCCTGCGCGCCGGCTGATCGACGCGGGTGCGACGGTGGCCATCGCCAGCAACCTCAACCCCGGCACCTCGTACACGTCGAGCATGAACTTCTGCGTGACCACGGCGGTGCTCCAGCAGCACCTCTCCCTGGACGAGGCGATCGCCGCGGGCACCCACGGCGGTGCGGTGGCGCTGCGACGCCAGAATGTCGGCGACGGGCGTGACTCCCAGGGCCGCCCGGCCGTGGGCACGCTGGTCGAGGGTGCGGCCGCGAACCTGCACGTGCTGCGCTCGGCCACGGCGATCGACCTGGCCTACCGCCCCGGCATGCCGGTCACCGCGGCGACCTACCTCGCGGGCGAGCGCGTCGCCTGATCGGCGAGCGTGCGGCCTGGGCCTTGTGGGGTAGGCAGCGCTCCCCACAGGCCCCTTCCTTGATAAACAGCTACCGATAAGCTGAAAATGTGCTGCAGAACCGCCGGAACCGTGTCCTGATCGCGATCATCGCGGTCCTCCTCGTCCTGCTCGGGATGCTCGCCACCACGGCGTTCTCGCGCAAGGTCCTCGACCCCGACGTCTTCGCCCTCGGCTCCGACGAGATGCCCGGCATCGGCGACTACGTCTCGCTGGGGGATCTCGAGGTCCGCGTCGACGAGGTCGACAAGCGGGACGCCGCCGGTGTGAAGGAGGCCACCGCCGACTACCGCACGGTCCTCGGTGGGAAGGCCGTGGAGAATGTCGACGACCTCTTCGAACGGCGCGGCGACGACGGAGCCGGCGGCGGTGGTTCCGGTGGCAGCGGATCAAATGACAGCAATTCCGGTGGCAGCTCCGGCAGCGGCTCCGACCTGACCGTCATCAAGGTCGACATCCGCAACAACGGCGACTCCCCGGTCGACTTCCACGAGATCACCCCACCTTCGGTCAACGTGCAGACCGCCGACGGCACCCGCGCCGCGCCCTTGACGGAGATCCTCGCCGACGTCGACGCCGAGAACCAGGTCCTCCAGCCCGGCGACTCCATCCCCGGCGCCGTCGTCGTCGACGTCCCCGCCGGCTCCGAGCCCGGCTGGGTCCGCTGGTCCGATCCCTCGACCGGTCAGAGCGCCACCACCGACATCGGCGGCGGCGACGAGGTCCCCGGCACCTGCGAGAACTCCGACGTCGACCTGATGGAGACCGAGTTGGGCAACTTCCTCGCCGTCAACACGCTGCCCCTGGCGGAGGGGGGCCAGTACCCGGAATTGATTACCGATCTTCAGGTGGACTCCAACCAGTTCGACCCGTGCGCCGAGCTGAGCTGGGCTCTCCTCAGCGGATCGTCGGACTCCGAAGCGAGGGAAAGCGGTGACACCGACTTGAGTCATATCGTCGTGTTCTTCACCGGAGACCACGTCGCTCCCTTCGATTCCCCCGTCTACCGCGACAGCGTGTCCGTGCACCGTGACGACGACGGTTCGGTGACCGTGACCGACAAGGCCGGCAACGAAGACACCTACGACGCGGACGGCCTGGTCGACCCCTCCACGGACGGCGCGGACGAGCACGTCGACTTCGAATTCGCGAAAGTGATCGGTGCTCTCGGCGGCACCGCCTTTAACTCACCGTTGCCCTACGGCAACGTCCACTCCGCCACGCCCCTCCGGCAGGCCGACCTCGGCCGGTACGAGCGCTACTTCCGCGCACAGACGCACGGTCTCTCCGTCTTCTGTTCTCTCGCCGCGGAGCCGGGCGTCACCTGCAGGAGGGAATCCGGGACCTGGACGCTGCCCGACGGCACGGAGACCGACAGCATCACCGCCGACCTCACCAAGACCGGATACGAGCGCGGCAGTTACGGCCTCGACCTCGAGGGCAGGGAGCCCGGGTCCGCGGCCGGCGAACCGGACGGGTTCTCGAGCGACGCGTTCGACATCCCGTCGGACTCCATGGCCCTCCTTCGCCGGACCCTCCTCGTCGACACCCGCGGTGGCATCGTGCGCATCTTCGTCGCACGCATGGGCGTCCAGTACATGCTCCAGCTCGACTCCGAACGCGCGCAGGTCGCCACCATCGAGAACCAGACCAACCCCTACAACCTGGATCTCTCCCGCTGGCCGCACCACAAGTCACGGGAGGCCACCGAGACCCCGGAGCCGTGAGGCGGTAAACGACCGGCCCCGTCACCTACGTGCAGTCCCGCCTCCGGGCACCGTTCCCCGCAACCCTGCACCTGGACGCCGGCACCGGATAAGCTGAAAACGTGCTGAAAACCCGCCGCAACCGTGTCATGCTCGCGATCATCGCGATCCTCCTCGTCGTGTTCGGCATGCTCGCCACCACGGCGTTCTCGCGCAAGATCCTCGAGCCGTCGATCTTCGCCCAGGGCTCCGGCAAGATGCCCGGCATCGGCGACTACGTCTCCCTCGGCGACCTCGAGGTCCGCGTCGACGAGGTCGACAAGCCGGACCCGGCCGAGGCGGAGGAGTCCATGGGCGGCTACCACTCCGCCCTCGGCGGTGTCCCCATCGAAGCGATCACCGGCTGCCTCGCCGAGCCCCGCACGAGCAGCGGGGACGACGAGGACGCCGCCACCTCCGGCACCTCCGGCGCCCCAGGCGACACCGAGCTGGTGCTCATGAAGGTCACCTTCCGCAACAACGGCGACTCCCCGGTCGACTTCCGCGAGACCACGCCGCCGACGATGAACCTGCAGACCGTCAACGGCACCAGGGCCACACCGGCGTGCGGCACCCTCGTCGAGGCCGCCCCCGAGGACCAGATCGTCGAGCCCGGCGAGACCCTGCCCGGCGTGGGCGCCTACCGCGTCCCCGCCGGCGAGGATCCCGGCTGGAGCCAGTGGACCGACCCCGACACCGGCCAGACCGCGACCATCGACGTCGGCGGTGGCGACGAGGCCCCGGACACCTGCGAGGCGGCGGACCTCGACCTCTCGGAGACCGAACTCGGGCCGTTCCTCTCCATCGGCGAGCTGCCGCTGGCAGACAGCGGCTTCACACACGTGAACAACCTGCGCCTGGTGGACAACCAGTTCGACCCCTGCGCCCCGCTGAGCTGGGTCACCCTGGTCGGCAGCCCGACCGGATCGGACCCCGAGCCCGCGTTCAACCCGACGCGCACAGCCGTCGTGTTCTTCACCGGCGACCACCTCGCTGACTTCGACATGAGCGTCTACCAGCAGCTCGGCGAGGTCCGCCGGACCCGCCCCGACGAGGTCACCTTGAGCTACAACACCTACCGCAACATGGAGGACCCCTTCCTCACCGTCCCCTACACTCCCGCGGGCGCCGGCGATCCCGACGAGCCTCCACTCGCCAACGGACGCATCAACTTCGACACCGCCGCGCTCAGCGACGACTCGCCCTTCCACAAGAAGGTCCCTTTGCCCTACGGCAACGTCCACTCTGCGGCCCCGCTCGAAGACGCCTGGCTCGACATCGAGGACCGGAATTTCCGCACTGAAGCCGGAGGAGTCCCCGTCGTCTGCTCCGTCGCCAACGATGCAGGCGTGTCCTGCTGGCGCGACTCCGGGACCTGGTCGCTTGAGAACGGGACCGCCAGTGACTACGTCGACATCTCGTTCGTCAATGCGATGCCCGACGATCGCAACCCCAGAATCGAGTTCTATACGGAGCACCCCTCGGGCAACCGCCCGCGCGAAGGGAAGACTCTGACGATCCCCCCGGGATCTCGGGTCATGTTCCACTCGGCCTTCATCGTCGACACCACCGACGGCACCCTCCGCATCTCCCTGGCCTTCAACGGCTCCCCGCGCGTCCTCCAGCTCGACAGCGAACAGGTCCAGGACCTCCCGGTCGACGACCCGGACAACCCCTACGGCCTGGACACCTCCCGCTGGGCCTGAGCGACGCAGGCAGCCCCGCACCCGACGCCCGCCCGGCGCGGCACCGCCACACCCGCCCCGTGCGGGCCCACCGGCCCGCGCCGGAGCCCTCCGACGACCCCACACAACCCCAACCCACCCCACCACCGGGGGTACCCCCGTTCACCCCCGGTGACGGGGACGACACCCGCGGTCACGATCCGGTATCACCTGAACGGCATTCTTGCTCTCGCCACCGCCACAGGACTAATCTGAGAGTCAGCGTAAACCTTTGCGCAGATTCCAACGGCACGGAAGACGAGGAGTCGAGATGACCTCCGGCCGCACGCACCGTCCGACGTCAGAGCACGTCGCATGGTTCGCCGCCGTCTCCGTGTCTTTCGCATGGCGCCCCCTGGCCCGCACGGAGCAGACCTCCGGGGCCGGCGCCGGCCGCGCCTCGCCCGGAGGGTGACGGAACCCACCCCCTCCCACCCGAAAAAACTTCGCGATTCAGTACGCCGAAAATCGAATGTCTGACATCGCATGATCACACCACCCCCTAACCGCGGCGCCGCGGACACGGCGCCCGAAGGAAGGTCCACCACCATGACCACCACGATCACCGCCGGCGCCCCCGCCACCCCGGATCAGCTGCGCGGCGTCGTCCCGCCCGTGCTCACCCCGCTGACCGAGGCCGGCGAGGTCGACCTGGAGACCCTGCGCGCCCACGCCGAGCGCCTCATCAAGGCCGGCGTCGACGCCCTGTTCGTGCTCGGCTCCTCCTCCGAGGCCGTCTTCCTGACCCGCGAGAACCGCCGCGCGATCATCACCGCGACCGTGGAGCAGGCCGCCGGCCGCGTGCCGGTCATCGCCGGCGTCATCGACGCCACCGCCCCGCGCGTGATCGAGCACGTCGCCGACGCCGTCGAGTGCGGCGCCAACGGCCTGGTCGCCACCGCCCCGTACTACGTGCGCATCTCCGGCACGGAGATCGCCAACCACTTCCGCCTCATCCACGCCGCCGCCCCCGAGCTGCCGCTGTTCGCCTACAACATCCCGGTCAGCGTCCACACCGTCCTCGACATCGCGGACGTGATCACCCTGGCCCGCGAGGGCGTGCTCGCCGGTGTGAAGGACTCCGGCGGCTCGGACTCCTACACCCGCAACCTCTGCGACGCCCGTGACAAGGCCGGCCTGAGCGACTTCGTCGTGCTCACCGGCTCCGAGACCACGGTCGACATGGACTACCTCGCCGGGGTCGACGGCGTCGTGCCCGGCCTGGGCAACGTCGACCCGGTCGGCTACGTCGAGCTGGCCCGCACCCTGGCCGCCGGCGACTTCGCCGAGGGCAAGAAGCAGCAGGCCCGCCTGACCGAGCTGATGACCATCACGGCCGTCGGCGACGCCCCGCGCATGGGCGGCTCGGCCGCCGGCGTGGGCTCCTTCAAGGTCGCCCTCAAGCACCTCGGCCACTTCCCGTCGCTGAAGATGTTCGACCCGCACGAGCCGTTCACCGACGAGGAGATCGAGAAGATCAACGCCATCGTCGACGCCGCCCAGATCCGGGAGCCCTGAGTCCCGTGACCGCCACCCTCGCCCTCGACGTCGGCGCGACGAAGGTCGCCTACGGCTTCGTCGACGACTCCGACCCGCTGACCGCCCACGCCACCGGCGTGCTGCCCACCCAGCCTGACCCCGCGAAGTTCGGGGCCCGCCAGGCCGCCGGGCAGATCGCCGCGGCCGTGCGCGCCGCGCTCGAGCAGCCCGACGCCCCGAGTGACGTCGTCCGCGTCGGCGTCGGCGCCCCCGGCGTCATCGACCGGGAGGGCGTCGTCGTCCACAACGGCGACACGCTGCCCGGCTGGGCCGGCACCGACCTGAACGCCGTGGTGCGCTCCGAGCTCGACGTGCCCGTGGCCTGCCACAACGACGTGCGCGTCTGGGCCTTCGGCGAGCACCTCATCGGCGCCGGGCGCACGGGGTCGGCCGACCTCGACCGCGGGCGGGTGCTCTACGTCTCGCTGGGCACCGGCGTCGGTGGCGCACTGGTCAGCGACGGCGAGCTCGCCGCGGGACCGACGGGCACCGCCGGGGAGATCTCCGAGCTGGTCTGCGCCGACTTCCGCGGGATGGCCGACCGCGCCGAGAACATCGCCAGCGGCAACTCGCTGGCCCGCTACTACAACGAGCTGAGCGCCGACCCCGACCACGGCCGCGTCGAGTGGCGCGCCTGGCGCGAGACCGACCTGCGCCTGCCCGAGATCCTCGAGCGCATGCGCGCCGGCGACGCCCTGGCCCGCTCGATCATCGAGGGCAACCTCGCCGGCCTCGGCCGCTGCCTCGGCGCGCTGGCCAGCGGCCTCGACCTGAGTGCGATCGTGCTCGGCGGCGGGGTCACCGGCATCGGCGCGGAGGTCACCGACCCCCTCATCGCCGGCGTCCGCGAGGCCGCCCTGGCGCCCAACAAAACGGTCCCCGTGCTCACCAGCGCGTTCATTTCCGACGCCCCGCTGGTCGCCGCCGCGTGCTTCGCACGCACCGTCGCCGGGCGCGACGTCGCGGCCGGACGCCCTCAGCACAACACAGAGGAGTAAGTACCCATGCCCTTTTCCTTCACCGCTCCCGCGTCCGACATGGACGCGCGCCGCAAAGAGATCCTCGACGCCGTGCGCGGCCGGCTGATCGTCTCCGTCCAGGCGCCCGACGGCCACGCCCTGCGGGACACCTACGCGCTGACCCGCATCGCGATGGCCTGCGTCGACGGCGGCACCCCGGCGATCCGCTGCGGCGGCTACGGCGGGCTCGAGGACATCCGCTCCATCGTCGACGCCGTCGACGTGCCGGTGTTCGGGCTGACCAAGGAAGGCACCACCGGGGTCTACATCACCCCGACCCGCGAGTCGGTCGCCGCCGTCGCCGACGCCGGCGCGGCCGTGGTCTGCGCGGACGCGACCGACCGGCCGCGCCCGGACGGCTCGACCTTCGCCGACCTGGTGCCGGTGGCCCACGAGCACGGCGCGCTGATCATGGCGGACTGCGCCACCCCGCAGGACGCCGAGCGCGCCGCGGCGGCCGGGGCGGACATCGTCTCGACGACGATGGCCGGCTACACCCCCGACCGCGAGCAGACCGTCGGCCCCGACCTGGAGTGCCTGCGTGAGGCACGCGGCCTGGTCGGCGACGACGTCTTCGTCATCGGCGAGGGCCGCTTCCACGAACCGGCCGACCTGCCCAAGGGCGTCGAGGCCGGCGCGGACGCGATCATCGTCGGCACCGCCATCACCGCCCCCGACTGGATCACGGCGCACTTCGCCGCGGCCCTCGGGGACTGACAGCAAGAACACAGGAACACCGGACCGGCCCCGCGGCCGATCCCGAACCGGCGCCCGGCCGGGCCCCTCAAAGCCCGGCCGGGACCGGGAGGGACCGGCGGGCGCGAGCGGGACCTCCCTACCCCGACACATAAACACAGCGCCATCAGACATCCTGCATTCTTCGTAGGATCCGATAACTCAATCCCGTGCGGTGGTCTCACACACATTTCGCACCTCCAGTTGCACCCGGCCGTCCCGGCACGAACGGGACCGTGGCCATTGACCGAGAACGCCGCTAACCCATCGTTTCTTCGAACCTTCCGGACCTAAGGAAACCCCCATGGACCAGGCATCAGCCACCCAAGGACTCGGCACACTCAACTGGATCGTCATCAGCCTCTACCTGCTCGGCATGCTCGGCGTCGGCGCCTACTTCGCCCGCCGCGCCGGCAACAGCCAGGACGACTACTTCAAGGCCGGCGGACGCATCCCCGGCTGGGCGGCCGGATTCTCCATCTACGCCACGACCCTCTCGGCGATCACCTTCATGTCCACCCCGGAGAAGGCCTTCCTGACCGACTGGGCCTACTCGGCCGGCAACCTCGCGATCTTCGCGATCGTGCCCATCCTGATCGGCTACTACGTGCCGTTCTTCCGCAAGCTCAACGTCACCAGCGCCTACGAGTACCTCGAGGCCCGGTTCTCCGCGACCATCCGCATCGTCGGCACGCTGCTGTTCTGCCTCTACCACCTCGGCCGCATCGCGATCGTGATCTACCTGCCGGTGCTCGCGCTGACCGCCGTCGCCGACATCAACCCCGTGCTCGTCTCCCTGGCCATCGGCGTCCTGTGCGTCATCTACACCTTCCTCGGCGGCATGGAGGGCGTGATCTGGTCCGACGTGATCCAGGGCATCCTGCTCCTCGTCGGCGCGGCCGTGATCGTCATCAGCGCCATGGCGCTGACCCCCGGCGGCTTCTCCTCCGCGCTCGTCCAGGCGGCCGACGACGGCAAGTTCTACTCCTCGAGCAACTTCTCGATGGACAACTTCGCCGCCTCGATCCCGATCATCTTCGTGGGCAACATCCTCAACGCCCTGCACCAGTACACCGCCAGCCAGGACGTCGTCCAGCGCTACCAGACCACCCCGAGCATCGACGAGACCAAGCGTTCCCTGCTGGTCAACGGTGTCCTCGCCCTGGTCACGATCCCGCTGTTCTACGGCATGGGCACCGCGCTGCACAACTACTACTCCGCCCAGGGCGGCCTGCCCGAGACGGTCAACACCTCCGCGGTCGTGCCCTACTTCATCCTCACCGTGCTGCCCGCCGGCATCGCCGGCCTGCTGATCGGCGCGATCCTGGCCGCCGCCCAGTCGACGATCTCCTCGTCGCTGAACTCGATCTCGGCCTGCGTGGTCACCGACATCCGCAACCGCTTCTTCCGCGGCGAGGCCTCCGTGGCCTTCTCCCGGATGGTCATCATCGTCGCCGGCGTGTTCTCGGTGAGCGCGGCGATCTACCTGGTCGTCACCGACCAGTCCGACCTGTGGGACCTCTTCCTGGCCATGACCGGCCTGTTCGGCGTGCCGCTGGCCGGCGTGTTCGCCCTGGGCATCTTCACCCGGCGCGCCAACGCCGCCGGCGTGCTCATCGGCCTGCTCGCCGGTGCGGCGGCCGCCTGGTGGGTCGGCACCCTGGAGATCGGGCCGTTCCTGGTCTCCATCGCCGGCTTCTGCGTGGCCGTGATCGTCGGCTACCTGGCCAGCTTCCCGTTCGCCTCCCGCTACGACCGGGACATCCTCGGGCTCACCGTCTTCGGGCGTGACCTCGACTACGCGGGCGCCAAGAACTAGCGCCCCCTCGGGGGTCGGGGGCTCGGGGGATTCGGGGGCGCCGCCCGGCGCACAAGCCGCCCGGTGCATGCAGCCCCCGACTAACCGTCCCCCCGGCGCGCGGCGGGCTACCCCTGGTAGCTCGCCGCGTCCGCGGTCAGCCGCACGGTCTTGCCCACCACCGACGGGTCGGCGGGCGAGCCGTCGTCGGGGGTCTGCGTCGTGATCGTCAGCCCGTCGGCGCCGGCGGTGACCCGGTAGAAGCCGTAGGCGACCAGGGTCTCGCCCGGCGCGAGCTCGACCGTGCGCGCGTAGCCCCCGCCGCCCCGGCCGTCGTGGACGTCCACGCCGCCGGCGGCGAAGGAGAACGTCGCCTGGTTGCGCGCGGTGCCGGACTGGTCCGGCCACACGGGAGCGTCGGCGGTGCACACCCCGCTGGGCTCGGAGGCCGAGAGGCTGCAGGTCACCTTGTGCCCGCCCAGATTGACGACGATCGCGTCGCGCGCCGAGGGCGTCTCCGGCGCCGTGAGCGTGCGCACCCCGGCACCACCGTTCTGCTGCGCACCCGCCGGGCCGGTACCGGCGCCCGCCCCGTCGGAGCCGGTGCACACGTCGGAGTCCCCGGCGCCGTCACCCGCCCCGTTCGCGGAGTCGGAGCCCTGCGCCGCGGCACCCGGCGCGCAGTCCCCCGCGCCGCCGGTGGGCCGCGGCGCAGCCGCGGCGTCGCCCGCCGACGTCGTCGGGTGCGCCGAGGTGTCGGACGGGACGTCGGAAATCGAGGGCGAAGGCTGCACGCTGGCCTCCTCAGCCTGGGGGTCGGGCGTGGCCTCGTCGGAGGGCGGGGAGCACGCGGTGAGTGCCGCGACGGCGAGCACCGCGGCGGTGGCGAGGGCGGGGCGGGCGTTCATGCCACCAGCGTAACGCCGCGGCAAGCGGTACAAACGGGATCATGAGCATCTTGAACGAACCGTTATCGCTGGGATCACTCGAGATCCCGAACCGGATCATCATGTCGCCGCTGACGCGCAGCCGCGCCGTGGACCAGATCCCCACCGCGCTGATGGCCGAGTACTACCGCCAGCGCGCCGGCGCCGGGCTGATCATCTCCGAGGCCACGGCCGTCACCCCGATGGGCGTGGGCTACCGGGACACCCCCGGCATCTGGAGCGACGAGCAGGCCGAGGCCTGGGAGCCGGTGGTGCGCGCCGTGCACGACGCCGGCGGGCGCATCGCGCTGCAGCTCTGGCACGTCGGGCGCATCTCGCACCCGGACCTGCTCGACGGGATGACCCCGGTCGCCCCCTCGGCGGTGCTGCCGGCCGGGCGGGTGCGCCGCCTGCGGCCGATGCGCGGTTACGTCACCCCGCGGGAGATGACGCTCGACGAGATCAACGCGACCGTCGCCGACTACGGCGCGGCCACCGCCCGGGCGCGCGAGATCGGCTTCGACGGCGTGGAGATCCACGCGGCCAACGGCTACCTGATCGACCAGTTCCTGCAGGACTCCACCAACCGGCGCGAAGACGCCTACGGCGGGCCGATGTCGAACCGCGAGCGCTTCCTGCTCGAGGTCGTCGGCGCGTGCTCGGACGCCTGGGAGCCGGGCCGCGTCGGCGTGCATCTGGCGCCGCGCGCCGACGAGCACGACATGGGTGACTCCGACCTCGCCGGGCTGTTCACGCACGTCGCGGGCTCGCTGGCCGGCAAGGTCGGCTACCTGTGCGTGCGCGAGCACGAGGCGGAGGACTCCGTGCTCGGGGCGATGAAGGAGGCCTTCGGCGGGCCCGTGATCGGCAACGAGCGGATGAGCGCGGCGGACGCGCAGCGCCTGATCGAGGCCGGCACGGTGGACGCGGTGGCCTTCGGCAAGGCGTACATCGCGAACCCGGACCTGGCCGAGCGGGTGCTCGCCGCCGACGCGCGCGGCGGGGTCGGCTCGGGCGAGGACTGGCCGCGCCGCGTCGGTTCGGTGGAGCTCAACGAGCTGGTCACCGAGACGGTCTACCCGCCCTACGAGAACCCGCACGCACACCTCGAGCGCGGCTACACCGACTACCCGGCGGCGCAGCTGTAGGCGCTGGGCGGCGATTGCCGACGCCGCGGTGGTCCCCGTCGGCGCGCCCGCACAGCGCGTGCGCGCGGCGCGGGCGGCGTGGGCTCGCCCGGCGGCGAGGGGCGCGACGTCGTCAATCGGGAGGCGCGACCCCTAGGGGTGAGACCGGGACACTCCCCGATGCATTCGTCGGCGGAAATTGGTTGACTGGGAAGTGAACCGGGAAAGGAAGCCGCAACCGGCGGATTCGTCCCCCGGCCGGAGCCAGAGGAGGCCCACCATGTCCACGTCCCGCCTGCACCGCTCGCCCGTCGACCGCTGGATCGGAGGTGTGTGCGGCGGCGTCGCCGAGACCTACGGCTGGGACCCGGTCATCGTGCGCCTCGTCGCCGCCGCCCTCGGCCTCGCGATGGGCTGGCCGATCCTGTTCTACATCGTCGCCTGGATCGTCATCCCGCAGGTCTAGGCGCCGCCGTCGTCGTCGCCACCACCGTCGCCGCCACGGTCTCCACCGGGTGAGACGCCGGGCGGAGTCGGGCCACCGGGCACCCGTGTCCCGCCCTCGGCCACCAGGCGGTGGTGGACGGCGGCCTCCTCGTACTCACCCAAGTCTCCGAGCCAGGAGGCGAGACGGCCGCGCGTGGTCAACGTGCGCGGATGCTCCGGGCCCAGCGCGCGGCAGCGCTGCGCGAGGACCTCCCGGCACTCCCGGACGGCGTCGGCGGCACGCCCGCTCCTGCCGTAGCACAGGGCGAGGGAGTCCCGGCAGTCCACGGTGTCGGTCGCCTCCGGGCCGAGCACCCGCAGGCGGTCCGCGAGCAACGACTCGTACTCCGTGATCGCCTCCTCGTAGCGCCCCTCGTCGAGGAGACAGAAGGCGAGGTTGTCCCGGCTGAGCATCGTCTCCGGGGAGTCCGCGCCCGACAACCGCGTCCGGGACGCGACGTCGGCGCGGTGGTACTCCGCCGCCTCGCCGGCCCGGCCCGTCTCGAAGAGGCAGGCGGCGAGGGCGTCGCGGGTGTCCAGCGTCCGGGGCTCGTCCGGGCCGTCCACGCGGCACTGGTCGGCGAGAACCGACTCATACACGTCGATCGCCTCGTCATGGTGGCCCGCCTTGTCGAGCATATGGGCGAGGTTGCCGCGGATGATCAGCGTCTCATGGGAGTCCCCGCCCATCACCCGGGTCAGGTCCCGGGCCAGGGCGCGGTGCTCCTCGACCGCGGCGTGCAGCTCGCCGGCGTCGTTGAGGGCGTAGGCCAGCTGCGCGCGGGAGAGCAGCGTGTCGGGGTCGTCGGGTCCGAGCGTCCGGGCCCGGCCCTCGACGACGAGGCGGTACTGGGCGATCGCCTCGTCGTGCCGGCCGGCTTCGGCGAGCACGTCCGCCGCCCACTCGCGGTGCCCGAGCACCTCGGGGGTGTCGCGGTCCTCCTCCGGCATCCCCTCGTCGAGGTCGTGCAGGATCTGGATCAGCTCGTCGGGTCGTTCGGTCATACGGTTCGCCTCTTCGGGAAGGGGTGGATGACTGTCTGGGCACCCCTGAAATTAACGACGCACCGTGCGGATCACCCGGAAGGTGAGGAGCGCTCCCCGGCGCACGGCGCTCCCCGGCGCGGCACCGTCGGCGCGCGGCGCCCCCCTGCCCGGGCCCGTCGGCGCGGGGCACTCCCCGGCCCGGGCTCGTCGGCCTAGGTCCTGTCCCAGCTCTTCAGCGACTCCGGATCCGGCCACCGCGACTTGGACACCTGCACCGGCGGCTCCGCCTCCTCGACCGGACCGCCGAGGGTGACCGAGTAGCCGGAGTAGTTGTTGCCCACCGTCAGTCCGGGGCCGCGGGTGCTCATGGCGTAGGGGCCGAACTTGATCACGGCCTCGTCCGGCAGCTCCTCGCCGCCGCCGGACAGACTGCTGTCGGTGGCGTAGGTGCGCGCCCCGCCGCCGAGTCCGAGGTCCGCCTCGAAGCGGTTCGCCGGCTCGCCCTCCGGGGTCTCGTCCTGCGGCCCGGACAGCAGGTCCTTCGCCGTCCAGTGCTCGCCGTCGGGGGCGTCACAGGCCAGCGCCTGCTCGCCGCCGATCCGGCAGTTCAGGTAGGTCTCGCCGCCCTCGCCGACGGGCACGCGCACGTCGACCGCGTCGTAGCCGTTCCAGTCGACCTTGTAGTCGTAGGCGGGGTTGCGGGCGTTGCCCAGGTAACCGACGACCGAATCACGGGGCACCGCCTGGCGGTCGAAGTCGAGGCGCGGGTAGGCGTCGTCCCCCTCCCATCCGCTCTCGACCAGCTTGTCGCCCTCGAGCCGGTAGTCGACCATCGTCGTCGGGGTGTCCACGCTGGTTCCTCCCTTGACACCGACGCTCACCGCGTCCGCGCCCTTGCGGGTGACGTTCACGACCTTGGACGCGGTGAGGGGGCCGGGGTCGGTGACCAGGTCGGGGCCGTGGAAGAAGACCACGGTCTCAATCGGCTCGAGTCGTTCGGTCTCCAGGTGCAGGGTCACCCAGCTCAGCGGCGCGCAGGGGTCGAACTGGTTGCTGCGGATCTCGGTGTCCAGCCAGGAGACGTCACGCCGGTTGGTGAACACCGCGCCGGTCTGCAGCCAGTACCCGAGCGCGGTCTCCATCAGGTCGAGGTTGTACTCCTCGCACTGCTCGCCGCCGCCGGCGCCCAGGTCGATGACCTTGCGGTCCTGGATGCTCTGGTCGGCCCCGTTCAGGCCGATGCTCGAGGGGCGCTCGTTCTCGGGCAGCTGGAAGACCCACAGGATCTTCACCATCAGGCCGTTGCAGCCGTTGCCGTCGTCTCCCTCGACGCGCTCGACCACGAGCGCGTTCAGCCCCGGGATCGGCTCGTAACCGCTGGCGTCGACGGTGGACAGGTCCGCGTGGATGGTCAGCTGCACGCCGGGCTCCACCGACTGCCCCTCACCCAGGCACACCGAGGCGGGGATGACGCCGAAGCTGCCGCCGTCCTCGGCCTCGAGCTTCTCGGTCGGCGGGGTGTCGCCCTCGCTTGCCGACGTCGCGTCTGCCCCACCGTGGGCGCCCGAGTCACCGTCGCCGTCGCCGGGTGTGACTGTGGTGCCGTCGGCCAGGGTCGGATGCGGTCCGTGAGCCGACGCGCCGGAGTCTGAGCCGGATCCCGATCCGCGGTCGGAGTCGGGCTCCGAGCCGGAACCGCCGTGCGACCCCGAGCCGGAGTCGGAGTCCGAGTCGGAGTCCGAACCGTGATCCGAGCTCCGGTCCGAACGCGTGGTCACCCCGGAGCGGTCCACGAGGTCCGGGATGTCGTAGTCGGCCGGATCGAAGCTGCTGCGCTGGTCGACGTCGTCGACGCGCACCTCGAGGTCGCCGACCGAGACGAAGTCACCGATCGTCGGCATGTTCGGGTTGGGCGCGGCGAGAATCTCGGGTTCCTTCGGGGCGGAGGAGCAGCCCACCACGATGAGCAGCGCACTCACCGCGGCGAGGACCGCCGCCGGGAACCTGCGGCTTCGAATTGTGTCCATGCCCTAAACACTATCCGGACCCCGTGACACACCCCCAGGTTCCGGGGAGCGTTCTCCGCGGGGGCGGCCACCGTTCTCTCCGCGGGCGCTAAACTCCCGGACAGAAAGCCAGTCGTCCCGATTCAGGAGTCCCATGCGCGTCCACCGGATCCGCCGCCGCGCGACCGCGGCCGTCATGCTCTCCCTCACCGGTCTGCTCGTGGGGTGCGGCTCGGACGGTCTCGCGGGCCTCGGCGGATCCGACGACGCCGCCTCCTCCGCCCCGCTGACCACCGTCGCGGGCCACGGGGACGCCGGCATCGGCGACGAGGTCACCTTCGACGACGTCGCGGTGACCGTCACCGACGCCTACTTCGCCGGCGAGATCCAGCTGGGCGAGCCGTCGCAGTCCGGCTCCTCGTCCGCCTCGACCGCGATGGCCCCGGGCGGCCAGCGGTTCCTCGTCCTGAACATCCAGCAGGTCAACCGGGGCAGCCAGCCCCTCGTCCTGCTCGGCGCCGGGGCGCTGGACGTCAAGGTCACCGATGTCGCGGGCGCCCCGCACGCCGCGCTCGGCGAGCCGGAGCGCATCGCCGGCAACCCGGGCGACGGCGCGGCGGTCAACCCGGGCGAGCAGGGCACCGTCACCCTGGCGTTCCTGCTCTCGGAGAACACCGAGGCCGAGAAGGTCAGCTTCGCCCCGGCCGGCGGCGGTCCGGCCCGTGCCACGGTCTCCCTCGGAGCCCAGGCCTAGGACGGGCGCGGCGGGAAGACGTCGGGCGGCCCCGGCCGGGAGACGTCGGGCGGCCCCGGCCGGAAGACGCAGCGCCTCCCTCAGCGGGAAGGAGTAAGCAGACCTCTGCCCCGCCGGTGCGCTCGCGGGAGCCACACATATCCAGGTTCCGATACGATGGGATACAGGTGCCGTCAAGCTTGAGGCCGGGAGTTTTCCTCCGCTCAGGCGCAGGCCCTCCCCATCCGCGCGACCCGAAGGAACCACAAGTGAAACGCCTGCTCCTAGCACTCGCCGCTGTCGCCTCCCTGACACTCGCGGGATGTGGCGGGGGCGGCGGATCGGACGCACCGGCGGAAAGCGAGACCGAGTCCAGCGCACCGGCCGGGCACTCCGTCGGCGAAATGGTGGAGGCCGAGGGCGTCGCACTCCGCGTCGACGCGGTGACGGAGACCGACAAGATCGAGCTCCTCAGCGATCACTCCACCGCCGACCCGAACGTCACCGAGAAAGTCCGCGAGGGCGGCAAGTACGTCGTGGTCGACACAACGGTGCGCAACGACGACACCCAGGACATGGATCTGACCTGTGGTTTCGCCGTCCAGGCGAAGCTGGTCACCGAGCCGGCCGCCGAGTACGGCCCGGAGGACTCCCTCTACCGCGTGCCCGGCAACCCGGAGTGCAACGACAATCTCGGCCCCGGCTTCGACACGACAATGACCTGGGTTTTCGTCGTACCGAAGGACCGCAAGGTCACGGCGCTCGGCTTCGCCAACCCCGAGTACTCCTTCGACGACCTGACCTACATCTCCATCGACGGCATCGACTCCGAGCGCCCCAAGGGCAAGGGCCCGCACCCGACGACGGGTGCCGACGCCGCGGACTCCGACGCAGGTGCGGAAAGCTCCGCGTCCACCGCCGCTCCGGCCGCGGAGGAGAACGACGGGAACGCAGGCGGTTCCGACAACGCGACGGGCGCGGCCGCCGGCGGGGCTCCCGCGTACGGCGCCGGTTGCTCAGCCTCGCAGGCGGGCATGCCCGCGCGCGACGGCTCCGGCGAACCACTGGTCTGTGCGTTCATGGGCGGTTCCAAGTACACGTGGGTCTACGGACCGGAGCCGCAGGGCGCCGGAACGGCCGAGGTCGGCGGCGAGTGCGTCGACGGCGAGCAGGGCGGCCAGGACGCCGCCGGCCACGTTCTCATCTGCTCGGGCGGGCAGTGGTACCCCGGCCCGTAGCGGGCCCCTACCGGAACGGAACCTCGCCCATCGTGCGGCGCAGTTTGCGGGTGTGCAGCTTCGTCGGGTCCTGGGCCAGCCGCTCCATCGCGCGCACCGCGCACATCACGTGCGCCTCCTTGGAAGAGGTGTAGAAGGCCTGCGCCTGGGCGGGAAGCTTCGGCACGGCGTGCAGCGGCAGGTCGGAGACCGAGAGCAGCGTGCCGTAGGGCACCCGGAAGCGGTAGCCGTTGGCCGCGAGCGTGCAGGACTCCATGTCCACGGCCACGGCGGTCGAGCCGCGCAGCCACTCCCACAGATCGCGCGGGGTGTGCCACTCCCAGTTGCGGTCGCCGGTGGAGAGCACGGTGCCGGTGCGCATCAGCGAGCGGTCGCCGCCGTAGATGTCGTGGACCGAGGCCTCGAGGGCGCGCTGCACCTCGGGCACGGCGGGGATCGGCACGTCGCGGGCGATCCGGGAGTCCAGGATGGAGTCCTCGCGCTGGTAGGCGTTGCCCAGGATGAGGTCCCCGATGCGCATGCGCCCGTCGAGACCCGCGCAGTGGCCGATCATGATCCACGCCTCCGGGCGCAGCACCGCCAGCGAGTCCGTGATGGTCTTCGCGTTGGAGGGCCCGACCCCGATGTTGATCATGGTCAGCCCGTCACCGGCCTCGGTGACCAGGTCGTAGCGCGGCATCTGGTGGCTCGAGGCCAGGTCGAGGTCGTCGAGCTCGGCGCCGTGGCCGGCCTCGAGCACCTCGCCGTTGGGCAGCAGCAGGCGGGTGTAGCGGGAGTCCGGGTCGTCGATCTCACGCAGCCCGAAGCGCACGAACTCCGAGGTGTGCATCGCGTAGTTGGTGAACAGGATGTACTTCTGCACGCTGTCGACGTCGATGCCGGTGTAGTGCTCGATGCGCGCGCAGGCCAGGTCGAAGCGCTGCGGCCCGAACTGGAAGAGCGGCTTCTCCTCACCGTGGAACGCGTCCCAGTGGCCGTCGACGATCGCGTCGTGCACGTCGTCGAGCGTGGGCCGCGGCACGGCGTCACCGAGGTCCCCGGCCCGGCGCGCCTCATCGACGTTGCCGACGCCGCGGATGTACTCCGGCGGGATGCGCGTCTGGCTGGGCCCGACCTGGATGCGGCAGGGGTAGTTGCCGGTCAGGGCCTCGAGCTGCTCGATCAGGTAGCCGCGCAGCAGCCGCGGCCGGGCGAACTCGGCGACGTAGCGGCCGGCGGCGTTGACGTAGCCGAAGGGTTCGGAGCGGTCGATGGGCCGCCACTCGAGCACGTTGACGGCGAGCTTGGGGTAGACCACCTCGTTCCACGAGGCGTAGTCGCCGCTCGCCAGGATCTCCCGGGCGCGCGCCGTCGCCGTCTCGTACAGCTCGACCAGCTTGTCGACGGCCTCGCGTGCCCCGTCGACCTCGACCAACTCACCGTGGGCTCCAGTCATGCCCCCGAGCGTACCGGCGCGCGCGGGGCCAGGCGCCTCTATCCTCGTGGCCATGGCTGAGGACCTGCGCACCGAACTCGTCCGCCTGCTGCGGCGTGCCTGGCGCAACCTGCCCGTGGAGAAGCTGCCCGGCACGCCGCACTCGATGAAGATCCCCGACGACCTGGCCCGACGCATCGCCGCCGACCACCCCGACGCGACCCTGGACCGCGGGGCGAGCGGGGTGCCGCTGCTGTCCCGCCTGCGCCCCAACGGCCGCTTCGAGGACGACTGGCGCGCCCGCCCCACCAGGAGACGCCCCTGGCCGGTGGTGCTGGTGCACGGCACCGGGGCGACCAAGGGCGACTGGGAGGAGCTCGGCGCGGACCTGCGCGCGGACGGCTGGGCCGTCTTCGCCCCGGACCTCATCGGGCGTGCGACCGGCCCGCTGGCCGAGTCCGCCGGCCACCTCGGCGCCTACATCGACGCGGTCCTGCAGGTCACCGGCTCGCAGAAGGCCGTCGTCGTGGGCCACTCCCAGGGCGGGCTGCTGGCCCGCTGGTGGCTGCGCTTCGGCGGCGGCGCCGGCAAGATCCGCCACCTGGTCTGCCTGTCGACGCCGAACCACGGCACGACCATGGGCGGGATAGTCAGCTCGGCCGTGCGCGGGCCGGTGGCCGCGGGCCTGATGCGCGAGCTGGTGACGAACTGGTTCGGCCCCGCCGGCTTCGACCAGATCCGCGGCGACGCGGGCACCGGGGTCGTCGAGGCGATCAACGCCGGCGACGAGCTGGTCGAGGGCGTGACCTACACCTGCCTGGCCACCCGCTTCGACACCCTGATCCAGCCGCCGAACTCGGTGTTCCTGCGCGACCCGGGCGACGACACGGTGCGCAACCTGTGGGTCGACTCCCTCGACGAGACCGCGGTCATCACCCACGACCAGATGGCCCGCGCCCGCCCGGCGCGCCAGCTGGTGCGCGCGGACCTGGACCGGCTGTGCCGCGTCGGCGACCCGTGGACGGTCGGCGACTCCCGCGCCGACCGCGCCAACCGCACGGACACCACGAACGGCACCGGCACCCGCAGCACAGACGGCGCGGACAGCACCGGCAACGCAGACAGCACAGACAGCACCGGCGACGCAGACAGCACAGACGGCACAGACGGCGCGGACAGCACGGAAAGCTCCGATCGACCGCGGCCCTGACCGCCGGCGCGACCGCCGCGGAGGTCCGCTTCCCCAGCGCACGGTGCCCGACCGGGACAAAACCACCGACTTAAACCAACGCGACGTCGTCAATCGAGCCGCACAGGCGCACGACCTGCGCAGATGCGCACCACGCACCCACTCCCGGCGGGCTCAACGCCCGCGCCCAGCCGCCCCACAACGCGTCCTAAGTTGCCTTTACCCCTGGTTAAGGGCGGATAATAAGCCGCGATGACTTCCACACCACAAGACCCCAGACAGCCCGGGTCCGGCGATCCGGCGGCTGACGCCTCGCGCGCAGACGCCGCCGCGGACCCGCACGCCCACGACGCCGCGTACACCGGGACCCACACGGCCGGCGCGCACGGCACCGGCGCCGCCACCACCGAGGCCGCCGACGCTAACGCGGCCGACCCCGGCTTCCACGGCAGCGACGTGACCTCCCTGACCGCCACGGTGAAGAAGGGCCGCAAGTTCCTCGGCCAGCCGTGGGGCCTGGCCAACCTCTTCGGCATCGAGATGTGGGAGCGCTTCAGCTTCTACGGCATGCAGGGCCTGCTGACCTTCTACCTGTACTACTCGGCCTCCGAGGGCGGCCTCGGCATGTCCGAGGCCGAGGCGGTCTCCCTGGTCGGCGCGTACGGCGGCTTCGTCTACGTCTGCTCGCTGGTCGCCTCGTTCGTCTCCGACCGCCTGCTCGGCGCGGAGCGCACGCTGTTCTACTCGGCGATCCTGGTCATGTGCGGCCACATCGCCCTGGCCCTGATCCCCTCCTTCGCCGGCCTGGCCATCGGCCTGGTGTGCATCGGCGTCGGCTCCGGCGGCGTCAAGACCGCCTCGCAGGTCGTCCTCGGCGACCTCTACGCGCGTGAGGACCCGCGCCGCGACGCCGGCTTCTCCATCTTCTACATGGCCGTCAACATCGGCGCGTTCTTCGGCCCGCTGCTCACCGGCTGGGTCTGGGGCATGGAGGGCTTCCACTGGGGCTTCGGCCTGGCCGCCATCGGCATGGCCGCCGGCCTGACCCAGTACATCCTGATGCGCAAGACCACCATCGGCGCCGCCGGCTCCGAGGTGCCCAACCCGCTGCCGCACAAGCAGTACCTGCCCTGGGCGCTGGGCACCGTCGTGGTCATCGTCCTGGTCAGCCTGGCCATCGGCACCGGCCTGATCAAGATCCAGTGGCTGTCGACGATCATGGCCGTCATCGCGTTCTTCGCCGCGGCCGTGCTGCTCGTCGAGATGTGCATGTCCCCGCTGACCAGCGCCGTCGAGCGCTCGCGCCTGATCGGCTACATCCCGCTGCTGATCGGCGGCGTGCTCTTCTTCGCGATCTTCCAGTCGCAGTTCACCGTGCTGGCCGTCTACTCCGACCAGCGCCTGAACCGCAGCCTCTTCGGCTTCGAGATCACCCCGAGCCAGGTTCAGGCCTTCAACCCGCTGTTCATCATCATCTTCGCGGGCGTCTTCGCCGCGCTGTGGACGAAGCTGGGCGACCGTCAGTGGTCCTCGCCGTTCAAGTTCGGCGTGGCCAACCTGATCATCGGCGTCTCGCTGTTCTTCTTCCTGCCCTACTCGGGCGCCGGCGAGAACGGCACCCCGCTGCTGGTCATCGTGTGGATCCTCTTCCTGTTCACCATGGGCGAGCTGCTGCTGTCCCCGGTGGGCAACGCGCTGGCGACCAAGGTCGCCCCGCAGGCGTTCAAGTCGCGCCTCTTCGCCGTCTGGCTGATGGCCGTGGCCATGGGCACCTCGCTGTCGGGTGTCCTGGGCCAGTTCTACGACCCGACCGACCCGTCCGCGGAGCGCGCGTTCTTCATCACCGTCGCCATCGCCGCGATCGCGCTGGGTGTCATCCTCATCGCGCTGCGCCCGTGGGTGCTGCGCAAGTTCGTCGACGTGCGCTGACGCACCGCAATTGCCGACGCCCCGCACATCACCGGTGTGCGGGGCGTTTCAGCGTCTGGGGGCGGGGGTCTCCCGGGGCGGGGCGGTTGCCCGGATGGGCGGCGCCGGACGGCGGTTTCCGGGGCGGGCGGCGGTTTCCGGGGCGGGGCGGCGCCGGGCGGCGGTTTCCGCGGGGCGGTGATTCCCCGGGGCGGGCGCGGCTTCGCCCCTAGGCGGAGATGAAGCGGTTGACGAAGCGGGCCGTGCGGTCCGGGCTGACCGAGCGCGCCCAGTACATCGCCTTGTCCAGCAGCGAGACCCCGTAGTGGATCTTGCCGCGCTGCCAGCGGTTGGCCGGGTGGGTGGCGTCCCAGATGACCTCGGCGATCTGCTCCGGGGTGATGTGCACGCCGAGGCGGCGCACCGAGGTCGCGTCATTGTCGCTGAGCTTGGTCTTGGCCCACAGCGGCCAGATGTCGACCACGCGGATGCCGTCGGGCTCCCACTCCAGGCCGAGGGCCTCGGTCAGCCCGCCGACGTAGGCCTTCGTCGCCGAGTAGACGGCGATGTCGGGCTGGCCGTAGATCGCGGAGGCCGAGCCCATGTTCACCAGCTGCGAGCCGTCGGTGGCCGCCAGATAGCGGTGCGCGGCCCGCGCGCCGAGGGTGACCCCCAGGGCGTTGACCTGGATCTGTGCGGCAACCTTGGGCGCCGGCAGTGCGGCGAGCGCGCCGTCGGCGATGATGCCGGCGTTGTTGTCGAGCACGTCGAGCTTGCCGCCGGTGTGGGCGGTGAAGTCGGCCAGGGCGGCGTCCCAGCTCTCGGCGTCGGTGGCGTCGAGGTGGCCGGCGACCAGGTTCGGGTGGGAGTAGGAGACGGGGGCGATGTCGTAGGCTCCGACGGTCCAGCCCTCGGCGAGGAAGCGGTGGGCGACCGCGCGACCGATTCCCTCGGCGGCCCCAGAAATGAAGATGGATGACATATAGTCAACGATATGACAGCCATCACAGTCGTGTCCCCGAGTTCCGGCAAGGAACTCGGCGAGGTCACCGCGCACACCGCCGAAGACACCCGTAACGCCTTCGACCGCGCCCGGCCCGCACAGCGGCGCTGGCAGGCAACCCCCGTCAAGGAGCGCCGCAAGGTACTGCTGAAACTGCACGACCTGGTCCTCGAGCGCCGCGACGAGATCCTGGACCTGATCCAGGACGAGACCGGCAAGAACCGCACCAGCGCGTTCGAGGAGGTCATGGACGTGGCCATCACCGCCCGCCACTGCGGCTACGCGGCCGGGCGGCTGCTCCGCCCGAAGCGCGCGAAGACCTCGCTGCCGGGGCTGACGCGCACCCGCGTCGAGCACGACCCGGTGGGCGTGGTCGGCATGATCTCCCCGTGGAACTACCCGTTCTCCCTGACCGCCGGCGACGCGATCGCCGCGCTGGCCATGGGCAACGCCGTGGTTCTCAAGCCGGACTCCCAGACTCCCTACACCGGGCTGCTCGTCGCCGACCTGCTGCGCGAGGCCGGGCTCCCGGAGAACGTCTTCCAGGCGGTCACCGGCTCCGGCTCCGTGGTCGGCCAGGAGATCGTCGCCCAGTGCGACTACCTGATGTTCACCGGCTCGACGGCCACCGGCCGCAAGCTCGGCGAGCAGGCCGGCGAGCGGCTGGTCGGCTACTCGGCGGAGCTCGGCGGCAAGAACCCGATGATCATCGCCGACGACGCCGACCTCGAGCGGACGGTCCCCGGCGCGCGGGCGGCGTGCTTCTCCAACTCGGGCCAGCTGTGCATCTCGATCGAGCGGCTCTACGTCCACCGCGGCATCGCCGACGAGTTCATCCCCGCCTTCGTCGACTCGGTGGCCGGCATGCGCATCGGCGGCGGGCACGACTGGGAGACCGACATGGGCTCGCTGATCTCCGAGGAGCACTGCGAGCACGTCGCCGCGATGGTCGACGACGCGGTGGCCAAGGGCGCGCGCGTGCTCACCGGCGGGCGTCGCCTGACGGATCTGGGCCCGACCTTCTACGCGCCGACGCTGCTGGCCGACGTGCCCGAGGACGCCGAGCTCTTCCGCGAGGAGACCTTCGGTCCGGTGGTGGCCGTCGAGGTCGTCGACTCGCTCGACGAGGCCGTGCTCAAGGCCAACGACACCCGCTACGGGCTCAACGCCAGCGTGTGGGCCAACCCGGCGACCGGCTCGAAGCTGGCCTCGCGGCTGCACGCGGGGACGGTCAACGTCAACGAGGGCTTCGCCGCCGCGTGGTCCTCGGTGGGCGCGCCGATGGGCGGCTGGAAGGACTCCGGCGTCGGCCGGCGCCACGGCGACGGCGGCATGCTCAAGTACACCGAGGCGCGCACGGTGGCCGTCCAGCACCTGATGTCGATCTCGGGCAACACGCTGGTGGACCCGGACGTCTTCGCCAAGACCGTGACGACGGCGCTGAAGTTCGGCAAGCGGATCCTGCGCTAGGGGGATCACGCAGGGGCGGCCGCGGGAGGTGAACCCTGACGAAAAGGTCTGGATTCCGCTAAGTTGTGGGGCGCTTTAGCCAACGACTTCATCAGGAGACCCCCGTGAGCCACCCAGGACGATGGCAGGAACAGCCCCGTGAAGACGGGCACCTGCCCGACGGCTCCCCCACCCGCCCCACGTCCGGCCGGGACGGCCACCCCGGCCAGGCGGGCCAGCCGCAGCAGCCGGATCAGCCCGGCCAGTACGGGCAGTACGGCCAGCCGGACCAGCACCCCCAGGCCGCGCAGTACGGCCAGCCGGGTCAGTACGGCCAGCGCGGCCAGTACGGGCAGGCCGATCAGTACGGGCAGCCCGGCCAGCATTCCCAGGCCGGGCAGCATTCCCAGGCCGGGCAGTACGGCCAGCGCCCCCAGGCGGGACAGTACGGGCAGCCGAGTCAGCGTCCCCAGGCGGGACAGTACGGGCAGCCCGGTCAGCACGACCAGCGTGGCCAGTACGGGCAGGCGCCCCGGTCCGGTTTCCCGGGCCACTCCGTTCAGCCGATGACCGCCGGAGGTCCCGCGGGTCCGGGCGGGCCCGGCACACCCGGCGCAGCCGGCGGCCCGGGGCGTCCCGCCTCCGGCGGCTCGTCCGACCTCATCGCGGCCGGCGTCAACGGCGTGATCGCGCTCCTCGTCGTGCTGCTGGCGTTCCTGCCGGTCAACACCGTCTCGGTCCCCTTCTACGGCATGGAGATCAAGGGCGTCCAGAACGGCTGGGGCTACACGAACGTCGAGGCCACCGGCTCGCTGGACCTCAAGAAGATGATGGAGGAGGAGCTGAAGGGCTACCTGGACGAGTACGGCGGCGACCTCTTCGGCGGTTCCGGCGGGGACAGCGACTACGGCTCGAGCGACTACGGGTTCGGCTCCTTCAGCTCCCACGAGTTCGACTCCCGGGACGCGGTCCTCACCGACGGGCGCGACGGCGACTCCACGGTCGGCTTCCTGCCCGCGCAGGACTCCCTGGGTGACGCGTTCATGGACGGCCTCCAGCAGGAGTTCGAGAACCAGGCCGGGGACATCGAGCAGGAGATCAAGAACCAGGCCGAGGCCGAGTCGACGCTCACCGGCAGCGTCTTCTTCTTCATGTTGCTGATCGTGCTGCTGTTCATCGCGGCGGCCGTGCTGTGGGCGTTGCGCCTCCGACTTCCCGCGGCGATCGCCTCCATCGTGGGCGCTGCGGGGCTTCTGGGTTACTGCCTGATGGTGATCGTGGGCTCGCAGGCCAACCTCGCGGAGGGAATCGATGAGCTCAAGGACATGGACGTGACCTACACCCAGTCGTTGAACGCTGGTGTCTGGCTGATGATCCTGCTGGCCCTCGCGGCGGGGGCGTGGGGCCTCTTCTCGCTGTTCCGGTGGCCGGGCGCGCTCAAGAACGGTGGCTCGTCCTTCGCGTTGCCCGGCGGCTTCTCCCTCCCCGGTCGCCAGGGTGGCCGGCAGGCGGGCAACCGCTTCGGTTCGGCCGACCCGCAGGCGGGCAACCGTTTCGGCTCCGACGCCCCGCAGACGGGCGCGGCCGGCGGCGGCCGCTTCGGCTCCCCCAGCCCGCGGAGCGATGCACCCAGCGACAACCGCTTCGGCTCCGGCGCCCCGCAGGGCGGTGCGCCCAGCGGCAACCGCTTCGGTTCGGCCGACCCGCAGACGGGCAACCGCTTCGGTTCCGCCGACCACACCGGGCAGCAGTCCGACCGCTTCCCCGCGGACCCGGGCGATACCGCCGGCCGTGCCGACCAGCAGTCCAGCGGATTCGCCAGCGGCTCGGGCAACCACACCGGCCCCACCGACTCCGCCGACTCGCAGACCCGCGGCTTCCGCAGCTGGCCCGGGACCGGTTCGCAGCAGAGCACCCCGGAGCATTACCGCCCCCAGGACAACGGCCCGGAGCACAACGGCCCGGAGCAGCCGGGCGACCACCGGAGCTGACCCGGGCACGGACCCCCGGATCACCCCCACACACCACCTCTCCGCCGAGTAGACCGCCCGGTACAACCATTCCAGTCCGAGCGGTACGCCCCGGCCTTCCGGCCGGGGCCTGACAGGCGTAGACTCCGGGGCCATGGCCACCACTGAAGCCCTGTACAACGAGACCCTCGACCTGCTGCGCGAGCTCATCCGCAACGCCTGCGTCAACGACCTGACCGCGGACTCGGGCGAGGAACACCGCAACGCCGAGACCCTCAAGGCCTTCTTCGCGGAGACCCCGAACGTCCGTGTCCAGGAGTTCGAGCCGCACCCGGGCCGCGTCTCGGTCATCTTCACCGTGCCGGGCACCGACCCCGACGCCGAGCCGCTGACCCTGATGGGCCACACCGACGTCGTGCCCGTCGACGAGGACGCCTGGGCCCACGAGCCCTTCGGCGCCGAGATCGTCACGAACGCCGCCGGCGAGGAGGTCCTCTACGGCCGCGGCTCGGTGGACATGCTCTTCATCACCGCGACGATGGCCGCGGTCACGCGCGACGTCGCCAAGCGGGGCGGCGCGCGCGGGGAGCTGACCTTCGCCGCGCTCGCCGACGAGGAGGCGCGCGGCGGCCTGGGCGGCAAGTGGCTCTCGGAGAACGCCGCCGAGGCGTTCAGCTGGCGCAACTGCCTCTCGGAGACCGGCGGGGCGCACCTGCCGGTTAACGGCGGCTCGGACGCCGTCGTCGTCTACGTCGGAGAGAAGGGCGCCGGCCAGCGCCGCCTGACCGTGCGCGGCGAGGCCGGCCACGGTTCCACCCCCTACGGGCGCGACTCGGCGATCGCGAAGATCGGCGAGGTCGCCGCGCGCATCGCCGCCATCGAGCCGCCGGTGACCGACAACCCGATCTGGCAGGGCTTCGTGCGCGCCTTCCGCTTCGACCCGGCCACCGAGAAGGCCCTGCTGACCGGCTCGGACGCGGCGGACTACGCCGTCTTCGGCGACCTGGCCGGCTACGCGCACGCCTTCTCGCACCTCACGCTGGCCCAGACCGTGCTGCGCGCCGGCGGGGCGATCAACGTGCTGCCGTCGAAGGCGAGCCTCGAGATGGACATCCGCCCGCTGCCCGGCCACACCCAGGAGGGCATCGACGAGCTGATCCGTGAGGGCCTGGGCGACCTCGCCGACGAGGTCGAGATCGAGCACCTGATCACCGAGCCGGCCACCGAGTCGCCGGCCGAGGGCCCGCTGTGGGACGCGATGGTCGCCACGATCCACGAGGAGTTCCCCGACGCCGTCGTCGTCCCCGTCTACGCCACCGGCGGCTCCGACCTGCGCTTCGCCCGCCGCCTCGGCGGCAACGGCTACGGCTTCGCGCTGCACGCCCGCGGCCGCGACCTGGCGGCGGCCAACCGCCAGCTGCACGCCCACGACGAGCACCTGCACCTCGAGGACCTGCGCCTGACCGTGGGCGCCTACTCCCGTCTGGTGGAGCGCTTCCTGGGGGGCGTGATCTCCGGGGCGGGAGGCTCCTCCCCCCTTCTGAGACCCCGCCTCCGCGCCTCCGAGCGCCGCCCCGCCCGCGGAGCTACTCTTTTGCCATGAACGCGGAGGACAACCCCAGAAGAGCCCGGCGCGCCCGGCGCCGGGAGATCCGCAGGCAGGCACGCGCGGACCGCCGGGAGCGCACTCAGGCGGTGCGCGCGGAGCGGGCCCGGCAGCACGACCGGCAGGAGCGCCGCGACCAGGCCGGCGACGCCGCGCAGACCACCCCGGAGAGCGCGTTGACCGACGAGGAGTACCAGGCCGCCACCAAGCGCGCCGGCGTCGCACGGGGCAAGGCGCTCGCGGCCTTCCTCGGCGCGGGCATCGCCGGCGCGGCGCTCGTCGGCGGGCCCATCGCGCTGGCCATCGACCAGCCGGTCCGGGAGGACTACGTGGTCGCCCCGGCGGCCCGGGAGCTGCACGCGGAGGTCTCGGACCCGGACGACGTGCTCTCGGACGAGGAGGAGCGCGGCATCGTCGCCGACGCCGTGCGCATCCACGCCCCCGAGGTCGTGCGCGAGCTGCGCTACCTCGTCTTCGCCAAAAACGACTCCAACGTCAACGACACGGTGGAGAACTACCTGCGCGACAACGAGCCGGACCTGATCGGCGAGGACCACTTCGCCGACGGCGTGCTGATCGTCGGCGTGGGCCTCGACCCGCGCCAGGCGTTCGTCTTCGCCGGTGAGGACGTCGCCGACGAGCTGCGCCTGCGCTCCGACGACGACCACCTGGACACGAGCATCGACGCGATCAAGCCGGGTGTGGAGGACGGCAACCTGCGCGGCGGGCTCTTCGCCGGCGCGCACGAGGCCGCCGACGCCGAGGCCGCCGGCGAGAGCGCCTACGAGTCCGCCCGTGAGGACCGCACCGTCGGGGTGACCCTCGGCTCGGCCGGCGGCGGCATCGGGGGCATGACCGCCGCCGGGCTGTTTATCGCGGGCCGCAACAAACGCGCCCGCGCGCTCGCTCAGGCCCGCGCCGAGCTGGACCTTCTCACCCGCGAGTACGGCGAGCTGGCGGGGCGCCTCGACGCGATCGACGTGCGCGCCCACTCGCTGACCTCCCCGCTGGTGGACGCCACGCTGCGCCGCCAGTGGGAGGAGGTGCGCGACCGCTTCCTGTCCCTGCACGACGACGTCGACCGCCTGGGTGCCCTGCAATTGACGACGCCCGCGCGGCCCGGCGCGGGCGGTTCCCGCGCCCAGGAGGCGGACAAGGCGCTCTACGAGCGCCGCGGGGAGATCACCGAGGCCGCCCGCGCGGTGCGCCGGGTCTCCTACGCCGAGGACAACATCGACCGGCTGTTCCGTATGGAGAACGGCGACGTCACGGTGCGCCGCGAGGAGCTGCAGGCGCTGCGCGAGGACATCGTGGCCGCCCAGGTCGAGGTCAAGGACGCCGGCTCCGGGCTCTACCGCGAGCTGCAGACGCTGCGCGAGCGCGCCGAGTGGATGGACAGCGACCTGGCCACCGGCGGGCACGGCGACGCCGCGTTCCTCGACGCCTACCTGCGGCTGCTCGGCGACTACCGCACGGCGCTGGCGCAGCTGAAGGAGGAGAAGTTCGACGACGTCGACGCCGACGAGGCCACCGAGCTGCGCGCCCCGGCCATCTATGAGCCGGACTACCGGCCCGGCTACGGCGTGTACAACTTCGTGCCGTTCTGGACCATGGCTGCCTGGCACACCTCCAACGCGCAGACCCAGGCGCAGACGGGCACCTCGGGGGCGGTCAACACCTCGTTCTCCTCGGGGTTCTCGGGCGCGGGCGGCTCGTCGAGCTTCTAGGCGCATCAGGCGGGTGCGCCTAACGGCCGGTCGAGCCCCTGTCCAGCAGGCCCGGGGTCGGCCCTGTCAGCGCTCCAGCCAGGCCGAATCGAGCTCGCCGTGGCGGGAGCAGCGCGCCGACCAGCCGTCCGGGCGCACCTGCACGATCATGCGGCGCCCGCACAGCCCGCAGTAGCGCGGCGGGTCGAACCCGGCCCGAACCCCGGGGTTGGTGCCCTCGTAGGCGCCCAGGTAGGCGGCCTGCCAGGCCTCGGGCAGCAGGCGGCCGGCCGCGTTGCGCGGCCCCTCGCCGAACCCCGACGCAGGGTCGACGCCTTCGGCACCGGAAGCGCCGGCGCCCTCGCCCGCGCCGGAACCCGCGCCCGCGGCGACGGACGCAGCTGGGGCGGCAGGCGCGGCGTCGTCAATCTCGAGGCGCACGCCGGTGAAGAGGTCGAAGGGCAGGCGCTCGCCGGCCAGCACGGCGGCGGCGAGCTCGTCGGAGACCTCGCGCAGTCCCCTAGACGACACGGTTGAGCACCTTCAGCGGCAGCTGCATGCGGCCGAGCATGTCGAGGTCGCGCTCGGCGGGGTCGCCGAGCGTGGTCAGGTAGTTGCCCGCGATCAGCGCGTTGATGCCGCCGAGCAGGCCGGCCTCGGTGCCCTCCTCACCCAGCGCCAGCTCGCGGCCGCCCGCGTAGCGGATGACGGCCTTGGGCAGCGCCAGGCGCAGCGCGCCGATCGCACGCAGCGCGTCGGGGGTGTCGATGACCTCCTGGTCCTCGAGCGGGGTGCCCGGGCGCGGGTCGAGGAAGTTGATCGGCACCTCCTCGGGGTCGATCTCGGCGAGCTGGGCGAAGAACTCGGCGCGCTGGGCCAGCGACTCGCCCAGGCCGACGATGCCGCCGCAGCAGACCTCGATGCCCTCGGCGCGGACCAGGTTGAGCGTCTCGCGGCGCTCCTCCCAGGTGTGGGTGGTCACGATCTCGGGGAAGTAGCTGCGCGCGGTCTCGAGGTTGTGGTTGTAGCGGTGCACGCCGCGCTCGGCCAGGCGGTGGGCCTGCTCGGGGGTCAGGATGCCCGTCGAGACCGAGATGTTGATGTCCACCTCGGCGGCCACCGCGTCGACGGCGGCCTCGACCTCGCGCATCAGGCGCTCGTCGGGGCCCTTGACCGCGGCGACGATGCAGAACTCGGTCGCGCCGGACTTCGCGGTCTGCTTGGCGGCCTCGACCAGCTCCTCGATGTCGAGGCGGGCGGCGCGCACGGGCGACTCGGAGAAGACGCCGGACTGCGAGCAGAAGTGGCAGTCCTCGGGGCAGCCGCCGGTCTTGAGCGAGATGATGCCCTCGACCTCGATCATGTCGCCGCACCAGCGCAGGCGTACCTGGTGCGCGAGCTCGAGGAGCGCGGGGATGTGCTCCTCGTCGAGCTGGAGGATCTCGAGGATCTGGGCCTCGCTGAGGCCCTCGCCGCGCTCGAGGGCGAGCTCGCGGGCCTGGGCGAGGATGGCGGGCTCGGGGGTGGTGGGCTTCGCGGCGTCGGCGGTGGTGCCGGCGGTCGCCGCGGGGCCGGCTGCGGTTTCCGGAGTGGACACGGTGGTGCTCCTTAGTGACGGGAAAGCGAGTCTTCACCGTGCAGCATACGTCCGCGCCAGAACGCTGTTCAATCTGACTTGAACAGAGTTCACCCCTGGTTGCGGTCGTGCGGAAGATGGATGCGGGGGCGGGCAGGCACAAACCGGCGCGACCCGGCACCCCACCCGGCGCGTGACCCGACACCCCACCCGGCACAGACCCCCTACAGCGCAGCCCGCACACCCCACCCGGCGCAGCCCCGTTACCTTGAGGCTGTCCCCGATAATGGGGATGGTCGCTGGACCCGGCATGGCTATCCGCCCCTGTCACCTTCATGATCCGGGGGGTGTTGCCACCGGGGACAGAGACATCTGCCGACAGCTAATAGGGACACGGCCCACCGATTTTCACCAGTCGGTATCGAGGTCTCAACGTAACGTGGGTGCCTGCTGCAGACGTCATGACCGGCGACCGGCACTATCCGAACGACCGGAAAGACCATCATGGCCGGCTCACCTGCCGACGTCTTCCTCGGAATCGACGTCGGTAAAACCTCCCACCACGCCTGCGGCCTCACCACCGACGGCACGAAGATCTACGACAAAGCTCTCGCACAAGACGAATCAGCACTCAGGTCGCTGTTCACCGATCTCAAAGCCACATACGGCCGAGTCCTCGTCATCGTCGACCAGCCCAACACCATCGGCGCACTCCCCGTCGCTGTAGCCCGCGACTGCCACGTCGATGTGGCGTACCTACCCGGCCTGGCCATGCGAAAAGCCGCTGACCTCTACGGAGGAAAGTCAAAAACTGACCGCAAAGACGCATTCATCATCGCCGACACCGCCCGATGCATGCCGCACACGCTTCGGGCCGTCGACCACAACGACGAAATGCTCAGCGCCCTGAAAGTCCTCGCGGGCTTCGACGAAGACCTCGCCAAAGACACCACCCGAGCCCGCAACCGCGCACGTGGACTTCTCACGCAGATCCATCCACCACTGGAACAGGTCATAGGCCCGAAGCTGGCTCATCCGCTCATCCTCCAGCTCCTCGCGCACTATCGGGGACCGTCAGGATTGAAAAAGGCAGGCCCAGCACGTGTGGCAAAGTGGCTTGCCGCCCGCAGCAGGCAAGACGTCAGCGATCTGGTCGACCAGATCTTCACCGCCCTGGATGCACAGACAGTCACCGTTCCCGGGACGAAAGCCGCTGAAACCGTGCTTCCGGCACTCGCACACCACATCCAGTCCCTTCTGGAGCAACGAGCCGCCATCGCAGCAGAAGTCGAGGAGATGGTCGCCGACCACCCTTTAGCTGAGGTCTTGATGTCCATGCCCGGCGTCGGCATCAAGACAGCCGCGAAAATCCTCCTGACCGTCGGCGACGGATCGGATTTCCCGGATGCTGCACACCTGGCTGCCTACGCCGGTATTGCGCCGGTCAGTCGAATATCCGGCTCGTCGATCCGGGGAGAACACCCCGCACGAAGCGGCAATAAGACCCTCAAGAACGCACTGTTCTACTCGGCTTTCGCCTCACTACGAAGCCATAGGCCCTCACGCCAGTACTACGAACGTAAACGCGCAGAAGGAAAACGCCACAACGCAGCGGTGATGTGCCTTGCGCGCAGGCGGTGCAACGTCATTTTCGCGATGCTGAAAAACCGGGAATACTTCCGCGAAATCCCGCCACGTCATGAGCAAGTAGCGGCTTGAGCCACTCCTGATCATGCCGAGTCCCACCGGGCCCCTGGGGTCCGGCGCCTAGGCATGCCCGAAAACCGGCACCCCCAAAGCCCACACGACATCACATCGCCGAGTCGGCGCCGGAGTTGACACCTGACATAGGGACACCCCCCTAAAGCCCTGCCCGCCGGACCCGGCGCGGGCGACACACCCCACCCAAAGGAAAGCGCCCCCGCCACCTCGCGGGAGGCGACAGGGGCGGGACGGGGAAGACCCCGGAAGGCGGAGGACTACTTCGCAGCCTTGACGGCCTTGTCGGCCTTCTTCTCGGCCTTCTTCGCACGCTTCTCGGCCTTCTTGGCGCGGGCCTTGTCGTTCGGCCACAGCAGCAGCGCCGCGCCGATGGCGACGAGCCAGGAGTCCTTGGCCAGCGCGGTGCCCTCCTGCGAGGGGCGGATGCCGTCGGACTCGGTCATCTCGTCGTTGCCGAAGTACATGGTCAGCAGGCCGGAACCGAAGGTCGTCAGCGCGGCGCCAGCGAGACGGTTGGAGACGAACGGGGCCAGCAGCGCGGCACCGACGCCCATCTCGGAGTAGGAGATGAACTTGCCGAAGGTGTCGGTGTCCATGTCCTTCAGCTGCGGGATGCCGGTGGCGGCCATCTCCTGCAGGCCGCCGGCGGCCTCGGCGGGCAGATCCTTCTTGTTCCAGCCGGAGTTGAGAATGAACGCGCCGGTCACGGCGCGCAGGATGGTCGATGCGATGCTCATTGTCTGGGGATTCCTTTCGCGGGTGCGTCTCTACCGGGCGATTGCCGACGCCGCGCCCCTCCCCCGCGCGGTAACGGCGCGCGAGGCGGTGCGCGGCGTCGCGCCCTTCTCCTTTATAGGCTAATTCGGGTGTGTTGACACGTCAACTACTAGGTGCGATATGCCACCCCGGCGCGCCGGACCGACGGGCGCCGTGGCGCGCCCCAGCCCCGCGCCCCACGCACAACCCGGCGCGCCCCGTGCGGCCGGCGTGCCCCGCGCCCGCCCGCCTCAGGGGATCAGCGGATCAGCGGATCAGCCAGGGAGCGGCCGCCGCGAGGATCGCCTCGGTGCCGCGGTCCAGGCTCGGCTGCAGGTCCGGGGCGAACTGCGGCGAGTGGTTCGACGGCGCGTTCTCCCAGTCGGAAAAGCCGCCGAGCGCCCAGAAGCAGTACGGCGCGCCGAAGGCGCGCGGGATGTTGGAGAAGTCCTCCGAGCCGGTCCACCGCCCCGGCGCGTGCACCCCCTCCTCGCCGAACGCCGAGCGGAAGGAGCCCATCACGGCGTCGGTGACCGCGACGTCGTTAGTTGTCAGGGGCCCGCGGCCCTCGACGGTGAACTCGGGCTCGCGCTCGGCGCCGGCGGCGGCGCACTCGGCGCGCACGATGCGCTCGACGGAGGCGAGCAGGCGGGCGTCGACGTCCTCGTCGTAGGCGCGGGTGCTCAGCCGCAGCGTGGCGGAGTCGGCGACGGTGTTCGGGGCGTCGCCGGCGTGCACGGAGCCGACGGTGACCACGCCGAAGGTGCCCGGCTCGAGCTCGCGGGAGACGATCGTCTGGATCCGGCCGATCACAGCACCCGCGATGACCACCGGGTCGATGGTGGTGTGCGGCATGGAGCCGTGGCCGCCGCGGCCGTGGATGACCACGCGCAGCTGCGTCGTCGTCGACAGCGCGGGGCCCCGGCGCGCGCCGACGGCGCCGCCGGGCAGGGTGGAGAAGACGTGCTGGCCGAGCACGACGTCGGGGTGCGGGACCTTCTCGGTCAGCCCCGCGGCGACCATCTCGGACGCGCCCTGCCCGATCTCCTCGGCGGGCTGGAAGAGCGCGATGAAGGTGCCCCGCCAGGCGTCGAGGTTCTCCACGAGCGCGCGCACCGCGCCGAGCAGCGCGGTGGTGTGCAGGTCGTGCCCGCAGGCGTGCATGCGGCCCAGCTGCGGGTCGGCGCTGTAGTCCTTCCCGGACTCCTCGGCGCACGGCAGCGCGTCGAAGTCGGCACGCATCATCACCACGGGCCCCTCGCCGTTGGCCAGCACGGCGACCTTGCCGGTGGTGCCCACACTGACCGGGGAGAGCCCGAGCGCGGAGAGCTCCTCGCCGATGCGCCGCGAGGTCTCGTACTCGGTGAACGCGGTCTCGGGGTGCCGGTGGAACCACTTGTAGAGCTCCTCGCGCTCGGCGCGGGTGGGCCCGAGGGCGTCGAAGAGGGTGCGCAGGCGCGGGTCTGCGGTGGCGGTTGCTGCGGGGTCGGTTGCTTCGGGGTCGGTCACGGGCGGGGTCCTCGTTCTCTAAAAGTTGTGGTTAACGCGGTGCGCGGTTCGGCCCGGCACCACTCCCCCATTGTGCCGCCGCGCCGTCGGCGGCTCGCGGCGTGGGGCGCGGCTCAGAGCCGGAAGTAGAGGTGGGCGTGCAGTGAGCAGCCCGGATTGAACCCGTGGCCGCACGCCGGGCACGCCGCGGTCGCCGAGTACTCCGGGTAATTCATCAGGTGCCCGCACACGCCGCACACCACGGCCGGCGCGTCCAGTGGCGCGCGCCCGAAGGGGTGGTCGCACGCCTCCGCGTGGCAGCGGTGGCAGGCCCAGTACTTCCCGCAGGTCACACAGAGATTTCCGACGACGTCCCTCGTTCCGCCGTAGTGCGTGCACCGCCCCTCGGCGTCGACGCCCCGGCCGTGGACGGCGGGACGGGTGCCGCCCGCGGCACGTTCGATGTCCATGGGGCCATTGTCCACCGGGACGTCGGTAATCTGGGAAGTATGCGCAACGTCCTGATCCTCGGCGCCGGCGGACGGATCGCGCGGCGCCTGACCAAGCTCCTGGCCGACGACGCCTCCGTGCATCTGACCCTGTTCGCGCGATCGCGCGACCGGCTGGGCGAGGTCCCCGAGGGCGTGGACGTCATCGAGGGCGACGTGCTCGACAAGGAGGCGCTCTGGGAGGCCGTCGGCGGGCAGGAGGTCATCTACGCGGGCCTGGTCGGCGAGGTCGACGAGATGGCCGAGGCGATCGTGACCACGATGACCGGCCGGGGCGTGACCAGGCTGATCTTCACCGCCGCGCTCGGCATCCACGACGAGGTGCCCGGGGAGTTCGGCGAGTGGAACCGCGAGCAGCTCGGCGGGGCGCTCGAGCCCTACCGCAAGGCCGTCGAGGAGATCTGCGGCTCGGCCATCGACTACACGGTGCTGCGGCCGGCGTGGTTCATCGAGGGCGACGAGGTCGATTACGCGGTGACCAGGCGCGACGAGGAGTTCCGGGGCACGGTGGTCACCCGCCAGTCGGTCGCCGCACTCGCCGCCGAGATCATCCGGGACCCGAAGCTGTACAGCCGCGAGGACCTCGGCGTTGCCAAGCCGGGCACCGAGAAGGTGCGGCCGGTGTTCGCCGCGGAGAAGAAGGCCGGGAAGCAGAAGGCCCAGGAGGGCCGGACCGCTCCTGAGGGCGGGACCGAGAAGAAGTAGCGGCCTCGGCTGAGCGGCCCGGCCGGCCCGGTGGGCGTGATCGACCGCTCCCCTGGCACTGGCGGGCCACTCCCGTGGGCAAAATGTGTACCTATGTGTCCCGACCCTCTCGCCCACCTGGGAAAACACCCCAGGCGAACGGACATACGTCTACATTTTGCCCACGGCCCCGGCGCGCCCGAACCACATCCAGCCACACCGGCCCCACAAACCCCACCAGCCAGCCAACCGGCCCGATCCGGCCCGGCACGCCCGTTACCTTGAGGCTGTCCCCGATAATGGGGATGGTCGCTGGACCCGGCATGGCTATCCGCCCCTGTCACCTTCATGATCCGGGGGGTGTTGCCACCGGGGACAGAGACATCTGCCGACAGCTAATAGGGACACGGCCCACCGATTTTCACCAGTCGGTATCGAGGTCTCAACGTAACGTGGGTGCCTGCTGCAGACGTCATGACCGGCGACCGGCACTATCCGAACGACCGGAAAGACCATCATGGCCGGCTCACCTGCCGACGTCTTCCTCGGAATCGACGTCGGTAAAACCTCCCACCACGCCTGCGGCCTCACCACCGACGGCACGAAGATCTACGACAAAGCTCTCGCACAAGACGAATCAGCACTCAGGTCGCTGTTCACCGATCTCAAAGCCACATACGGCCGAGTCCTCGTCATCGTCGACCAGCCCAACACCATCGGCGCACTCCCCGTCGCTGTAGCCCGCGACTGCCACGTCGATGTGGCGTACCTACCCGGCCTGGCCATGCGAAAAGCCGCTGACCTCTACGGAGGAAAGTCAAAAACTGACCGCAAAGACGCATTCATCATCGCCGACACCGCCCGATGCATGCCGCACACGCTTCGGGCCGTCGACCACAACGACGAAATGCTCAGCGCCCTGAAAGTCCTCGCGGGCTTCGACGAAGACCTCGCCAAAGACACCACCCGAGCCCGCAACCGCGCACGTGGACTTCTCACGCAGATCCATCCACCACTGGAACAGGTCATAGGCCCGAAGCTGGCTCATCCGCTCATCCTCCAGCTCCTCGCGCACTATCGGGGACCGTCAGGATTGAAAAAGGCAGGCCCAGCACGTGTGGCAAAGTGGCTTGCCGCCCGCAGCAGGCAAGACGTCAGCGATCTGGTCGACCAGATCTTCACCGCCCTGGATGCACAGACAGTCACCGTTCCCGGGACGAAAGCCGCTGAAACCGTGCTTCCGGCACTCGCACACCACATCCAGTCCCTTCTGGAGCAACGAGCCGCCATCGCAGCAGAAGTCGAGGAGATGGTCGCCGACCACCCTTTAGCTGAGGTCTTGATGTCCATGCCCGGCGTCGGCATCAAGACAGCCGCGAAAATCCTCCTGACCGTCGGCGACGGATCGGATTTCCCGGATGCTGCACACCTGGCTGCCTACGCCGGTATTGCGCCGGTCAGTCGAATATCCGGCTCGTCGATCCGGGGAGAACACCCCGCACGAAGCGGCAATAAGACCCTCAAGAACGCACTGTTCTACTCGGCTTTCGCCTCACTACGAAGCCATAGGCCCTCACGCCAGTACTACGAACGTAAACGCGCAGAAGGAAAACGCCACAACGCAGCGGTGATGTGCCTTGCGCGCAGGCGGTGCAACGTCATTTTCGCGATGCTGAAAAACCGGGAATACTTCCGCGAAATCCCGCCACGTCATGAGCAAGTAGCGGCTTGAGCCACTCCTGATCATGCCGAGTCCCACCGGGCCCCTGGGGTCCGGCGCCTAGGCATGCCCGAAAACCGGCACCCCCAAAGCCCACACGACATCACATCGCCGAGTCGGCGCCGGAGTTGACACCTGACATAGGGACACCCCCCACATCCGGCCACCCCAAATCCAACCCACCGAAAAAAGACCCCCTCGCACTCCCGGAGGAGCGCGAGGGGGTCTCGCTGTGGGCGAAGGGGGACTTGAACCCCCACGTCCCGTAAAGGACACTGGCACCTGAAGCCAGCGCGTCTGCCAATTCCGCCACTCGCCCAAACAAGTGGCCGCGTTTGCGACTGCACTAACTCTAGACGGCCACGCCACCGCTCACAAATCGCCAGTTCAACCGCACTTTCCACGCGTCCGGAAGACTCAACGCCTATCAGCTATGCACTACCTGCCTCTATACTGGATTCATCGTGTGGCCGGACGCGGGTCGCCGCCGCGAGGCGCCGCCTCGACTCCGCGACGCACGGAAAGTCCAGACGCCAGAACATCAGCGCAGAGAACATGAGGTGGGAAGGAGGCCCTGATGGCGACGCTCGACCGGTTCGCTCGGTTCGACAGCACCCTGCAGCGGGGCCTCGACAACGCCTTCGCCCTTGTCTTCGGCGGCCGGCTCGTCCCCGCCGAGATCGAGGAGCTGCTCAAGCAGGAGATCGAGGACAACCTCTATCACGAGGACGACTACACGGAGGCGCCCAACGTCTTCCAGGTCGGCATCTCGCGCACTGACCTCGACAATCTCGCGGAGTCGCACCCCACCCTCCCGGAGATGTTCGCCGACCAGCTCGCCCGCTACTGCCGCAACCAGGGCTGGGTGCCCGCCGGGCCGATCTCGGTGGTCCTCGCCGAGGAGACCGGCATGCGGACTGGCCAGCTGCGCGCATCCTCCTACTCCGACCCGTCCCCCGCGCAGGGCTGCGGTTTCGATGCGATTGACGACGCCGCGCCCGCGGACGTCGCAGGTACCGCACCCGTGGCGGACGACGACAGTGAGAACCCCGCGGGGCGGCACGCCTCCCCGGTTCAGGAAAGCGAGAACATGAACGCTCCGCACCAGGACAACGAGAACTTCCCCGCCACCGAGGTCCGCCAGTCGGCCGGGTGGGGCGACCCGAGCCGGCCGCAGGGCTGGCCGGGTCAGGCCGACCAGGCCGACCAGGCCGACCAGCCGGGCCGGTCCGGGCGGGCCGCCGAGCCGGTGGACCCGGACGACCAGTGGCACACCGGCCCGGGCGAGTCCGCCCCGGCCGGCGGCGCCTCCGCGGCGGGCGCCTCCGCCGTCGGCGCCGCGGGTGCCGCGGGTGCCGCAGCCGCAGCCGGCGCCGGCACCGCCTCCCGTCCCGCTGACCTCGCCGAGCAGGAGGAGTCCCCCTCCGAGGCCTCGGCCAGCACCGCCGGCCGCTGGCGCGAGGAGCCCACGGACTCCGCCGCCCACCGCGAGCCGGTGCAGCCGGTCACCGAGACCCCGACGGTCTCCCTGCTGCTGCAGGACGGCTCCTCGCGGACCTACCACGTCCACGAGGGCTCCAACATCCTCGGCCGCTCGACCAGCGCGGACTTCCGCCTGCCGGACACCGGCGTCTCCCGCGAGCACGCCGAGCTGTCCTGGAACGGCCACGACGCCGTGCTCACCGACCTGAAGTCGACCAACGGCACCACGGTCAACGACACCCCCGTGGACAACTGGCTGCTCGACGACGGCGACGTGATTACGATGGGACATTCCCGTATCGAGGTCAGGATCGTCCGCCCCGGAAGCTGAGGCGGCGTCCCGGGGCGCCCCGCGTCCCGCGTCCCGAGACATCCGGCGGCGTCCCCGCGGCGCCCCGGCAGGACCGCACGGACCGACAGGAACAGACGGACCCGAGGAACGCACGGACCGACGAACACAGACTGACAGAGACGGACTGACCCTGACCCGGGTGGCACGCGTGCAGCGCGACCACCGCAAAGGAGGCTCCACACATGGACTCGCTCGTTCTCACGGGCTTCCGCATCGGCCTGCTGGTGCTGTTGTGGCTGTTCATCTTCCTGGCGCTGCGCGCCATGCGGCGTGACACCGCTGCCGCCGCCGGCGGCGCCGTCCGCCGGGGCGGGGGCCGCACGCGCACCCGCGGATCCCGCGGTTCCCGCGGCCAGGGCCCGCGTGCCCAGGCGCACCGCATCGCCATCGTCGAGGGCCCGCTGAAGGGCTCGCACATGGAGCTGACCGGGGTCAGCGACATCGTCCTCGGCCGGAACAACCAGTGTGACTTCGTCCTCGGCGACGACTTCGCCTCCGGGCGCCACGCGCGCCTGTTCCGGCGCGGCTCGGACTGGTTCATCGAGGACCTGGACTCGCGCAACGGCACCTACGTCGCCGGCGTGCGCATCGATCAGCCCGAGCGGGTGGGCACCGACACGGACATCCGTGTCGGCCGTACGACAGTGAGGTTGGTCCCGTGACCCTGCGACTTAACTACACCGTGGCCTCGGACCGGGGCCTGGTCCGCGGCAACAACGAGGACTCCGCCTACGCGGGCCCGAATCTGCTGGCCCTGGCCGACGGCATGGGCGGCCACGCCGCCGGCGAGGTCGCCTCCTCGGTGATGATCAGTCACCTGGAGGTGCTCGACGCCGACCCGGGCGACAACGACATGCTCGCCCTGCTCGGCGGTGTGGCCGACGACGCCAACCACGCCATCGCGGACGAGGTCGGCGAGCACCCGGACCACCAGGGCATGGGCACCACTCTCACGGCGCTGCTGTTCAACGGCTCCGAGCTGGCGATGTGCCACGTCGGCGACTCGCGCGGCTACCGGCTGCGCGACGGCGAGCTCGAGCAGATCACCGTCGACGACACCTACGTCCAGTCGCTGGTCCAGGAGGGCAAGCTCGCCCCCGAGGACGTCTCGACGCACCCGCAGCGCTCGCTGATCCTCAAGGCCTACACGGGCGCGCCCGTCGACCCGACGCTGACCTCGCTGGAGGCGCGCGAGGGCGACCGCTGGCTGCTGTGCTCGGACGGGCTTTCCGACCCGGTCAGCCCCGAGACGATCCGCGACGCCCTGGCCGAGGGCTCCCCCGAGCACGCCGCGCAGCGCCTCATCGAGCTCGCGCTGCGCTCCGGCGGCCCGGACAACGTCACCGTCGTGATCGCGGACGTCGTCTCCGACGATTCGATTGACGACGCCGCGCGTGCGACGTTGCCGGTCACCCCCGCCGTCGCCGGTGCACTGCTCGGCGACGAGGACTACCAGACCCACCCGGAGACCCCGGCCGGCCGGGCCGCTGCGCTCAACCGCTCCGCGGGCTCCGCCCGCGGAACCGGGGCAGAGAACGCCCGCGGAGCCGGAACCGACAACGGGCGCGGCGAGGACGGCCGCGGGAGCGGGAACTCCCGGCGCGCCGCCGCGGGCGCCGGTGCCGCCGGCGCCGCAGGTGCCGCGGGTGCCGCCGGCGCCGCAGGTGCCGCGGGTGCCGCCGCCGCGGGCGACCGCGGCGCCGAGGCCCGGGCGACCGGTGCCGGTGCGCGTCGTGACGCCCTCGGGGGCGCCCCCGAGGGCGAGGACGACGAGGACACCGACTCAGACGCGGACCGTGGCGACTCCCGCCGCGGTCTGCGCTGGGGCGCGCTGATCACCGCGCTGGTGGTCGCGATCGTCGTCATCGCCGGCGGCTGGTGGGCCGTGGACAAGGCCCGCAGCACCTACTTCATCACCGCCGACGACACCGGCCGGCTGCTCGTCGAGCGCGGCCTGGACTACTCCGTCTTCGGCCGCGACCTGCACAACCCGCACCAGGCGGCCTGCCTGGCCGAGGACGGCACCGTGACCCTGGTGGCCGCGGACGCGGACGCCGGCGGCTCGGACTGCCGCCCGTTCGCCCTGCAGGACCTGCCCGAGTCGACCCGTTCGCAGGTCGACGCGCTGCCCTCGGGCAGCTACGACGAGGTCAACGGCCAGCTGCGCCGCCTCGGCGACGAGGCCCTGCCCGTCTGCGTGACCCGCCCGGCCGGCGAGAAGTCCGCCGAAGACGCCAAGGACGACAAGTCCGGCGACGCGGCCAAGGACGCCGGGAACGGGGGCTCCGGGTCCCGCGACTCCGCAGAGCACAAGGGCGCCGACTCCGCCGAGGGCGGGGACACGGACGCCGAGGCCGGCGAGGACGGCGCGCTCGGCCGTCCGGGCGTCGACTGCCGGGAGGCCGGCCGGTGAACGCACTGAAGAACCTGCTGTCGCGGCGCACGGAGATGGGCCTGCTCATCGCCTCCGCCGTGATCATCGCGGTCATGCTCGTCAACCTCGAGCTCTCCCAGGGCAACACCCTGACCACCGAGCTGCTGTGGGTCATCGGCGGCTACGTCGCGATCTTCACCGTCGCCCACGTGACCCTGTGCCTGGTGGCCAGGGACGCCGACCAGATCATGCTGCCGATCGTCGCGCTGCTCAACGGGCTCGGCCTGGTGACCATCTACCGCATCGACATCGCCCGCGACTTCGCCATGGTCAACCGCCAGGTGCTGTGGACCATGGTCGGCGTGGCCCTGCTCGTCGCCGTGCTCGTCGTCGTGCGCGACCACCGCGCCCTGAGCCGCTACTCCTACCTGCTGGGCCTGCTCGGCCTGATCCTGCTGGCCCTGCCGCTGGTCTGGCCGACCTCCATGAACGCCGACGCGCGCATCTGGATCTCCATCGGCCCGTTCTCCGTGCAGCCCGGCGAGTTCTCCAAGATCCTGCTGCTGCTCTTCTTCGCCCAGCTGCTGGCCACCAAGCGCGCACTCTTCAACGTCGCCGGCTACCGCTTTTTGGGCATGGAGTTCCCCCGCCTGCGCGACCTGGCCCCCATCCTGACGGTGTGGGCCGTGGCCATCGTGATCATGGCCGTCTCCAACGACTTCGGCCCGGCCCTGCTGCTCTTCGCCACCGTGCTGGGCATGATGTTCCTGTCCACCGGGCGGGTCAGCTGGCTGATCATCGGCGGCGTGCTCGTCGCCGTCGGCGGCACCGCGGTCTACCTGGTCTCCTCGAAGATCCAGGAGCGTGTGGCCAACTTCCTCGACCCGCTGGCCAGCTACGACTCCACCGGCTACCAGCTCTCCGAGTCGCTGTTCGGCCTGTCCTGGGGCGGGGTCACCGGCACCGGGCTCGGCGGGGGCTACTCCGCCGAGATCATCCCGGTCGTCTGGTCCGACTTCATCCTCTCCGCCGTCGGCGAGGAGTTCGGCCTGATCGGCCTGGCCGCCGTGATCATCCTCTTCGCCGTCCTGGTCACCCGCGGCTTCCGCGCCGCGCTGTCCGTGCGCGACTCCTACGGCAAACTGGTGGCCTCCGGGCTGTCGCTGACCATCGCCGTGCAGATCTTCGTCGTGGTCGGCGGCATCACGGCCCTGCTGCCGATGACCGGCCTGACCACCCCGTTCATGTCCGCCGGCGGCTCCTCGCTGATGGCGAACTACATCCTGCTGGGCCTGCTGCTCCGGATCTCCGACGCCGCGCGCCGACGCGAGAGCGCACCCGCCGGCGCCACGGCGCCGGCGGCGGGCGCCAACCGTAAGGAAGACGCGGCGCTGCCCGGCGCGGCGTCGTCAAGCGGTCCCGAGACCGGGATCTTCTCCAAGGTCAGGGAGGTGCGCTAGATGAACCGCGCCATCCGCTGGGTCTCCGTCTTCGCGCTGCTGCTCGTGGCGGTGCTGCTGGTCAACCTCAGCTACATCCAGGTCTTCCGCGAGGACGAGCTGGCCCACAACCCGCTGAACAAGCGTGAGTTCCTCCAGACCAAGGAGATCCCGCGCGGCCAGATCTCGGCCGGCGGGCAGGTGCTGGCGGCCTCCGCGGCCGACGAGGCGGGCCTGTACCACCGCTCCTACCCGACCGACCCGGTCGAGTTCTCGCACGTGACCGGCTACCTCTCGGACCGCTACGGCGCCGCCGGCGTCGAGCAGTCCTACAACGGGGTGCTCAACGGCACCGAGGTCGGCGCCGGGCAGTGGCTGGACAAGCTCACCGGCAACGTCGAGGCCGGCAACAACGTCGAGCTGACGCTGCTGCCCGAGGTCCAGCAGACCGCGTACCGCGAGCTGGCCGGCAAGGGCTACGAGGGCTCGGTCGTGGCCCTGCGGCCCTCGACCGGCGAGGTGCTCGCCATGGCCTCGACGCCGTCCTACGACCCGAACTCCGTCTCCGACACGGACCCGGACACCTCCGGCGCCGCGTGGGAGCAGCTGCAGGCCGACGAGGGTAACCCCCTGCTCAACCACGCCACCCAGGAGACGCTGCCGCCCGGCTCGATCTTCAAGATCATCACCACCTCGGCGGCCCTGGAGGGCGACTTCACCCCGGAGAGCACCGTGACCGGCGCGCCGTCGATCACGCTGCCCAACACGGAGACCACGCTGACCAACTACGGCGGCCAGCCCTGCGCCGGCGGCGGCGACGTCAGCCTGCGCACCGCGTTCAAGCTGTCCTGCAACACCGCCTTCGTCCAGGTCGGCGAGGCCGTCGGCGCCGAGAAGTTCGCCGACACCGCCAAGGCCTTCGGCGTCGGTGAGACCTACGACCTCGGCCTCGAGCAGGCCGCCGGCGGCGTGGGCGACCTGCCCGACGACGCCGCCCTGGGCCAGTCCGCGATCGGCCAGCGCGACGTGTCGATGACCGCGCTGCAGGCCGCCGTGATGGCCGGCACCGTGGCCAACGACGGCGCGCGCATGAGCCCGCACGTGGTCAGCCGCATCACCGCCCCGGACCTCAGCGAGGTCAAGAAGGTCGGCGACAAGAAGCTCAACCAGGCCATCCCCGAGGAGGTCGCCGCGCAGGTCACCGACCTGATGCGCGACTCCGAGCGCAACACCTTCGGCGCGACCGGCGCGGACATCGCCTCCAAGACCGGCACCGCCGAGCACGGCGACGAGAACACCCCGCCGCACACCTGGTACGTCGCGTTCTCCCCGAGCGAGGACGCCGACGTCGCCGTGGCCGTCGTGGTCAAGAACGGCGGCGGCGAGGGCGTGGGCGCCACGGGCGGCAAGATCGCCTCCCCGATCGGGCGCGCGGTGCTCGAGGCCGCGCTGCGGGCGACGCAGTAGGGCATGAGGTGACCACAATGGAAACCAGAACGGTAACGAGAGCCACCACAGCCACGACAGGCACCACAGCCTCGACAGGCACCACGATCACCACCGGCACCAGATCAACGACAGCCACGACACGGAAGGGAGCGCGACGATGACCGAGCACGACGACGTCGAGGGCCGCGGTCGCGCCCAGCGACTGATCGGCGAGGACTACGAGCTGCGCTGGATCATCGGCCGCGGCGGCATGTCCACCGTCTGGCTGGCCGTGGACCACACCGACCCGGACAACCCCCGCGAGGTGGCCGTCAAGGCGCTGCGCCCGGAGTTCTCCAACGCGCCGGAGTTCCTCTCCCGGTTCCGCAACGAGGCCGCCGCCGCGGAGTCGCTCGACTCCGACAACGTGGTGCGCACCTACGACTACCGCGAGGTGCCGGACCCCTCCGGCACCGTCTTCTGCTTCATCGTCATGGAGTACGTGCGCGGCGAGTCGCTGGCCGACCTGCTCGCCCGCGAGGGCAGCCTCGAGGAGTCGCTGGCCCTCGACGTGCTCGAGCAGGCCGCCCACGGCCTGGCCGTCATCCACCGCAAGGGCCTGGTCCACCGCGACATCAAGCCCGGCAACCTGATGGTCACCGAGGACGGGGCGACCAAGATCGCCGACTTCGGCATCGCCAAGGCCGCCGAGGCCGTGCCGCTGACGCGTACCGGCATGGTCGTCGGCACCGCCCAGTACGTCTCCCCGGAGCAGGCCCAGGGCAAGGAGGTCACCGCCGCCAGCGACGTCTACTCGCTCGGCGTGGTCGCCTACGAGACCCTCTCGGGCCGGCGCCCCTTCACCGGGGACTCCTCGGTGTCGGTGGTGCTCGCCCACATCAACAACCCCGTCCCGGCGCTGCCGAACTACGTCAGCCCGCAGACCCGCGAGCTGGTGACCACCGCGCTGCGCAAGGACCCCGCCGGCCGCTACGCCGACGGCGACGAGCTGGCCCTGGCGGTCTCCGCGGTGCGCCGCGGCGAGTACCCGCCCCAGCCGAAGTCCGCGGGGCTGGCCGGCCGCGCGCCCGAGCCCTCGCCGACGGCGACGACCGAGGCGCTGGCCTCCGTGGCCCAGCCGACCACCGTGCGCCCGCAGGCCGCCGGCCCCCGGCGCGCCGACGTCGCCGCCGGCCCCGCCAACCGACGCCCGGCCGCCCGGGACGCGCGCGCCCCCCGCAAGAAGAAGGGCGGCGGCTTCGGCACCGGCCTGCTCGTCGCGCTGATCATCGCGCTCGCCCTGGGCGTCGGCGTGCTCGCCGCCGCCTCCGGCCTGCTCGACGGCCTCTTCGGCCGCGGGGAGACGACCACCCCCACCACGCAGGAGGAGACCATCATCACCGAGACGGTGACCTCCTCGGAGGAGCCCGAGGTGCTCACCACCACCCACCGCGAGCCCGAGACCGAGCAGGAGGACACCCCGGAGCGCGAGACGACCCGCGAGGACCACGAGACCTCCCGCGCCCCGCTGCCCGAGTCGCCCAGCCAGCCGGAGCGGCCCACCCAGCCGACCCAGGACGGCGGGGAAATGCCCACGCTGCCGGACACCTCCGACATCGAGGAGGGCATCAACGACCTGATCAACCCCAATAACGGCGCCGCCGAGTCCGGCGCGGGCACCCGCGGCACCACCGGCACCGGAGGTGCGCTGTGACGCTCATCGCGGACCGTTACGAACTCGGTGACGTCATCGGCACCGGCGGCATGTCCGAGGTCTTCGCGGCCGAGGACACGCTGCTGGGCCGCGGCGTGGCCGTCAAGATGCTGCGGCCGGAGATGGCCCGGGACCTCAACTTCCGGGAGCGCTTCCGCCGCGAGGCGCAGAACTCCGGGCGGCTGAACCACCCGGCCATCGTCGCCGTCTACGACACCGGCGAGGCCGAGATCGACGGGCTCGGCGTGCCCTACATCGTCATGGAGCGCGTCTTCGGGCGCACCCTGCGCGAGATCCTGCACGCCGACGGGCCGATGCGCCCGGCCGAGGCCGCCCGCATCCTCGAGCCCGCCTGCCGCGCGCTGACCGCCAGCCACGAGGCCGGCATCGTCCACCGCGACATCAAGCCGGCCAACATCATGATCACCAACACCGGCCAGGTGAAGGTGATGGACTTCGGCATCGCCCGCGCGCTCGACGACTCGACCTCGGCGATGACGCAGACCTCCGCGGTCATCGGCACCGCCCAGTACCTATCGCCCGAGCAGGCCCGCGGCAAGCCCGCCGACGGGCGCAGCGACCTCTACGCGCTCGGCTGCGTCTTCTACGAGCTGGTCACCGGCCGCCCGCCCTTCCAGGGCGAGACGCCGTTCGCGGTGGCCTACCAGCACGTCCAGGAGGACCCGGTCCCGCCGTCGCACCACATCGCGGACCTGACCCCCACCGAGGCGGTCAACGTCGACTCGGTGATCCTCACCGCGATCGCCAAGCACCCGGCCGACCGCTACCAGACCGCCGACGAGATGGCCTCCGAGCTGGAGCTGCTCTCCCGCGGCGCGGTCACCCAGGCCGCCCGCAGCCACGTCAGCCCGGCCGCCGCCGGCGCCGGGTACGCCGACGACGACGGACGGGACGTCGGCAATCAGACGGCGACCACCGTCATGGCCGCAGGCGGCACCCACGCCGCCGAGCGCCCCGCACCCGTCGCCGAGGGCCGCCCGCAGCGCCACGACGACCGCGCGCGTCACCGGCGCGGCGCGTCGAACTGGCCGCGCTGGATCGCCGCGGTGCTCGCCGTGGTGGTGCTCGCCATCAGCGGCGCGTTCGCCTACGACTTCTTCACCAACGAGGACGACAGTGCCACGTCGAGCTCCGCGGTCGCGGTCCCCGACGTGGTCGGCTGGCAGCGCACCGACGCCGAGCAGGCCCTCGAGAAGGCCGGCCTGCGCGTCGACGTCAACGAGGAGCCCAGCCCGGACGTGCCGCGCGGGCAGGTCATCCGCACCAACCCGGGCGCCGGCTCGCGGCTGCAGCCGGGCACGGCGGTGGTGCTCATCGTGTCCTCGGGACGCGAGATCACCGACGTGCCGGACCTGAGCGGGATGTCGCTCGACGAGGCACGACGCACCCTCGAAAACGCCGGGCTGTCGCTCAAGGGCCAGGTCGAGGAGGAGGAGTCCGACTCCGTGCCGGCGGGCCAGATCATCTCGCAGAACCCGGCCGCCGGCAGCCAGATCTCCAAGGGCACCGAGATCGCCGTGACCGTCTCGACCGGCAAGAAGCAGGTGCGCGTGCCGGACCTGAAGGGGCTCTCGCTCGACGAGGCGCGCTCGACGCTGGAGTCGATGGGCCTGCGCGTGGAGCCGAACTACGTCGACTCCCGCGAGCCGGAGGACCGCGTGCTCTCCGTCGACGCCACCGGCAGCGAGGTCGACGAGGGCTCCTCGGTGACCGTGACCGTCTCCAACGGGCGGCTGATCGAGATGCCTTCGATCACGCGGATGACCCGTGCGCAGGCGATCGCCGCGCTGCGTGAGGCGGGCTGGCAGGGTCCGGACTCCGCGCTGACCACCGGCGAGCCGGTGGCCACGGGCGCGCTGACCGACCAGGACAAGATCGCCGTGTCCACCCCGGCCGCCGGCGAGGACCTGCGCCGCGACCAGGCGGTCGAGGTACGCGTCTGGGACTTCCGCCCGGAGGCGCTGCTGCCTTAGCCCTGACCGGATGGCCGGCTGAGGCCGATGCTGATGCTGATGCGGCCGGTGGCGCCCCAGGGGTGCCGCCGGCCGTTTCGTGTGTGGGGCTCCGGGGTGGCGGGGCTTGCGCCGCAACCGGTTCCGGGGCCCGTCCCCTGGCCCGCGCCGGCGCTCGGGGCAGGTGGCCCGCCGCGTGGCCCCCGCGCCGCTGACGTGGCCCGGGACGGCGCTGCTGCTAGACTGTGCGGGTCAAGAACCCCTTACCGACGTTCCATGCATGAGGTGACCCGGCAATGCCCAAGGCGAAGATCACGAAGAGCCAGCCGCTGGCGCCCTCCACGGGCGGCGCGAACGCGAACCGCACCCCGGTGAAGATCAACACCGGCGGCACCCCGGTCTGGTACAAGACCATCATGTTCGCGCTGATGCTGCTCGGCCTGGCGTGGCTGGTGGTCAACTACCTGGCGGGCCCGCACATCCCGTTCATGAACGAGCTGGGCCCGTGGAACTTCGCCATCGGCTTCGGGCTGTTCATCGTCGGCCTGCTGATGACGATGGGCTGGCGCTAGGCCGTACAGCCCGCGCGTCAGCAGCCTGCGCCGCGACGGCAGCAGAGAGAAACCGCCCCGGTTGATCCGGGGCGGTTTTCGGCGTTTCGGGGCCGGGGCGGCGGCGCCGCCCGAGCGGTCGCGACGCCGCCCGAGCGGTCGCGACGCCGCCCGAGCGGGGCGGCGGCCCCGCTCAGCGCGCGGTCACCCGCCCCATCAGGCGCGCGGCGGGCGCCAGCAGCATCGGCCGGGCGGCCACGGTCGCGCCGGCGGTCACGAGCATCGCGACCACAAAGAGCACCGGCCCGAGCCAGCCCGTGGAGTCCTGCGCGGCGAACATCCCGTTGAGGTTCGCGATGACCCCCGTGGTCAGCACCAGGCCGACGTGCACGACGGTGAAGACGCAGAAGTAGATCATCACCGGGAAGTGCAGGGCGCGCGCGACGGTCAGCGGGTAGATCCTCGAGGCCCGCTTCCACTTCATCGACCACCAGCCGCTCATCCGGAAGCCGGAGACGATGGCCAGCGGCGCGGCGACGAAGACGGTCAGGAAGTAGAAGATCTGCTGCAGGCCGTTGTAGTGCACCCAGGCGTGTTCGGTGGGCCAGTCCAGCGTGGCGTACTGCAGCCCCGCGGAGATCGCGTTGGGCACGACCTCCCAGCTGGTGGGCACGATGCGCATCCACTGGCCGGTGGCGAAGAGCAGGACGATGAAGATGATCCCGTTGACGATCCAGGCCAGGTCCACGCACAGGTGCAGCCACAGGGTGATCGAGATCTTGCGTTTGTGGTCCCAGTGCGGCGTCCAGTAGGCCGGCGCACGCCGCTCGCTGCGGATCTGCAGGCCGGTGCGCACGATGAGCGCCATGAAGAAGATGTTGAAGAAGTGCGCCCAGTTCAGCCACGCCGGGAACCCGACGGGCGTGGACTCGGGCGTCGGGGCGCGGCCGGGGTAGCGCTCGATGAAGTCGGCGACGGGCCCGGTGCCGACCAGCCAGCGTGCGAAGAGCACGACGAGGCCGAAGACGACGGCGAGTCCGACGACGGCGCCGGCCCACTTCGCCCAGCGAGGCAGCGCGAACTTCCGCTTGCCGACGTCCCGCCGGTCCCCCTCGGCGGTATCCGCTGCCGTCGCGGTGGTTCCGGTAGTTGCGGTGGCTGCGGTGGCCGTGGAGGCAGCATCGGCCGGGGCCGCGGCGGCCGGTGCGCTGGTACCGGATGCTGGTGCGCTGGCCCCAGGGGCAGAGGGAGCGCCGGGGGCGCTCGCACCAGGTGCGGCCGGAGCGGCGGCACCCGGAGCGGCAGGTGCGCCGGGGGCGCTCGCACCTGGGGCAGCCGGAGCGGCAGGTGCCGCGGCACCGGGGGCCGCGGGCGCGGCGGGAGCCTGAGCGCCCGGGGCAGCAGCGCCCGGAGCAGCGGGAGCACCGGGAGCCTGAGCACCCGGGGCAGCAGCGCCCGGAGCGGGAGAGCCAGGGGCACTCGCGCCCGGGGCGGCGGCACCAGGAGCGCTCGCGCCAGGGGCAGAGGCGCCTGGGGCGGCGGCACCCGGAGCGGCAGGTGCGGCGGAAGCGGCCGGGGTTGCCGGGGTGCTCGAACCGGGGGCGGCGGCTCCCGGGGCGGAGGCGCCCGGAGCAGAAGCCCCCGGCGCAGCGGCACCCGGGGCGGAGGCGGACGGAACCGCGGCGCCCGGCGCGCTCACACCCGGTGCAGCAGGAGCGGCGGGAGCCGCCGGCGTCTCGGGAGCGGCCGGGGTCGCCGGGGCACTCGAGCCCGGGGCGGCGGCACCCGGGGCGCTGGCGCCGGGAGCGACGGCACCCGGGGCAGCCGCGGCCGGCGCAGAAGGCACAGGTTCGGCAGCCCCCGGAGCGGCAGCGCCCGGAGCAGAGGCGGTCGGAACAGCGGCGCCCGGGGCCGCGGCACCGGGTGCCGTCGGCGCGGCCGGGGCCGGCGTGGGAGCACCAGGAACGGCAGGCGCGGCCGGAGCGGAAGGAGCAACCGGCGCCGAGTCATCGGACGCCGAGGCCCCCGACTCGCCGGGAACCGCGGCCCCCGGGGCGACCGCGCCGGGCGCCTGCGCCTGGGGCGGGATCGCCTCGTCGTCCGTGGTCCGCGGCTCGCTGCCGCGCGACGGGTCGGAGGGCGAAGACATGGCGCCTGCTTTCTGGGATCGGGGTGCACTCGGGAATGGGACGCCGGCGCAGATCCGGCGGCCACCGCAGGCCGCGGCGCGGCGAGGGTGGCCTGGTCCAGGACCTGTGGGCCGGGCGTCCCGGTTAGCCGCAAGGATAATAGGACGCCTACGCAGGGCCGAACCGCGCCTGCGGATTCATTCGCGGCGCACGCCACGGCGCACGCGACGACGCACCGGCCCTCCGGAGCGCGTCCCAGCGCGCCACGCGCCGCCGATCCCCGCGCTACTTGATGCCCATGCGGATCGCGCCGTCGAGGCGGATCGTCTCGCCGTTGAGCATCGGGTTGGCCACGATCGCCGAGACCAGGTCGGCGTACTCCTCCGGCCTGCCGAGCCGGGACGGGTGCGGCACCTGCTCGCCCAGCGAGTCCCGCACGTCCTGCGGCAAGCCGGCGAGCAGCGGGGTCTCGAAGGTGCCGGGGGCGATGGTGACCACGCGGATCAGGTCGCGCGAGAGGTCGCGGGCGACCGGCAGGGTCATCCCGGCGATGCCGGCCTTCGACGCGGAGTAGGCCGCCTGACCCATCTGCCCGTCGAAGGCGGCCACGGAGGCGGTGTTGACGATCACGCCGCGCTCCTCGCCGTCGGGCCCGACCGGCTCGTTGCCGCGCATCGCCTGGGCGGCCAGCCGGATGACGTTGAAGGTGCCCACCAGGTTGACGTCGATGACCTTCCGGAACTCCGCCAGCGGGAACGGCCCCTTGGACCCCGCCGTCTTGATGCCGTTGGCCATGCCCGCGCAGTTGACCACCACGGCGAGGTCCCCGCGCGAGTTCGCCGTCTCCACCGCGGCGGCGACGGCGTCCTCGTCGGTGACGTCCGCGGCGTGGAACTCGACCTCGGCGTCCGCGGCGAGCCGGTTGAGTGCGGTCGTGTCCGCGCGCGGCAGGTCGAGGGCGACGACGCGCATGCCGTCGGCGGCCAGTCGGGTGACGGTCGCCAGGCCGAGGCCGGAGGCCCCGCCGGTGACCAGCGCGGTCAGTCCGTTCTTTCGCATGTTGTCCTTCCGGTTGTGATGTGGACCTCAGGGTATCGTGGCAGACAAAACAATGCGGCGGTTTCCGCGGACCGACCGCGACGGGAGCGGGAATACCCTGGACTTTCCCCGGGTTACACCGGAATGTATGCTCAAAGACCTAGTGGTCTGACGAGTATAGACCGATCTGTCCAGAGGATGCGGCGGGGAAGACCGCACACCCCGACACGGCCACCAGTACAACCACCAGCACCGACCGCGCGGGCCTGTAGGCCCCGCGGACGACTGACGAAAACCTTCGACGGGAGCCTCACTTATGAGCGAGAAAGAGACGGCGCGCGCCGCAGACGCCGCGCCTGTGCGCGGCGGCGGAACCGACGCGGCGTCGGCAAGCGACAACGGCCAACAGCGCAAGGGCCTCCTGCCCGGCTGGGCCACCGGCTTCGGCGCGCAGGTCATCGCCGGCCTGATCGTCGGCCTGATCCTGGGCTTCATCGCCCGCGGCCAGGACGGCGGCAGCGGCGAGGGCTGGCTGACCGGCCTGCTCAGCGGCGTCGGCGCGGCCTACGTCCAGCTGCTGAAGCTGATGGTGCCGCCGCTGGTGGTCGCCGCCGTGATCACCTCCGTGGCCAACCTGCGCAAGGTCACCGGCGCGGCGCGCCTGGCCGTGAGCACCCTGATCTGGTTCGCCGTGACCTCGTTCCTGTCGGTGGTCCTCGGCGGCATCCTCGTCGCGCTCGTGCTCAAGCCGGGCGTGGGCACCTCCGTGGACGCCGCCTCGGCCGCCGAGCCGGAGAACACCGGCAGCTGGACCGCGTTCCTGCAGGGCATCGTGCCGGAGAACATCTTCGGCCTGCACGTCGGCATGAGCGACGGCGAGCCGACCCTGAGCTTCTCCGTGCTGCAGCTGCTGGTGGTCTCCCTTGCCATCGGCATCGCCGCGGTCAAGACCGGCCGCGCCGCCGAGCCGTTCCTGAACTTCATGGAGTCCTTCCTGGAGATCATCCAGAAGATGCTGTGGTGGATCATCCGGCTCGCCCCGATCGGCACCGCCGCGCTGATCGGCAAGGCCGTGTCCACCTACGGCTGGGACGCGCTCGGCTCGCTGGGCAAGTTCGTCATCGCCATCTACGTCGGCCTCGCCATCGTCATCGGTGTCATCTACCCGGCCGTGCTGGCCCTCAACCGGATCCCGGTCACCGGCTTCTTCCGCCGCGTGTGGCCGGTGACCAGCCTGGGCTTCATCACCCGCTCCTCGATGGGCGTCATGCCCGTGACCCAGCGCGTCACCGAGCGCCGCATGGGCGTGCCCACCGAGTACGCCTCCTTCGCCATCCCGCTGGGTGCCACGACCAAGATGGACGGCTGCGCCGCGGTCTACCCGGCCATCGCCGCGATCTTCGTCGCGCAGTTCTACGGCATCGACCTGAACATGACGCACTACCTGCTGATCATCTTCGTCTCCGTGATCGGCTCGGCGGCCACCGCCGGCACCACCGGCGCGACCGTCATGCTCACCCTGACGCTGTCCACCCTGGGCCTGCCGCTGGCCGGCGTCGGCCTGCTGCTGTCGATCGAGCCGATCATCGACATGGGCCGCACCGCCGTCAACGTCACCGGCCAGTCCGTGGTCGCCACGATCGTGGCCAAGCGCTCCGGCATCTGGTCCGAGGAGACCTTCGAGGCGGGTGCCGACGGCGAGGTCGAGCACTCCCCGACCATGGCCGAGGTCGCCCCGCAGGCCGTGCGCGCCTGACCTCCCCACAGACAAAGCCCCGGGTCCGTGACCCGGGGCTTTTTCGTGCTTGACGACGCCGCGTCAGTCCAGCACGGAGGTCCCCTCCGGCTTGGAGCGGTGCACGCGGTGGCCGTGGGCGAACATCGTCGGGTAGGCGGCCTGGACCAGCGCGCGGTCCATGCCGTCGGCGTCGTCGGCGACGAGGCCGGCCACCAGGTCCACACCGTGGTCGAAGAGCGCGGGGGCCAGCGGGGTCGAGGGGCCGATGAGCGCGCAGTAGGACTCGGCGGCCAGCTCGATCAGGCGCGGGGCGGAGCCGTTGATGAACGACGAGCCGGAGATGAAGACCATCTCGCAGCGCGGCACGATGAACTCGGCGGCCGGGGGCAGCTCGTCGAGGCCCTCGGGGACCTCGAGCATGTGGAAGTCGCTGGCCGAGTCGAGCGCCGACGGCGCGCCCGGGTGGTGGCCGATGACGGCGACGGTCTTGCCGGCGATGACGTCGCGGAAGGGGTCGAAAACCTGGCCCCACTCGGCCTGCTCGCCGCCGGTGGCCGCGGTAGGCACGAAGCCGTTGGCCTTGGCCGTGGCCCCGTGGGAGTACCAGGCGTTGATCGCGGCGACGGCCAGGGCGCGCTCGGCGGGGGTCCCGGCGCCGATGAGCTCGGTGGCCACCTCGCGGAGGTTTCGGCCGGTGAGCTCGGCGGCGGCGGGCGCGTCGAGCGGGTCGGTGGCGGTCACGCGCGCCATGGCGGCGTCCCAGGGACGCAGTCCCGGGCCGCCGCAGTAGGCGATGCCGATGGAGGCCGCCCCGTCCAGGGAGGCGGTCACGCGCGCCCACAGGCCGGTGGTGGAGGCGGACTCCACCGTGGCGGTCTGCGGGATCGCCTCGATCAACTCGCGGTAGAGGGGCTGCAGGGCCATCTCACACTCTCCTTTCGGTCCCCGGCCCCCTCCCCTTGGGCCCCGGGCCGCGTCGGCCCGGGCCGGCACGGGTGCCGCGGGGCGCCCGGGAGTCCGGGCGTCCCGGGGTGTCCGGGACGCCCCGGAGTCCGACGGTGTGCCGCGGGGTCCGGTGGGGGACCGGTTGTGTAGCGACCAGGCGGTCGACGTTGGAACACCACCGATGATAGCTGTGCTTCACCGGGTGGGGAGCCAAGTTATCCACAGGGTGTGGAGGATTCTGTGGAAGTTGTGACGAAAGAGCGTCTTTCCACAGCGGTGGATGGGGAGGAGGTGAAGCGTCCACCTGCTCCACAATGCGAACAAAAGTTCGTTTCACTGGGGTTTCCGCGCAGTCCACAGGGTTTTCCACAGTTGTGGATCTTCGGGGTATTCGGGAAATTACAAAACTGTAGTTATCCACAATGTGGATAAGCCTGTGGATGGTGGTGAAAGAAAAAGTCACGGTGTGTGGACTGTGGAGGACACGCCGCAGTCTTCCCCATCCCCCAGGTCGCGGCCCTGCCGCCGTGGACTGTAATTCCCACCCCGTGATCACCCCCGGACCGACGCGCGGGTGAACCCCGTCTTGTCCGATCTCCCCCGTGCCCCGTTCCTCCGGGGGCGCTTTCACCCGCAGGATGCCACAGGGCCCCGAAACACGCAGCGCAAGTGCGCTGAATCCCTCACCGGTGACCACTCTGTCGGTCACCCCTCCCCGCTACGGGGCTCCCGGACACACACTGACCCCCGGGCACACACCGACCCCCGGTGCGCTTCCGGCTCCAGGCTGTCCCCGTCCCCGGCGCGCTTCCGGCTCCAGGCTGTCCCCGTCCCCGGCGCGCTCCCCTCCCCCGGACTGGTCGAACCTGTCAGTAACCGCCCGTGATCACGTAGCCGGCCAGCGCGGCGACGACGGCGACGAGAGCCGTGACCAGACCGGCCCGGCGGACGCCCGGGCGACGGGCGGCGAGCAGCAGGGCGACGACGGCGCCGGCGGCCAGGCCGCCGAGGTGTCCCCACAGCGAGACGTTGGCCGCGATGAGCGTGTAGACGATGTTGACGCCGACGAGCGCCAGGGGCGCCCGCAGATCCGCCTTGTTCTTCGCGGCGAGCCCCACCAGCACCGCCATCAGGCCGTAGACGGCGCCCGAGGCGCCGCCGGTGGGCGCGAGCGGGTCGAGCATGAGCACCGCCAGTGCCGAGCCCAGCCCGGAGACCAGCCAGGCCGCGGCGAAGACCCCCGAGCCGTAGGCGCGCTCGATCTCACGACCGATGAACAGCGTCATCAGCCCGTTGAGCACCACGTGCGAGGCGTCCATGTGGACGAACATGAAGCCCAGGGCGCGCAGCGGCCCCAGGCCGGAGAGGAACTCCGGGCCCCAGAGCATCCAGGCGCGCGCCAGCGGGGCGCCGCCGGTGGCGGTGATCGATCGAGCCTGGAAGGCGCAGACCAGCCAGACCGCGAGCATGGCGGCGGTGATGCCGGTGGTCACCGGGACGTCGCGGAACCAGCGCCTCACGATGTCGATCGGCCCGGGCGGGCCGGGGCGTCCCCTCGACGCGAAGTCCGGGCCGCCTGCCGACTGATCCTGCATACCCCGAAAACTACCGCAGCATACCCCGAAAACTACCGCAGCATACCCCGAAAACTACCGCAGCGGCTCAGACGAGGCCCATGCGTCCGCGTCCGGTAGCCGGGAGACCCTGCTCCACACCTCCCGCAACCCTCCACGCACGTCCCGCGCCCGGCGCCACCCTGCGAGTCCCCGTCCACGCACCGGACCCCTTCGCTCTCCCCCGACACACGAAAAATCGCCCTCTCCCGCGCGGTGCGGGAGAAGGGCGGTGCGGCCGGCGGAAGCCGGCCCACGCTCCGACGGGTGGTGCGCGCCGCGGGTGCGGGCGCAGGCGTCGGAAATCGGGCGCCGGTGCGCGCAGGCACCGGCTGCGGAGGGCCTAGGCCTCCTTGACCTCGATGGACTCGATGACCACGTCCTCCTTCGGACGGTCGCGACGGTCGGTGGCGACCGCGGAGATCTCGTCGACGACCTTGCGGGAGGCCTCGTCGGTGACCTCACCGAAGATGGTGTGGTGGTTGTTCAGGTGCGGGGTCGGCGCGACCGTGATGAAGAACTGCGAGCCGTTGGTGCCGGGGCCGGCGTTGGCCATGGCCAGCAGGTAGGCGCGGTCGAAGCGCAGCTCCGGGTGGAACTCGTCCTCGAACTTGTAGCCCGGGCCGCCCATGCCGGTGCCGGTCGGGTCGCCGCCCTGGATCATGAAGCCCTTGATGATGCGGTGGAAGATCGAGCCGTCGTAGAACGGGCCCGAGGTGGTGCCGGCGGCGTTCTCGCTGCTGTAGTCGATGGATCCCTCGGCCAGGCCGGTGAAGTTCGCGACGGTCTTCGGCGCGTGGTTGCCGAAGAGCTCGACGGTGATGTCACCGTGGTTGGTGTGCAGGATCGCGGTAGCGGTCTTGAGAGTCATGTCGGCCAGTGTAGATCACCCGGTGGATCACGCGCCCGCCCGCGCGTGTCGCGCCGCGTGACTACCCTGGGCACCAAACGCACTGACCACAGCCGAACACGCAAAGGATCGCCCCGATGAACACCTCGACGTTGAAGATGGCTCTCGCCGCCGGGAAGGACGCCTGGGAGCGCTACAGCGACTTCCGCGACCGGAAGGTCTCGGAGGCCTACGACGCGCTGCTCGGCGCGGCCGACAACTACGACGACGTCGCCGACGACGTCAGGAAGGCCGGCAAGGACGCCGTCGCCAAGCTCGGCGACCGCGCCTCCGACCTGGCCGACGAGGCCGGCACCCTGACCGCCGAGACCCGCAAGCGCATCGAGAAGGCCCTCAAGGAGGCCCGCGAGAGCTCGCACGACTACCTGCAGGACGCCGCCGACGCCCAGGAGTCCGCCGCCCTCAACGCGAAGAAGATGAGCAAGCGCACCCGCCGCAAGGCGCTCGCGGCGAGCAACAAGGCCGCCGAGAAGGCCCAGAAGAAGATCGACAAGATCACCGGCAAGGCCAAGAAGGACAAGCGCCGCCGCACCTGGCTGCTCGTCGGCCTGGGCACCGCGCTGGCCGCGATCGGCGGCGGCCTCTACTACTGGTTCAGCCGCGAGAAGCAGGACCCGGCCGGCCTGATCCCGCCGCGCGTCGAGGAGCACGCCCAGACCCGCGGCGAGTCCAAGCTCGTCTACTCCACCGAGACCGGCGACGACAAGCCCGCCGCGACCGCCGAGGCCCCGCGCACCCCGCAGGAGGAGACCGTGCTCAAGGCGCAGGCCGCCGAGGGCGGGCTGACCAAGGAGGGCGAGGAGCTGCTGGCCTCGCTCGACGAGCAGCTCGAGCGCCACCGCTCCGAGAACGACGTCATGGAGCGCACCGCCCGCGCCGACGAGGCCGCCGAGGAGATCGAGGCCGAGGACGCCGAGGACTCCGCCAAGCACCGCCTGGTCGAGGACGAGCCCGAGGAGGGCAACCTGGACGCGCTGACGGTCTCCGAGCCCGAGGTCGACAACGAGGTCAGCCAGCACTACATCCGCGAGAACGACGTCGACGCCGAGCCCGCCGGCGGTTCCCGCAAGGTCACCGACGCCGAGGCCGAGGCCGCCGAGAAGGCCGCCCGCGACAACGACGCCCGCGACGCGAAGGCCGAGCACGACGCCGCCGCCAAGCGCGACGCGAAGAAGGACGGCCGCGCCTAGGCGCGCAACTGCTCGGAGATCTCCTCGAGCTCCCCGCCGCCGGACATCTCGAGGGTCAGCTCGTCGAGGCTGGTCTCGTCGTGGGCGGCGTCCATGGTCTGGCGGCCCAGGTTGAGCAGCACGAACCGGTCGCCGACCAGCCACGCGTGGTGCGGGTTGTGCGTGATGAACACGACGCCGAGGCCCCGGTCGCGCGCCGCGGCGATCAGCCGCAGCACCATCCCGGACTGCTTGACACCCAGCGCGGCGGTCGGCTCGTCGAGGATGAGCAGGCGCGCGCCGAAGTGCACCGCGCGCGCGATCGCCAGCACCTGGCGCTGCCCGCCCGACAGGGAATCGACCGGCACGTCGACGTCCGGGATGTCGATGCCCATCTCGGCCAGGGCCCGCGCGGTGGTCTCGCGCATCTCGTCGACACGCAGCCAGCCCAGACGGCCCCTGAGCTCCTGACCGAGGAAGAAGTTGCGCCACACGCTCATCTGCCCGACGACGGCCAGGTCCTGGTAGACCGTGGCGATGCCGTGGTCCAGCGCGTCGCGCGGGCCCGAGAACCGCACCTCCTCGCCGTCGATGAGCAGCTGCCCGGAGGTCTGCCGGTGCAGCCCGGCGAGCACCTTGATCAGCGTGGACTTGCCGGCGCCGTTGTCGCCGAGCACGCAGGTCACCGACCCGGCGCGCACGGCGAAGCCGACGCCGCGCAGCGCGTCGAACGGCCCGTAGGACTTGGTGACGTCACGCAGTTCAACCAGCGGCTCACTCATGGGACTCCCCTTCCGAATTGACGACGTCGCGTCGCTTCCCGTCGCGCGTACCTGCGGCGTCGCGCGCCCCGCGCGCGGCGGTGCCGCGCGCCTCGTCGGACCCGGGCTCCGGGCGTGCGGCAGGCGCGGCGTCGTCAAGCGTGCGGGGCTTTCGCCCCGGCAGGCCGGCGGCGGCCCAGCGCGTGAACGAGTTGTTGGTCAGCACGGCCCACAGCAGCATCGCGCCGAGGAAGAACTTGAACCAGTCCGGGTTCCAGCCGGCGTAGACGATGCCCTGGTTGGTCATGCCGAAGATGAGCGCGCCGATCGCGGTGCCGATGGCCGTGCCGCGCCCGCCGGTCAGCGAACAGCCGCCGATGACGGCGGCGATGATGTAGATGAACTCGTTGCCCACGCCCTGGCCGGCCTGGATCGAGTCGAACATGAACAGGTTGTGCATGCCGACGAACCAGGCGCAGAAGGCGACCGTCATGAACAGGCCGATCTTGGTGGCGCGCACGGGCACACCCACGGCGCGGGCGGCCTTCTGGTCCCCGCCGACGGCGAAGATCCAGTTGCCCACCCGGGTGCGGTAGAGCACCACGGTGGCGATCGCCACGAAGAGCAGCCACCAGAAGACGGTGACGCGCACCTGCACGCCGAAGACGTCCACCGAGGAGGCGAAGAAGGCGCGGGCGGAGTCGAAGCCCTCCATGTCCGAGATCGTCGGGGTGGCCACCTGGCCGGTGACCAGCTTGGTGATCGCCAGGTTCAGGCCCTGCAGCATCAGGAACGCCGCCAGGGTGATCAGGAAGGACGGGATGCCGGTGCGGGTGACCAGGTAGCCGTTGAGCGCGCCGATGATCAGCGCGGTGGCCAGCGAGATCGCCGCGCCGACCCAGGAGTTCAGCCACAGGTTGTAGTTGAGCATGGTCGCCACCAGCGCGTAGGTGGTCACGGCCACGCCCGAGGAGAGGTCGAACTCGTCGCCGATCATCAGCAGGCCCACGCCGACGGCGATGATGCCGATCGTCGAGGACGCGTAGAGCACCGTGGCGAAGGCGTCGAGGCTGCGGAAGGCCGGGGCGACGGCGAAGAAGAGCGCGAAGATCAGGATCGCGCCGAGCAGGCTGGACAGCTCCGGGCGGCGCAGCAGGGACTGCAGTCTGGTGGAGGTCTGCAGGCGGTCGTCGCGGGACGCGGTGGTCTCCGCGCCGGTGCTCTCCGCTCCCGCGGTGCCGGGCGCGCCCGCGGTGCCGGGCGCGGCGTCGGAAATCGGGGTGGCCTCGCTCAACGCAACCCCTCCTTGGCCGCCTCGGCGATCTTGTCGACGTTGGAGGCGTCGACGAAGCTCGGTCCGGTGTAGACCGGGCGCGCGCCGCCGGGCGCGGAGCCGTTGCGGTGGGCCAGCCACAGCGTGTCGACCGCCATGTACCCCTGCAGGTACGGCTGCTGGTCGACGGCGAACTCGACCTCGCCGTCCTCGATCGCGCCGACGAGCTCGGCGTTGGTGTCGAAGGTGGCGATCCTGGCCTCGGCGCCGGCCTGCTCGCGCGCGGAGACCGCGGTCAGGGCGACCGGGGCGACCAGGCCCATGACCCAGTCGACCGAGCGGTCCTGGGAGAGCTTGGCCTGCAGCGTCGACTCGACGGCGGTGAGGTCCATGCCGTTGACGTAGAGCAGCTCGACCTGGCCGCCCGGGGCGGTGTCGTTGAGGCCCTCCTTCAGGCCCGCGCAGCGCGACTCCTGCGAGGAGTTGCCCTGCTCGTGGATGACGCAGAGGACCTTCTTCGCACCCTCCTCGCCGAGGCGCTCGCCGGCCTTGCGCCCGGCGACCTTCTCCTCCTGGCCGAAGAAGGCGGCCATGCCGAAGTCCTGGTAGCGGTCCATGCCGGAGTTCAGGCCGACGGTCGGGATGCCGGCGTCGACGGCGGTCTGGACCACCGGGCCCAGCGAGTCCGGGTTCGGCATGGTCACCGCCAGCCCGTCGACCTGGGAGTCGACGGCGTTGCGGATGAGGTTGGCCTGTTCGGGAAGCTCGGGGTGCGAGGAGTAGCGCAGCTCGATGTTGTCCTTCTGCGCGGCGTCCTCGGCGCCCTTGCGCACCAGGTCCCAGAAGGTGTCGCCCGGCGCGCCGTGGCTGACCATCGCGACCGTCATGCGCGGGGTGTCCACTCCCCCGCCGCCCTCGCCGTCGCCGCCGCGGTTGCGCGGGGCGCCGCCGGTGGCGGAACAGGCCGTCAGGGCGAGGGCGGTCACGACGGCGACGACGGCCGCGAGCGCGCCGCGCATGCCGAGCCCGGCGTGGTTTTCGCGCGCGCCGCGGGTGGACCGGGGGCCGGCGGTGGACCGGGAGCCGGCGGTGGACCGGGCCGCCCGGCCGGTGGAGCCATACCTTGCAGAGTTCATTCGGCAATCATAAGCCCAGGTCAGAGCGGGTAAGCAAACCGAAATCGAAAGCCTTTATCGATACAGCGGCCCCGAACAGCGGCGATATCGGGACAATTTCCGGGCGCCGGCTACAGCCAGCCGGCCTCCTCGGCGCGGCGCACCGCCGCGTGCCGGTTGGCGGTGCCCGTCTTGCCGATCACCGCCGAGAGGTGGTTGCGCACCGTGCCCGGGCTCAGATGGACCCGGGAGGCGATCTCGCGCACCGAGGCGCCGTCGCGGGCCGCGCGCACGATCTCCAGCTCCCGCGGGGTCAGCGGGCACTCCGGGGTGAACAGCGACTCCTCGGCCAGGGTGTGGTCGACCACCCGCAGCCCGGAGTCCACCCGGCGCACCGCCTCGGCGAGCTGCTCGGGCGGGGTGTCCTTGACCAGGAAGCCGCTGACCCCGGCGGCCAGCGCCTGGCGCAGGTAGCCGGGCCTGCCGAAGGTGGTCACGATCAGCGAGCGGCAGCCCAGGTCGGCCTCGTGTAGGGCGGCGGCCGCGTCGATCCCGCCGCCGCCGGGCATCTCGATGTCGAGCAGCGCCACCCGCGGGCGCGGGTCAGCGGCGCGCACGGCGTCGACGACCTCGTCGCCGCGGCCGCACTCGGCGACGACCTCGATGTCGCGCTCGGTGTCCAGCAGGGCGGCCAGGGCCCCGCGCACGAGGTCCTGGTCGTCGGCGATGAGGATCGGGATCACGCCGGCTGCCCCGGCCGCCCGGCGCGCGGCGTGTCCTCCCGTTCGCCGCGGTCCGTGGCCCGCGCGTCCTGACGGTCCCCGTCCGACCGGTCCCCGTCCGACCCCTGCGCACCGCGCGCGTCCGGCCGCTTCGGCGCCGGCAGCAGCGCACTCAGGTGGGTGCCGCCCGTTTCGCGGTCGGCGACGGTGAAGGTACCGCCCAACGCCTCCACGCGCCGGGCGAGCCCCGCGAGCCCCTCGCCGTCGCCCACCGCGGCGCCGCGCATGCCGCGACCGTCGTCAATCACCTCGACACCGCGGGGCGTGACGGTGATGCGGCAGCGGCTCGCCTGCGCGTGGCGGACGACGTTGGTGACGGCCTCGCGCACCACGGCCGCGGCGAAGGGCGGGGCCTCGTCGCCGGCGTCGATCTCCGCCTCGACCCCGGCGGTCTCCAGCGCCCGGCGCGCGGCGGCGAGCTCGCCGGGCAAGTCCGGGCGGCGGGTGCGGGTGACGGCCTGGCGGACCTCAGCGAGCGCGATGCGGGAGAGCTCGGCGACCTGCTCGACCTCGGCACGCGCGCGCCCGGGGTCGGTGTCCATCAGGCGGCGGGCGACCTCGGCCTTGAGGTTGACCACCGTGAGCGTGTGGCCCAGGACGTCGTGGACGTCGAGCGCGATGGTCTCGCGCTGGCGGGTCAGCTCGAGCTCGTGGGCGAGCTCCTCGGCGCGGGTCTGGCGCTGGATGACCTGGGCGAGCAGCAGCAGGAAGGCCGGGACGATGATCGTGGTGCCGGAGAAGGCCTCGACGGCGCCGTCGCCGTAGAGCGCGGTGACGCCCACGCCCGCGGCGATGATGGCGCCCACGGCCAGGAGCGAGTGGGAGAGGCGCAGGTGGAAGGCGCAGAAGACCGCGAGGTACGGGGCGAAGAAGACGACCAGGGCGCCGATGAACGGCCAGGCGGCCGCCGCGCAGATCAGCATCCCCGCGACCCAGAATCCGCAGCGCGCAGGCCGGCTCCAGCCGACGGGGCGGCGGTAGGCCAGCCCGAAGCCGGCGGCGTAGAACGCGCTGAAGGCCGCCACGGTCACCAGCGCCGCCACGCCGGTGAGCGGGCCCTCGACGAAGCCGCGGTAGACCGGGAAGAGCAGCAGGAGCAGCCAGATGGTGGCGTAGCTGCTGTCGCCGCCCCGGAAGTCGGCGCGCCACTCGGCCAGCCTGCCGCGCACGCCGCCGGGGCCCGGGGCGTGCGCGCCGTCGCCGGTCACCTGCGGGTCATCCTGCGGCGCAGAAGCAGCCACGCCGCGACGAAGATCGCCGTCCATACCCCTATATTTACCAGCGCATACCACATTTCGTGCTGCAGGAAGTTCGGCTCCTCGGCCAGCAGCTGCCAGCCGTCCGAGAGCGGCCAGCGCGCCAGCGCCGCCGCCCCGTAGAGCGGGGTGAACCGGGCGAAGTTGAGCAGGGACTCGGTCAGCGGCATGAACATGTTCGCCGCGAAGGCGAGAATCACCGTGCTGGTCGTGGCGATCGAGATCGCGTTGGGGCTGGCCCAGGCCGCGGTGATCGCCAGGCCGTAGAAGCCGAAGGGCACCGAGACCGCCACGGTGATCAGCGCGGAGATGACCCACTCGTCCGCGGGCATCTCCACGCCCGTCACAAGGCCCGTGACGTTCACGGCGAGCACGGGCAGGATCGTCGCCGTGATCACGGCACTGAGCTGGGCGAAGAGCGCCTGGGCGGTGGTCAGCGGGGTCAGTGCCAACTGGTGGGCCCACCCGGAGGCGTACTCGAGGTGGACCTGGCCGGTCACCGAGATCGCCCCCGAGATGCCGCCGTAGAGCGCCATGCCGATCATGACGTAGGCGGCGATGTTGCCGTCCCGGAAGGGCAGCTCGGCGTAGGCCATCGCCGCGCCGAAGATGAGGTAGAAGATCACCGGCAGGCCGACGGTGAAGACCATCGTGGTCACGTCGGCGAGCGTGCGGTAGACCTGCCAGCCGGTGAAGCGCAGGTTGATCGGGCTGCTCATCGCGGGTTCTCCTCGTCGTCGGTGTCGTCGGCGCCGGTCAGGGCGACGAACGTGTCTTCCAGGGAGTTCTGCTCGACGGTCAGGTTGCGCCCGCCGAGCTCGCCGAGCACGCGCAGCGCCAGGCGGTCCGCGCCGGCGGCGTCGGCGTGCACGCACACGCGCACGGTGTCTGTGTTGTCGGCGGTGTCGGCGGTGTCGACGGTGTCGACGGCAGCGGCGGTGGTGCCTGCGGTGTCGGCGCCGGCGGCGTCGGCGCCCGCTCCGTCGGCGCGGCGGGCGCCGCGGGGCTCGGCGAGGATCTCGGCGCCCTCGATCCGGGCGGCGGCCGCGCGCGGCACGTCGACGCACACGGTGCGGCGCGCGGTAAGGTCGCGCAGCTCGGAGGTCGGCGCGTCGGCAATCACCCTCCCCTTCGCCAGCAGCACGGTGCGCTCGGCGAAGTGCTCGGCCTCCTCGAGGTAGTGGGTGGCGAACAGGATCGTGTGCCCGGCGCGCGCCAGCACCTCCATGCGCCGCCAGAAGTCGCGGCGCGCGGTGGCGTCCATGCCGGTGGTCGGCTCGTCGAGGATCATCAGGTCCGGGTCGGCCAGGATCGTCAGCGCGAAGCGCAGGCGCTGGCGCTCGCCGCCGGAGAGCTTGCGCACCCGGCGGCCGGCCAGCTCGGTCAGGTCCGCGTACTCCAGGAGCTTGCCGACGTCGCGGTGCTCGGCGTAGGTGGTCGCCAACATGCGTACGGTCTGGTTGACCGTGAGGTCGTCCAGCAGCCCGCCGGTCTGCAGCGCGGCGCCGACGCGGCCGGCGCTCACCGCCTCCTTCGGGGTGCCGCCGAAGACCTCGACGTGGCCTGCGGTGGGGCCGGCCAGGCCCAGTATCTGGTCGATGAGCGTGGATTTTCCGGAGCCGTTGGGGCCGAGCAGGGCGACGATCTCGCCCCGGTCGATCTCGAGGTCGACCCCGCGCAGGGCGTGCACGGTGCCGCGGTGGCCGCCGACGCCCGTGCCGGGGAAGTCCTTGCGCAGGCCGCGGACCCGGATGGCCGGGGTGGCGGGTGGCTGTCTTCTCGTTTCCATGACTCTGAGTCAACGCGCGCGGGAGGGTACGGGTATGGGGTGCGTGTCATGAATCGGCCATGACATCTGTCATGGGTGGTTCAGGGCTGGTTCGGGGGGTGCGTCGGACGTGGTTCGGGGACCGGGGAGCAGCTTGTTCAACTTACCGAACCCTTGCCTTAAAATGGCCTCTTACCTGAGGTAATGGCAGCCTATGCAGCCTTGCGGGCGCCCGGTTGCGTACGCATCATTGAATTATGAACGCAACAGCTGACCCCACCAAGAGGCCCTGCCTCGACCCCGCCACCGACTCCCCCGTCCGCGCTGACGGCGCGGCCGGCTCATCGCCCGCGCATGGGCCCGAGCACGGGCTCGAGCATGGCGGCGCCTGTCCCTTCGTCTACGAACCCGACGCCCCGCCCGGTGAGGAGGTGGAGCGCCACCCCGAGGACGCCGCGAGCGGCCTGAATGAGAGGCTCAACCGCCTGCGTGCGGGCGTGCTCGGCGCCAACGACGGCATCGTTTCGACGGCCGCCGTGGTCGTCGGTGTGGCCGCCGCCGGGGCGTCGACCACCGCCATCGCCACGGCCGGCGCCGCTGCGGTGCTCGGCGGCGCGGTCTCCATGGCCCTCGGCGAGTACGTCTCCGTGTCCAGCCAGCGCGACACCGAGCGCGCCCTGGTCGCCGAGGAGCGCGAGGACCTGCAGGTCAAGCCCGGCGAGGAGTTCCGCGAGCTGGTCGACATCTACCGCGGCCGCGGCCTGTCGCCGGCCACGGCGCGGGCGGTGGCCACTGAGCTTACGGCCCGTGACCCGCTGGCCGCGCACCTCGACGTGCACTGGGGCATCGAGGAGGACGAGCTGGTCAGCCCGTGGGCCGCGGCCCTGGCCTCCTTCATGTCCTTCCTCGTCGGCGCGCTGGTGCCGATGATCGCGATCCTGCTCGGGCCCGAGTCCGGGCGCATCATCATCACGGGCGTGGTCACCCTGGCCGCGCTGGCCGCGACCGGCGGGCTGGCCGCCAAGCTGGGCGGCGCGGACCCGGTCAAGGCGTCCGTGCGCGTCACTATCGGCGGTGCGCTGGCGCTCGTGGCGACCTACGGGGTCGGCCTGCTCTTCGAGTAGGGGTCCGGGGTCTGTGCCGGGGCCGGCACAACCCGGGCCTCGGCCCCTCACCCCGCGTGCGCCGCGAGGGTGCGGGCCAGGTACGGCCCCGTCACCGACTCCTCGTTGCCCGCCACCTGCGCCGGGGTGCCCGTGGCGATCACGCGGCCGCCCTCCTCGCCGCCGCCCGGCCCCATCTCGATGACGTGGTCGGCGTTGGCGATCAGGTCCAGGTCGTGCTCGATGACCACGACGGTGGCGCCCCGGTCGGTGAGTTTGCGCAGCACGCCGACCAGCGTGCGCACGTCGAGGGGGTGCAGACCCACGCTCGGCTCGTCGAGGACGAAGACCGTGTCGGTCTGGTCGCGGTGCATCTGGCTGACCAGCTTGAGCCGCTGCGCCTCGCCGCCCGACAGGCTCGGCGTCGCCTCGCCCAGGGTCAGGTAGCCCAGGCCGAGCTCCTCGAGCCGGCCCAGCTTCCGGTGCACGGCCGGCAGATCCCCGGTGTGCCCGAGGGCCTCGCGCACCGTGCAGTGCAGCAGCTGCGGCAGGGACATCCCGCCGCGCCGGTGGGCCTCGGCCGCCGGCGCGTAGCGGCCGCCGCCGCACTCGGGGCAGGTGATCTCGACGTCCGGGAGGAACTGCACGTCCAGGGTGACCTGGCCGGTGCCCTCGCAGCGCGGGCAGGCCAGCGAGCCGGTGTTGTAGGAGAAGTCGGAGGCCGACAGCCCCGCCGCACGCGCGGTGTCGGTGGCCGCGTACGCCTTGCGCAGCTGGTCCATGACCCCGCTGTAGGTGGCCACGGTGGAGCGGACGTTCTGGCCGATCGGGGTGGCGTCGACGACCTGCACCTTCATCCCCTCCGGCGCCTCGAGAGAGCGCACGTGCTCAGGCGCCGGGACCACGTGGTTCCCGGAGTCCTTACCCTTCTTCGCGGTTCCCGCGGACCCACCGGAACCGGCCGCGGCCGCGCCGGCCCGCGCCTGCAGCGCCGGCACCAGGCTCTCGAGCAGCAGCGTGCTCTTGCCGGAGCCGGACACCCCGGCGATCGCGGTGAGCCGGCCCAGCGGGAACTCGACCTTGAGGGGATGCACGGTGTGCACCGCGTCGGTCTCGAGCCGGATCGCTCCGTGGTCGAAGACTTCCGCGGCCCCGGCGCCGGGCTGCACCACGGGGTCCTCGGACCCATCCAGGAACCCGGCCAGCAGCGAGCCTGCCGACTCCGGCAGCTGTGCCGGCGCGCCTTGGGCGATGACGGTACCGCCCTCCGTTCCCGAGCCCGGGCCGATCTCGATGAGCCAGTCGGCCTCGCGCAGGATCTGCACGTCGTGGTCGACGAAGACCACCGAGTTGCCGTCGGCGAGCAGGTCGCGCATGACCCCGAGCAGCCCGTCGACGTTGACCGGGTGCAGGCCGATCGAGGGCTCGTCGAGCACGTAGAGCACCCCGGTGGTGCGGTTGCGCACCGCACGGGCGAGCTGCACGCGCTGGCGCTCGCCGGTCGAGAGCGTCGAGCCTGCCCGGTCCAGGCTGAGATAACCCAGGCCGAGCTCGACCAGGCGGCGGGCCATGCCGGTCAGGGTCTCCACCAGGGCCTCGGCCATCGGGCGCATGTCGGCGGGCACCGTCTCGGCCACCCCGCCGGCCCACTCGAGCACCCCGTCGAGGGTCATCGCGGTGACCTCGGCCAGGTTGAGCTCCCCGATCCGCGGCGCGAGCGCGGCCGGGGCCAGCCGGGTGCCGCCGCAGTCGGGACAGGTGCCCTCGCGCAGGAAGCGGCTGACCCGCTTCAGCCGCTTCTCGGTGTCGGCGCGGCGCAGCTCCTCGGTGACCGTCAGGCGCGCGTTGCGGAAGGTGAAGTCGAGCTCGTGCACGCCCTTCTTCGTGGTGACGGTGATGTGCTTCTTCTCCTCGGGCCCGTCGAGGACGATCTCGCGCTCGCGCTCGTCCAGCTCGGACCATGGCACGTCGGTGCGCACGCCGAACTCGCGGGCGATCGCGGGCTGCACGTTGAAGCCGAACATCTGCCACGGCACCACCGCGCCGTCGTCGATGCTTTTGCCGGGGTCGGGGACCAGCGCGGCGTCGTCAACCGTGCGCACAGTACCGGTGCCCTCGCAGGTGGGGCAGGCGCCGGCGGAGTTGAAGGCCAGCTCCTCCGCACCCGGCGCGCGCACCTCGGCGCCGCACTCGGGGCAGGTGAAGGCGGTCTCGGCGGCGACGTCGATCGTCGGCGCGACGCGGTGGCCGTTCGGGCAGACGTGCGTGGCCAGGCGCGAGAACATCAGGCGCAGCACGTTGAGCAGCTCGGTCGAGGTGCCGAAGGTCGAGCGGATGCCCGGCACCGCGGGCCGCTGGCGCAGGGCCAGGGCGGCGGGCACGTGCTCGACGGAGTCGACCGCCGCGCGCGTGGCCTGCGACATCCGGCGGCGGGTGTAGGTCGACAGCGCCTCGACGTAGCGGCGCGAGCCTTCCGCGTAGAGCACGCCGAGCGCGAGCGAGGACTTGCCGGAGCCCGAGACGCCGGCGACGCCGACGAGCCGGTGCAGCGGGACGTCGACGTCGACGTCGCGCAGGTTGTGCACGCGCGCGCCGCGCACGCTGATGTGTTCGGGGCCCTGGGTCATTGTCTCGGTCATCGTTCGTCCGCTTCGTCTGCGGTTCCGGCGCTATCGCTCATCATGGCTTCATGCTACGAGCTGCACCTGCCGTCTCCCCGGTGGGCAGGATGGGGCGGGCTGAGGCCCGTCAGGTCGAGGCAAGCCGCGGATCGGGTCGTGTCAGGCGAGCCGGATCGAACGGGGGCCACCGGAAAAATGTGTCATCGCGTGTGCGGCCCCCGACGTTTCCCCAGGTCATTTTCGGGCCTCTCGGCTGGCATGACACATTTTCGCGGTACTGCCCTGGCTGGCCCCGCCCGACGCCCACGAAACCCCTAGCCAACCACACCTGACCCGGCGAAACACCCAAACCCCACACAAAAACCGGCACCGCCCAGGCCGCTAAGGCCCGGACGGTGCCGGTTGACCGTGGAGCATAGGAGAATCGAACTCCTGACCTCCTGCTTGCAAAGCAGGTGCTCTACCAATTGAGCTAATGCCCCAAGGTGTTCTGGTGGGCCTAGCAAGAATCGAACTTGCGACCTCATCGTTATCAGCGATGCGCTCTAACCGACTGAGCTATAGGCCCGTTGAACGAGAAATCACTTTACATATCGCCCCGAGAAAAAGGCAAATCGCCTTTTCACCTGCGTTTTTACCGGCGGCACCCGCGGGCCGGCGATACCCCGCGCGGGCGAAGGAAGTACCCCGCGCGCGGACGGCAAGCACCACCCACGGGGCGGGACCGGCAGGCGGGAGGTACGCGACGTCGGCAATGGAGAAGGCCCCGCACCAGAGGGTGCGGGGCCCGGCCGGAGAGACCCGGCGGAACCTGGTTCCCGAAACCTGGTTCCCGAAACCTGGTTCCCGAAACCCGGTTCCCGGAACCTGGTTCCCGGAGCCTAGTTCTCCTGGACCTCGATGACGAGGCCGCCGAAGAGGTCGACCACGGCGTTGTAGATCAGCGCGCCGACGGGCGCCAGCGCGGTGGTCAGCAGGGCCAGCACCGCCCCGCCGAGGGCGGAGAGGCTGATGACCATGCCGTAGCCGATGATCCCGTCACCGCCGATGCCGCCGATGACGGAGTTGACGTTCTCCCACACCCCGGCCGCGGCGAGGCCGAGGTAGAGGATCGTCACGCAGACCAGCCACGCCACAAGCGCGACCAGCGAGAGGGCCAGCGCCACGCGGAACGCGGACATGGGCGAGACCCGGGTGAGCACTACTTCCTTCTGTGCCACGGTCAGTTACCGGTCCTTTGCTTCTCGTGCTTCTCGGGGCGGCCGGCGGCCCGGGATGAGGCTCCCGGGCCGGCGCGGCCGGTCATGGCCGGGTGCGGCCAGTCCGTGTCCTAGTCCTTGTCGGACCCGGCGTCGTCGGAGGCGCCGTCACTGCCGTCGGATTCTACCCCGGGCATGTCCTCCAGCGAGGGCTCATCGCCCTGGTGGCGGTCAGCGGGTCCGGCGACGTCGCCCTTGGCCACGGCCTCGGCGGCCTCCTCGCCCTCGTGCTCGACGTTCTTGTCGATGGCGAAGAGCTCGACATTCTTGTCCAGGTCCACCAGGCGCACGCCCATGGTGGCGCGCTGCGAGGGCCGGATCTGGTTGACCTCGGTGCGGATGACACCGCCGGAGGTCGTGATCGCGAAGATCTCGTCGTCCTCGTCGACGGCCAGGGCACCGATGAGCTTGCCGCGCTTCGGGGTGTACTTGAAGGTCACCACGCCGAGGCCGCCGCGGCCCTGGACGCTGTACTCGTCGAGCGAGGTGCGCTTGCCGTAGCCGCCGGAGGTGGCCACCAGCAGGTACTCGCCGTCGCGGACCACGCACATGGCCAGCAGCTGGTCGTCGCCGCGGAAGCGCATGCCCTTCACGCCGGCGGTGGCGCGGCCCATCGGGCGCAGCTGCTCGTCGTCGGCGGTGAAGCGGATGGCCTGGCCCTCCTCTGAGACCAGCAGCAGGTCGTCCTCCTCGTCGCAGAGCGCGACACCGATCAGGCGGTCGCCCTCGTGGAGGTTGATGGCGATCAGGCCGCCGGAGCGGTTGGACTCGTAGTCGGCCAGACGGGACTTCTTCACGCGGCCCTGCGCGGTGGCCAGCACCAGGTACGGGGCGTCCTCGTAGCTCTGGATCTGGATGACCTGGGCGATCTTCTCCTCCGGCTGGAACTCCAGGAGGTTGGCCACGTGCTGGCCGCGGGCGGCGCGGCCGGCCTCGGGCAGCTCGTAGGCCTTGAGCCGGTAGACGCGGCCGAAGTTGGTGAAGAACAGCAGCCAGTCGTGGGTGGAGCACACGAAGAAGTGGCGCACCACGTCGTCCTGCTTGAGCTCGGCGCCGCGCACGCCCTTGCCGCCGCGCTTCTGCGAGCGGTAGGCGTCGACCTTGGTGCGCTTGGCGTAGCCGGTCGAGGTGATGGTGGCCACGACGTTCTCGCGGGCGATGAGGTCCTCCTCGGAGACCTCGCCGGTGGCCGCGACGATCTTGGTGCGGCGCTCGTCGCCGTACTTCTCGACGATCTCCTCGAGCTCCTCGCGCACGATGCGGCGCTGGCGCTCCTCGCTGGCCAGGATGTCCTTCAGGTCGGCGATCTCGCGCTCGACCTCGGCCAACTCGTCGATGATCTTCTGGCGCTCCAGGGCGGCCAGGCGGCGCAGCTGCATGGCCAGGATGTGGTCGGCCTGCACCTGGTCGACGTCGAGGAGCTCCATCAGGCCGGTCCGGGCGATGTCCACCGTCTGGGAACGGCGGATCAGGGCGATGACCTCGTCGAGGGCGTCCAGTGCCTTGACCAGGCCGCGCAGGATGTGGGCGCGTTCCTCGGCCTTGTCCAGGCGGAACTGGGTGCGCCGGACGATGACCTCGATCTGGTGGGCGACGTAGTAGCGCAGCATCTCGTCGAGGCGCAGGGTGCGCGGCACCCCGTCGACGATCGAGAGCATGTTGGCGCCGAAGTTCGTCTGCAGCTGCGAGTGCTTGTAGAGGTTGTTGAGCACCACGCGCGGCACGGCGTCGCGCTTCAGGGTGATCACGATGCGCATGCCCACGCGGTCGGAGGACTCGTCCTCGATCTTGGAGATGCCGGCGAGCTTGCCGTTGGTGACCTGCTCGGCGATCGAGGAGATGAGGTTGTCCGGGTTGACCTGGTAGGGCAGCTCGGTGATCACGATGATCTGGCGGTTGCCCTCCTCCTCGATGGAAGTCACGCCGCGCATGCGGATCGAGCCGCGGCCGGTGGTGTAGGCGTCCTTGATGCCCTGGTCGCCGACGATGAGGCCGGCGGTCGGGAAGTCGGGGCCCTTGACGCGTTCCATGCAGGCCTCGAGGGCGGCCTTCTCGTCGGCGCCCGGGTTGGCCAACAGCCAGTAGATGGCCTCGGCCAGCTCGTTGAGGTTGTGCGGCGGGATGTTGGTCGCCATGCCGACGGCGATGCCGCCGGAGCCGTTCATCAGCAGGTTCGGCACGCGCGAGGGCAGCACGTCCGGCTCGGAGGTCTTGCCGTCGTAGTTCGGGGAGAAGTCGACGGTGTTCTCGCGGATGTCGCGGACCATCTCCATGGCCAGCGGCGTCAGCTTGCACTCCGTGTAACGCATGGCGGCCGGGCCGTCGTTGCCGGGCGAGCCGAAGTTGCCCTGGCCGTCGACCAGCGGGTAGCGCATGTTCCAGCTCTGGGCGAGGCGCACCAGGGTGTCGTAGATGGCGCTGTCGCCGTGCGGGTGGAACTGACCCATGGTGTCCGAGACCGGGCGCGCGGACTTCACGTAGCCGCGCTCCGGGCGGTAACCGGAGTCGAACATCGCGTAGAGGATGCGGCGGTGCACCGGCTTGAGGCCGTCGCGCACCTCGGGCAGCGCGCGGCCCACGATCACGCTCATGGCGTAGTCGATGTAGCTGGTCTCCATCTCCTCGTTGATGTCGATGGGATGGATGCGATCGCCACTCAGAATGTCGTCGCTCATGCTCACCTTTCTCTGAGGCCTAAAACAAGTCCATCTTACGCCCCACAGGCCCGTGTGAGCGATTATCCGCGCCGGTGCGGTATCACAGTGGTACCGTTTTTCCCATGGCGATGACGTTGCGACTCTCAGCCGAGGAGGACCGGGCACTCGCGCTGCTGGCGCGCGCGCAGGGTTCGAGCAAGAGGGAGGCGGCGGTGCGTGCCATCGTCGCCGCCGCCGCGCGGACGCTTGACGACGCCGCGGTGGTCCAACTGGCGCGCGAGTCCGTGCGCGAGTACACCGCCGCCGAGGAGCGGCTGCGGTGAACGGGCCGGAAGGCGCCGGTCAGGGCGGTGCGGCCGATGCCGAGAGCACGGCCGGTGAAGACGTCTCGGGCCGCGGGTCCGGCGGGGAGCTGCGGCGCATCCGGGGCCTGAGCTTCGGGCAGGTGGTGCTCGTCGCCGACGAGGTCTGCGCGGCCACCGGCGCGAGCGTGCGTGACTACCCGGGCCTCGCCGCCCTGGCCGGGGCGACGGCCCCGCGGTTGGCCGGCGTGCCGGTGCACGCCGACGGCGACGCCCAGGCCCGGGCAGTGGCGGCGCTGACCCGCAGGATCGCGCCGCTGACGCCGACGCGCTCGGCCAACGAGGTGCTCGCCGCGGTGCTCGTCGACGTCCTGGCCGCGCGCAACGAGCGGCCGGCAGGTTAGCCGGCTCCGCCGCCTGACCACCGCAGACCAGGCGAGCTCGAGAGCCCGGAGGCGGGGCAGGTCAGATCCCGTTGTCCTCGAGGAAGCGCTCGAAGCGGTCGGCGACGATCTGCGGCTCCCGCGCCCAGCGGTTGTGGCCCAGCCGGCCGGGCAGCTCCTCGCAGCCGACCTCCGCGTTCGGCAGGTGCCCGGCCAGGGCCTGCGAGGAGGCCAGCGGGCACATCTCGTCGTTCTCGAAGCGGGTGAACAGCACCGGCGCCTCGACCCCGGCCAGGGCGGCGCGGTGGTCGGCGACCCCGTGGCCGTCGAAGACGTGCTCGAAGCTGTTGTGCAGGGCGAGGTGGCGCCAGTCGGCCATCAGCCGGGCGGGCTGGCGGCCGTAGCCGACGGGGTCGATGCCGGCGATCGCGCCCGGCCAGTGGCCGAAGAGGCGGTTGCCCAGCGCGAAGAGGGACGCCCCGACGCGGATGCGCACGCGGGTGTTGCCCTCGAAGGTGCGGAAGTACGGCGAGCCGCTGCCCACGCCGAAGAGGCCGGCGACGCCGAGCCGCGGGGCGTCGTCAAGCGCGAGGAAGGCGGTGGCGACCTGTCCGCCGAGGGAGTGGGTGAGCAGGACGGTCGGGTGGGACTCGTCGAGGCCGAGCTCGGCCTTGGCGGCCTCGATGACCAGGCGGTAGTCCTGGGTGGCCAGCTCAAAGTAGCCCCAGCTGGCGTGGCGGCCGGCGCGGGCGGTGCTCGCGCCCTGGCCGCGCAGTTCGCCGATGGCGGAGGGGAAACCGCGCGCGGCGAGTTCGGCGGCGATGGGGCGGTAGTAGGAGGCGCCGACGCCGAAGCCGGGCCAGAGCACCACCAGCGGGCGCTCGCCGCCGGGGAAGACGTTGACCGGCGTGCGGGAGCCGTCGGGGATGTCTGCGTCGACGATGATCGGTTCAGTGTGGTGCGTCACAGTCGATGATGGTACGGGGCACGCGGGGTCTACGCGGCGTTTTCGACGCCTCGGACCGCGTACCCGAGCACGGGGGTGCCGGTGCGCCCGGAGAAGTCCGAGGCAGCGGACGGGTGAAGCGGATTCGGCGCCGGTATGGTGGGCGGCGACCGGGCGGCCATGTACAGTGTGAGACTGTTGTGGTTGCAGTTAACTGATGTGACTATTGAGTTCTCGGGTGACTGTGGCGGAAGAGCCGCAACCAAGCTTTGAGCGGAAGGACGTTGAGCTCATGCAGAACGAGCTGGCGCACCTTTTGGCGAGCCGGCACCGCGCCGGACTCGTCGCCGATCTCGGCGATCTGGCCGAGGAGACCATCCGCTCGCGCACCGGCGTCAGCGGGGTGGCGTTGCGCACGACCATGAAGGCCGCGCGTGCCGTCGACCGCGACGTGGTGGTCAAGGTGATAGACCGGATGATCCCGGACGTCCTCGGGGCGCTGACCCCGCAGTGGACTCAGTTCTGCGCCGGACGGGAGCACGCCGCCGGACACGATGCCGGGGCCGGAGATGCCGAAGCGACCGCCGGTTCTGAACCGCAGGCCGACGCCACCGTTGGATCCGCCAACCATGGGGATAACGCAACAGCCGAAACCCCAGGTCACGGCTCCGTGGGCAAGGTCAACGACTTCGGTCAGTTCCTCGACGCCCGTCGCGACACCACCGCCGAGCAGCTGCTGGCGGTCTCGGACTCGTGGGCGGACCGGGTGGACTTCCCGGCGCTTCTGACCATCTACCGCGGCGTGCGCGGCCGGGCCCACGGCCTGATCGTGCCGGCGGTGCCGGAGCTGGGCCGGATCATCCAGCGCCACGCCGACAACAGCTGAGCAGTCCACCGACCACACACCAAAAAGGGGACCGCAGCACAATGCTGCGGTCCCCTTTCGCGCGGGCGCGGGCTCCCCTAGATGTCCAGGAAGCGGACGTCCTTCGCGCGGCGGGTGATGAAGGAGCGGCGGGCCGTGACGTCGTCACCCATGAGGATGGAGAACAGCTCGTCGGCACGCTGCGCGTCGTGCAGGTCGACGCGGCGCAGGATGCGCGTGGTCGGGTCCAGCGTGGTCTCCCACAGCTCGTTCGGGTTCATCTCGCCGAGGCCCTTGTAGCGCTGGATGCCGTCGTCGGTGTTGATCTTGCGGCCGGCGCCGCGGCCCTCGTCGAGCTGCTTGTCGCGGTCGGCGTCGGAGAACGCGTAGCCGGGCTCGCCCTTCTGCCACTTCAGCTTGTACAGCGGCGGCTGAGCGAGGTAGACGTGGCCCTCCTCGACGAGCGCCGGCATGAAGCGGAAGAGCAGGGTCAGCAGCAGCGTGGCGATGTGCTGGCCGTCGACGTCGGCGTCGGCCATCAGCACGATCTTGTGGTAGCGCAGCTTGTTGATGTCGAACTCGTCGTGGATGCCGGTGCCCAGGGCGGTGATGATGGCCTGGACCTCGGCGTTCTTGAGCACGCGGTCGAGGCGCGCCTTCTCCACGTTCAGGATCTTGCCGCGCAGCGGCAGGATGGCCTGGTACATCGAGTCGCGGCCCTGCTTGGCGGAGCCACCGGCCGAGTCGCCCTCCACGATGAACAGCTCGGAGCGTGTCGGGTCCTTGGAGCGGCAGTCGGCCAGCTTGCCGGGCAGTCCGCCCAGGTCGGTGGCGGACTTGCGGCGCACCAGGTCGCGGGCCTTGCGGGCGGCCTGGCGGGCGTGGGCCGAGGAGATCGCCTTGTTGACGATGACCTTGGCCTCGGCCGGGTTGGCCTCGAGCCAGTCGCCGACGTGCTCGTAGGTGGCCTTCTGCACGAAGGAGCGCACCTCGGTGTTGCCCAGCTTGGTCTTGGTCTGGCCCTCGAACTGCGGGTCGCCGACGCGCACGGAGATCACGGCGGCGATGCCCTCGCGGCAGTCGTCGCCGGTGAGGTTCTTGTCCTTCTCCTTGAGCAGCTTGTGGTCCCGCGCGTAGCGGTTCATCAGGGAGGTCAGCGCGGAGCGGAAGCCCTCCTCGTGCGTGCCGCCCTCGACCGTGTTGATGGTGTTGGCGAAGGTGTGCACCGACTCCTTGAAGGAGTTGTTCCACTGCATGGCCAGCTCGAGCTCGTGGCCCTCGCCGACGGCGTCGAACGCGACGATCGACGGGTGGATCGGCTGCTTGGAGTTGTTCAGGTAGTTGACGTAGTCCTGCAGGCCGTTCGGGTAGTGGAAGACCTTCTTCTTCTCACGCTTCTTCGGCGTGGCGGGTGCCTCGCCGGCGTCGGCCTTCTCGTCGACCTCGTCGAGGCTGGTGGCCGTGTCGCCGCCCTCGGCGAGGGCCTCGAGCTCCAGCTCGGCGTCGGTGGCGCGGTCGTCGCGCAGCGTGATGGTCAGGCCCTTGTTCAGGAAGGCCATCTCCTGCAGGCGCCGCGAGATCGTCTCGAAGTCGAAGTCGACGGTCTCGAAGATCTCCGCGTCCGGCCAGAAGCGGATGGTCGTGCCGGTGCCGCGGGCGTTGCCGCCCTCGATCAGCGGGTCGGGCAGCGCGTTCTGGAAGTTCTGCAGCCAGTGCTTGCCGTCGCGCTTGATGTCGGCCTCGACGCGGGTGGACAGGGCGTTGACCACGGAGATGCCCACACCGTGCAGACCGCCGGAGACCGCGTAGGACTCGGAGTCGAACTTGCCGCCGGCGTGCAGCTGGGTCATGACCACCTGGACGGTGGGCACACCGGAGGCGTGCATCTCGACCGGGATGCCACGGCCGTCGTCGACGACCTGGATGCCGCCGTCGGCGAGCAGGGTGACGTCGACCTTCGTCGCGTACCCGGCCATCGCCTCGTCGACCGAGTTGTCGACGACCTCCCACACCAGGTGGTGCAGGCCGCGCTTGCCGGTCGAGCCGATGTACATGCCCGGGCGCTTGCGGACGGCCTCCAGCCCCTCGAGGATGGTGATCGATGAGGCGTCGTAATCGTGGTGCTCAGCGTTGGTTGCCACGTGAACCTGTTACTCCTCGCTGAAGTTACGTTGAGATCCGGCCCCCGCACCGCCGCCGATCCGGGACCGGCGGCCGCAAAAGGGTCAGATTTCTTTTAGACTGCCCCAGTCTACACCCCGGTACCCGCCCCCCGGCAGACCCCTCGCGCGCGTCGTAGGCCCTCTCACGGGCCGTGTATGGCGTTTGCCCAGTTCAATTTCCGACGTCGCGCATGCATCGGTCTTCGTCACACCTCGCCGCCGGGCGCCTGCGCGCCCTGATTCGCGTGCTTCACCGGGGTGCGCGGCCGTTCACAGAGACGCGCGTCCCGGTCCCGGGTGCGCGTCCCGGTCCCGGGTGCGCGACGAAGTCGCGCACCCTATCCGTAGGTGTCGCGGGGCCCGCGCCCCTTGACGTGCAGCGGCCCCTTGCGCCAGCTCGGCGCCTTCGGCCCGAAGATCTTCAGCTGCGTGATCACGTCAGGCCCGACCTTGCGGGCGATCTCCTGGAGGATCTGGCGCTGCATGTAGCGCAGGTTCGTCGCCCACGACGTCGAGTCGCAGGTGATGAAGACGGTGGTCTCCTTGATCATCTCGACGCGGGTGTGCTGGGCGATCTTCTCGCCGACCAGCTCCTCCCAGTGCCCGGAGACCCAGCCGTCGGCCAGGTGGCCGGTCCAGCCGCGGCGGTGCATCTCGCGGCTGAGCAGGCTGCCCACATTGTCGACGTCCCGGCGGCGCTGCACGATGTAGCCGTCCGCGCCGGTGGGGATGCCACGTCGGCGCTTCTTCGTCCCGCGCCGGCCGCGCCTGGTCCGCTCGGGCTCCTTCAGGCCGGGTACCTTGGCCTCGGAGCGGGCGTTGGCCTGGAACTTCAGGCTCGGCGCGTGCCGGTTGCCGGCTCCCGCGCGCCGGCGCAGGTTACCGAAGGTCTCCGCGATGATGTCGCCGCCCGCCTGCGGCTCGGCGGCGTTCTCCCGCTCGCTCCCGCTCACTCGGCGTCACCGCCTTCCTCTTCCTCGGCCGTTTCTTCCTCGGCTTCTTCGTCCTGTCCAACTCCACCCGCTGCATCATCACCGGCGGCCACTTCTTCAGCGCCTTCGTCTTCGGCGACGTCTTCTCTGCCGGCGTCTCCGGCCGCCGCGTCAGCGGCGGGCGCGCCACCGGAAACGGCTCCATCTTCCGCATCGGGGTGGGGCGCGGCGTCGAGAAGCGAGAGGTGGTCGTCGTCGAGGGTGATCTCGTGGCGCGCGACGGTGAGCCCGTCGAGGTTGCCGGGCAGGTCCTCGTCGACGGCGGCGGTGATGAGCACCTGCTCGACCTCCTGCGCGAGCGCGACGAGCTGGCGGCGGCGCTGCGCGTCGAGCTCGGCGAAGACGTCGTCGAGGATGAGGATCGGGTCGGTGCCCTCGGCGCGCAGCAGCTGGAATTCGCCGAGGCGCAGCGCGATGGCCACGCTCCAGGTCTCGCCGTGGCTGGCGAAGCCCTTGGCCGGGCCGTCGCCGAGGGTCACCGAGAGGTCGTCGCGGTGCGGGCCGACGAGGCTCATGCCGCGGTCGATCTCCTTGTCGCGCGCGCGGCCCAGGTGGGCGAGCAGTTCAGCCTCGATGGTCGCCACATCCGCGTCGGGCTCGACCTCGGTGCGCGGGGCGTAGGTGACGTGCGCGGCGCGCGGGCCCGGGGCCATCTGCGCGTACGCCGCGGTCACGTGCGGGTCGAGCTCGGCGGCCAGGTCCATGCGCGCGCGCATGACCTGCGCACCGAGCGCGGCCAGCTGCGCGTCCCAGGTGTCCAGGGTGACCAGCGCGGCGGCGCCGTCCTCCGAACCGTAACCGCGGCGCAGCGCCCGGCCGGCCGACTTCAGCAGGGCGTTCCGCTGGCGCAGCACCTTGTCGTAGTCGGCCTTGACCCCGGCGAGACGCGGCGTGCGCGTGGCGATGATCGCGTCGAGGTAGCGGCGCCGCTCGGCAGGCTCGCCGCGGACCAGCGCGAGGTCCTCGGGCGCGAAGAGAACGGTGCGCACCACGCCGAGCACCTCACGCGGGGAGCGCAGGCGGGTGCGGTTGATCTGCGCCTGGTTCGCCCCGCGGGGTTTCAGCAGCAGATGGGCGGTCAGCTGACGGCCCTCGTTGATCGCGGTCGCCGAGACGCGGGCGTTCTCCGCGCCGGCTCGGACCAGCGCGGCATCCGAGTTGACGCGGTGCGAGGACAGGTGGGCCAGGTAGCCCACGGCCTCGATGATGTTGGTCTTGCCATAGCCGTTGCGGCCGACGAAGAGGGTCACCCCCTCGTCGAGATGCAGGTTGAGCTGCGGCCAGGAACGGAAGTCGCGCAGGGAGAGTTCGCTGAGGCGCACCCCGGCCCGCCTAACCCGGCAGGCGCACGGGCATCAGCAGGTACGTGAAGTCCGTCGCCGGAGTCGGGAAGTTGCCCTCCGCGTCGGCCTCGGGGAGCTCCTCGGGCTCAGGGATGAGGATCGCCGGGCGCGAGGGCTCCGTGAAGCCGAAGACCACGCGGTCGGTGTGCACCACGGCCAGGCCGTCCTTGAGGTAGCCCGGGTTGAACGCGATGAGCAGCTCGTCGGCGCCGGTGAAGGCGCAGGGCAGGGACTCCTCGGCGTGGCCGGAGTCGGTGCCCGCGGCCGAGAGGATCAGCTCGCCGGAGCGGAACTGCATGCGGATCTGCGCGTTGCGGTCGGTGACCAGCGAGACGCGGCGGATCGCCTCCTGCAGCGGGGCGATCTCCACGGTCGCGATCGAGGTGTGCGTCTTGGGCAGCAGCGGGGTGATGTTCGGGAACTCCGCGTCGAGCATGCGCGTGGTGGTCTCGCGGTTGTCGGTGTGCACGCCGAAGAGGCCGGCTGCGCCGACCTGGTCACCGGCACCGACGGCGATGTCGACCGGGTCGCTGCTGACCTGGTTGTCCAGGGTGCGGGCGTTGTCCTGCAGAGTCTTGGCCGGGATGAGCAGCGTGGCCTCGATGTCCGGGGACTTCGGCTGCCACTCCATGGTGCGCCGGGCCAGACGGAAGCGGTCGGTGGCGGCCATGACGACCTCGGAGCCGTGGATCTCGACGTGCACGCCGGTCAGCATCGGCAGGGTGTCGTCGCGGCCCGCGGCGGCGGCGACCTGGCCGACGGCCTCGGAGAACAGCCGCGGGTCGACGGTGCCGGTGACCTCGGGCAGCTCAGGCAGCTTCGGGTAGTCGTCGAGCGGGATCAGGGGCAGCTCGAAGTGCGAGGCGCCGCAGTCGACCGACACGGTCGTGTCCTGCAGGCGCACGTCGACGGGCTTGTTCGGCAGCGAACCGGTGATCTCCGCGATCAGCTTGCCGGCCACGGCGATGACGCCGGGCTGCTCGACGTCGGCCGCCACGCGCACCCGCGTGGAGACCTCGTAGTCGAATCCGGCCAGCTCAAGGCCCTCGTCGCCTGCGGTGATGACCATGGCACGAAGCACGGGCTGGGCCGCCTTGCTCGGCAGGCTGCGGGCGACCCAGGCGACCGCGTCGGCGAAGTCGTCCTTGGCCACACGGAACGAGACCCCTTGTGACTCCATTTTCGGCACCTGCTCCCTCGTGATCCCGGGCCGCCGGCCGCGGGGACGGCCGGGGCAGCGAATGACAACAACTCCAAACTACCGGTTCGGTCGGGGCGACGGAACTTCATGTCATTTGCCGGGCGGTCTTTGACGGCCGGCGAGGCCGGCTCGTCCGGGCCCCGGGGCGCCGCGTGGCGCCGAGGGCCCGGTCCGTTCGATCCTCAACCCCCTCTTTCTTCTTAGGAATTACAAGTAATTTTCTTGGTAACCGCAGTAGGTCCTGTTGAGTCTGTGGATCGAGGCGTCCCGGTCGAGGTAAACCACAAAATCATGGATGTGCGTCGCGGTGTGGACGATTTGTGCATAACTCGGGGCCCCTGTGGACAACTTCCGGGAAGGTCTTGTCATTCACAATCCATCCACCGTCTCTCCCCCGCCGGCGGGCCACTTGTCCACATCTCGCGACCTGGGTTTTTGTGGTTCCGCAGGTCGCGGGCGCGGGGTGCTGCGGTGGGTCCGGCGGCGTGACCGGGATGACAGAAATCTCTGACTTACATTCTTGTAATTACACGGCTGTGGAGAACTCTGTGGACACTGTGGATAGTCGGGCGGGTGGGCCGGTCTCGGGCGGGCTGGCTCGGGTGGATGGGCTTGGCTCGGGTGGATAGGCCTGGCTCGAGCGGGTCGGCGCGGGGGCGCTGCGCTGGTTCCGGCCTGGTGCGGGCTCGCGAGGGGTCGGGGAACCCTGATTCGGCCCGGGGCCGGCTCGGGAGCCGCCCCTTCCGGCGGATGCACAGACTTTTTGTGTCACGCCGGGATCAGCGGTCGATTTTGAACTGGGAAAACGCCGATCGCGCCTCACGCGATGACACAAAAAGTCGGGTGCGGTCCCTCGATCAGGCCCCGGACCGGGCCCTGGTCGCACCCGGAGCCCTCTCCCCCGCCCCGCCAGTCCCACCGGCCTCACCTGCACCGCGGTCCCCAGGCCCCCGCCCGGGCATGCGAAAACCCGCCCGGGTACACGAAAACCCGCCCGGATCGTGTCATCCGGACGGGTATCGGTGGGCTCGACGGAGCTAGCCGACGGGTTCAGCGGAGCTCAGCCGATTCGCCGGCGGGCTCAGCGTTCCGCGAGCAACGGCCCAAAGCCGGCCGGCCAGCCCCGGCCAGCCAACTCAGCCCGGTCCGGGCCCGGACCGAATCCGACCCCGGCGGTCCGGAGCCCGCCTCGAGCCATCCCCTGCTAGATCGAGGCGCGCCCCGCGTTCTTGATCTTCTGGGTCAGCGACTGGATCTCGTCGTAGGTGTCGCGCTTCTCCGTCATCTCCTTGCGGATCTTCCGGTCGGCGTACATCACGGTCGTGTGGTCCTTGCCGCCGAACTGGTCGCCGATCTTCGGCAGCGACAGGTCGGTCAGCTCGCGGCACAGGTACATGCCCAGCTGGCGGGCGTGCGTGACCGCGCGGGTCTTGCCGGTGCCGCACAGGGTCGCCGTCGAGATCCCGAAGTGCTCGGCGGTGGTCTCGATGATCGTCGAGGCCGTGATCACCACGTCCTGCGGGTCGGGCAGGATGTCGCGCAGCGCGACCTCGGCGTTGGCCAGGTCGATCGGCTCCTTGATCAGCGAGGAGTACGCCGAGACACGCACCAGCGCGCCCTCGAGCTCACGGATGGAGCTCTCGAAGCGGCTGGCGATCAGTTCGAGCACGTCGCGCTCGACGCGCGTGCCGTCGGCCTCCGCCTTCTTCATCAGGATCGCGATGCGCGTCTCCAGGTCCGGCGGCTGGATGTCCGCGATCAGCCCGGCCTGGAAGCGGGTGCGCAGGCGGTCCTCGAGGGTGGTCAGCTCCTTCGGCGGGCGGTCCGAGGACAGGATGATCTGCTTGTTGGCCTGGTGCAGCGCGTTGAAGGTGTGGAAGAACTCCTCCTGCGTGCCCTCCTTGCCCTGCAGGAACTGGATGTCGTCGACCATCAGGATGTCGAGGTTGCGGTAGCGCCGCTTGAAGGACTCCTGCCGGTCGTCACGCACCGAGTTGATGTAGTCGTTGGTGAACTCCTCCGACGAGACGTACTTGATGCGCAGGCTCGGCTGCAGCAGTTTGGCGTAGTTGCCGGCGGCGTGCAGCAGGTGCGTCTTGCCCAGTCCGGACCCGCCGGAGATGAACAGCGGGTTGTATGCGCGGGCGGGATTCTCGGCCACGGCGACCGCGGCGCCGTTGGCGAAGCGGTTCGACGAGCCGATGACGAAGGACTCGAAGGTGTAGCGCGGGTTCAGCGAGGTCTCGCGGTTCGGGTCGTGCGCCGGCTGCTCGCGCGGCAGGCGTTGCGCGGCCTCGCCGCTGTAGCTCTGCCGCCAGCCGCCGGCCTCGGTCTGCCGGGGTGCGCCGTTGATTGCCGACGCCCCGCCGGTCCCCGTCGCCGGATCCCGCCGGGTGGGCGTGGGGGTCGGGGCGCCTGCGGCGCCCGGGGCCGAAAAGCCCGAGTTGTAGTCGTTCTGCCTGGTGGGGGCGCCACCGAAGCCCGAGGGGTCGGAACCGGGTCCCGAGCCGGGGGTGAAGCCGGTCTGCTCGCCGTATCCCGGCACCTCGGTCTGCTGCGGTGCCTCGTTGCGGCGCTGCTCCTGGGTCGGGGTGCCTGACTGAGCCGGGCCGCCGGCCTGGGCCTCCGGGTCGTGGAAGGCCGCCGGCGAGGAGGTCAGGTCGAACGCCTCGCTCTGGTGCGGCGCCTGGCGCTGCTCGGTCGGGGCCCCGGCGCCCGGAAAGCCACCGGCGTTCTCCCCGGCGTCGAAGCCGGCTGCGGCAGGGCTGCCTGCCTGGCCGGTCTGGCCGGCATTCTGCGGGGCGGCCGGGTTCTGTCCGATGACCGAGTCGACGGGCGCGGAGGCCGCGTCGGCGACGGCGTGGGCCTCCTCGGTCTCGCGGTGGGCGGCCTGCGGGTCGACCGAGACGGCCAGCGAGCAGGGCCGGTGCATGCGCTCGCTGAGCACCCGGGTGATCTGCTCGCCGAGCTCGTTCTCGACGACCTGCTTGGCCATCTGGTGCGGGGTCGCCAGCAGCACGTAGCCGTCGACCAGCACGATCGGCTTGGCGAGCGCGAGGAAGGCCCGCTGCTTGTGGTTCAGCGGCGGGATGCCGGAATCGGGGCGCTCGGAGGCGCCGACGAGTTCCGCGACGACCTCCCGCCACGTCTGCTCCAGTGCCTGCTTACCGTCAGCCACGTCTCTCCCGTCTTGTCGTTCTCCTCCGTGCGGGGACCCGCACGGACCACACGGCGGGCGGGGTCTCCCGCTCGCCTGCAC